>JBDWQQ010000001.1:0-5413 GCA_039986455.1 Halioglobus sp.
ATCACACTATCGACCTCGGGAGCCGTTACCACCCGGGTGAGCCCTTCTTCACCCTGAAGCACCTGGGTTTGACATTCCGCAGGCAATTTTTCTTCCAGCAAGTGGGCCGAGGATTCGTCCATCATCACCGCAAACTGAGGCTGATGTTGTAAACACTGTGCCAGCATGGCATCCACAGAACGATTAGCCGCCAGCGCATAGACCGAAAATTCAGCAGGATGCCTGGCGATCACGTCCAGCGTGCTGACCCCAATGGAACCGGTAGACCCAAGTACGCTGACCTGACGAGGTGAGTTGCTCACGTCACCAGCCCGCCAACAGTAGGCCGAGCGCAAACACGGGCGCAGCACCGCAGAGACTATCCAGTCGATCCAGCACTCCCCCATGCCCCGGCAACAGGCTGCCGCTGTCTTTGGTACCGCTTTCGCGTTTTACCATGCTGACTGACAAGTCACCGACAACCGAGGCCATACTGGTGGCGAGTGCGACTGAAAGCACTGTTAACAAACTGATATGAGCACCTTGAGCAGGCAGGTAATACCAGACGGCAATAGCAATCAGCGCGACCGCTATTTCACCCCCCCAGAAACCCTCCCAGGTTTTGGCCGGGCTGACATCCAGGGCCAACTTGTGTTTACCCAGTGATTTACCGGCGAAGTAAGCCCCAATATCCGCAGCAGCTACAAAGACAACCATCAGTATCAGAAGCAGCGAACCGCGTGGGTAAGTGAGTAAATACACAGTCGCAGTCCAGGCCGGAGCAAGAATCAGAAGCCCCATGAGACTGCGCATGAAACGATTGCTCCACATGACTGCACTACCCGGGTAGCTCTTAATCCAAAGTAATGCGAAAGACCACCAGAGGCAGGCGAGCCCCAGCACAGGCTGCACCAATTCCCGCGACGGCGCTGCGAGCAGCTGGCAGTGAATACCCAAAGCAACCAGGGTGACGGCAAGGACCGCAACAAACACGCTTCTGGCAAGTAGCGATTCCCACCCCGCCATACGAGACCATTCCCAACCACCACCAAGAACCAAAACGCCGAACACCACAGCGAGCGTATTGAGAGGCAAGTACAATACGCCTGCCAGGAAGAGACCGACCATGATTAAGCCGGTGATCACCCGCTGCTTAAGCATCTAGCGAGCCTCCCGCAACAATGCCATCGGGCTCTCGCAAACCGAAACGGCGCTCGCGACGACTATAGTCAGCCAAGGCACGAGCAAATTCGAGTTCACCGAAGTCGGGCCACAAGGTGTTAGTAAAATACAATTCGCTGTAGGCGAACTGCCACAGCATGAAGTTACTGATCCTGGCGTCACCGCCGGTACGAATACAGAGGTCTGGGCGCGGTAAGTCTGCAACAGAAATGCGACTATCAATCAATTCGGGGGTGATGTCCTGTGGCAGAAGCTCACCCTCCTTAACCTCGCTGGCCAACTGCTGCGCCGCCTGGGCAATATCCCATTGGCCGCCGTAATCAACCGCGATCACCAGCGTCGCCTCAGTGTTGCCCGCAGTGAGGTGCTCAGACTGTTGCATCAGGCGCTGAAGCCGCGTGCTGAAGCGAGTGCGCTCACCGATAAAGCGAAGGCGAATTCCATCCTTGTGAAGTTCACGCACTTCACTTCGCAAATAGCGCGACAGCAAAGCCAGTAGGGCACGAACTTCCGGTAGCGGCCGTCCCCAGTTTTCACTGCTAAACGCAAACACCGTGAGAACTTCTACGCCGTGGTGGCGGCAGGCACGCAATATGCTGCGCACTGCTTCGACACCTGCTCGGTGGCCGGCAGGGCCCGGTACGCCATTGCGTTTGGCCCAACGATTGTTGCCATCCATAATGATCGCAACATGACGGGGAATCACCATCGGCCCCGTATCAGATTCGTCTCGTGAGGAAATGCCACCGGACATGGAAGTCAGAATCCAGGGTGCTAGACCCTAGATCTCCATCAGGTCGGCTTCTTTGGCCGCCAACATTTTTTCAACTTGCGCTATATGAGTATCGGTCATTTTCTGAATAACATCCTGACCTCTGCGCTCATCGTCTTCACTGATGTCCTTGTCTTTTTCCAATTCTTTGAGCATGGCATTGGCATCGCGGCGTGCATTGCGCACCGACACCCGCGCAGATTCAGCTTCCTGTCGAGCCTGCCTGATGTATCCCTTACGGGTCTCCTCAGTCAACATCGGCATGGGGATCCTGATAACTTCTCCCGCTGTAGCCGGGTTGAGGCCCAGATCGGATTTCATAATCGCCTTTTCAATCGCGGGGATCATGGTTTTGTCCCATGCGGTCAGCGATAGCGTCCGAGCATCTTCGACGTTAACGTTAGCCATTTGATTCAGGGGAGTCTCAGCACCGTAGTACTCGACTCGCAGGCCGTCCAGCAAGCTGGGATGCGCCCGACCCGTGCGAATTTTGTTGAAGTTGTGGCCCAGGGCATCAAGGCTCTTGGCCATGCGCTCGTCGGCTTCTTTTTTGATATCGTCAATCATGTTTCAGTTTCCTCCCGGGACTCGACAGTCACTCAATCAGTGTTCCGTCGTCACCGCCTCTGACAATGTTTAGCAGTGCGCCCTTTTTTTCCATTTCAAACACCCTAACCGGCATGTCGTGATCGCGGCACAGGCAAATTGCAGTGAGGTCCATCACTTCCAGCTTCTTATCCAGAACCTCGTCGTAAGTGAGCCGATCGTACTTGATCGCATCTTTAACTTTCATCGGATCAGCCGAATAGACGCCATCGACCTTGGTTGCCTTAAGCACCAGCTCCGCGTCCACTTCAATACCGCGCAAACACGCTGATGAATCGGTGGTGAAGAAGGGATTACCCGTACCCGCTGCGAATATGACCACATCACCATTGCCAAGGGCTCGAATCGCCTTGCGTCGATCATAATGATCCACCACGCCACTCATTGGAATGGAGGACATGACCTGGGTAGAAATATTGGAGCGTTCCAGCGCATCGCGCAAAGCCAGCGCATTCATAACCGTGGCCAGCATACCCATATGGTCACCAGTCACTCGGTCTAGCCCTGCCCTTTGCAAGGCTGCCCCACGGAACAAATTACCACCACCAACAACCAGACCCACCTGAACACCAATGCCCACTAACTGGCCTATTTCCAGGGCCATTTGATCCAGAACTTTTGGGTCTATACCGAAATTTTCACTACCAGTCAGCGCTTCTCCGCTGAGCTTGAGCAGAATGCGCTTGTACTTTTTATCACCTGATATTTGCGGCATAAATAACCTCTCCTGAGCAGTGCCGTATCTTACAGGACAACAGCCGCCTTCCCCAGTGTGAATTTGGAGTAAAAAGCAGGCCTGAAGGCCTAATCGATAATAAAAAGCCCGCCCTGAACAGGGCGGGCTTGAATGCCAGGATAAAGCTTACAAAAACGCCAGTAGCGCCCAAATTACCGCTGTTAGCGCGATACTGCAGTGGATAACGCCTTTGACGCTAGTCATTGGGCCAGTCTTACCAAACAGAGCATTCGCTTCCAGGGCCAGAATCAGGACCACACAGGCTCCAAATCCAGCTACTCCCGCATCAATGGGGAGGTGCTTGGACGCCAACATGCCGAACAGCATCGGACCCGAGAGGAGGGTATTCGTTCGAGATGCCAGACCCGCCTTGGCAGCCGCTGAAGGGCCGTCGCCTTCCTTGAGGCCAATCACTATCTGTTGCTTGGGCCAGATGATCAGCCAGACGTTCAGGAACATCAGGGTTCCAGCAAGGGCGCCCATCCATATCGCAGGCATGCCCATAATGTTGGTGGTAGCACCCACTTGGTGCAGCAAAGTCAGACCCGTCAGGAATGTAAACATCGCTCCCCAGCGAAACCACCACAGTGCTCGAGGTGCTAGCTTTTTCACCGCGTCGGCTTTCGCGTCTGCCTCAGCTTCTTTGAAGTATTCTGTTTGTACAAAATTGAAGTAATACAGCAGGCCTATCCAGGTGATACCGAACAGGACGTGCGCCCAACGAAAAACAAACTCCAGAATAATACCGCTCATACACCTAACCCCTTTTCATTTTTTTTGAGTTTACCGGCCCATTATACACTTTGAACCAAGCCGTGAAACGTTGCTGATACAACCGAGCCCAAAAATTTCTCCCGCTAGAGCCGGAGAATTACAGACCACCGCCGTCGGCAAAATCTTTCTCCATGGCTTCATCCAAGGCCCTGTAAAGCGGAGCCCGAACTCTATCCTTAGTGTCTTTGTGAGCGCGCATATTCAAACCGGACAGCTGCTCGGCAATAGCGACGGCGCGATACATAAGCTGACCTGCATCGACCGCCTCATCCAGGTAGCCGGACTCCACCGCCCCTTCTGCGTCGTACAAGTACGCGCAGTTAACCGACAGCTCGAAATGCGCCGGATCAAGCCTCGCGCGGGCAATTTCCACCCCAAAGCGCGGCATACTCATGCCGATCGCCACTTCATTGAGGCCCAGTTTATAGTCACCCGCTGTCCCAATGCGATAATCGGCTGTCATCAACATAATCCCGCCCATTGCCAACGCATGCCCGGTCACTGCCAGCACCACAGGGGTTGGAAATTGCAGCAAGCGCTTGGCAATATCAGCACCACCCCCGACCAGTTTCATCACCTGCTCTCCGCCCTGCCCCATTACGGCAAGGTCAAACCCTGCTGAAAACTTGCCTGGTCGGCCAGTAATAACAACCACCTTACCTGCCTGCTCCGCCTGATCCAGCGCTGCATTTAGCTGTTCCAACATAACAAACGACACGGCATTGGCTTTGCCATCATCCAGGGTAATCAGGGAATATTTTTCTTTTTCGGCGAATTGTACGATTTGGGTCACCGGGTGCTCCTAGTGATCGTGCTGAAAATTGAGGTGGATAAGGTAATGGATGTTGGGGAGATTGGCTAGTTCGGGTTTCGGGACATACCGTAAACCCTAGGCATAAAAAAGCCCGGCGGATGCCGGGCTTTCGAGTTGCTTGGGCAAGCGGGGTTTACATCATGCCGCCCATGCCGCCCATGCCGCCCATGTCAGGCATGGCAGGTGCACCGCCAGCGCCTTCATCTGGCGAATCAGCAACCATGACTTCGGTAGTGATCATCAGCGCAGCCACTGAGCCAGCAGCTTGCAGCGCTGTGCGAGTCACTTTGGCAGGATCAAGGATACCCATTTCGATCATATCGCCGTACTCACCAGTGGCAGCATTGTAACCGTAGTTACCTTCGCCCTGACGGATCTTGTCGAGAACAACAGAAGCCTCGTCACCCGCATTGCCAACGATTTGACGCAGAGGACCTTCCATGGCGCGCAAAGCAGCTGCGATGCCGTGGTTTTGGTCTTCGTTGTCGCCTTTGAGCTCTGCGATAGCAGAAATAGCACGTACCAGCGCAACACCACCGCCAGCAACTAC
>JBDWQQ010000002.1:0-4917 GCA_039986455.1 Halioglobus sp.
GATAGCGGCCCAGATACGCTGTACCGGAAGCTACGCCTCGACCACCCAGTACGGAACCGGAGATCACCCTATTCTCACCGTCTTTTTGCTCACCGGCACACAGGGCCTGCAAGTCGACACCAAGGCGAGTGCGCAGCAGTCGGGGTTTCTCTATTTGAGGTCCTGCGAGCGAGATCACACGATCAGTGTGCAGACTTCCATCAAGAAACAAGCGACCGATTGCGATCACGTCCTGATAGCCGATCTGCCAAACGACTTTACTGGCGCTAACCCCTTCCAGGAAGTGGATGTGTGTTCCCGGCAGGCCTGCCGGGTGCGGCCCTGCAAATTCAGCCATTTCAATGTTCGCAGCCTTGCCAACAGGAACCGGAGACCCAGCAGCCGCGCAAACATAGACTTTACCGCTGGTTAACTTCGCCAACAGGTCCTGACCCAGGGTGAATGCTTGTTCATGCTCACCGATGATCACGGTGGGGTCTGCCGCTAGTGGCTGGGTGTCCATGGCGGTGACAAATATTGCAGCGGCCTCGGCATCAACCGCTGGCACCTTGCTAAACGGTCTGGTTCGCAGTGCAGTCCACTGCCCGCTCTGAATCAATTGTTCGCGGATAGTCGATGCGTCCAGATCTCTGGCGTGCTCTTCACTGTAGCTGCCAAAACTCTCTGCCTCGTCACCGTCGATGTCAATGACGACAGACTGCAGGACCCGACGCGCACCACGGTTAATGGCCGAAACCACCCCCGATGCGGGCGCCGTATAACGAACACCTTGGGACTTTTTGTCGGTAAACAGGAGTTGCCCGAGTTTG
Organism: Halioglobus sp.; assembly: GCA_039986455.1. Classification (GTDB taxonomy): domain Bacteria; phylum Pseudomonadota; class Gammaproteobacteria; order Pseudomonadales; family Halieaceae; genus Halioglobus. The sequence continues at coordinate 810 of JBDWQQ010000002.1, forward strand.
ACCCGATCGCCCTCCTGCACTTCCATGGTGGGTTTCATGCCGACGTAGTCGAATCCGACCAGCGCGACCGCGCGCGCCGCAGGTGCATCTTCAATAACTTGCTGGGGAGCTCCCTGAATTGGGATTTGCATACCCCGCTTGATCTTGATCATACGATCTGCCTACAGAATCTAGTGTGTGGGTGGGCCCAGGACCATTGTGGGCAGCAATTTTTGCCGCCTATCACCAAGCCGCGCGCATTATAGGTGAAGCGCCAAAAAAAGGCCACAATCAGGGGGCCAGTTCTTTGATTTTGAACAGGTTTTGAGGGTTTCTTAGACCTTTGTCGAATACCACTTTGGGGTAGGTGCGTAGTACCCCACGGCACAATAACAACGCTCCGCCCGCCTCTGCCGTTCACAGACCCTTGGAAATCTCTGAATCAGGAAAAAGTGGCCGCAGGTGGTCAAAAAACAACCACCCTGGCTGGAAAAGGATCGAAAGGCGTTTCTGAGGGTGACAGTAGAAGCGAAAACGGCCTCTACTGCCGCTAGTGCTAGGCCTCTTTGGGATACACGGAGTAATCGAGCCCCGCCATCTGCTCCAAAATGCGATGAACCTGACAACTATAACCAAATTCGTTGTCATACCAGAGATATAAAACGGCCTGTTTGCCATTCACAATGGTGGCCTGGGCGTCAAATATGCACGCGTGGCGAGAGCCGACGAAGTCTGTCGATACCACCTCGGGTGAATTGGAATAGTCGATCTGCTTGCGCAGCGAAGAATGCAGCGCCTTGTTGCGCATGTACTCGTTCACTTCCTCGGCGGTGGTCTCCCGGTCGAGGGTCAGGTTAAGGATCGCCATGGACACATTGGGTGTCGGCACCCGAATCGCATTACCTGTCAGCTTACCAACGAACTGTGGCAACACTTTACCCACGGCTTTCGCCGCGCCGGTTTCGGTAAGCACCATGTTCAGCGGAGCTGCACGACCGCGACGGGCGGCATTGTGATAGTTGTCGATCAAGTTCTGGTCGTTAGTGAAGGCGTGCACTGTCTCCACGTGGCCCGCGCTAATGCCATATTCATCGTCCATCGCCTTCAACGGCGGCGCAATGGCATTGGTGGTACAGGAGGCCGCAGAAATAATGCTGTCGGAGGGGTCGATGATGTCGTGATTAATGCCGTGGACGACGTTTTTCAAGTCGCCTTTACCGGGGGCAGTCAGTATCACCTTGGATACACCCTTGCTTTTCAGGTGTAACGAGAGGCCAGCCTCATCGCGCCACACACCGGTATTGTCCACCACGATAGCATCATCAATATCGTAATCGGTGTAATCGATCGTATCGGGAGCATCCGCGTAAATCACCTTCACTTCATTGCCGTTGGCGACGAAGGATTGACGCTCCTCATCAACACGAATGGTGCCATCGAAAGCACCGTGAATAGAGTCGCGACGCAGCAAGCTGGCCCGTTTGACCAGATCATTGGGCGCCTTACCCTTGCGAACCACGATGGCGCGCAAGCGAAGTGCATCACCGCCATCCGTTTTATCAATAAGAATACGGGCCATCAAACGACCGATACGGCCAAAACCGTATAGCACGACATCCTGAGGCTTACTCAAGGGCTTGGCATCTGAACCGATGTCCTCGGCCACTTCACGACGCACGTACTCCTCAATACTGAGGCCTTCGCCCTCGCCTTTGTCATAATAATTAACGGCCAAGCGACCCACATCGATATGCGCGGGGCCTAAATCCAGCTTGGCTAACTCCGACAATACCGGAAACGTTTCAAACTCAGACAGTTCGTTGGCCTCAACCTGGCGCACGTAACGGTGATCTTTCATGATCTCCAATACCGAGCGGTTAACCAGGGATTTGCCGTAGATATAGCACTTAACGCTTTTTTCTCGCGCCAGTTTTCCCACAACGGGAATCATGCCTTCTGCCAGCGCTTCGCGCTCTTTCCAGTCTTTGAAATAATCGGCGGGACGTTCTCTCTTGCGATCGTTCACGTTCATTGAGTCCTGAGCGGTGATGTGAGGCCGCGTATTATCGTCTTATGCCACAGCGCGCGCAAGCAAGTGCAGGCATTCCCACTATTAGTAACGGTAATGTACTGGAGACGTGACACAGGCACGCGCTACAATGCGCGCCCGCTGACAACAAATCCAAAGCACTGGTATGTTCACATCTCTGGTACAGGCGACCCCCTGGCCCCAACAAAAAGGCACCCGCACCGCCCTGGGCCCATTTTACGGCGGCGCTGACGCTCGCTGCATCGCTGAGTTGGCAGACCCCAAAAGACTGCTGGTGGTCATTACCGCCGATACCAGCGCAGCGCTGGCTTTAGAGAGAGAACTGCCCTTCTACCTCGACGCTGAATTGGAAATTTTGGCGTTTCCAGACTGGGAAACCCTGCCCTACGACAACTTCTCCCCTCACCAGGATATTATTTCAGAGCGGCTGAGCACCCTGTTTCGACTCCCGCGCTGTAGTGGCGGCATTTTAATCGTTCCGGTGCCAACCCTGATGCACCGATTACCGCCCACGCACTACGTGGCAGGCTCAAGTCTGGTGCTCGAAGAAGGCCAGAGCATCGACCTGGACAGCTTTAGACGCAATCTTGAGCGCAATGGCTACCGCAATGTTGAAACCGTGTTCGAGCACGGTGAATTTGCCTTACGCGGCTCACTTTTCGATATCTACCCCATGGGGTCGGACCTCCCCTACCGCATCGACCTACTGGACGACGAGGTCGACACCCTGCGGACCTTTGATCCGGAGAGCCAACGCACGGTAGAGAAAGTCACAGCCATTAACATGCTCCCGGCGCGCGAGTATCCGCTGGAAGGCAGCGCCATCACTCGTTTTCAGATGAACTGGTGGGAAGCCTTTGATGTTGACCACGATAGTTGTCCGAGTTACGTGGAAGTCAGTGCAGGCCGCAGCCCAGGGGGCTGCGAGTATTACCTGCCCTTATTTTTCGACAGCTGTGCCACCTTGTTTGATTATTTACCAGACAATGCTGCGCTTATTACCACCGGCGACCACCACGGCGCCGCCGAGCACTTCTGGCAGGAAGTGGGCAGTCGATTTGAAGAATATGGTATCGACCCCAGGCGCCCTCTGCTGCCGCCCGCCAAAGGTTTTACACCGGTGGAAGAGCTCTACAGTTTATTGAAGAGCTTCCCCGTGCTCGAGTTGCGCCACAACCCGGAGGCTCCTGTGCACCAGCAAACCGCTGTGCTGCCGCCGCCGGACCTGGCCACCGACCAAACCGTCACCTCTGCTGTCACCAATCTTGCTCGTTTTCTGGATGAGCACGGCGCGCCTGTACTGCTGTGTGCCGAATCAGCGGGACGCAGGGAAATCCTCCTGGAGTCGCTGCATGACCTGGGCCTCAAACCACCGGCGGTAGAAGACTGGCATGCTTTCTTGGCATCGGGGGAGTCCTTTGCTATTGCGACCGCGCCGCTGGACCGGGGCCTGTACTTTGGTCCCGGTGAACCCACCCTGGTCTGCGAAACCCAATTGTTTGGCAACAGGGTCGCTCAGCGCCGCCGCAGACGACCCAGCCAGGAAGCGACCAACGCCAATGTGTTTCGTGATATCAACGAATTGCGCGAAGGTGTGCCCGTGGTGCACTTAGAACACGGCGTGGGCCGGTATGTGGGCTTGCAGACACTATCGGTGGACGCGCAAGAAGCTGAATTTCTTACGCTGGAATACGCGAAAGGTTCCACGCTTTACGTACCGGTTGCTTCGCTGCATCTGATCAGTCGCTACGCGGGTTCGGACCCAGACCTCGCACCGTTACACACGCTGGGTTCAGAGCAGTGGGACAAGGCCCGGCGCAAGGCCAGCGAGAAAGCCAATGACATTGCCGCTCAGTTATTGGAAGTGTACGCCCGCCGAGAGGCACGAAAAGGCTTTGCGTTCGAACTGAACCAAGGCTTGTACGACCAGTTCTCCGCCGCTTTCCCCTTCGAGGAAACACCCGACCAGGAACTCACCATTCGCGCCGTGGTTGAGGACATGTGCAGTCCCAGGGTGATGGATAGGTTGGTCTGCGGCGATGTTGGCTTCGGCAAAACAGAAGTCGCCATGCGCGCCGC
>JBDWQQ010000003.1:0-40446 GCA_039986455.1 Halioglobus sp.
ATGTAGGCGGTGAGCTTAAGCCCCAGCATCGATTGGTTGAGCAGTGTGACGTGCGCCTTAATCAGCCCGGATTCCTCCAGTCGCTTGACGCGGCGAGAGCACGGTGTAGGAGATAGCCCGACCAGCTCAGCTAATTCCAGATTACTGATGCGTGCGTTGTCCTGCATGGCATTGAGAATCTTCTTGTCGGTCCGATCAAGCTTCATTGTCACTCCAGCGCACGCTAGTGGCTAATGAGAGAAATAGAATGGGTATGGCGACTTAAAGTAGCGAATTACTCCATAAATATCGGATTAAGCGCGCTATTATTGCCCAATATTGTCAATATTGCGGCATATTTGCAATCAATCCCTCAATCTTCAGCAATATACTGTGCGCCAGGCTGAACACTCATCTGTGCGAGTTCGCTGATCAGAATTACCCTTCTCTGGCCAGCTGCGCACCGGGCCCCAAAAGGGCCAGCGCCCGCAGTTGAGCAGCCCCCTAACGAGAAGAAACCGGTGAAGTCATGAGCAATTTCGATCACAAAAAGTACAAGCTTTTTGCCCCTATTCGCAAAACCGACCGTCGTTGGCCCGATCAGGTGATCGACAAGGCGCCTCTCTGGTGCAGCGTGGATTTGCGCGATGGCAATCAGGCGTTGATCGAACCCATGACGGCGAGCCAAAAGTCCCTGCTCTGGGATCAGCTGGTAAAAATCGGCTTCAAGGAAATTGAGGTGGGGTTTCCCTCAGCTTCGAGTCACGACTATGACTTTGTGCGAGAACTGATCGAGAACGATCGCATTCCGAAAGACGTGACTATCCAAGTGCTGGTGCAGGCTCGTCAGGAGCTCATTGAAAAAACCTTTGAATCCTTAAAGGGCGCCAGGCGCGCAGTGGTTCACGTTTATAACTCCACCTCCACGGTGCAGCGCGAGCAAGTGTTCGGTCTGGATCGTCAGGGCATTATTGATATTGCGGTTAACGGCGCCAAGTTGGTGCAGGCCTGTGCGGATAAATACCCCGAGACTGAATGGGTTTTCGAATACTCACCGGAAAGCTTCACCGGTACAGAACTGGATTTCGCCGTTGAGGTTTGCGATGCGGTCACAGCCGTGTGGAAACCCACGCCCGAAAAGCCGGTCATTATTAATCTTCCAGCAACGGTTGAGATGAGCACCCCAAATCTTTATGCCGACCAAATCGAGTGGTTCTGCGACAACGTGGCCAATCGTGAAAGCCTGCTGATTTCTCTGCATACCCATAATGACCGCGGTTGTGCGGTGGCAGCGGCAGAACTTGGCGTCATGGCTGGCGCTGATCGGGTAGAGGGTACTTTGATGGGCAACGGTGAACGTACGGGAAACATGGACGTGGTTACCATGGCTATGAACCTTTACAGCCAGGGGGTGGATCCGAAATTGCACCTGGCAAACATGGATGAAATTATCCGCACGGTTAAAGAGTGTACGCACTTGCCGGTGCACCCCCGTCACCCCTGGGCAGGGGAGCTGGTGTTTACCGCTTTCTCAGGCAGCCACCAGGATGCGATTAAAAAATGCTTATCACGGCGCGATGAACAGGACGCCTGGGATGTGGCCTACCTGCCCATTGATCCCGCTGATATTGGCCGCTCCTACCAGGAAGTGATTCGCATCAATAGCCAGTCAGGCAAGGGCGGGATCGCCTATGTTCTGGAGCGGGACTATGGCTATGAATTACCACGCTGGCTGCAGGTTGATTTCAGCTCAGCGGTGCAAGCGTTCGCCGAGGAAAAAGAGACTGAGGTCGGCTCTGACGACATCTTCTCATTGTTCCAACAAACCTATCTCAATGGTGAGGGGCGATGGCAGCTGGGTAATTTCACGGTCTCTAGGGAAGATCATGTGGATAAGCTGCAGGCTGAGCTTAATCGCGGTGACAAACAGGAGACTATCACCGGTACCGGCAGTGGGGTGGTGGCATCGTTTGTCGATGCTATGGAGAAATTTACGGGCAAGAACATTGTGCTGGTGGAATACAGCGAACACGCGCTTAGCCAAAGCGCCGATGCCGAGGCTGTTTGCTACATTCAGCTGAATATTGAAGGCGACCGTTTCTGTGGGTGTGGCCGCAGTCACGATATTGTGCAGGCATCACTGGACGGTATTTTGCGTGCCATCAATAAATCGGCGGAGCAGGAACAGAACGCCGCCGCTTGATGATTTGCCTGGACCTCTGAAGGCCTGCCGTTTAATCGACGGGCCTTTTACTAGGTTGGCCCCTCAGTAAGGATGCCGGCTGAAATAGTCCTTGGCTGCCGCTTTAACTTTGGGTGCCAGCAACAGTGTCGCAGTCATGGTGGGTATCGCCATTAGGCCGTACGCGGCTGAAATCAGATTGAAGACAATGTCGAGACTGACCAGGGATCCGAAGATCACCGTGGCGACAAAAAACCATCGATAGTGGTGCTGTACTTCAGCGCCGAATAAAAATCCAAAACACTTAGCGCCGTAGTACCACATCGTGAACATGGTAGTGGAGCTGAGAATCAGGGTGACAATAAAAAGCAGTACTACGCCAACGTTACCCATCTCATTGGCAAAGGCATTTGATGTGAGTGTAATGCCGCTGAGGTCTCCCGGGTTTTGCCAGTTACCGGCGATTAGTATGACCAGCGCGGTGCAGGTGCAGACAATCAAGGTGTCGGCAACCGGGCCCAGCATGGCGACAAGCCCCTCGCGAATAGGCTCATTGGTGCGAGCAGCGCCATGGGCCATAACTTCTGTTCCTACCCCGGCTTCATTGGAAAACGCTGCGCGGCTGATACCGATAAGCATGACGCCGAGCATACCGCCACCGGCGGCCTCGGCGCTAAAAGCACTGTTTACGATACTCGCCAGTAGTGCTGGAATTTCATTCAGGTGAGAGGCCAGTAAATACAGCGTCATGGCCATGTAAAGCATAACCATCAGCGGTAACACGGTGACCGCCACTTTTGCGACACGCTGCAGCCCGCCGAAAACCACTGTGCCAACCACCAGGGCAAGTACGATGCCGGTGGCGGCATTGACCAGCATGGGTTCCTGCGCGGAGAACAGATTCTCGCGAATCAGCGCGGTCAATTGATTGGCCTGATACATGGGTAGGGTACCGATCAGGCCAGCCAGAGAAAACAGAATAGCCAGGGGATAAAACGATCGGGGTAACGCCTCTTTGATGATGTACATCGGTCCGCCCTGCAAGCGCCCCAGGCTGTCTTCACCGCGGTACATGACGCCCAGGCTGCAGGTGAAAAACTTGGTGGCGATTCCTACCAGTGCAGAAATCCACATCCAGAAAACGGCTCCGGGTCCACCGGCGACCACGGCCAGTGCGACCCCTGAAATATTACCCAGGCCCATGGTGCCGGAAAGGGCTGCAGCAAGCGCTTGGCCATGGCTCAGCTCTCCCGGCTGATCCGGCGTACTGTGCCGACCCAGCGCCAGTCCGAGTGCATGACCGAAGTGGCGATAAGGCAAAAAGCGCGAGTACACCCCGAAGAACAGTCCACCCAGCACCAAAAGCATGACCAGAGGTGTGCCCCAGACGGCGTTGGCAAAGTCGATCGACAGTTGTTCCAGAGCTTGCATTAGCGGTTCTCAATTATTTGCTGCGTACCGTAACATGGCGGCAGCACGGATAGGCAGCTAAACTGCCGCCCTGACTGCACCACGACGGGCCTGACCTGTTTTACCAAGGAGATAACAGATGATTCAATCGGTAGCGCCGGTACTGGAGGACATACAAGAGGCCTGGGACAGGATTTCCCCTCACCTTCATCGAACTCCGGTAATGTCCAGCCAGCTGTTGGATCAACTAACGGGCGCCAACGTCTTCTTTAAATGCGAACACCTGCAAAAGGCCGGTGCGTTTAAAGCCAGGGGTGCGACCAATGCGGTTTTAAGCCTCGATGATGAGACTGCGGCAGCAGGTGTTGCAACGCACTCTTCTGGAAACCATGGTGCGGCACTGGCGATGGCGGCCTCGGCACGGAATATTCCCGCCCATATTGTAATGCCTTCCAACGCACCCACAGTGAAGAAGGAAGCGGTAGCCGCCTACGGTGGCCTGATTATCGAATGCGAACCTACATTGGTGGCACGGGAAGCGACGGTAGCCACCGTGATCGAGCAAACCGGTGCTCAAGAAGTTCACCCCTATAAGGACCCGCGCATTATTGCCGGGCAGGGCACAACTATTTTGGAACTACTGGAGCAGGCCGATGAACTCGATGTGGTAGTGGTTCCCGTGGGAGGCGGTGGACTACTGGCGGGCGCGGCGATAGCCGCGAAAGCGATCAATTCAAATATCGAAGTGGTGGCCGTAGAGCCCGAGGGCGCCGATGATGCTTTTCGCTCCTTCGGTTTGGGTGAATTGCAGCCACAGAATAATCCTCAAACCATTGCCGACGGCCTGCGGGCGGGACTGGGTGAACTCAATTTTGAGATTATCCGTAAACACGTAGACACAATCCTTACGGTTCCAGATGCTTTGATCGTTCGCGCTATGCAGTTACAGTGGACCCGCATGAAACAGGTGGTGGAGCCATCCGGGGCGGTTAGCTTTGCCGGATTGCTTGAACACCCGGAGCGCTTTCGTAACCGCCGCGTGGGTGTTGTGGTTACTGGCGGCAACGTCGATCTGGACAATTTACCCTGGTGAAACTGGAGGGCGTTTGACACAAACTATTCGCAAAGCGCTACTGTCCGTACTGTTACTGACTATGGTCGGCTGCAGCAGCACCACGTTTGTCTATAACCGGCTGGATTTTATTATTCCCTGGTACGTCGGCAAGTATGTGGGCCTGGAACGCGATCAGAAGACCTTTCTCGATGAACAGTTACAACCTTTTCTGGCGTGGCATCGTAGCGAAGAGTTGCCGACGTATTTACAGTTACTCGATAGCATTGAGCAAATGCTGGACGCGGACGTAAGCCAGGCCCAGGTGGCGGACGTCGCGATTCAGTTTGAAGACGCCTGGGAGCGTATCGAATTGCGAGGTCTGGAGTGGATGCTCGCCCTGGGTGAAGAGTTGTCACGGGAGCAGCTAGAAGAATTCACCGAAAACCTGCGCGAGAAGCAGGTGGAGTACGAAGAAGAATACCTGCCTCGAACCGACGAAGAGTATCGGGAAGAGGCTTATGAAAACCTGGAAGACTCGGTACAGGATTTCATGGGCCGACTGGACGCAGAACAGCGCGGCTACCTGAAACAGGCAGCGCAGGACATGCGTCGTGCCGATGGTATCTGGTTGCGTGAACGCGCTGCCTGGCTTGAGCGCAGGGAAGTGCTGTTGCAACGTGAAGAGGGATGGCAGCAGGGCATCCGTGATGCCCTGGCTACTCGGGATCAGACCACCTCGGCGGAGTATCAGGAGGTGTTTGAGCATAACAGCCAAATGATTTTCAAAGCGCTGGCAAAAGTTGCCAATGCACGGTCCGACAAGCAGGATCGCAGGTTGCGCAAGAAACTCGATGACTTTCGAGAAGACGTAGAGTCGCTGATAGCAAAGCAATAAGCCGTTAAGCCTTCGCCAGATTTGGCGATAAATGAACGGCGCGCTCAGCGCGCCACGTTCAATCCAGCAGTGACAAGTCGCGCACTGCGCCTTTATCTGCACTAGTCGTCATTTTGGCATAAACCTTAAGCGCAGCACTGACCTTACGCGGCCTGGCTTCTACTGGCTGCCAGGCTTTGTCGCCCCGAGCCTCCATGGCTTCGCGGCGGGCCGCGAGTTCTTCACTGGACAGTTTTACGTTAACACTGCGCTCAGGGATATTGATCTCTATAAGGTCGCCATTCTCAACCAGCGCAATAGCGCCGCCGGCTGCCGCCTCTGGTGAGGCGTGTCCTATAGACAGGCCCGAAGTGCCGCCCGAGAAGCGGCCATCAGTGAGCAGCGCGCAGGCTGCACCCAGTCCTTTGGACTTGATGTAACTGGTGGGGTAAAGCATTTCTTGCATGCCGGGTCCTCCTCGAGGGCCCTCGTAGCGAACGATAACCACATCGCCTGCCTTTACCTTGTCTGCCAAAATATCAGCCACTGCAGACTCCTGGCTTTCACAGACATGAGCCGGGCCCGAGAAAACCAAAATAGATTCATCAACGCCCGAGGTTTTTACGACGCAGCCATTCTCGGCGATATTGCCGGTCAGGACTGCTAGTCCTCCCTCTAAGGAAAACGCATTCTCCAGTGAGCGAATACAGCCGTCGCTGCGATCATCGTCCAGTGATGGCCATCGAGTGTTCTGGCTGAATGCGGTCTGGGTGGGTATGCCTCCGGGTCCCGCGCTGAAAAATTTGAGCACCTCGGGGTTATCTGTGCGCACGATGTCCCAGTTATCCAGGGCGTCTCCCATGGTGGGACTGTGGATGGTTGGGCTGTCCGTATGGAGCAGGCCGGCGCGTTCCAGTTCGCCCAGAATACCCATGACGCCGCCGGCACGGTGAACGTCCTCCATGTGGTATTTGGGGGTGTTCGGCGCCACCTTGCACAGCTGCGGGATTTTGCGGGAAAGCCGATCAATGTCCTCCATGGTGAAATCCAGCTCTGCTTCCTGAGCCGCGGCCAGCAGGTGCAAAATGGTATTGGTCGAGCCGCCCATGGCGATGTCCAGGCTCATGGCGTTTTCGAACGCCTTGTAGTTGCCGATGTTTCGCGGCAGCACAGATTCATCATCCTGTTCGTAGTAGCGCTTACACAGATCTACCACAAGGCGACCGGCGCGCAGGAACAGTTGCTCCCGATCGGCGTGGGTCGCGAGGGTGGATCCATTGCCCGGTAAGGATAAGCCCAACGCTTCGGTGAGGCAGTTCATGGAGTTGGCGGTGAACATACCAGAGCAGGAACCACAGGTTGGGCAGGCTGAACGTTCGTACTCTGCAACCTCTTCTTCACTGGCGGAGTCGTCCACGGCAATCACCATGGCATCTACCAGATCAAGCTTGTTTTCCGACAGTTTGGTTTTGCCTGCCTCCATCGGTCCGCCCGACACAAAGACCACGGGAATGTTGAGACGCATGGCGGCGTTGAGCATTCCCGGGGTGATTTTGTCGCAGTTTGAAATACAAACCATGGCATCGGCGCAGTGCGCGTTGACCATGTATTCCACCGAATCGGAAATGATATCGCGAGACGGCAGGCTGTAGAGCATGCCGTCGTGCCCCATGGCGATACCGTCATCGACGGCAATCGTATTGAACTCCTTCGCCACACCACCGGCAGCCTCGATCTCGCGCGCGACTAGCTGCCCCAGATCCTTGAGGTGCACATGCCCGGGTACGAATTGGGTAAACGAGTTCACAACGGCGATGATGGGTTTACCAAAGTCGCCATCTTTCATGCCAGTGGCTCGCCAAAGGGCGCGGGCACCGGCCATGTTGCGGCCGCCGGTAGAGGTCTTGGAGCGATAGTCGGGCATGATCGTATTCCGTTTGAGTTCGCGAACCGTCTGGGCGTCGCAGTTGAGTCAAAATCAGGTCGCGAAGGATAGCAAAAAATGCGGGAAGTTTCTTCGTGCGAAGGCTGTACCGCCCGCCTTGGACTAAACTAACAACGAAGCAAAAAGAGGGAGCAGAGGATGCTTGACGGACAAATAGCGGTGGTTACAGGCGGTGGCAGAGGTATAGGGCGATCAATTGCAATAGAGCTTGCCGCCCGGGGCGCTGCCGTTGCATTGCTGGGACGAAGTCTGTCGCATTTGCAGAGCACCGCCGCAGAAATCGCAGCCGCGGGAGATAAGGCGCTTGCCATCCCCTGCGATGTGACTGAAATGGCTGAGATTAATGCGGCATTGGCGGAGTCCGAGAGGGAGTTGGGGCCGCTGACCTTGCTGGTGAATAATGCCGGAGTCGGCGATGGAGGACGCCTTTGGGAAATGCCGGCCGAAGACTGGTGGCGCGTTATCGAGGTGAACTTGAAGGGTCCCTTTTTGGTGTCCCATGCTGCGCTGGCGGGAATGGTGGCCAGAGGCAGCGGACGTATTATCAACGTTGGGTCTTATGCGGCTAATTCTGCGGGCATGGGCGGCTCGGCTTACTCAACCTCTAAGGCGGCGCTGCAACGGCTGACCGAGGGCATTGCCGCAGACCTGGAAGGCACGGGAGTGAAGGCCTTTGCGTTCAGCCCCGGATTTGTTTGGACGGACATGGGCACCGACTACGATCGCTTTTTGCGCGAGAATGTACCGACTTACGATGGCATGGCGGATGACTGGGTTTTTCCGCCGGAAGCGGCGGCCAATTTCTGTGCACGCCTGGCCGCAGGCGACGCCGATGCTCTTTCGGGGCGACTTCTGCATGTTCGAGATGACCTGGACTCACTGATAGCGGCAGCCCAGCAGATTGTTGATGACGAGCTTTACACCTTGCGCCTCAGACAGCCAGAGTTTTAAAAAACACCTTGGAGTTGCGCTGTAGGTTGTAAAGCGATTGCCGTTGACCCGGTAGCTGGTCGCGAGAGCTTTCCACAAAGCCTTGCTCCAGGAACCAGTGGGCGGTTTGCGTACTCAGTACGAAGACGCTTTCAAGACCCATATGCTTGGCTTCTTGCTCAAGCTCGGCCAGTAAGCGCTGAGCCCGCTTGCCACCTCGATAGTCAGGATGAGAAACGATGCAGGCCAATTCACCGCAATTATCTTCGGGGAAAGGGTATAAGGCGGCGCAGGCGATTATCCGGCCGTCCCGCTCGAGCAGCCGGAACAGATCAATTTCGGTTTCCAGCAGCTCTCTGGAGCGCTTGAGCAGAATGCCTTGCTGCTCCAGCGGTTCGATCAACTCGAGAATTCCGCCTACATCGTCAATCCCGGCCTGACGGGATTTTTCATAATCTCGGTTGGCGATCAATGTGCCGCTACCATCGTGGGTGAATAGTTCTTCCAGCAGCGCGCAATCGTCCTGGTAACTGATAATTTGGCAGCGAGGTACTCCCTGCAAACAGGCTTGTTTGGCGGTGTGTAGCAGGGCGCTCTGCTCTGCGTTGTTAAGCGGCAGTTGTTCTATGTCCCCCAGCGAGAGCTGGCGAATCAGATCACCCTTGGCGCTGGTGATGCCTGCTTCGCTGCTGAACAGGATCAGCTTGTCGGCACAGATCGCGGCGGCGCAGTTCACCGCGATATCTTCCAACGCAAGATTAAAAATCTCACCGGTAGGCGAGTAGCCCAGTGGCGAGAGCAGCACGATGGAATCGTCTCGCAGTTGTCGGTGTATGCCTTCGGTGTCGATTCGCCTGACCTTGCCCGTGTGCTGAAAGTCGACGCCGTCGACAACGCCGGTTGGCCTTGCGGTAACAAAGTTTCCGGAGCAAACCCGCATATGCGAGCCTTGCATTGGCGAGTTAGGTAATCCCATCGAGAGCAGGGCTTCGATCTGTGCGCGTAAAGATCCGGCGGCGTCTTTCACATGCTCCAGGGCGTCGGTGTCGGTAATCCTGACATCCTGATAGAAGCTGCTCTCAATGCCGGCGGCTTCCAGCCGCGAGGCGATTTGTGGCCTTGAGCCGTGAATCAGCACCAGCCGCACGCCCAGGCTTTTGAGTAGGGCGATATCGTGAATGACATTGGCAAAGTTTTCGTGCTGCGCGACTTCGCCCCCCAACATCAGCACAAAGGTCTTGCCCCGGTGCAGGTTGATGTAGGGTGCGGTATTTCTGAACCAACGGATGTGGGCTCTGCCCGGCGTTGTCACTTTCTTTCCCAAGTCATTGATTATTAGCGAATTATCTAGGGTACAGAAAGCGTAGCGATTCACCTAGTGGGAATTTTCCACAATTGGGGAGGGTGCAAGGCCGCCGGAGCGGCCTGGCCGTTGGGTTAGGTCCCGGTAAAATCCTGACCAATCAGTGTACGTGGCCGTGGGCGATTTCTTCTTCGCTGGCTTCGCGCACATCAATAACCTGTACGTCGAAATTCAACTCGACGCCCGCCAGCGGATGGTTACCATCGATAATAATGCCGTCATCGCTTACTTCCTTGACCACAATTCTGCGCGCCTGACCGTCCGAGCCTTCGGCCTCGAAAGCCATACCGGCTTCAATTTGATCAACGCCCTCGAAGGCTTCACGGGGCACGGTCTCAATCAGCTCGGGATGAAATTCTCCGTAGCCATCTTCCGGAGCAATCGTGGCCCTCAGGCTTGCGCCCGCGGTTTTACCAACGAGTTCGCGTTCCAAACCGGGGATCAGGTTCCCGGCGCCATGCAGATAGGCCAACGGTTCCTGGCCCTCGGAACTGTCAATGGTTTCGCCGGATTCATCAGTGAGGGTGTAGTGAATGGTTACTACGAGTTTGTCGCCGATAAGCAGTGACATGGTTTGGACTCCTGTTTTGTGAGCGGTAAGGCTCCGCCACCAAAAAATTAAAAAAGCCGCTGATCAGCGGGCTATGAACTGATGGGGTGCTGACTTATGAAAAACAGGAAGAGGAACGATGCTGCTGAACTTACATGCAGGTCATAACATTATGCGGGTCTTAAAGCGTAGCCATCAGGCGGGGGCAGTATATCCGCAGGTCTGCGGGAGTCAATGGATGCGCTTACAGGCAGTAATGGCGTATGCAATTTTCCAACAGCGCGATGCAAGGTTTGATCTGGTCCAGCGGCATGAACTCGTCAGGTTGATGCGCCTGGTCAATGGAGCCCGGCCCCATAACGATAGTGTCCATGCCCAGTTGTTGCAGGAAGGGCGCTTCGGTAGCAAAGGCGACGGCGATCGCACTGTGGCCGGTGAGTTGCTCGGCCAAATTGACCAGCTCACTGTCTGCGGCTTGCTCGAAGGGAGAGACATCTTGAATCAGTGATCGCAGTTCAATATCCAGGCCCCTCGCTTGCCCAATGGCAGTCAGTCGAGTGCGGATATCTTCCCGCACCTGCGAATTGTCACCGCCCGGTGTCATACGCAGATCGAAATGCAGTTCGCTTTGGCCGCAAATTCG
The DNA here is from genome assembly GCA_039986455.1 of Halioglobus sp. GTDB lineage: Bacteria > Pseudomonadota > Gammaproteobacteria > Pseudomonadales > Halieaceae > Halioglobus. The sequence goes on from JBDWQQ010000003.1 coordinate 10,931, forward strand.
ATTGGGGCTGTCGCCACCATGAATGCAGCCCAGATTGAGTGTGGGGTAGGCTACCTCGAACAGCGGATTGCTGTAGCGCTCCGCCATCTCTGTGCGGAAATTGACCAGGTCGCCCATCACCGAGTGCATGCCGTCCAGAGCACTGTTACCGAGTGAAGGGTTGGACGAATGTCCCGCCTGACCCTTGATATGTACTGCCTCCATCATGATGCCTTTGTGCATGCGAACAGGCACCAGGGAAGTGGGCTCACCAATAATGGCGGCCCTGGCTTTAGGCCGACCGGCTGCAGCCAAGGCGCGGGCGCCATTCATGGAGCTCTCTTCGTCTGCGGTGGCCAGCAGAATCAAAGGCTGCTGCAGTTCTGCGTTGTTAAAACTGGCAGCGGCGGCCATGGCCAGGGGGAAAAACCCCTTCATGTCTGTGCTACCCAGTCCATACAGCCGGTTGTCGCGCTCGCTGAGGCCCAGCGGGTCGCTGTTCCAGCGGCCTTCGTCATAGGGCACTGTGTCGGTATGCCCGGCAAGTACCAGCCCCCCAGGTCCAGAGCCCTTGCTCGCGATCAGGTTGGCTTTACTGCCATCTTCGTTGATGGATTGAATGTCGGTGGCAAAACCCATGTCCTCCAACCAGCTGGCGAGCAGATTGATAACCGCCCTGTTGCCCTGATCCCAGCCCGGATCGGTGGAGCTGACCGAGGGCGTGCTAATCAGTTGGCCCAGCTGCTCGATAATGCGTTTTTCAATATTGGGCATGCAGTTTTAGCCGCCTGGACGAAGAAAAAGGATCTCACAGTCATTGTTGGAGCGCTGTAAGGTGATGGCCGTGAACCCAGGCCCGGTAGGAGGAGTGTAGCTGTTGCAGAGAAACACCGCGACCGGAGTAGGCATCGCGGTGAGTTTTGTCACCGTCTTGTCAGGGATTAAAGATGCCCTTGAACAGGAAGAAGAAGAGGATAGCCAAGCCGGCTCCGGCGGGCAGCGTGATAATCCAGGACATGAAAATATTGCCAATCACCCGCAGGTTCAAGGCGGCGATGCCGCGGGCGAATCCTACGCCCAGAACGGCACCCACCAGAGTGTGCGTGGTTGAAATGGGCAGCCCGGTGGCCGAAGCCATAACGACCGTAGCGGCGGCGCCCAGTTCTGCTGCAAAGCCGCGGCTGGGAGTCAGCTCGGTTATTTTGCGGCCAACGGTGGTAATCACTTTCCAGCCGTAGGTCGCGAGACCGATCACAATACCCAGGCCACCAATGAGCAAAATCCACCAGGGCATGACCGACTTGGCTGCAATTTCGCCACCGGATTGAACGGTGCTGACGATAGCTGCCAATGGTCCCACCGCGTTGGCGACATCGTTGGAGCCATGAGCGAAGGCCATGGAGCAGGCGGTAAATACCATGAGTATGGCAAACACGCGCTCTACACTGGCGAAGCGATTGTCCGGGTCATGCTCGTCTTTGATTTTGCGCAGCAGCATGGCACCGAAGAAAGCGACCACAAGACCGATCACGGCCGAGACCGGCACTGCGTTGGCGAACTTGCTGCCCAGGCCCAGGTCGAACTCCAGACCCACGTGCTTGAGGCCCTTGAGCAGTGTCACCATGGAGATCATGAAACCGACCATCCACATATAGACCGGGATGTATTTTTTGGCCCTGTTAAAGGGATCATCGGTATCCAGAATGAATTTCTTCACACTCATGAACAGGGCGAAGGAGATGGTGCCGGCGAGTACCGGTGACACTACCCACGAGGCAACAATACCGCCCACCTTGGCCCAGTTCACCGCGTCCACGGCGATGCCCACAGAGGCAAAACCGACGATGGCGCCCACAATTGAGTGGGTAGTCGAGACGGGCCAGCCTTTCATACTGGCGATTAGTAGCCAGGTGCCGGCAGCCAGCAGTGCTGACATCATGCCGTAAACCATCAATTGTGGTTCGTTGGCCATGACCTGCGGATCGATGATGCCCTTGCGGATCGTTGAGGTGACCTCGCCTCCGGCGAGGTAAGCGCCCAGGAATTCAAAGACCATGGCAATCAATATTGCCTGTTTGATGGTCAGCGCCCTGGAACCAACCGAGGTACCCATCGCGTTGGCAACGTCATTGGCACCGATACCCCAGGCCATAAAGAAGCCGAACAGGCAGGCCATGATGAGAAAGACGCTGCCGTATTGAGCAATAATTTCCATTGTTCAGCCCTTCGTTATTTTGCGAGCAATATTTGCAGGTGATCGCCGACTTTTTCGGCACAGTCAGCTAATGAGCCCATTAAAGCCATCGCGCGGTAGTAGAACATGACGTCCACGGGAGGTAGCTCCCCTTCGAGTTTGAACAGTTTCCGGCGCAGGCTGAACTGTTGCTTGTCGGTCTTGCGTTCAAGTTTATCCAGCTCCTTGAGCATGGCCTCAACTCGTTTTACTTCGCGCCCGGTAAAGCCAACCTCAAGCAGTTCGTCCAACTCCTGAATGGCAGCCAACGCCTGTCCGCAGCAAGCCACACTGGTCTGCGTCAGCTCGAGCACGGCGGGGTACAGTTTTTCCGGGAAGCGCATGTCGCGCCCCATCAGGATGCTGGCAAAGTCTTGCGCAGTGTTAGCGACCTGGTCCTGGATGCTTACCAGCACGAGTAGATCGGACCGGGGTACAGGCAGGAATAGGCTTTTTGGCAAATGACGGCGCACGTCGCGCTTCATTTTGTCGGCGCTCTTTTCGGCGTCGATAACGGCCTTATAGATTTCCTTGGCCCGGTCCCAGTCATCGTCAGCCGATGCTTGTAGCAGTTCCGGGAGGTGCTCAGCAGCCTCGAAGGCGACCTGCATATGCTCCTGAATGGGGCCTATGGGCGATCGTCCAAACAGGCTACCCAAAGGGTTGCGACTGGCCATGGATTTGTCTCCAGTGTGTGAGTCTGTGATTCGGCGCAGTATAAGTACAAAGTGCTCGCCTGTCATGAAATCTTCGCACGGAGCGAATGTGGTCCAATGACCTATATCAAGGGGTGACACAGTAGGCGCTGTGCTAGCATTAGTTGGCGATTTGCGATCCGGTATCAAGTGCTTTTGATGGAGCGCGCTCACCAACAGAGATAGCCAATATGGCAACACACTTCGGCGAACAAACGATGGAGCACCGACTCGAGCTGGCGCCGCTCGCTCACCAGCTCCATAGTGACGGGAGAATCACTCGGGAAGACATGGAGCGGGTGACGCGTAACACCCGGGTGAAGGTGCACCCGCTGATTTTTCTGGCCGAGCAAAAGCTTGAAGATCCCTCATTGGGGGGCCGACTACTGGATATGGATCAGCTGCTGGCCTGGCTTGGCGCGGCCACTGACCAGTCGGTCTACCAGATCGACCCGCTGAAGATAAATGTAACGGCGGTGGCAGAGGTGATGTCCCAGGCGTTTGCCGAGCGTCATCGCATTCTTGCGGTTGAAGTCAAGGACGACGAGGTGTGGATCGCCTCAGCCGAGCCGTATATTCATGGCTGGGAAGGCAACCTGGAGCACGTGTTGCGCAAGCGAATTCGGCGCGTGCTCGCTGATCCCCGTGACATTGCCCGTCACACGTCAGAGTTCTACACCATGGCTGTGTCGGTTCGCGGTGCTCGCGGTACAGACAGTCTCGAGAACAAGCCTGGCACTTCTAACCTGGAGCAGATGTTGGAATTAGGCTCGATGAACGAGCCCGACGCCAACGACCAGCACATCGTCAATATTGTCGATTGGCTGCTGCAATACGCTTTTGAGCAGCGTGCCAGTGATATTCATATCGAGCCCCGACGTGACGTGGGCAATGTTCGCTTTCGCATCGATGGCGTGCTGCACAGCGTGTATGAGTTGCCGCAGCAGGTCAGCGCGGCGGTCTCCAGCCGCATCAAGATACTGGGTCGCATGGATGTCGCTGAAAAGCGCCGGCCTCAGGATGGTCGCCTGAAAACCCGCAGCCCCGAGGGCAATGAAGTGGAGCTGCGCCTGGCAACGCTTCCCACGGCGTTTGGCGAGAAGCTGGTGATGCGAATTTTTGATCCGGATGTGTTGCAAAAGAGCTTTGAACAATTGGGCCTTGCCGAGGAAGACTTGCACCGCTGGGATGAGATGACCCAGATGGGCAACGGGATTGTGTTGGTCACCGGCCCTACCGGATCCGGAAAAACGACCACCCTCTATTCAACCTTACGCCAGCTGGCCACTGCCCAGGTGAACGTGTGCACGATTGAAGATCCCATCGAGATGATGGAAGAGGCCTTTAACCAGATGCAGGTGAACCACGGCATCAACCTGGATTTTGCGTCTGGCGTTCGCGCGCTTATGCGCCAGGACCCTGACATCATCATGATCGGCGAGATTCGTGACCTTGAAACGGCCAACATGGCAGTGCAGGCGGCGCTGACAGGCCATTTGGTGCTCTCAACTCTGCATACGAATGACTCGCCCAGCTCGATCTCGAGAATGCTGGAACTTGGCGTCCCCGCTTACCTGATTAAGGCAACCGTGCGAGGCATCATGTCCCAGCGTCTGGTGCGAATTTTGTGCACCAACTGTAAAACCTGGGAGCCGCTGGATCCCGATGCCTGGAAGCAGTTAACCGCACCCTGGCAGATTGAGCCGCCCGAAAAAGTGGCAAGGCCGGTGGGTTGTAAAGAGTGTCGGGAAACAGGCTACATGGGACGTCAGGGAATCTATGAGGTGCTGGTAAATAGCCCGTCCTTACAGAAGGAGATTCACTCCCAGCTGGAGAGCGCGAGAATACGTGAAATTGCCATGGAGGGCGGTATGAAGACGTTACGGCTCTCCGGTGCCAGCCGGGTGGCCAAGGGACAGACGACGATTGAGGAAGTCATGCGTGTTGCCCCGGTGATAGACGCCTGATTAACCGTTAAGCGCAGAGATTTTTTATGAGTTTGGACACGAGCATGTTGCCCGCGCTGCTTGCAGAGCAGGCGCTGGCCGCCTGGGAAAATATTCTGGAAAGGGCGGACGCTGATCAGAAAGAGAAGCTGCAAGCTGCTGCTGAGGCGTCTCCGGTTAAGGAGCAGCTCGCCAAGGCACTTTCCTGCAGTCCCTTTATTGCCGAGCTGAGCAAACGTAAACCGCGCTTATTGTTGGACGCATTGACGGGCGCATTTTTACAGACGTCACTGCCCGAGGCCGACTTTCGTGCGCAGCTGAAGTCCGATTTGGCGCTCGAGGGCGTGGAGTTGGGAGTGGCGCTGCGGTGTTTTCGTCAGCGTCATATGTTGCGGATTGTCTGGCGCGACTTTTGTCGCCTGGCCGATACTCTGGAAACCGTGCGTGACACCTCCCTGCTGGCAGAGGCTTGTATCGCCGAAGCGCTGGCTCACTCCCATGCTGGGCTGGAGCGGCGATTTGGTGTGCCTATCGGCAAGCACAGCGGCGAACCCCAGCAGTTGATTGTATTGGCTATGGGCAAATTGGGTGCACGTGAGCTCAATGTGTCCTCGGACATTGATTTGATCTTTGCCTTTCCTGAGGCGGGCTACACCGACAGTGAAAAACGCCCGATCAGCAATGAAGAGTTTTTTACCAAAGTAGGTCAGGGGGTGATTACCGCGCTTGATCAAGTCACTCCAGAGGGTTTCGTGTTCCGCGTAGACATGCGCTTGCGTCCCTACGGTGAGAGCGGCGCACTGGTGCACAACTTCACCGCGCTGGAAGAGTACTATCAGGACCAGGGCCGGGACTGGGAGCGTTACGCCCTGATCAAAGCCAGCCCGGTGACGGGCAACCCAGAAGCAGCGCAACAGCTGATGCTCAGCCTGCGGCCATTTATTTATCGGCGTTACGTTGATTTCGGTGTGATTGAAAGTTTGCGCGGAATGAAGCAGATGATTTCCGCCGAGGTCAGACGCAGGGGATTACAGGACAACGTCAAGCTGGGGCACGGCGGCATTCGCGAGGTTGAATTCATTGCCCAGTGTTTTCAGTTGATTCGTGGCGGGCGCGATCTGGGTTTGCAGCAACGGGAACTGCTTCAGGTACTGGAGGAGTGTGCCAACCTGGGGTGTTTGCCGCAGCAGGTTGTTGACGAGCTTCGTGTTGCCTACCTTTTTCTGCGCGACAGCGAGCACGCTATTCAGGGCTATCAGGATAAACAGACACAGGAGCTGCCGGTTGATCCCTTAGCCCAGTTGGCGATGGCCACGGTGATGGGCTGCGCCGATTGGGATGAATACCGGAATGTGTTGGCACGCCACAGAAACATTGTGTCGGGGCACTTCTCGGAATTGATCGCGCCACCTGAAGATGAAGAACAGTCGGGCGAGGCCGATGATGGGCTGGCACTTTGGGGTGAGGACATGGAGAGTACTGCCCTGTCTGCCCTGGGGTATCAGGATGGCGCTGCGAGCCTGAAGCTGCTGCAGGACTTGCGCAGCAGTGGCCGGGTGACAGCGCTGCAAGTGGAGGGCCGGGAGCGGCTGGAGCAGTTCATGCCGCTACTGGTTCGCGCCTGCGGTGAGTCAGACAATCCTGACCTTGCGCTTGGGCGAGTACTGCCACTGGTGGTCGCCGTGGTTCGGCGCAGCGCTTATTTAGTGCTGCTGATGGAGAACCCGCCTGCATTGGCGGAGCTGGTATCGCTGTGTTGCGCCAGCCCGTGGATCGCAGAGCAAATGTCTCGTAGCCCAGTGCTGCTGGATGAGTTTCTCGATCGCTCCAGTCTCTACAGCGCGCCCGATAAAGATGAATTGCGTAACCAGCTCGCTCAGCAGGTGGCCCGTTTGGCGACCGATGACTTGGAAGCGCAGATGGATGCGCTGCGCTATTTTAAAGCTTCCCAGGTCTTGCGAGTGGCCGCCAGTGAGATTGCAGGTCGACTGCCGGTGATGAAAGTCAGCGATAATCTGACCTGGATCTCCGAGGTGATTCTGGAGCAGGTATTGGCGGTGGCCTGGGCAGATCTGACCCGCAAGCACGGTGAGCCCAAGCGACAGAGTGAGGGCTATGGCTTCGCCGTTTTTGGCTACGGCAAACTGGGCGGCATAGAGTTGGGCTACAGCTCTGACCTGGACCTGGTCTTTATTCATGAGGGGGTGCGCGGCTCAACCGATGGCGAGCGCAGTCTGGACAATACTGTTTTTTATATGCGCTTGGGTCAGCGCATGATTCACATTCTCGAGACGCGTATGGCGCTGGGGCAGTTGTACGAGGTTGATATGCGACTGCGGCCTGATGGTAATTCGGGTTCTCTGGTTCCCGGGGTTGAAGGCTTTGCCAGCTATCAGCAAAAGAGTGCCTGGACCTGGGAGCACCAGGCCCTGGTGAGGGCGCGGTTTGCTGCCGGGGACCCAGCGGTGGCGCTTGAAGTTGAGCGAGTGCGCTCGACTATTCTTTGCCAGCTGCGTGATGAGTCCGAGCTTGCCGGGGAAGTGGTCAAAATGCGCAAACGAATGAGCGAGCATCTATTGGGTGAGGATGAAAATACCCAGTTCCATCTTAAACAGGGCACTGGCGGTATTGTTGATATTGAGTTTATGGTGCAGTACGCGGTGCTGGCCTGGGCCCATGATCACCCTGAGTTGGCGCGTTGGTCTGACAATGTGCGCATTTTGGAAGAGCTGGGAAAAGAGGGACTGTTTACCGGTGATCAGGTTCAAGCGCTCACTCAGGCTTACCTCGACTATAGGGGTGTTGCCCACCAGCTGGCCCTGCAGCAGCAACCCGCAGTCGTGAGCTCAGAAAAATTCGCCACACAGCGTGCGCAGGTCCAACAGCTCTGGCAGTCTCTGTTTGAGGCGCAGAACAAAGAAACGACAAGCACATGAATGAACCTTCAGAAAAGATACTGGTTGTCGGGCCTTCCTGGGTGGGGGACATGGTGATGTCGCAGGTGCTTTACCGTCACCTTCAGCAGACCAGGCCAGGAGTGATTATCGATGTGGCAGCTCCGGCTTGGAGCGGGCCTATTCTTGACCGAATGCCAGAAGTGAATCGAGCGATTCCGCTGCCTATTGGTCACGGCGAGGTGGCCATTGGTAAGCGCTGGAAGTTGGCCGGTGAGCTGCGGAGCGAAAATTATGATCAGGCCATCATGCTACCCAATTCGCTAAAATCAGCGCTAATACCCTTTTTTGCAGGAATTCCCAGGCGAACCGGTTGGCGCGGTGAAATGCGCTATGGCTTAGTCAATGACATGCGGATCCTCGATGAGACGGCCTTGCCATTGATGGTGCAGCAGTTCGCGGCGCTGGGTCAGGATGCATCGGCAGTGTTGCCGCCCGTATTACCCGCGCCGCAATTGGTGGTAGACAAGGCTCAGGCGAATGCCTGTCGGGCAAAGTTTCGTATTGCGCCGGATGTGCCAATGCTGGCGCTGTGTCCGGGAGCGGAGTTTGGCAGCGCGAAGCGCTGGCCTGCTCAATACTACGGCCAGCTGGCAAAGCAGTTTCTTGATCGTGGCTGGCAAGTGGCCCTGTTTGGCTCCGCCAAAGATCAGCCGGTGACAGCAGAAATTGTCGCTGCAACGGGCGGGAGTGAACGCTGTTTTGATCTGGCTGGGCATACCCAATTGGCGGAGGCGGTAGACATGCTGTCACTGGCCACTGCGGTGGTGAGCAACGATTCCGGGCTGATGCATATCGCCGCGGCCTTGGCCCGTCCGCTGGTGGTGATTTACGGAGCAACGTCTCCTGGATTTACCCCGCCCCTCAACGACAACAGCAGTGTCTTGGTCAGCGAGATCGATTGCGCACCCTGTTTTCAGCGCGAATGTCCTTTGGGTCATCATAAGTGCATGCGTGACACCCCGGTAGAGGAGCTTACTGATAAACTAGACGCTCTACTGGGTTCAACCAACGAGGTTTGATGCGCGTCCTGCTTGTCAAAATGTCGTCCCTCGGGGACGTCGTCCATACTCTGCCGGCATTAACGGATGCGGTGGCTGCAATGCCAGGTCTGCGCTTTGACTGGGTGGTCGAAGAAGCCTTTGCAGAAATACCCGCCTGGCATCCTGCCGTCGATCAGGTTATCCCAATTGCGCTTCGACGTTGGCGCAAGCATCCGCTGCGTGACTTCACCGGCTCGGAATGGCGCGAGTGCCGCAACCAGTTGAGGCGGGGTCATTATGACGCGGTGATAGATGCCCAGGGTTTGCTCAAGAGCGCTTTTGTAGCGCGCCTTGTAAAAGCACCCATTTACGGGCCCGACAAACACTCTGCACGCGAACCATTAGCCTCGGCGATTTATCAACACAAGATACCCGTGCCGATCGATATGCATGCGGTGGAGCGAACACGCTTGTTGTTTGCTAAAGCACTCCGCTATCAGCTGCCATCTGCCAAAGGCGATTACGGCGTGCGCGAAAATCTGATGGGTGGAAAACCCAATCGATCTAAGGGTTTGCTGTTTTTTCATGGTACTGCCAGAGCTGAGAAGCTGTGGCCCGAGTCCCATTGGATTGAGCTTGCTAACAAAGCACATGACGCGGGCTACCCGGTTTGGCTGCCTTGGGGTAGCGACGAAGAAAAAGCGCGCGCTGGTCGCATCGCCGAACAGTGCGACTCTGCCAGAGTGTTGCCAAAGCTGGATCTCATGGGGGTCGCTGGACTTTTATTGGAAGCGGATGGCGCAGTTGCAGTCGATACGGGCCTTGGCCATTTGGCTGCCGCACTGGACGTGCCTCAGGTTTCGCTCTACGGACCAACAAGCACTCAGTTGATTGGCGCTTATGGACGCAATCAGGTGCACATTCAGTCTGAGGTGGGCGTGAATGACACGGCTGACCCGGTGGCCATGATGAGCGCGATTAGCCCCGAGCAGGTGTGGTCAGAGTTGCAGTCGATTGCGCCGGTGGGCGGCTGACCGTGCGCCTGGCTTTTTTACTCTACAAATACTTTCCCTATGGCGGTATGCAGCGCGATTTTCGTCGTTTCGTCGAGGAGGTGCAGGCGCGCGGCCACCATTGCCGGATTTATTACATAGACTGGCAGGGAGAGGCGCTCTCCGGAGCAGAGCTGCGCAAGGTGCCTGTGACGGCATTTAGTAATCATCGACGAAACGAGCGATTTCTGGCGTGGGTGCAAAAAGACCTGGCGGCAGACCCGGTAGACGGTGTGGTGGGCTTTAACAAAATGCCGGGGCTGGATGTTTATTACGCGGCCGACTCTTGCTACCTGGACAAGGCGATAAACGAGAGAGGATTTCTTTATCGCAAGGGCGGCCGCTTTCGCCACTTTTCGGCCTATGAAAATGCGGTATTTGGCAGCGCCTCCAAGACTGAGATATTGCTGATCTCCGAGACGGAAAAGGCCAAGTTTAAGCATCACTACGATACTGCCGAAGAACGCATGCACATGTTGCCGCCAGGTATCGCGAGGGATCGCTGTGCCGGCGCCGACGCCGCAGACAGGCGCAAGTCGATTCGGGAGGCGTTGGGCCTGGCTCGGGCAGAGCATCTTTTGTTATTTGTGGGCTCCGGATTTATCAAGAAGGGCCTGGACAGGGCTATCCGAGCACTGGCAAACGTTCGCGAGGAGCAGCCTCACCAAGCGATTCGATTGGTGGTGGTCGGTCAGGACCGGGAGAGACGCTTCCGTCGCCTGGCGAAAAAACTGGGGGTGCAGGACCAGGTACATTTTCTGGGAGGCCGGGATGACGTGGCTGATCTGTTGCTGGGGGCCGATACATTAGTGCACCCCGCCCTGGACGAAGCCGCCGGTATCGTTTTACTCGAGGCACTCGTTGCCGGGTTGCCGGTCATCTGTACAGATGTCTGTGGGTATGCCCATCATATTGCAGCGGCGAAGGCGGGAATGGTGTTGCGCAGTCCGTTTTCTCAGGAGGATTTGAACGTCGCCGTCTTGCGTTCGCTGGATGGCGTCTACCGCTCTCAATGTCGAGAGACCGGATTGACCTATGCTCGGCTGACAGACCTTTACTCAATGCACGCTAGCGGTGCAGAGCTCATTGAATCGATCGTTGCCGGCAAGCGAGGTCTGGGCAGTGAGTGATTTATTTCTGCGGTCCGACCTGGCCGTTGCAGACGATGCGCCGCAGGCCAACGTCTCCGCCTTATTGGACTGGGCGTCTGGCCTGGCCGAGCGCGCGGCAGACGATGACGTCTATCGAAGTAAAGAGGGGCGCAAGACTCTGCGGTTTGATTGGCAAAGCCGTTCCTGGTTTTTAAAACAGCACAATGGGATCGGTTGGGGAGAGATTTTTAAAAATCTGCTGCAGGGACGCTTGCCGGTGCTGGGCGCAGCCAATGAGTACCATGCGGTGCTGGCCCTGCAGGCTCTGGGCGTCGACACCATGTCTATCGGCGCCTATGCAAGCGACGGGGTAAACCCGGCCAAAATCCGCTCAATGATCGTTACTGAGGATTTAGTGGGCACGATTAGCCTGGAAGATTATTGTGCGAATTGGGCCAGCTCGCCTCCGGTTTTTGCCACTCGGGTCAAACTGCTTCGCAAACTAGCGGACAGCGCGGGGCGTATGCATCGAGCTGGTATTAATCATCGCGACTTCTATCTCTGTCATTTTCACCTGGACCCTGCAACGCTGGATGACTCCTCGCCTCGCTGTCACCTGATCGATTTGCATCGTGCCCAGATCAGAGCGCGTATACCGCGGCGCTGGCAGATAAAAGACCTGGCGGGGCTTTACTTCTCTGCGCTGGACTGTGGCCTGTCCCGCAGAGACTTGCTGCGCTTTGTTGCCCACTATTGCCCCGAGGGGCTGCGCCAGGGCCTGCGTGAAAATGCTTCGTTATGGCAGCAGGTAGAGCGGCGAGCCCTTAAACTCTATCGTCGAGAACACGGCAGGGAGCCGCCGCTCCTGACACAGAGCAGCATCAAGTGACCGCGGTAAATCGAATTCTGCGTGGGGACAGCTGGGCCGATGCACTCAGTGAGCGCCTCAAGGAAGGGCCGGATGATGGTCAATCCTGGATGGAGCAGCATACCGAGGTCGTCAAGCGCGACGCTTATTCAAGTGTCGGCGCTATTCGCGTGCAAGACCGGCACTGCTTTCTCAAACACTACCGCAGTAAAGGTTTATTGCAGGCTTTTCTGTTTCGTATGGGTCGCGGTCGAGGCGTTGCCAGCTATGATAATGCCGAGGCTCTGCAAGCCGCGGGCGTTGCAGTGCCAGCGCCGCTGGCGTGTCTGCTGATAGCAGACGGCGTGATGCTGCTCAGCGAGGGTATCGCATCGGGTGTTGATTTAAAAACGCTTTGGCTACAAGGACAAAGTGATGCACAGCTCAGGCGATTAATGACGACTGCAGCGCTCAGTCTGGCAACGCTGCACGTCGCGGGTTTTAGTCATGGCGACTGTAAGTGGAGTAATTTTCTGGTGGTCGGTGACCGGATGCTACTGATTGATCTGGAAGCGGTTCAGAGTCGCAGCACACTCGATGCAGGTTGCGCTCGTGACCTGGCTCGATTTACGGTAAACGCTGAAGATATGGGCTTATCCCAAAGCAGTTTTGACGCTTTTCTAGCGAGTTATGCCAAGGAAGTGGGAAAAACGCCTGAGGCAATCTCAGTGCTTATTGTTCCGTGGTTGGAAAAGTTACGCCAGCGCCATTTGAAAAAGTATGGTCGCCGTGGCCACGCGCTTATTTAATCCAAGCTATTCGAATTGGTAGTTGAAGGCGTCTATGTCTTCGGCATACACTTGGGCGACCCGTGCCCTGGAGCGATCGGAGTAGAACGAGGGGTAGGCTTGTGAGCCACTTTGGTTCAAGTGCGGTAGTTGTGTCTTCACTCCCAGCTTTTTCGCCACCGTGTCAAAATCTGTTTCCAGGCTTTCGAAGCGGCCGATGAAGTCCATACTGATCGCGCCGAATACATCTTTCAAAAAAACGACCTGCGGTGTAAACAAGGCATTGCGCATGGCGTTCTCAGGGGTCATCCAGCGGCAAATAAAATCGTCAAAAGACTCAAAACTGTTCACAAAATCTGCCCACTGCTGATCCTCCTCACTGGCGGCAGAACCTCCTTTTGACAAATAGGTATATGCTGAGACCGCTCGGTCCCATGGGTTGCGAACGAAAGTAAATTTGAAATAGCGCTGGAACTTATCCGCGTCGAGTCGTTGGTACCAATCAGCAGGGGCGTGCTCCACAGACTTTACGTCAAACATCCCGCGGACGACGCTGCGCCCGGCGGACTTGGGCACATGAATGAACAGTGCCTGATGTTGGTCGAAGCAAGGTTGGTAGATCGCTCGCCCTTTGAGCAGTCTGTCGATATGTCGTTGCTGATACTGTGGTGCTAGCGCCAGCAGCATACGCCGCTCCGTTTCAGGCATGAGACGCCACAGAATATTGGTGAGCAAATTCATTGGATTTTTCCCTTGGCACGCAATCGCCGCATTGCCCAACGCCACGATTCGAAAGCAATCAGTTTGGTTTCTTCACGATTCAGATTGGGCATTTGATTGCGCCATTGAACAAACACCCGCATGCGGTCGGTGTTCGTCACATCTGAAGGCAGCAGCATATTTAGCTGCATCAGGTTACGTAGTACATCTCGTCCTGCCGGTGGTAAGCGCTGTTGGTTACGTTCGTTGTCAATCAGAGAGAATTGGAAAGTGTTTTCATCGCGCTGGGCGAGCACATTGCTGGTGCGTAAGTCGCCATGGGTAAAGCCTGCACGGTGCATGCGGCCGATGAAATCGCCCAGGCTAGATAAAAGCTCGCGGCGCAGTTTGAGTGTCTCGCCCTTTCTTTCAGTCAGTGACTCTCGCAACCAGGTGGTAACACCTTGTCCGGGCACCGCGCTGCTGAAAAGGTACTCTCTTCCGCCTGGAAGGGGGCCCCATGCCAGATTGACAGGTGCCGTGAAATTTTCCGCTCGCAGAGCCTCATTGTTTTTTCTCGCCCGGGTCGCTCGGCTACCTTTAACCAGTGCCTTAAGCGCCTCCAGTGGGCTGCGCTTAAGAAACTCTTTGTAAAACACCTCAGTGTTAGCGTCTACGGCCACCCTTGCATTGACTGAGCTGCCCACCATGCTCCAGCCCTCCGGCATATTGTGGGCCGCCAATGTTTTGGCAAGCTGGTCAAAGTGTTCGCTGTCGGTGGCGATGTCGGTATTCATCGTGCTCTCTTGGTGAACTAGCCGGACGAACTTACTATCGGGTTACAGCGGTTAGCGGAACGATGGCTACACGACCCCTGCGCCCCTCGCCGAAACTTTGGAGCTCCTCGAGGCTGTTGTCTCGCAGAAAGCGCTTCCACAGTTTTTCTCGTTCAGGCTTTATGTACATTACCAGATAGTCTTGATCGCGCCACAGGCGTGGACTCTCCAAGATACCCCCAAGCGAAAACTGAATTGCCTGAATAGCAGCCCAGTTAAATTCGCGTTGGCTGAAGTAAGCAATGTATTTTTCGTTACTGACGAGGGAGGCACCTTCATCCGTATTTTGGACGACCCAATGGGTGGCTTCCTGAATAAAAGCCTTTTCCCGATTCCCGTTATGCAGAGTGTCGGCGGTCATGCCCGCCAGTAGCACGATGACCAGGTATTTTTTCCAGCCACCGTGTTGCCACAGTGCCCCAAGGATAAAAGGCAGATAAAGCAGCAGAAATATCACGGCCTGCATACTGTAGCGCTCCAGCATGAAGCGATTGATAAGAATAAAGACTGCCAGATATCCCGTCGCGATGAATAAATGGACGCGTAAAACAGCGCTGTCATGTGACCGGAAGTGCCGATGCAGTTGAGCCCAGGTACCCCAAAGAAGCGTGATCGCCCAGGGCCAGGACAGTGCGCGACAAATGTTCAGTAGCAATACAACCGCCAGCCCTGCAGTCACTGCCCACGGTGCGTCATCTCGGGAAGTGAATCTCAGTAAGGGTTCGGAAGCTTGTTGGGCGACAGCGCTGAATTGCTCAGGAAAGGCTTTCAAACTGTCTAGGTAGTAATTGATGGCTGGAAACAGAGGGGAACTATCGGTTTGTTGACTGCGATAAATAATCACCGAAAGGGCGACGACGGCCAACGTTGTGATTTGGGGCACGAGGAGCAATAAACAATGGCGGAGGCGGTGCTCTAAATTACGGGCGAAAAGTAATGCAAACGGAGCGATGATCGCAAAAAACACGCCTTCGAAGCGGAAGGCGGCAGCGAGCAAGACGTAGAGGAACCAGCGCAATCTTGAGATAAGAGAGGGGTGGCGCAGATAAAGTAGCAATTCTCGAAAAGACAGCATGAGCAGCGCCCAATAGGCTGGATCGCGCATGATCGAGCTGCGATGTTGGTTCAGCATTGGATGGGACAGTACGACGACGGCGGCTATGATTTGCACTGTGCGATTGCCGCCTAACAGGCGCACGGTGGCGACAAAGCTGACACACAGGGCGGCATACGCCACAGTGGTAATAATGAGACCTGCGTGAAGCAGGGACATTCCGGTGAGCTGATGCAGTAAAGCGATACAGACCGATAATAGTGGTCGTCCGTGTACCTGTTGTGCCGCGGCCAAGCCCCCCTGCAGGTAGGCATCTGCAGAGCGCAGGTATATGATAGCGTCCCGGTTAACGAGCGGATCCAGCCACATAAGCCACGCCGACAGCAGAAGGCTGATGGCGATTACCCATCGGTATTGGAGGTGGGGCAGTGAAGTGGCGGCGGGGATTGCTTGCACGTAATTAACTCTGGCTTGCGTTTAGTTTAACGTCCTCATCGCGGTCAAGCTAGCGCCCATCGAAAAGAGGAAAGCGGATTGACCCAAAAAGTATTGAT
The DNA here is from genome assembly GCA_039986455.1 of Halioglobus sp. Taxonomy (GTDB): domain Bacteria; phylum Pseudomonadota; class Gammaproteobacteria; order Pseudomonadales; family Halieaceae; genus Halioglobus. The sequence continues at coordinate 26,642 of JBDWQQ010000003.1, forward strand.
TAGCGGCGCGGGCGGCCAGTTGGGCAGAGAGCTTTTGCGCACAGCGCCTGAGGACGTCGAATGTATAGCCGCCACCCGCGAGCTCCTGAATATAGCCGATGCAGATCAAGTGAATACCGTGATCCGCGAGCAGCGACCCGATCTTGTCATTAATGCTGCGGCCTATACCGCAGTAGACAAAGCGGAGTCGGAGCAGGAAATGGCGCTGACGATTAACGGCGATGGCGCTGCCAATCTTGCCGGGGCCTGTGCCGAGAATGGATCTCGCTTGATTCATGTATCAACCGATTTTGTATTTGATGGCTCGTCTTCGACCCCTTATCTACCCGATGCTCCTACATCGCCCTTGGGCGAGTACGGTCGGACTAAGTTGGCTGGAGAGCGGGCGGTGGCGATGCGCTTGCCTTCAGCACTGATTATCAGGACAGCCTGGGTGTACTCTTCATTCGGCAGCAATTTTGTGAAGACGATGTTGCGACTAATGGCCGAGAGGGACGAGATCTCGGTGGTGGCAGACCAGGTCGGGTCGCCTACCTGGGCCAGGGGCTTGGCTGAGTCTTTGTGGCTGGCCGCTGGTCGGCCCCAGTTTCAGGGACTGGGGCACTGGACCGATGCGGGTGTTTGTAGCTGGTACGACTTTGCCGTGGCAATTGCCGAAGAGTCGGTTGAATTAGGGCTGCTTGAGAAAATGCCGCAAATTCATCCCATCCCCGGCAGCGCTTATCCGACCCCGGCTGCCCGTCCCGCGTTCAGTGTGTTGGATAAATACAGCACCTGGGAGGCATTGCAGACCGAGGGCTTGCATTGGAGGGCTCAGTTAAGGTCCATGCTAAAGGAATTTAAGGAGAATTCGTTTGAGTAAGTCACTTCTGGTAACCGGCGCAGCCGGTTTTATTGGCGCCAACTTTGTTCATTACTGGCGCAGCCAATATCCCGATGATCGTATTGTCGCCTTCGATGCCCTAACCTATGCTGGCAACCGAGCCAACCTGGCCTCGCTGGAGGGCACAGACGGCTTTTCTTTTGTGCATGCGGACATTTGTGATTACGACACCGTGCTGGCGACATTGCGCGAGCACTCAGTCGATACTCTGGTCCACTTTGCCGCCGAGAGCCATGTGGATCGCTCAATTACCGGCCCGGATGCCTTCATCGAAACCAATGTTGTTGGCACGCACAGTCTTCTGAAGGCGGCCAGGGAGTACTGGCTTGGTGGCGATTCGCAGCGGTCACATCGCTTCCATCATGTGTCCACCGATGAGGTGTACGGTTCGTTAACGCCTGATGCGCCGGGCTTTTACGAAGAACAAAAGTATGAGCCCAACTCGCCCTATTCAGCGAGCAAGGCGGCTTCAGATCACCTGGTGCGCGCTTATCTGCATACCTACGGCCTGCAGGTCACTACCAGTAACTGCTCCAATAACTACGGCCCCTATCACTTTCCGGAAAAACTGGTGCCCCTTTGCCTGACGAACATCCTGCGAGGCCTGCCGCTTCCGGTCTATGGCGATGGCAGCAATATTCGTGACTGGCTGTATGTAGCTGATCACTGCCGGGGTATTGAGAAAGTCCTGCTAGACGGTGTGGTGGGGGAGACCTATAACATTGGCGGCAACAACGAGTGGAACAATCTCGATATCGTGCATCTGCTGTGTGAGCAGATGGACGCGCGCTTTGCGGCCGATGACAGCCTTGGCCAGCGTTTCCCCGACTCGCCTTGCGCCAAGGGCGGCAGTGCCCGGGATCTGATTGTTTTTGTGGAGGATCGTGCCGGTCACGACTGGCGCTACGCCATTGATGCCAGCAAAATTAGTGGCGAATTAGGCTATGAGCCGGCGGAAACGTTCGAGACGGGTCTAGGTAAGACCTTGGATTGGTATCTGGCAAATGAGGACTGGTGGCGCCCGCTGCTGTAATTAATCCAGTAAAGGCACTTCCGCAAACGCCAGACCCTGGACGTCCTTGCCAGACAGCTGGGGCGCTTCGCCCTCAGGTACCGGCCATTCGATGCCCACCTGTGGGTCGTCCCAGGCCAGAGAAACTTCACTGTCCGGATGATAGACATCAGTGCATTTATACTGGAAGTCGGCAACGTCGGTGAGTACGTAAAAGCCGTGGGCGAACCCCGCTGGAACCCACAGCATTTGATGGTTCTCAGCGCTGAGAGTGGTGCCATACCACTGGCCAAGCGTGGGTGAGTCCCTGCGCATATCGACCACGGCATCGAATACTGCCCCTGCTGTCACTCTGACCAACTTGCCCTGGGTGTGTTCGGTCTGGTAGTGCATGCCTCTGAGGATGCCCCGGGCCGAACGACTGTGATTGTCCTGAACGAAGTGCATATCGAAGCCTTCGTTGGCGAAGGTCGTGGCATTCCAGCTCTCCATAAAGAAGCCGCGCTCATCGCCGAATACCTTGGGGGTCAGCAGGTACACGCCCTGTAGTGGAGTGGCTTCAAACTTCATGGAAAACGACTCCATCGTCATTGAGCAAGCCTTTGAGGTAGTGCCCGTAGCCACTTTTTTCCAGCGGGGCAGCCAGCGCCAGCAACTCTTCGGCACTGATGTAACCCATGCGAAAGGCGACCTCTTCGGGGCAGGCAATCTTGAGGCCCTGGCGCTCCTCTACAACACGGACGAAATTGGCCGCATCCAGCAGCGAGTTATGGGTCCCGGTATCCAGCCAGGCGCTGCCTCGGCTCATGACTTCCACATTGAGCTTGCCGCGCTCCATGTACACTTTGTTGACGTCGGTGATTTCGAGCTCGCCCCGGGGGGACGGCGCGATGGACTTGGCCACATCGACCACGTCGTTGTCGTAGAAATACAATCCAGTGACTGCGTAATGGGACTTTGGTTGGGCCGGCTTTTCCTCGATGTCTCGGGCCACGCCGTCGGCGTCAAACGACACGACGCCGTAGCGTTCAGGATCTTGCACATAGTAGGCAAAAACCGAGGCGCCCGAATCACGCTGGGCCGCATTTTGCAGTTTGACGGTGAAGCCGCCCCCGTAAAAGATGTTGTCACCCAGAACCAGTGAAACTCTGTCGTTGCCGATAAAGTCTTCACCCAGAATAAAGGCCTGTGCCAGGCCGTCCGGACTGGGCTGCACCGTATAGCTGATGTTAATGCCCCAGCGGGAGCCATCCCCCAGCAGGTCAGCAAAGGCCGCCTGATCCCGCGGCGTGGTGATCACCAGAATGTCGCGAATCCCCGCCAGCATCAGTGTGGCCAGCGGATAGTAGATCATCGGCTTGTCGTAGATCGGCATTAACTGCTTGGATACGGTGCTGGTGAGCGGGTGTAAACGCGTTCCCGAGCCCCCGGCGAGGATGATGCCTTTGTAGGCAGATTTGGCAGCTAAGTCGTTCATGCAGAGAGTTTCCCGGTGGAGAGGCGCGGATTATAAGGGTTTGGTGGGGATCTGGCGACCGCCAGGCCGGGGCGTTAGGGCTCAAAAGGGGTGGATTTTTGATCAATCGCTGACTAAAATCGAGCCCCTTTGTTCGCGGGAGGGCCGTGCCAAGAGCCCTCGGCCGAACCCAGCTACCTTCAGGTAGTCCGAATTTCGCTTTAAAACCAGATAGAGGAAGCTGATATCACGCAGCTAAAGACAGTGCAGGCCGAAGCACAGCCCGCGGAAGTGGCAAGCCCCACGACCTCGCCCGTGCCCGAGAAGCCGCTGCGAATCGCCCTGCTAGGCTATCGCAGTCAGCCATTTGGTGGCGGTCAGGGTGTTTATCTGCGATATCTCAGTAAAGGCCTGGTGGATGCCGGTCACTCAGTGGATGTGATCTCCGGTCCCCCTTATCCCCATCTGGATTCTCGGGTGCGACTCATTGAGTTACCCAGCCTGGATTTGTTCGAGAACGGCCTGCTATCACTGCGTCCGCACCATCTGAAATCAATGACCAACGTCATCGAGTGGACCAGTAAGCTGACGGGTGGTTTTGCGGAGCCCTATACCTTTGGTCGACGGGCAGTGAAGTACCTGAGAGAACATCGCGATGAATACGATCTGGTTCACGATAACCAGAGCCTCAGCTATGGCATGTTGGAACTTCAGCGCATGGGCATTCCCTTGGTGACGACGGTGCATCACCCGATCACCTCAGACCTGCGAATTGCGCTTAACGCAGCGCGCAGCGCCTGGGAGCGCTTGTTGATTCGCCGCTGGCACTCTTTTTTGAACATGCAGAAGAAGGTGGTCAAAGACCTGCGCAACGTGGTGACGGTTTCCGACTGTTCACGGCAAGACATTGCGCGAGACTTCGGCCTGCAGCCCGCCGGTATCAGCCTTGTTTATAACGGCATTGATACGGATATATTCAAACCGATTGAGGGCGTTGAGCGCCGGCCCCTGCGACTGATGGCCACCTGTTCAGCGGATGCTCCCCTTAAGGGAACACGCTACCTACTGCGCGCTTATGCGCGACTGCTAAAGACGTATCCGCAGCTCGAGTTGTTATTGGTCAGCAAGCCTCAACCGGGTGGCAAGACAGAGAAATTGGTGAAAAAACTGGGGCTGGAAAACAAGATTCAGTTTGTCAGCGGCATTAGCACTGAGCAGATGGTGCAATATTATGCCGAGGCAAGCATCGCCGTCGTGCCTTCCGTTTACGAGGGCTTTGGACTGCCTGCCGGTGAGGCGATGGCCTGCGGAGTTCCGGTGGTGTCGACGGACGGTGGCGCTTTACCCGAAGTGGTGGGCGACGCAGGTATGATTGTGCCGGCGAAAAATGTGGATGCGATGGTTGAAGCCATTGATGAGTTGTTGCGCGACCCCGCCCGCCGAGCGTTGCTGGGTGATGCTGGCCGCGAACGTATTTTGGACAAATTTTGTTGGCAGGTTTGTGCCCGTGAAATGAGTCAGTATTACCGAGAAGTTTTGTCAAATGCAGACCGTTGATTTCAGCCATTTCCCTCTTGAGCCAGGCGATTTCGTTTTGGATCTTGGCTGTGGTGAAGGCCGCCATGTGATTTCCGCTTACGTTGAGGCACAGGTTCATTCTATTGGTGTTGACCTCAGTCTGGATGACTTGAAGACCACGCAGCAAAAGTTTCAGGACTTTGCGGAGCCGGGCAACGAGACTAAAACGTTTGGGCTATCTTCAGCCAACGCGCTTGAACTGCCGTTTGCTGACAATACCTTTGATAAGGTGATTTGCAGTGAGGTGCTGGAGCATATACCGGATTATCAGGGAGCTTTGAAAGAAGTACAGCGGGTGCTCAAGCCGGGCGGTTTATTTTGCGCCAGCGTTCCTCGCCTGTGGCCAGAAAAAATATGCTGGGCGCTCAGCGAGGAATATCACAATACTCCCGGTGGCCACATTCGTATTTTCCGCGCCAGTGAGCTGCGTGAGGATATCGAGAGCCTTGGATTCAGTCGCTACCACCGTCACTGGGCGCATGCCTTGCACGCCCCGTACTGGTGGCTCAAGTGTTTGTTCTGGGACAAGCAGGATGATAATTGGCTGGTTAAACAGTATCACCGACTGCTGGTCTGGGACCTGATGGAGCAACCGGCGCTCACCCGGGTGGCAGAACGATTAATGAACCCTGTGGTGGGTAAAAGTGTGGTGATGTACTTCCGCAAGGGAGCGACCGCATGAGTGGGCTTTATTTGAGTCGTGGGCTTTTCCCCTCGGAGTTTTTGCGCCCGACGGTGCAGTTTATTCTCAATACTCAGCAGGAAAACGGCGAGATTCCCTGGTTCGATGGCGGCTACGCCGACCCTTGGGATCATGTTGAAGCCGCCATGGGTTTGTCTATTGGTGGTGAATACGATGCTGCTCGAAAAGCCTATGAATGGCTTTACAGTATGCAGCTGGTGGATGGTAGCTGGTGGGCCTCTTACCGTGGTGAGGTGGTGGATAACTGCGAGCGACGCGAGACTAATTTCGTCGCCTATATCGCTGCCGGCATCTGGCATCACTTTCTCATCACAGAAGATCGGGACTTTCTCAGGGCAATGTGGCCTATGGTCGACAAGGCGATTGGCTTTGTTCTTGCGCTGCAAACAGAACACGGTGAGATTCACTGGTCTGTTGATGGTGAAGGCAAGCCTAAGGAAGATGCACTGATTACCGGTTGCAGCTCCATCTATAAAAGCCTCGAATGTGCCCACAACATAGCCTTTACACTTGATGAAGAGCGCCCTCACTGGTTGATTGCACGTGAGAAACTGGGTCATGCCCTGCGACATAAACCCGAGCGATTTGATCGCACCTGGGAGAGTAAGGCGCGCTATTCCATGGACTGGTTTTACCCAGTCCTGACCGGAGTACTGACAGCCAGTGATTCTCGTGCGCGCCTTGCCGCTCGTTGGGACGAATTTGTAGAAAAAGGCCTGGGCTGCCGCTGCGTAGCCGATGAACCCTGGGTGACCGTCGCTGAATCCTGTGAGCTGGTAATGGCTCTATTGGCAGCGGATGATCACGCCAGAGCTGTAGAGGTTTACAGCTGGCTGCACCAGTGGCGCCTTGAAGATGGCTCCTACTGGACCGGTTATCAGATGGTGGAAGATTTGCTCTGGCCGGACGAGAAGCCAACCTGGACGGCAGGCGCAATACTGTTGGCTGCTGATGCCCTGACAGAACACACAGCGGCTGCAAAATTGTTTTCCAGTGTGCAGTTATTAGGTGTGGACGCGCAGGACCGTCTTTCGCAGGCAGACTAACACCGCGTTCTGAATACTGCTGGTAGGGACATTCCAGGAACAGTCACTGATGCCAAGTGATCAGAGTCGGCGCAACAGACCCAGCGAATTGACCTGCCCGAGATCTTCAAATAAGCCCGACGCTTTTGCCATTCGATAGATCGCGTAGGGCGCTTGGCCGCCCTCATGGGCATCTTCAAACAAGTCATGAATTGCCAATATGCCGCCGCGTATCAGATGGGCTGTCCAGCATCGATAGTCCGTTAAGGCCGCATCCAGACTGTGGCCGCCATCAATGAACACCATCGCCAGTGGCGTCTGCCACTGCCTAGCGGCGGCCTCTGAACCTGCAACTACAGGCACCACAACATCGTTCAGGCCGGCACTGCGAATATTGCGGCGAAATTCCTTGAAGGTGTCTACCTGACCCTCGCCATCATCGTAGAGATCGGGGTCGTGAAAGTACTCGCCCACTTGATGTTCCTCGGAGCCCCGATGATGGTCCAGAGCGAATACGGTAGCGTTGTGCTGCCGGCAGGCCAGTCCAAGATAAATAGTGGATTTGCCACAGTAGCTGCCTATTTCGAGCACAGCACCGTGGCGGCTGGAATCCAGAGCGTGATGGTATAGCGCTTCGGCTTCATCTTTGGCCAGGAAGCCCTTGATGTCATCAATATTGCGGGGAAGATCTGCGATCATGTAGGTAGAACTATTGTTTAATGGCTGGGCAAAGTAGCGGTTTTAGCTCGCAGAGGCAAGCGAGCTGCATGCTATGATATTGCGACTTCGGCCGCCTGCCCGCCGCAATTAAGGACAAACATTGATGAAACTGGAAATGCCCCGTTTTGATCGGGCTCAGGTGCTGGTGCTTGGGGATATCATGCTTGACCGATACTGGGAGGGGGGCACCTCTCGTATTTCCCCGGAGGCTCCTGTACCGGTTGTAAAAGTTAACCAGATTAGTGATCGGCCCGGCGGCGCCGGCAACGTGGCGCTTAATATTGCCGCGCTGGGTGCCGGGGCACAGTTGGGTGGTTATACCGGTGATGATGAGATGGCTGACTCGCTGCAAGATATGCTCAGCGGCGCGGGCGTTCACTGTGGCTTTACTCGCGTGCAGGCGCACCCCACCATCACCAAGTTAAGAGTCCTCAGCCGACACCAGCAATTAATCCGCCTGGATTTTGAAGAGTCGGATTTGTCACGCTCCGGTCCGCCTCTGGCAGACTCGCTACCCGATTTGTTGCCGCACTGCGGGGCATTGGTACTCAGTGATTATGCGAAGGGCGCTTTAGACGACCCCGGCCCTTTAATAGCAGCGGCCAAACAGGCGGGCGTGCCCGTATTGGTCGACCCGAAAGGCACCGATTTTGCACGCTATCGCGGTGCTACGCTGCTCACTCCTAATCTGCATGAGTTCGAGGCGGTCGTAGGGCATTGCCCGACTGAAAGCGAGCTGGTCGAACGCGGTAAAAAGCTCATGACGGAGCTGGATCTGCAGGCTTTGCTGGTTACCCGCGGTGAGCATGGCATGACGCTTTTGCGTCCTGACGAGGAAGAGCTGCACTTGCCTGCCAGAGCGCGTGAAGTATTTGACGTTACCGGCGCCGGAGACACTGTTATAGCCGTGCTGGCGAGCGCCGTCGCAGCGGGCGCACAACTGCCAGATGCCGTTGCCCTGGCGAACATTGCGGCCAGCATTGTGGTTGGAAAACTGGGAACAGCGACTGTTAGCGGGCCGGAACTGCGGCGCGCGGTGCAGCAGGATCAGGGTTCAGAGCGAGGCGCTGTGTCACTGGAGCAGCTGCAAATTGCCATGGCCGATGCGAGGAGTCACGGCGAGAAGGTGGTGTTTACCAACGGCTGCTTCGACATTATCCACGCGGGACATGTGACCTACCTGGAAGAGGCAAGAGAGCAGGGCGACAGGTTGATCGTGGCGGTCAACTCTGACGACTCTGTGCGCCGACTCAAGGGTAAGGGTCGCCCGATTAATCCACAGGACCGTCGCATGGCCGTGCTGTCGGGCCTGGAAGCGGTTGATTGGGTGGTTTGTTTTGACGGTGACACCCCGCGCTCACTATTGGAAAAATTGCAACCTGATGTGCTGGTAAAAGGCGGTGACTATCAGGGTAAAGAAGAGGTTGTGGGTTGGGAAATCGTTGAAGCGTATGGCGGTGAGGTCAGGGTACTCAGTGTGGTGGATGACCTTTCAACAACAGCCATTGTCACCCAAATTCAGCAGGAGAATGAGTCCTGATGCTCAGCTGCCAAGGGTTTGGCGTGCGGCGTCCACGTTAGCGGCTAGGTGGGCCGGCGTGATGGTACCAATGATGGCAGCGCCGGTGCCGGGGTGACCTAGAACCAGATCCATCGAGGCCTGTATTGGGCTCTCGAACTGCTGCGACAGATGGCCACTGGCCAGCGCTTTTTTGATAATTGCGCCCTTGTTGAGTTCATTGCAGGAATCTAACACGGCCGCTTCCTCGCGCTGGGCAAGGTTGTAGGTGAGCATCACGATGTCGGCTTCGCGAGCCGCGGCTTGTCCTCCGGACACAGTCTTGGTCGACATGCCGAACGCTCTGATCAGCCCTTCTGACTTAAGATCAGCCAATGCCTGCAGTGTGCCGAGATTGTCTATGATGTGTTGATCGTTACCATCTGAGTGAATCAACACCATATCGATCATGTCGGTGTTCAGGCGTTTCAGGCTTCTGAGCACGGAAGCGCGAGTATGTTCAGGACTGAAGTCAAAGTGCGATTCACCCTCCTCGAATTCCTCCCCCACCTTGGAACAGATGACCCATTGATCCCTTTGGCCCTGCAATAGTTTGCCCAGCCGCTGCTCGCTGTTGCCGTATGCTGGCGCTGTATCAATGAGATTGATTCCTAGGTCACGTGCCTGATCTAACAGGCTAGAGGCAGCGCGATCGTCGGGAATGGTGAAACCCTGGGGGTACTTCACGCCCTCATTTCGGCCCAACTTCACGGTGCCCAAACCTAATGCACTGACGTTGATATCGGTGGAGCCCAGCCTGCGTATCCAGCTCATGTGAACAAGCTGTCCCAGTAGGTTACGGCCACATCAGGCCTTTCCAGAGAATCCAATGGGGTCAGATCCGTAGCCGGACCCGGAGTGATATCGCGCTGTAGTAAGGCGGTATCAATTTCGTCTGCAAGGTTGGGGCTGAGGGTCAGTTTTGTTGGCCAGGCCACCAGTGCATTGTCGACACCCACGACTGGAGCAACGAACGCACTGTCTGGTCGCAGTAACGCGGACTGTCGAGGTTCGCCCCTATCGAGCCACACAGTGCGCCACTCGCAGTGACCGAAGTCTATCCACGGCAGCAGTTCGCTAATTTCGCTTTGGGCTTTTGCAATGAGCTGATCGGGATCAGCGTCTGCGCCTTCGGTGGCGAGATCGCCGCCGAGATACCATATCGGCTCACCATCGCTGTTTGTGTGACTGGATATGGTGAGCCTGGGGGATGCGCTGCCGCCGGTGCAATGAGAGTAAAAGGGCTCGGCGTATTCGTGCTTCATTACGACCTGTTGTAAAGGCCGGCGCTGCATTGAGGGCTCATTACAACCCAGAGCATTGACCAGCGCTTCATTGCCAGCCCCTGCAGTCAAAATTAATTGCCTGGGGTGGAGTTCCCAATCCTGGCCGCAGATGAAGGCTCTGTCGCCGTTGCGTTCCAGCGAGGCGTTATTCCAGTCGATTTTATAAATGGCATTGCTGTGCTGTTCGGCGAGGACCGCAACCAGTGACGGCACATCCAATACCAGATCTGCCAGACGGTAGGCTTGTCCCTTGAAGCTTGGCGAGGCCAGCGGCGCCGGGTAATCTTCGCGCGCCAGCTTTTCTATTCTGCCGCGCAGCATTTTACTGGCGAAGAAAGAGCTGACCTTTGAGGTGAGTCCGGTATGGGACCACATGTAAAAGTCCTCGCTCAGTACCTGGCACCCGCGCAGATCGACTTTTCCTTCACCCGCCAGACAGTTGCGCCACATCCCCGGCATCGCAGAAATAGCCTCGGAGCTGCCACTCCAGGCTCCCGACAAAGCGTATTTTATGCCGCCATGGATCATGCCCTGGGAGCCCACGGTCTGATAGCTCCCCAGTGCCTCCTGTTCAAACAGAACGGCATTGAACCCCTGATTGCGCAATTGGTTCAGGGTCCAGAGGCCGGCAATACCGCCGCCGATGATGGCTATGTCTGCCTTTAGTGCGGGCGAACCCATCGAGTGCTCCATGTTAAATGAGGTCTGAATTATAGCTTGCCTTAATCCTGGGTAACTCGCTAATCAGGGTATTATTTTATGGCTACCGCGGTGGGCGAGCGCGCGTGAGCGCTGTTATGCTTTGACGCATGTCATATCTTGGAGCTGTCCATGCGCTACCTCTATAGCGCCCTTTTCTACCTGTTGCTGCCCTTTATCGTGATGCGAATGCTGTGGCGCTCACGCAATGCCCCGGCGTACCGACAGCGGTTGGCCGAGCGGCTTGGTTTTTTCCCTGCTTTGCAAAAAAGCGCGCCAGGTAGAGTGATATGGATACATGCGGTCTCCGTGGGAGAGACATTGGCAGCGGCGCCACTCATAGAAGACCTGCTCCGCGATTATCCCGACGATCAGTTGGTGGTCACGACGACCACACCCACTGGGTCTGAACGAGTCCAGGCGTTGTTTGGTGACCGGGTGTTTCACGTTTATTCACCCTGGGATATGCCGGGTGCAGTGCGTCGTTTCTTGTCCAGAATCCGTCCGGACTTGTTACTCGTCATGGAGACCGAGCTATGGCCCAACTTGCTGCATTACAGCGGCCAAAGGGGTTGTCGCATAGTGCTGGGTAACGCCCGATTGTCTGCCCGCTCTGCGCGAGGCTATGGCAAGCTCGCTACCATCACCCGAGACATGCTGAGGCAGTTAGACGTGGTTGCTTGTCAGTCTGCGCAGGACGGGGAGAGATTGCTCGCACTTGGTCTGCCATCGCAGCGGCTGCACGTAACCGGCAGCATCAAATTCGATATTGAGCTTGATAACCGTTTGCGCGAGGAAGTGGAGGCGATGAAACAGGCGCTGGGTCGGCCGGTTCTTCTCGGCTCCAGCACTCACGCGTCAGAAGAAGACATGATCCTCGATGCCTTTAGCATTGTGCGTCAATCGATACCCAATTTGTTGTGTCTTATAGTGCCCCGTCATCCGGAGCGCTTTGAAACCGTCTATCAGCTGTGTCTGGCACGCGATCTCAAAACAGTGCGCCGGTCTAAGGGCGAACTGATTAGCGAAGGCGATGATGTGTTACTGGGCGATACCATGGGAGAGCTGCGTTTGCTGTCTGGCCTGGCCTCTGTTTGCGTGATTGGTGGCAGCTTTATTGAGCACGGTGGGCAAAACGTGTTGGAAGCCGCAGCATGGGGGGTTCCGGTACTAAGCGGCCCGCACATGTATAACTTCACAGAAATTACCGAGCTGCTCACCAGTGCCGGCGCCATGTGTCAGCTGCATGCACCTGATGAGCTAGCACCTGCTTTGCTATCGGTCCTTGAAGATTCCTCTCGGCAGGCAGCGATGGGCTTAGCGGGACAAGCGGTTGTCGCCGCTAACCGCGGGGCTAAAGATAAGTTACTGGGATTGATCGAGGTGCAGCTGCGCGGCGTCTGACCAGACGCCGCCACGTGTTTCTGTTACTTGCTGCCAGCTGCAGACGGCGGGGCTGGAACAATCATGTAGGAGTCCAGGTTGATGACATCATCAGGGCTCAACAAACCTGCCTGCTCCTTCAGCCGAAGCAAATCAAGGATGTAATCGTAGCGACTATTGGCGTAGTCACGCTGGGAGGAAAATAGCGTGTTCTGCGCATTCAGTACGTCAACTACGTTACGAGTACCCACTTCGTAGCCCGCCTGAGTCGCATCCAGTGCACTCTTGGAAGAAACAATGCTCTGCTTCCTGGCTTTTACACGAGAAACGTCACTGATCACCGTCATATGCAGTGATCGCGTTGCAGTGACCGTGTTGCGACTGAGATTAATACGGTTTTCCCGTGCAGCATTGAACTCCTGTGCCGATTTGCGTCTGTTGGCGCTAATAGCGCCTCCTGAATAAAGCGGCAGGTCCACGCGGACCTCCCAGCGATCGCCATCGGTGGAGTTAAAGGGCGATGTGTTGAAGCCTGTATCCGGAGTAATATCGCGACTGCCATCGGTTTCGTTGTCAGAGTAGCTGTAATTACCGCTGACCCGAAAAGCGTGTTCCAGGGCATTGGCCTTGGAGTTCTGGCGCGAGGCTTCCTCTCCGTATTTTGCCGCCTTGAGAGCGAAGTTATTCTCCATGGCAAAGTCGACCCAGGAAGCTCTGTCACTGGGCTCTGGGGGTTTAATCTCGAAGTCTTCCTTGAGGATGCTCAGGTTGCTGTGCTTTTGTCCGGTCAGTACGGACAGCTGCTCGAGTGCCACAGCGACGTTGTTTTCATCAACAATGCGATTAACTTGAGACAGGTCATAAGCGGCCTGGGCTTCATACACATCGGTGATCGCAATCAGGCCCACTTCGAAGCGCTGCTGGGTTTGCTCAAGCTGGCGCTCAAAGGCGCGTTCCTGTGCTTTGGACGCTTCCAGGTTGTCCTGGGCGCGTAACACAGCCAAATACGCTTCTACTACTCGAACGATCAGGTTCTGTTGATTGCCTGCAAAGGTGGCTTCAGCTTGCTTGGTCAACTCCTTCCCGGACTGGAAGCTGAACCAGGCGGGCAAATCAAACAGTGCCTGGTTGAGCGAAACTGAGAAACCTTCCGAGATGGTGTCGTTGTTCGTGGTGGTGTCGATAGTCACCAGGTTGTCTGACTCATCAAACTGCAGACTCTCGGAGTCGGTATCTGAATCTGAGCCAGAGCGTGAGTAGTCGGCGCCAATTTGAGGTAACAGGGCAGAAAGCCCCAGGTTCTCGCGCTCCCGGTTTGCCAGATAGGTGGCTTCCTCGGACTTCAGCTGAGCATCGTTTTCCAATGCCAGTTCGTAAATATCCAGCAGTGAGTCTGCGCGGGTTGCAAAGCTTCCCAACGAAAGTGTCAGCGCCAGTAGCGTGACTCCAGTCTTTCTCATGTGTTGTCCTCTTAACAGCGGGGAATTGCGGTCTTTAACGAT
>JBDWQQ010000004.1:0-16324 GCA_039986455.1 Halioglobus sp.
CAGGTACTTCTATGATTGTTGATTTGAAGTCGTTGGCCACCATGCGGCCGATGGTCCCGGAGCGAGTCAGGTTTAAGCGCAGCTGGTCCAGCGTTTGCTGAGATCCATCATACTCAGGGGGAATCACAGACCCTGCCTCAAAACCCTCCTCGGTCACCATGGTCCAGCGCACGTCGGGGCTCCACAGACTCTTGAGTCCGTTTTTATTGACGCCGGGAATATAAAAAATTTCATCGGCAATCTGCCCCAACGTCGACAGGTATTCATCAGTGAATATGTCACCTTCCTTCACCGAGACCGAAACTTTGAGGCTGGCACCACTGGCTCTCAGGTCCTTCATGTGCACATTCATTTTTTGCACAAAGGGGTGACCCTGAGGTATCAGCTTGGAGAAGCTGGCATCGGGTTTCAGGTGATAGGCCTGCCACGCCAAAAACAGGGTTGCGAGAAAGAACAAAACAAGAACAATCGGGCGATGACTGAAAATGATTTTTTCCGGCAGCCTCGCGTCTTCAAGCGCCGCGTAGTGAAGATCTGTATCACTCAAGGTCTTGCCCTCTGGAAGACTCAGTGACAGGACGGCTTCCCCCTTCACCGGTGGCGATAAATCCCCCACCTCCCAAAGAGACAACACCGAACAAGCCATCTCGACGGGGCTGGATCAGAGGTGTAAAAGTGACACCCTCATCGCGGGTCGCAGTGGCAGTACCGCCCTGCCCCACAAATATCAAAACGTCTTCGCTTGCCTCGGCGCCAAACAAGCTGGCCGTAACACCGCTTTGCAGTGTCTCCCAGGTATCAGCCTGATCGCTGCTGCGGTAAATAGTCCCCAAAAGGCCGAAAGCAAAAACGTTGCCGCTTTCGGGTGATAGCAACAAACCGAAAAAACTACCATCGTAGCCACTGTCGATTGACTGCCATTGCTCACCGCCATTGGCGGAAACAAAAATCGTCCCCCACTCAGACGCCAAATAGAGGTTTCCGTCTTGGTCGCCAACGACGCCGTTGAAGTGCAGCTCGTCCGGGTTATCCACTTTATGGGAGAAGTCTGCCCAGTCTCTGCCGCCATTGCCCGTATGCAATAGCACGCCATAGGCCCCTGCGGCCCAACCGGTTTCGGGGCTGGAAAACCACACGTCCATGAGCGGCGGCGCATAGGCCGCTTCTTCCATCATTTCGCGAGCGTTTTCTAACGACCACTCGGCTTCAGCCAGAGCTTCCTCCAGAGTCGCAAGTTGATCCTCGGGCGCAGTGGCCAATTGAGCGCGAAGTGCCTCGGTTTCGCGCAAGGCTCTACCCGCACGTTGCTCGTTAATACCCGCTTGGTCAGCGACTCCGTCACGCTGCAAAATCCAGCTGACACCACCATCACCGGTCGCCAGAACATTCCCGTCATGCCCCACCGCCCAACCAGTGAGCTCATCGATAAAAAACACTCGGGTCAACATCACTGTGGTGGGAACCTCGGCCTGAACCCAATCTTCACCGCCATTTTCGGAATAGACAATGTGTCCCCGCTCGCCCACTGCCACCAGTCGCTGACCCGCTCTGGCAATATCCAGTAGAGTGGAGCTGGCTACATTTTTCATTTGCATCGCGTATTCAGAACCGGCCGCAGCCGTGTCCGGCGCCGGTAACAAGCACGCACATAATGCTAAGCAAACGATATGTCCCGACTTAACGGGTATCCACTTCATGCCTGAGTTTCTCCTTGTGCCAGTCTTTATTGTGGTGTCGCTTCTGGCTAAAAAGACGCACAACCTGTGACCACTTATCGCAGGAAGTACGATTTACTGTTTATGAATGACGTTTATGTCACAGCAGCTAGTGCGCAACCATGATGGAGATCAATATCGTGTACCGGTTTACCCGGATTGTGAACGCAGGCTCCCATAACAGGCAGAGTGGGCTAAGATGTTGATCTGGGTAGGTTCAAGGAATGTGAAACATGATCAATAAAAACAGAGCAGTACTTTCCAGCGCCGCGCTAGCAGCCACTATTCTGGCCCTGACCTACGGCGGGGTGGTATCGGCCTTCGAACGTACGGAGCACAGAGAACCCTGCGCGGACTACAGCGAAACCCGTAAGCCGATGTTCGGTGACTTGCACGTGCACACCAGCTTCTCATTTGATAGTTACGTATCCAGCCAACGTAACGAGCCCAGTGCTGCCTATCGTTATGCCAAGGGGGAAGCGATCATCTTGTCGGATGCAGATGGTGAGCAAACCCTGCGAGCACAAATCCAGCGCCCCCTGGATTTTACCGCCGTTACCGACCACGCTGAGTTTCTCGGCCCTATTAACTTATGCACGCAAGACTCTTCCAAAGCGGCCTATTGGTTTCCTGCCTGCATAGCCGGGCGCAGCAGCTGGTACATTGTGCAGCTATTAGCCGCAGACTACTGGGCCAAAATCGGCGTAGTGGACCAAAGCGCTGAAAAAGGCGTCTCTCTGGTCTGCTCTATGGGCGACTGCGACGCGGCGCACAAAGAGGCGTGGCAAGGCATTCAGGATGCGGCGGAAGAGCACTACGATCGTAGCTCGGAATGCAGTTTCACCACGTTCGTGGGCTACGAATACACCGATGCGCCAAACTACGCGAACATGCACCGCAATGTTATTTTCCGCAACGCAGAGGTCACCGATACGGCGATTTCCACCTACGACACCGGTTCGCAGAACGTGCCAGAGCTGTGGCGGCGGTTGCGCGATCAATGCATTGAGGGTGAAGGTAATTGCGATGTTCTTGCCATTCCACACAATCCCAATCTCAGCCGTGGTCTGATGTTCCCCGACCCCCGCAGCGAACAAGAAGCCATAGACCGTTCATTCTTTGAGCCGCTGGTGGAACTGGTGCAGCATAAGGCGGCGAGCGAATGCCGCTTCGACCGACTCGCGGGCGCCGGACTCGACACCGAAGACGAACTCTGCGATTTCGAGCAGGTTGAAGCGGACAATCTCTCAATGTTGGGCACACTGTACGGCGAGGTACGCACTGATGAAGCAAAGCCAGTACCACTTGATCAGTTCGGTCGCCGTAACATGGTTCGCAACGTACTGAAGGATGGCCTGACCCTGGAAGAAAAGAGCGGTCTCAACCCATTCAAATTAGGCTTTATTGGCAGCACCGATACCCACAGTGCCTCCCCGGGTGGGGCTGAAGAGAACAACTACACAGGTCATTTGGGCCGCCGGGATGCGGGCTATCGCAACGTGCAGGACCACTTCTTTGACAATCCTGGCGGTCTGGCCGTGGTGTGGGCGGAGGAGAACTCCCGCGATGCCATTTTCGAAGGCATGCGCCGCAAAGAATCTTACGCAACCAGCGGAACACGACCCATTGTCAGGTTTTTTGCAGGGAGCGATATGACCGAGGATCTTTGTGCTGATCCAGAAATGGTAGCCAAGGCCTACCAGGCGGGCGTACCGATGGGCGGCGAAATGCCGGCACCTGAGAAAACGCCAACGTTTCTGGTGAGTGCGGCCAAAGATCCGGGCAGTCCGGGAAACCCGGGCATTGACCTCCAGCGAGTTCAAATCATCAAAGGCTGGCTAGACGCAGATGGGCTTACCCACGAGACGGTTTTTGACGTAGCAGGCAACCCTGATAATGGCGCGGGAGTTGACCCACAAAGCTGCGCTCCCACCGGCAGTGGATACAAAAATCTTTGCACCGTTTGGCGCGATCCACAGTACAATAGCGACGAGTCCGCGTTCTACTATGTTCGGGTACTGGAAAATCCCTCTTGTCGATGGAGCACGCTGCAATGCCAAGCTGCGGGGGTCAATCCGTTCGCTGAAAATTGCGCAGATCAAGCGGCGCAACAAACCGAAAAGCTTCAGGACGAAGGCGCAATCGGCGATGTTTTCGGCCGCTGCTGCCTGGATGCTGCGAAAGAACCTTTTTATTCACCCACCATTCAGGAGCGAGCGTGGACCTCGCCCATTTGGATCAATGCAAACAAGGAATAATTTTGGCCACCAAACCACGCACAGAGCGACGCTTTCGCGGTGTTGTCATGCCCACTGGATCTCACCCTGCAATTCGCAAGGCGAAGCGCCAGGGAGTTTCGCCTTCCATTCATGGTAACAAGCTGTGGAAGTCCAGCTGCCTGTTAATCGACTACCTCAAGAATAATCCTCCGGAGCACTGCCAGACTATTCTCGACGTGGGTTGTGGCTGGGGTATCTCAGGAATTTGGTGCGCGAAGAGCTTCAATTCTCAGGTCACCTCCATGGATGCCGATCCGGATGTATTTCCGTTTCTTCAGGCCACCGCCGAAATCAATGGCGTGGAAACAGAGCACCTGGTATCGCGCTTCGAAAATCTGACCACGCAACAACTGTCGCGCTATGACATGCTAATCGCAGCGGATATTTGTTTTTGGGATGAACTGGTTAATCCGGTCACCAACATGGTTAATCGAGCGGTCAAGGCTGGCGTCAAAAAAATACTGATCGCAGATCCTGAGCGCGCCCCCTTTTTCGAAATGGCAGAACGCTGCGCTGACAAACACTGCGCCGAAGTTCTGGAATGGAGCACTCGCGGCAGCGTAGAAGCCTCAGGCGCTATCATGGTACTAGAGAACGCCTGATTTCAATTTAGCATCTGGTATTGACGCTGCAGTCCGGTGACTCCTTCAGGATTACCGCTGACCCATCGCGGCCTGAACAGCACATTGGAAAGTTTGCGCCGAAACCAACTCAGTGAAACCTCTTCCACTCCGCTACCAAGGCGTGCCTGCAAATTAGTCAGCTTGCCCCGTGAAGAAACGTTATAAGTGGCCTGAACCAAAGGCCCCTCATTGTTAGGCATAATTTCTGGCACCCAGAAAACGCCATTATCGGGCAGCTCCATCGGCGCACCTAACCATTGCTGCAGTACTTCGTTCTCTCCCGCATCTCGCAAGCTGGTCACTACACTGGCATACGCCTGAGCGGCTCGCTGCTTATTGCCGGACCACCAGTACCAGTCACCGAGCGACAACTTTATCGATGCCTGTTCCACGGGGCGCTGCAAACGCGCTTCGGCGGATAATTGCTTTAACAGTTCGGCTCCCTGCCCCGGCGCTGACCGCACGCGCGCATCGATTCGCTGCTTCTCCAGATCCTCGATCAAAGGTTGTGCGCCCATATAGTCACGGGAAGTCAGCAATTGACTGTTTTGTAATTCAGGAGAATATCGTTGCAACAGCAAATAGAAATTCTTTAACTGACTGTAGGCCAATTCTTTGCGCCAGTTGAAACCAACCTCTACGTCTTGGCGTATTTCATCCAATAGCTTTTGATTGGCATCAATCAACACCAATAGACGCTTTGAGTTTCCTTCCACATCTCTACGCAAAGCCTCACGCTGCCAG
Source organism: Halioglobus sp. (assembly GCA_039986455.1). GTDB lineage: Bacteria > Pseudomonadota > Gammaproteobacteria > Pseudomonadales > Halieaceae > Halioglobus. The sequence continues at coordinate 5,362 of JBDWQQ010000004.1, forward strand.
CGAAAGTATTCCGCGGAGGCCCTTAAACGCAATTCAGTGAAGGGCGGCTTACCACTGCCAAACAGCCGGAAGAAGTAATCGTAGCGTTGATCCAGAGACTCGAGATCGCCCGCCTCCCGGTAAGACACCAGAAGCTCACGTAACAGTGGAATCTGTCGATCGCTATAAAGACCATCATTAATGCGCACAACATGCATTGCTCGCCGATACAGCTTAACCGCTTCGGCATAGTCTCCCTGTCGCCGATAATAGCGTCCCAGAGACGCCAGCGGCTCGGCGATACCGTCGGCATAGGGGCCACCACGCTGCTCCAAAATCTCAAGTTGATCGAGATAAGGCTTGGGATTGGCGGGGCCAGGCGTCGCGGTTGCGAGCTCCTGCCAACGCTGCCCTCCTTCCTCCCACGACGCCCCAACACGAACAAACTCCTCCCCGTAATACGTTGGGGCGGAAAGAGCGCTCATAGGGAGTAACCCAAGCATTACCAGAACAAGGCAATGAACGGGCCAAATAGTCAGATTACTGCACAAACTTTGATCACCTTTCTGGTACGTATGCGGCAACAATGATATAACGGCGCCTCATTTTGGCAGACCAATGGCCACCCTGAACAGGCCTCGGACAGAATATGAAACAGTTAGGCATTCTCGACTCCGCTTTTATCAATCTGGAACAAACCAATACTCCGCAGCATGTGGGTGGTTTGGGCATTTATGACCCCTCCAGCGCACCGGGTGGATTCGTCCGCTTCAAGGACGTGATTTCGGGCTTTGAGCGCCGCCTCTCCAAACAGCCATTATTCCGCACTCGCTTGATTGAAGTTCCAGGGGGCCTGGATCGGCCCTATTGGGTTAAGGATGCGAATTTTGATGTGGAGTTCCACCTCCGCCATATTGCCCTGCCAGAACCGGGTGACTGGAGACAGCTGTGTATTCAGGTAGCGCGACTTCACGCACGTCCTCTGGACATGTCTCGTCCTCTGTGGGAAGCCTATATTATTGAGGGGCTGGATAAAATCCCGGGCCTACCCAAGGGCTGCTTTGCCATTTATACAAAGATGCACCACGCCCTGGTCGATGGCGCAGGCGGTTCTTCGTTCATGGCACTGATTCATGACCTGATGCCAAACCCCTCCCCCTCAGATGAGGAGAAAGAAGAACCTCGACTGGTGGACGTGGAGCCCAGCATGACTGAGCTATTGTCCAAAGCCTCGGTCAACAGCGTCAAGAATACCGCCAGCCTGCTCCGTGGCACCGTCAAGAACAGTGTTGAGCTGGGTAAATACGCACTCAACGTGGCCCGAGATGAAATTCCGGCACCGGACATCTCCGCGCCCAAAACTATTCTCAATCAGGCTGTTGGCCCCCACCGTGTATTCGACGCAGCTGAATTCCCCCTCGAAGGTTTCAAGGACATCAAAAACGCGGCGGGAGTCACGATCAATGACGTAGCGCTGTCTATCGTTGGCGGCGCGTTACAACGCTATCTGGATAAAAAGGGCGAGACACCCGAAGAGGGCTCACTTGCCGCCGGTATCCCGCTGAACATGCGTACACGTCGAGGGGTGACTGACGATAACAATCAGGTTGGATCCGTTTACGCGTCTCTGCACACTGACATAACTGACCCACTGGAACGCCTGATGGCAATCACCCAGTCGACGGCCGAAGCCAAAGAAAGCGGTGAGAAGAGTCCTCTGGTAGACGTCCTGAAAATTGCAGGTGCGTTCTCTCCTGCGGTCGTGAAAACTGCTGCTGGTATCTGGTCGCGCAACCAGCTTTCTTCGCTGCTTCCCGTCAATATATCCACCGTTGTCACCAACGTCATGGGGCCCGACTTTGCACTCTATTGCTCGGGCGCCAAGCTGGTCGATTACTACGGGCTGGGTGTTTTGACTCCGGGCATGGGCCTGTTCCATGCAGTGTTCAGTTATGCAGGCAAAGTCACGCTGTCTGTTTTGGGTGACCGCAGCATCATGCCTGATCCCGAGCTTTATCACGACTGCCTGGTGGAGTCTTACGAAGAACTGTACGCCGCCGCCACACAATCGGCTGGGAAAGGTAAGGCTAAATCCAAAGCTAAAGTGGACGCTTCTCGGCGCAAGCGGGCAGAAGACTCAGAGCCTAAAGCCCAACCCAAAACGAAAGCGAAGGCCAAGGCCAAGACACCGGCCAAGAAGAAAGCTGCCGCTAAAGCCAAGGCCCCAGTCAAGAAGAAAGCGGCGGCAAAGGCGACTACCAAGAAGGCACCTGCTAAGAAGAAGGCACCTGCCAAGAAAAAGGCGGCAGCCAAGCGAAAGCCTGCGCCTAAGAAAGCCGCAGCGAAGAAAGCGCCTGCCCGAAAAAAGGCTCCGGCAAAGCGCAAGACAGCAGCTAAGGCTCGACCCAAGGTGAGACCCAAGCTGCAAAGCTAAATCAACTTAGGCTACCGACTGCGCGTTCGCCAACTCAGGCTGCGCGAGAACTCCCACGCCATAGTGCGCCCATCCCTGGGCATTCGCCGCTCCCGCCGTCCTTGGCTACCGCGGCATACCGCCCATCCCTGGGCATTCGCCGCTCCCGCCATCCGCGGCTCCCGCGGCATACCGCCCATCCCTGGGCATAAAAAAACCCGCCATAAGGCGGGTTTGAAAATAACTCTTGCTGGACCTGGATGGGATGCCATCTGCAATGCCCCAATGGAGCCTATTGCCAGCCCCGGCATTTGGGGCTCTTGTTTCGAGTTGCAACCAGATTAAGCCCTGCATTGATATATATCTAATGTATTATTATTATGAAAGTCATGAATTAAATGCATATCATACGCTATGGACACCAAAGAACTCGCCAAAATAGACCTTAACCTGTTGATTTCATTACAGGTATTACTGGAAGAGCAAAACGTATCCAGAGCGGCTGAACGTCTATTTATCACTCAACCGGCAATGTCCAAGACACTTTCCAGGTTGAGAACCGTGTTTAATGATGCGCTCTTCACCCGTTCCAGCCACGGCATGCAGCCCACACCTCGCGCTATTGAGCTGGCCGACAATCTTGCTGGCATTCTCACTGGTATTGGCGAGTTAGTCTCGCAGCAGGCCTTTGATCCCGCTTTGGTCGAGGCCGAAATTACGCTGGCACTCTCTGAATACATTGGAGTCGCCCTGCTACCGACACTGGCAAAACGCCTCCAAGCCCAGGCACCCAATCTACACATTCGTATCATCACCCGGGTGGAAAACCAGCTCGAGCAACTCGCCAATGGCAAACTCGACTTCGCTGTGCATATTCGACAACAGCACTATGGTTCGGACTTTCGAATTGTCGATTTGGGTGGCAGTTCACCGGTGCTGCTACTGCGGGATAAACACCCGTTGTTGCAAGGAAGCATCAGCATTGCTGATCTGGCCGATTATCCTGTGGTCAGGCTCTATGTTTCTGACCGAGAGCAGTTACAGGTCAATGCGGGCGAGGATTTATTCGACAGTATTGGTGCAAGCGCACGCGGTTCTCTGGAGATGTCCCATCTCATGACCGCGATGGAAGTCCTCAGAAGCACCGACTATTACATGCTGGCTCCCGCATTTCTCACCCAGAATGACAGCATCAGTCACGGCATTACCGCGCTGCCCGCTCCAGGCGCGGGAGATTCCAGCGTGAACTATGTACTTGCAGCCCACCAGCGCACCGAAAACTCACCTCTACACAACTGGCTATGGGAAGAGATCACCTGTACCATCCGCGAGCTGCGGCCCACCCAGCCCCACAAGCTCCGGCAACGTGTTGCGGCCAGCGCGGCCCAACAAAGGTAATCGATCAAACCAGGTCAGGCATGAGCAAGAAAAAGCGTCGGGAAATTCCCCGTTTTGACACCCCCATTATCGAGACCCACTGTCACCTGGATTACCTGGACGGTGATCAGCTGACTGAGACTCTGGATAAAGCCAGGGACGTGGGTGTTGAAAAGATCATCACTATCGCAGTTTCTCCAGACAACCTCGACACAGTGAAAGCGCTCGCCAATAGTGCTAATGACGTTTGGGGCACTCAGGGCATACACCCCCACGAGGCCGAACACTATAACGCCAGCGTTGAAGCTCGCATTCGAGAGAACCTGCAGGGCGATCCAAGGCTGCTGGCAGTAGGTGAGATCGGACTCGATTACTACTATGACCACGCGGATCGCAAAGTGCAGCGCGATGTGTTCGAGCAACAACTCCAGATCGCAGTCGATTTAAAGCTCCCCGTTGTTATTCACACCAGAGATGCCGATGAAGACACCCAGGCCATTCTTGCCAACTTCAGTGATCGCCTGCCACGTAAAGGTGTAATACACAGTTTCACCTCGGGCATGGCACTGGCCCAATACTGTTTGGGCGAAGGCTTTATGCTGGGATTTAATGGTATCGCGACTTTTAACCGGGCAGAGAATGTCCGTGAAGTGATCGCAGCGACGCCTGTGGAACAGGCACTGCTGGAAACAGACGCTCCTTATCTCACACCTGTACCCTACCGCGGACGGCCCAATGCATCGTACTACTTGCCTTTTATTGCAGAACAGGTAGCAACGACCATGCAAATCGAGGTGGAAGAACTGTTAGGACAGGTCTACCGTAATAGTCAGACTTTATTTTTCGGGGACAATTAATGGAATACCTTGTCGGACAGCGCTGGGTAAGCCACGCTGACGCGCAGCTGGGGCTGGGCATAGTCGTCGATGTAGAACCCCGCAGAATCACTCTGAGCTTCCCTGCAGTCGGCGAAGAGCGAACATATGCCAGCGAAAACGCACCGCTCACCCGACTACGTTTTAAAGAAGGTGATCACATCAGCACCGTTGAAGGTGTTGAGCTAACCGTTACTGCGATCAATGAGCACCACGGTTTACTGATGTACACCGGCACCGACCACCATGAAGAGCAGCTGGTTGTTTCCGAACTGGAACTGGACGCTTTTGTTCAACTGACGACGCCACAGCAGCGCTTGCTCAATGGCCACTTTGACAAGAATCAGGACTTCGCATTACGCGTAGCCACGCTGCAACACACCAATCGCCTTCAGGGCAGCCCCGCCCGCGGCTTGATGGGCTCGCGCACCAGTTTGTTGCACCATCAACTGTATATCGCCAACGAGGTGGGTCAGAGACACGCCCCGCGCGTGCTGCTCGCTGATGAAGTGGGCCTGGGAAAGACCATTGAAGCCGGCATGATTATTCACCAGCAACTGCTGACTGGCCGAGCTAGTCGCGCGCTGGTGCTTGTACCCCCCAGCTTGCTGCACCAATGGCTGGTAGAGATGCTGCGCCGCTTCAATCTGCACTTTTCGCTGTTCGATGCTGATCGCCTCGCCGAGATGTCTGAAGGCAATCCATTCGAAGCCGAACAACTCGTCCTATGCAGTCTCGATTTGTTTGACGGCAGAGATGAATTACAACAGATGGCCCTGGCCGCTGGCTGGGACCTGGTTGTCATCGATGAGGCCCATCACCTGCATTGGTCTGAAGAAGAAGCGGGCGAAGACTACCGCTTCGTCGAGGCTCTGGCTGCCTGCAGCGCGGGCTTGCTGCTGCTGACTGCAACTCCCGAACAAATCGGCCAGGCCAGCCACTTTGCAAGGCTCCGTTTACTGGACCCCTCACGTTTTCACGACCTCGAGAGCTTTCGCAAAGAAGAGTCTCAATTTCGCGCCCTGAGTGAAATGACCGATGCCCTTGAAAAAGGTGAGATCCCCAGCGATCTCCCCGAAGACCTGGACGCAAGCCAAAACCCGGCAGAGTTGATTGAGCAACTGCTCGACAGGCACGGGACGGGACGAGTGCTGTTTCGCAATACTCGCGCTGCTGTCGAGGGCTTCCCCGAGCGCCACTTGCATCGTTATCCACTGGCTCAGCCCGAGCAATACGCTCACGCCCAGGTCGAACTGGAAGAGCGCCTGCACCCCGAACTGCCTTACTTCGACGACAGTTGGCTGGATTTCGACCCTCGGGTGGACTGGCTGGAAAAAACGCTGAAAGAGCTGCGCCCGGAAAAAGTACTGATCATTTGTGCACACGCAGGCACCGCCGTCGCGCTTGAACATCACTTACACATGCGTGCAGGTATTCGTTCTGCTGCCTTCTACGAGGGCCTTTCTATTATTGAGCGAGACCGAGCAGCAGCTTATTTCGCCGATGAAAGCGGTGGCGCGCAAACCCTCGTTTGCTCGGAAATCGGCAGCGAGGGTCGCAATTTTCAGTTTGCCCATCACCTCATCCTGTTTGATCTGCCGCTCAACCCAGACCTGCTGGAACAGCGTATCGGTCGCCTGGACCGCATCGGCCAGGAGCATGACGTAGAGATTCACGTGCCCTACCTCCAAGACAGTGCACAGGAGACTCTACTGGATTGGTATGACCGAGGCTTGGACTTGTTCCGCGACTCTTGCTCCGCAGGCTACATGATTTTCCAGAACTTCCAGCAACGGCTCATACCGCAACTGGAAAAACGCACAGCAGATTTTGATGAGCTGCTGACGGACTCTGCTGAGTTCACCCTGCGCACACGAGATGAGCTGCGTGAGGGCCGCGACCGGCTACTGGAGCGAAACTCCTGCAAACGAGAAGTCGCTGACACGCTGATTGAAGAAATTCAGTCGCTGGAATCAGGAGACACGCTGGAGCACTATCTGGAAGCACTTTGCGAGGCCTTTGGCGTCGACCAGGAATTCCATTCAGAGCACACTCTTATCCTGCGACCGTCAGAGCACATGCTCACAGGGCATTTCCCTTACGTTGACGAGGAAGGCACCACCGTCACCTTCAGCCGCGAAAGAGGCCTCTCCCGGGAAGACATGGAATTTGTGACCTGGGAACACCCCATGATCCAGGAAGCAATGGACATGGTGCATTCTACCGAACTGGGTAATGCGGCAATTGGAACACTAAAACTGAAGGGCGTGCCGGCGGGGACCATGCTACTTGAAGCCATTTTCACCATTAATTGTGTCGCGCCAAAAGCGCTGCAGGTCGAGCGTTTTCTGCCCCTGTCGCCGATACGCTTGCTGGTCGATGCGCGTGGTAAGCAACTGGCCGATCTGGTTCCGCACGAACGGTTGAATGCTCTGGTTGAGAAGGTGAAAAAGCCCACTGCGCTTGCCATCATCAAACAGGTCCATAAAGAAGTCGATGCCAAAATGAGCCTTGCCAACGCTCAAGCAGAGGCAAAATTAAGAGAAGTTCTCGCTGAAGCGGAGCAGCGCATGCGCGCCGATCTCGGTGCTGAGCTGGCACGACTTGAGGCTCTGCGAACACTCAATCCAGCGATACGCGAAGAAGAGCTGGAACACCTGCGCTATCGTATCGAAGAATGTGCAATCCACATTCAACACGCCAGCCTGCAACTTCAGGCTCTGCGACTGGTCATTACCACCTGAGTGACACGAACTTGAAGGAACACCCAAGCGCTTCAGTATTGGACGTCATGGTCGTGGGCGCCGGTTTCGCTGGCGTCTGCACTGCGATCAAATTACGAGAGCGCGGCACTGACAACTTCCGGGTTTACGAAAAAGCCAGCGGCATTGGGGGCACCTGGTGGCACAACACTTACCCTGGTGCAGCCTGCGATATTGCGTCGCACCTCTACTGCTACTCTTTCGAACCAAATCCCAACTGGTCCCGAAAGTTTTCGCCACAGCAGGAGATACAGGCTTACATCGAACACTGTGCCGACAAGTATGATGTTCGTCGATTCATAGAGCTAAATACCGGTGTTGAAACGGTAGCATTTCAAGAGCACAGTCAACTGTGGCTTGCTCGTTTAAGCACCGGTGAAAAGGTTCTGGCAAGCCATGTCATTTTTTGTAGCGGAGGCTTGCACTCTCCTGCCTACCCTAATATTCCCGGGCGAAGCAACTTTCAGGGCCCGTCCATGCACTCCGCAACCTGGGATCATGAAGTCGACTTCCAAGGTAAAAGGGTTGCCGTGATTGGCAGCGCAGCCAGTGCGATACAGCTCGTTCCTGAGCTGGCTAAGACGGCGGCGCAAGTTGACGTCTACCAGCGAACCGCCAATTACGTTGCGCCACGTGGCGACCGGGCGTTCAGTGACAAGGAAAAAGCTCGCTTTGCTCGCTGGCCGCTATGGCACAAACTCTATCGGCAGTGGATTTTCTTGCGCGGAGAATTCATTCTGTTCCCTGTTGTGAAGAGCAAAAAACGTTCTCGTTGGCGTGACAGGCTACAGGCCTATGTTATCGGGCATATCAAGCGCAGCATAAAGGACGCGCGCACCCGCAAACTAATGACGCCAGATTATCCCTTGGGCTGTAAGCGTATCCTCATATCCGACAATTATTACGACACCATCAATCGCGATAACGTAACGGTTATTGGTGAAGGCATTGCCCGCATTGATCAAAAGGGTCTAACTACGACTGACGGTAAAGAGCATGTGGCAGATATTGTTGTGTACGCCACAGGATTCGACGTTGAGAACTACATGTATGCTACGGAGATAGTGGGTCCAGATAACACGACACTACAGAAATTATGGGCGGAAAAGCCAACAGCCTATAAAGGCGCTTTCGTCCCCGGATTCCCAAACTTTTATCTTATGAGTGGCCCCAATACCGGAGTGGGCACGACGTCTGTGGTCTTCATTATCGAAGCGCAACTGAACCTGATATTGCAAGCCATCGATGCTGCGGGCAATGAAAAATTGATATCAGTCAGCAACGCCGCCAACGAAAACTACAACGAAAAATTGCGGGGTGCACTGCAAAAAACCGTTTGGGCTGGCGACTGTAAAAGCTGGTACAAACGCGATGACGGAGAAATTATTACCTTATACCCGCACAGCGCGCGCAACTTCAGCCGAGAACACCAACGCTTACAAGACAACGATTTCGACATTCGACCAAGACTCAAATCGGCAACGGAATAAATACCGATCCTGCCGCGTGAACCACCTTGGTGACGCGTCGATCATCGGCGTCGCCTGCGATTCTCGCCATCATCTCTTGCAACACAATCAGCTTGCCAAACAAACGCTCGAAACTGAGGTTATCGGTTACCCCCTGGTATTCACTGCTGATCAGCCAGGGCGCGCCAGTATCCATGCGATTGTTGCGCAGCTTCCAGGCTAAGACTTCCACATTATGAGCGCTTGTCCACAAGGGTTCCGGCTCCAGAGAATCAAATAGAAAAGACTCATCGTTGTAACCGTATGCATGGCGCAGCATTCCGCCCAAGCCCACCACCAGCGCGAATACCCGGTCACCATCAAAGTGTGGGTTGAAAACCAACTCCAGCGCATCTGTTTCCTGTCGCCCCGCCAACTCCATAAAGTTGAGTTCGCCTGCGGTGTTCTGCAGTAATGCGAGACGCTTCTCAATGGTCATGCCCGGGGTTTTGCGCAGCTCGGCGGGGTTTCGCTTATACAACTTAACCGTCAGTTCACGAATCAAGCGCCGCGATTCGTCTATGAACTCGTCGGTGACCAGGTCGATATCAGACTTGGCAAGATTTTTGATTTCATAGCCGCCACAACCGATAAGAGCCAGAGAAAAGAGAATGACGATTAACAAACGCATAACTTCAGTTTACCGAAATTTTGGGGGCTGCGTTTGCCCGAGCGTGTTGACCATCAGCGTCGAATATTGAGCTGCGCATCCAGCTGTATCTCTCTATCCAACTGCTCACTGATCAATCGCTTAAGTTCGTCAAGATGCGTGTTTTCCAAGCGTTCAGCCGAACTGACCACGACCGATACGAGGGTGGGCTGAGCCAGCGTTACATTGACTTTGCCAACATGAACTTGCTGGTCCAGCAGCCTGAACTCACCGGCCGGCACACGCTCTTGCAGGCGACTACGCTCGACCAGATGGTCGTAGGCAATGTAGAGCGGAACACTGACGATTGCCGCAATCATCAGTGATACCCCAAGGCCGCGACGCGCGCGAGTGAACGGCGCAAACCCCAGGACAAGAAAAGTTGCACTGGCTGCCAGAGAAATTCCCACCAGGTTAGTGGTCAACAGCAACAGCGCTCCCCGGGCCATGTGCCAATCGCCCCACCCAAGCCCTATTCCTGCAACACTCAACGGCGGCACTAATGCCACTGCAATGGCGACGCCCGCCAGACTCTTGGCAATTTCATCCTTGGCATGCGCATAAGCACCGGCAATGCCAGAGATCACCGCTATGAGTAAGTCCAGTAAAGTGGGAGACATTCGCGACTTCATTTCATCGGTCGCTATATCAAAGGGCATTAACCAGGCGAGCAGGACCGCGCAACCCAGCCCCCAGGCAGTACCCACCATCAAGGTTTTCACCGAACCTTTTATCAAGTTTGGCTCAGAGCGTGCCAAGCCCATCGCCAAAGACACAATCGGCGCCATCAACGGAGCCAGGATCATGGCCCCAATAATCACCGGGGCAGAGTTGGCATACATACCCGCCAAAGCGAGCATTACAGACAATACCATCAGCACCTGGAATGAAGACGATGGCGTAGCGTTATCGCGAAGCGACACAAACAACTCGCGATACTCTTCCTCACTCGCATGATTGAACAGCGGTAGATGCTTTCCCGTCATTGCTCGGGCGGCACTATCGACGGGCACATGATTCAGTCTCAGGGTCTCTTTGCTACTGGCGCTGGCGTCTTCTCTTGGCTCCAACGCCGGGCCGGGAAGAAGACAAAGACGCTCGTCTCGAACCACAAGCTCCATCTGGGCCGCGTGCACCGGTTTGCCATCGAGCAGATACTCAAAACCACTTTGAGCTTCCAGCTGTAGGCTTTGGCTCTGCACCAATGCCAGGGACCCCGGCAAGGCCGATAAACTGATTTTACCGGGCAGGATCAGGCGCAACATAAACCACAGGTAAGCAAGAATACTGCGGGGGGCAATAGCGAGTAGAGAAACGCGTCCATCGGCAATACTCAGATTCTCATCAAAGCGCCTACCCACCAGAGAACTTTGGGTGTGCGCAACTCCCACCATTCCCAG
>JBDWQQ010000005.1:0-14639 GCA_039986455.1 Halioglobus sp.
AAAGACGAAGTCCCTTCTAGGCTTCCAAAAAATCGAGCGTCGACGGTTCGAACAATTCCTCGATAGTAAGCTTGCGGCTGGCTAAACCCTGCTCATAAGAATAGCGAAACAGAGTGTTCAGAGTTTTGCGATTGGGTTCTATACCGTAGGGGAAGAAGTTTTCACCCATTAAGGCTCTGGTTTGCTCAAGTTCTTGGGCATACCAAGGCATGGTTTCATAGAACCATTCTTTTTGCATGGCGGTGTACGCCATAGTTTTGGCTTGTGAGTAAGCATTGAAAACGGCTTTCGGCAACCCGGGATGTTCCTTCACGAGGTCATTGCGTATGGCCACAGAATGCATGATCGGAAAAACACCGGTTCGTTCAAAGTAGTCCTGCTCGGTAGCTCGGACATCTTTGAACAGTCGCCTAACCGCTGGATTACCTTCTGCAAAAGCACGCGGCTCGACCGCGTGGAAGAGTGCATCAACGTCGCCATCGAGCAATAGCTCAGACTCGTCTTTGCCCGCAGGGCCTGTAGAGACATTCAGACCCTTGGGAAATACATTCTCATTCTTTGACGGATTGCCCGTGGTACCTGCTGCTGAGTCCTTGGCGGAAACCACCCACTGAACATCCTGAGCTGTTAGGTCATATTCGTCCTGCAAAAATCCGCGGATCCACTGTAGTGACGTTTGCGAGTAACCCGGAGTGCCCACGCGCTTGCCGCGTAATTGCGATGGATGTTCTATGCCAGAATCAGATCGCACGAATATACTTTTGTGTCTGAAGGTGCGCAGAGGAAACACTGGAATCAGTGAATAGTCTCTGAAGTTGTCATTGGCGTAGGCCAGCATAAAGGGCGCCAAACCAATCTCAGTGATCCCTCGGGTTTGAGGCCCAGAGAATATATGGTTGTTAAGATTGCCAATCTTGTCGACCGTGAAATCGGTGTCACAGCCTTCGACCTTTACCCTGCCATCCATAAGCGGTTTGACATGGTTGTACGGGTAGCCCGCCATAGGCAGTTTAAGCGGAGTGCCGTCTGTGCCAGAAAATGCGCTGCGAGATGACGCGAGGGCCAGTGAACTCGCTGCAAGTGCCGCGCCCTTAAGAACGTCTCTACGATTAAGGCTCATAGTATTCTCCATGCCGAGGGTAATTCAGAACAAGCACTATACGTTTCATTGAATGTGAAACACAAACAGGATCGATGTAGCAGTAGGTAGGTGCGTCTGGGTTGTAGTTGCAGACCGAGTCAAGATTTCCGAGATTACATTTGATATCGTGATGACTCCGGAAGGGCTGGATGGAGATGCGTTTCATAAACGTAACTGAGGACTTGAGGTTGTTAACGCAGCAAAGTTTAATATGGCTCGGTGCCATCCCGGCATTAACTTGGGATACTGTTTCAGTAGAGTCGCTGGGCCCTTTAATGGTAATGCAGAGGTTGATGGCGGAGGTTGGATGAGACTTCGCTTTCAATCAGAGGTATGGGGTGACCCTGGTGAACGTATTCTCGATGAAAACAGCGAGTAAAGCATTGGCGAGACAGCCTACCAGAGCAGGTACGATAGTTGAGTATTCTGACCTGAAATCGCGAAGCCTCATTCTTTTATTCCTTCTCTTTTGCGTTCTGGTGCTGTCAGCCTGTTCGGTAAATACGGCAGCTCCCGATTCGGGTAATTCTGATTCGACCAGCAAACTATGGCAGGTACATTGTGAGTCCTCCCTAAAGCCGTTACCCAAGAAAGGACAATCCTCGAAGACATCGACGCCGAAAGGGTGGATCGCGGCCCGAACACCGGCGGGTCATAAGATTGAGCTGAAGGGTCGTTTGGATGCGGGCTTTGTTCAGGTAACCGATGTGGTGACTGAGGACCGCAGCTGGACTTTGGATGCGAAGCAGCCGTATGTGCATTTACGCAAAGTCTGCCGTCAGACCATGGCAAAGCGTAAACAGGGTATGCAGTTTCGTCCGGGGTTGGTCAGAACGTCTAAGTCTGAGACAGGGGTTTACACATCGTTTGTTTTCGACGATTGGGCTGAGCGAGAGCCCGCGATGCGTGTGGTCGTGTTTGGCGACAGCCTGAGCGACACCGGGAAACTCCGCCGTCGACTTCAGATAGCGCCCCGTCAGCCCTATTGGTTAGGTCGCTTTGCCAATGGGCCTGTGTGGGTAGATTACCTGGAAGTGTCTACTGGTATGGCAATACAGAACCACGCACTCGGTGGTGCCATGGCCGCGCACAGGGTGCGAATGAGTAATGAGGAACTTGCTCAACGCGTTGTAACCAGCGGTCAGTTTTTAGTGACGGGCAGCATCACCCACCAAATTGACGACTACGCCCAGAACTACCTCAAAGACAAACAGGGTCAGCAGCAAGACTCGACCATTGGCATATTGTGGGCGGGTGCTAATGACTATATTTCCAAAGAGGCATTTTCTGAATCGATTAGTGCGCTACTGAGTGAGCCCGCTTCCGATGGGGGCTATGACTTGGTGGTCGCTCGAGTGATCGCTGCCCTTGAAGAGCATGTGCTGCGTTTGCATGCCCTGGGGCTGAAGCGACTCTTGGTCATCAACTTGCCCGACCTGGGAGTGACACCCATGGTGCTGCATAACTCAAGCTTTGAGTCGGATGCTGAGAATCTCAGCGAGGATGCAAGGCGGTTGTTGTTTTCCGCGCGGCTGAATGAGCTTACCCGAGCGCACAATATTGCACTGGAGGAAATGGTGAGTAGCGTGCGCCAGGCATCTCCCGACTTGGAAATTGCGGTTGCTGACTCTGCCACGCTGTTAAATCGAGCTTTAGACCCGGACTTGAATGGTGACAGCATGGATTTTGACCTTGCCTCGAATCGGGTGACCTTATCGGATGAGGCGACTCAGACGTCGTTTCAGGACCGTTGTTATTCCGGCATGACGCTGGGGATTCTTGCCCCTTCGGCGTCTGTCTGCGCGAATCCACCGCGCGCCGTGTTCTGGGATTTAGTGCATCCGTCTACGTATCTTCATTGCTGGATGGCTTACGCCTTCGGAGACTTGCTGCATGCCAAGGGGTGGGTCGGCGCTATGCCGGATGTGACAGAACATCGTGCATGGTGTGAGCGAATTGCCGATGCCTACTGATTGCTAGAAAAATACGAACAAGCGTGATTCGATGCTTTCTCGCGGTGGTGCATCGGGAGCCGCCATTGGGTGATTGAACGCCGTGTGGGCCGCCCTGCGAGCGCGGCCGTCTCGGGCTGAATCGAAAGTCTTAATCAGCAGCGCCTCATCAAGGCGTTGCTCGGGATAGTAGTACCAACGATGACCTGGATTGTGTGTCATTAGCTCCAGCTCACCAACACGCTCTTTTGCTCGGCGCTCGCTGGCGACGAAATCTCCCGAATCCGTGCTGGAAAAATCACAAAGCGCTAACGGACTGGTGATCACTGGTCCGCGTATCGATCTCCATACATTGATGATAGCGAAGCGTTTGGCTAAGCGTTCTTTTGCCTCATCAGCCGAAAGTATGTCCTGCAGTCTTTTCACCGCAGAGGCGTCGGTATAGTCGTTATGGATTATCGCGGCTGGCTCGCGAATGGTTCGCTGTCCGCGCACCTCCGGGGAGTCCGATCGCAGCGTATGGTCAAAAACGACGGCGCTTTCGCCGCCGCTGGCGGCCAATACCAGTGCAATAATTTCAGCCTCGTAAGCTGCGCGAATTGGCTCAAGGTCGTAAAAATCAGTGATAGTGGTGACATGCGGGACGAGGCAGAAGCCCTGCCGGTCGAGGTGGGGTGGGCTGTCCAGCTCACGTGCGTTCATTACCGCAACCTGCCGGTCATCGAATTTAGCTTTCACATCCAGAGCCGCGTCGGCGCCAGCCTCTGAAGCGATGTACACCGGCCGCTCAATGCCTGGTACCAGATAGCGAAGTGTGGCTGTTAAGTTGCTGCTCATCAAAACCCTTATTGACGGATCTTACGTCGGCCTACGTTAATGATACCGCGGCGCACCCCGGTTGTCGGAGCCAATAAGAAAAGATCGCCGTTGCTTCCTAGAAGCTGCTTTGCCACACCGCAGTCGGCGGCCAGCTCCGCATGCGCCTTGAGGTGATGGGGCTCGCCGTGCACGGGAACGGCGGTTTGGGGTTTAACCCAGTCGTACATGTCTTTCAGGTCCTCCCTGCCGGGGTGTCCTGATGTATGAATCAATGGGCCGTCCGCTTCCTGCTCAATGATGTGTATCTTGCGGGCGGCGAGGCCCAATCGTACGCGTTCAATTGCCGATTCATTGCCGGGAATGTCGCGAGAGCTAAAAATAACAGTGTCACCGGCCTCCAGCTCCATGTGCGGGTGCGTTCCCAAAGCCAGTCGCGTCAGTGCGGCTCTGGAGTCCCCCTGACTGCCGGTGGCAATCACCATAACCTCCTCAGGCGGAAGGTACCCCGCGTGCGCTGGGTCAATGAAGCTCAAGGCTGGGTCCCAGAAACCAGTTTGTAGGGCCGCGCGGTAATTATTGTCGAGAGACCGGCCGAACAACGCGAGATACCGTCCGCTGTTCGCTGCTGCTTTGGCCAGGGTTTGCATGCGTGCAATATTGCTACCGAAGCAGGTAGCGACCACCCGGCCGCGTGCCTCACGCACAACTTTGTTAATGCCGGGTAACAATTCACCCTCGCTTGGCGAGCGACCTTCGACTGTGGCGCAAGTTGAATCACCCACCAGCGCGTCGATGTTCAGCGCTGCCAATGCACGAAATTCTGCCTCGTCATAGCTCGGCCCTACTTGCGGGTCGGCGTCCCACTTCCAGTCGCCAGTGTGCAGTACCCTACCTGCTGTAGTCTCTATCAAGAGGCACTGAGCCTCGGGAGTTGAGTGGGTGACGCCCATCCAGCGCAAATCAAAATATCCAAGCTGATGAGATGCCCCAGTGGGTAATACATGCAAAGGCACTTTCTCCAGCAGGCCTGCCTCAGCGAGCTTGCGCCTGAGAATCACTGCCGTGAAGGGCGTGCAATAAACAGGGCATTCCAGCTCGGTCCATAGGTAGGGGACAGCGCCTACATGGTCTTCATGCGCGTGAGTAATAACCATGCCGACTAATGACTGACGGCGCGCACTGATAAAATCAGGGTCAGGGGCAATGACGGCTTCAGCGCCAGGCGCTCTGTCGAATCCAATGCCGCAATCAACGATCAACCATTGGCCGTTATGGCCGTAAACATTCAGGTTCAGACCGATCTCGCCACAGCCGCCCAATGGCACAAACCAGAGATCCTGGGGGCCGGGCGACAGGTTGTTGTCGTTAATCACGAACGCGTGAACTTAAGCTTTGCTGCGTCAGAAAATTTGGCCGCCCAGGAGCAGGAATGCCATGGTTGCGTCGACGACTATTCCAGGAGCGGACTGCTGGATGCTCGTTTTGTCTGCGATCATGGAGTAAAGACGGGCCAGTAGCCCAAAGCTCCAGGCAACCCCCAGGGTCATGTAGATCAGCGGTTCATTGAGCGCCAGTGCCATAATGCCGCTGCCAAGGTGAAGGCCTCCAAAGACTACGCGGGCCTCTGACAAGGCCATCGGGCTACCCAATTCAATTTGCTGTCCATCGGTAATCAGCCTAGGTTTAAAGAACCCCACTAACCCAAGTACGATCGTCAGCATTGCGCCGACTCGTGGTAACCACTCTGCAAAAATTTCCATTGAGTTTTTTCCATATGATTGAGAGCGCTTAGCCTAGCAACATTGGCGCTGAAAATCAGTGCTGTCAGGAGAGAGCTTACGAGACTTTTCTCGCTAACAAGAACACTTGGTCAGAATGCTTGCTTTGGTATCAAAGCTTGGCGTTCTTAACCTATACTCACGAAGAAGTGGTCGCAAATAATAGTAATGGAGCGCGAGAATGGAACGTAAAGGGTCATCCGGCCATGAAGCAGACGATATCTATGCATCACCTGAGCTGCTTTCTGAGGCGCCGCTGGGAGATTTTCCAACATCGGAGATGCACGCCCGCAACGCGTTCTCTTTGGTGCGCGATGAACTGATGCTGGACGGGAATTCTCGCCAGAACCTCGCGACTTTCTGCCAGACCTGGGAAGAGCCTGAGCTGCATCAGTTGATGGAGCATTGCCTCGACAAGAATATGGTCGACAAAGACGAGTATCCGCAAACGGCCGAGATCGAGTCCCGCTGTATCGAAATGCTGCAGTCTCTTTGGAACGCGCCAAACCCGCAAGATCGAGTGGGCACATCAACCGTTGGATCGAGTGAAGCTGCCATGCTGGGTGGTCTCGCTATGAAGCGTCGCTGGGAGGCGCGGCAGTCAGCGAATGGAAAGCCTGCTGACAAGCCGAATCTGATTACCGGCCCCGTGCAGATCTGTTGGCACAAGTTTACCCGCTACTGGGATATTGAACATCGCGAAGTACCGATGGCAAACGGCAGGTTACTGCTCACGCCCGAGGAAGTGCTGTCCCGTTGTGATGAAAATACGATTGGAGTGGTACCTACTTTAGGCGTTACCTTTACTGGCGGCTACGAACCTGTCGCGGAAATTGCCGCGGCTTTGGATACTTTAGAGGCTGAATCAGGTTTAGATATTCCCATTCACGTGGATGCTGCCAGCGGTGGATTCCTTGCTCCCTTCTGCGCTCCCGATCTTATCTGGGATTTCAGGCTACCGCGCGTTCGCTCCATCAATGCTTCGGGTCATAAATTTGGGCTCTCACCCCTGGGTGTCGGTTGGATCGGTTGGCGCGAAGCCAAAGACCTTCCCGATGATATGGTTTTCTGGGTCAACTACCTGGGCGGGAATATGCGCGATATCGCACTCAATTTCTCGCGCCCCGGCGGTCAGGTGATCAGTCAGTACTATAACTTCATCCGTCTTGGCAGAGATGGCTATGCAAAAGTACACGGCGCCTGTTACGACACGGCACAACATCTGGCTGACCAATTATCAACAATCGGGCCGTTTGATGTGCTGTTCGATGGAGACCCTGCAAACGGGATTCCAGCGGTCTGCTGGCGACTTCGAGATGACGCCGGTGTCAGCTATACATTGTTTGATCTTGCAGATCGCTTGCGCACCAGGGGCTGGCAAGTTCCTGCGTATACCCTGCCTGCTGACTGCGAAGAGGTGGTTATTCAGCGAGCTCTTATTCGTCACGGTGTCAGTCGAGATCTCATATCGTTGCTGATTAAACATATTATTGAAGCCTTGACCTATTTCGATGGACATCCCATTACCACGCCTTTGTCAGCGGCAGAAGGCTCAGGCTTCAATCACGGGAGTAATGTCAAATGACAAAAAAAGCAAAAACCCTCACCGCATTGGCAGTACTCCTGATTTTGGGAGGCGTGCTTGGTTTTGATCAGTTTAAACAACGGATCATTTCTAAGAAGCTGGCTGAATACACGCCGCCTTCAGTCGCGGTCACGACTCAGGTGGCACAGAGCGAAAATTGGACAAAGCGTCTAACCGCCGTGGGTGAGATTACAGCGCGGTCCGCTGTGGATGTCACTACCCAGATCTCTGGTCAGGTGTTGTCGATTCACTTTAATTCTGGCGATGTTGTTGAAGCAGGGCAGCTCTTGGTTCAACTGGATGACCAGCTTTTAAGAGATCAGTTGATTAAAGACGAGGCTGAAGCGGAGCTATCGCAGCTGGATGTCGATCGCTACACCAAGCTTGTTGCTGAGAGGAGCGCCTCGCAAGCCAACCTGGATCGTGCTACCGCTAATCTGGCGCGCGATAAGGCAGCGAGCGATTCAACACGTGCAAAAATTGGTTACATGGCAATAAAGGCGCCGTTTGCTGGTCAGGTCGGTATTCGTCAGGTGAACGTGGGTGATTTCTTGTCTCCGGGCTCATCGATAGTCAACTTACAGAATCGTCGAGAACTTTACGTCGACTTCTCACTTCCGGAAAACTACTTGCCGCTGTTGCAGCAGGACTTGCAAGTAGAGGTAAGTACAGACGCTTTTCCTGGCAAGACTTTCTCAGCGCAGGTCACCGGGATAGCGCCACAGGTTGACCCTAACTCTCGCAATATGGACGTGAGGGCTCAATTTCCAGAAGCGACTCCCGACCTGGTCCCAGGGCTGTTTGTGACTGCCGAGGTGGTGACTCGAGATAGTCAATCCTTGATCAGTTTGCCCGCGGTTGCCGTTAGCTACTCACTGTACGGAGACACTGTGTTCGTTGTGGGCGAAAAATCGGCAGATGGCTATGCCATTGAGCGTCGTAATGTCACCGTTGCAATGCAGCGGCAGTCGCAAGTGGCGTT
Organism: Halioglobus sp.; assembly: GCA_039986455.1. GTDB lineage: Bacteria > Pseudomonadota > Gammaproteobacteria > Pseudomonadales > Halieaceae > Halioglobus. The sequence continues at coordinate 8,258 of JBDWQQ010000005.1, forward strand.
GAGTGATGGTGTGAAAGAGGGCGATCAGGTGATCACTTCGAATCAACAGCAACTCGATAACGCCTCCATCGTCATTATCAACAATGATGACGTGAGCCTTGATCCTGCTAAAGCTAGCGGAGAATAGGGATGAACTTTACCGACGTATTCATCAAAAGGCCGGTTTTATCGACCGTCCTCAGCCTCGTTATATTTGTTTTAGGGGTTAACTCCTTTGCGCAGCTGCAGGTACGCCAGTATCCGGAGATGGAAACCGGCGTTATCTCGATACAAACCGTGTACCCGGGTGCCAGCCCGAACAACGTGTTGGGGTATGTGACCCAGCCAATTCAGCAACAGGTGGCGCAGGCAGAAGGCATTGATTACATGTATGCCGAAAATTCAATGGGCCTGTCCAAAATCACTATTTACCTGCAGCTGGACTATCCAACCGACCAGGCGCTGGCTGAAGTGCTGGCGTTGGTCCAGCAGGTAAAGTATCGACTGCCGGCGGGCGTTCAGGACCCGAGCATTGTGAAGTCCTCATCACAGCCTCCCATTGCCTACATCGCTTTCAGCTCGGATGAACTGGCAACACAGCAAACTTCAGACTTTGTAAGCCGTGTCGCAGTGCCAATTTTCTCAACCGTGAGTGGCGTGAATTCAGTCGCCATTCTGGGTGAGAAAGACTTTGCCATGCGTTTGTGGCTAGACCCAGTCCGTATGGCCGCATTCAACGTGGACGCTGGCGACATCCAGCGAGCAGTTCAGGCGAACAACGCGGTCAGTGCGGCGGGCAAGTTTAAGGGCAATTTTATTGAGGTCGATATTAACGCCCTGACCGATTTAAGTACGACGGAAGAATTCGAATCTATCGTGATCAGTCATAAAGATGATCGACTGGTTAGGCTGCGCGATGTGGCCACCGTTGAACTGGGCGCAGACAGTTATGACAGCTCCGTGGTGTCTGGTGGTTCGGAAACTGTGATGGTGTCGATTTCCAACACGGCGGACTCTAATCCGCTGGACGTTGTTAGCGGCGTGTATGAGATGCTGGAACAGGTGAAAAGCGCCTCGCCCGACACGATTGATGTGAAGATGGTTTATGACTCCACGATATACATCAGCACCTCCATAGAAGAGGTGATCACCACGCTGGGTGAAGCGATCTTGATTGTGATTCTAGTGGTGTTCCTGTTTCTGGGTAATTTCCGCTCGGTGTTGATTCCGGTGGTGACGATTCCCCTTTCCATGGTGGGCATTCTGTTTGTGTTATCGGCCATGGGCTTCTCGATTAACTTGCTGACGCTCCTCGCCATGGTGCTGGCGATCTCGCTTGTCGTCGATGATGCGATTGTTGTTGTAGAAAATACGTTTCGACACCTGCAGGAAGGCTTGTCACCGAAAGAAGCTGCATTAAAGGGAGCCAGGGAAATCGCGAGCCCCGTCATATCAATGACCATTACCCTGGCCGCCGTTTATGCACCTATCGGTTTTATGGGTGGGTTAACAGGTAATTTGTTTACTGAGTTTGCGTTTACCCTCGCGGGGGCGGTTTTGCTCTCGGGGTTTATCGCGCTCACCTTAAGCCCAATGATGTGTGCGCACACACTCACGGCTGACATTGGCGACTCTCCGTTGGTCCAGCGTATCAATGCGATCCTTGAAAAAGCGAAGAACGTCTATCGTGGTTTGTTAGAAGGCCTGCTGGATAATCGTCACTTTGTTTGGCCACTGGCGTCTGCCGTTATTATTGCGTTGGTTTATATGCTAACGCATACGGCTCAGGAACTGGCACCGGAAGAAGACCAGGGCGTTGTCATGTTGATGGGTTCAGGTCCTGTCTACACTAACACCGACTACTTGAAAGCAACTGGTGAGCCACTTAATAAACTCATGGAGTCGCAGCCAGAAACCGAGGCTTCCTTTACGGTGTACGGCTACCAGAATAATTCAACGCTCTTTGGGCTGGATGTGCTTTCACCCTGGGACGCACGTGATCGTACAGCAATGGACTTGCGCAATGACTTCCAGCAACAGGTCGTGCGCTACCCCGGTCTTCAAACCTACAGCTTGTCTCCACCGGTGTTGCCGGGTACGCCTCAGGGCCTTCCTTATCAGCTGGTTATCAAGTCTCCAATCGATTCCTTCGAAGAGATCTACCCCCACGCTCAGGCGCTAGCAGATGCTGCCGAAGCGTCCGGGAAGTTTATCTTTGTACGAAATGATTTGACGCTCGATAAGCCGCAGTATGAGCTGACAATTGATCGCGACAAAGCCGCCTCCCTGGGCATACTCCCCAGCGATATCGGCCGCGTCTTGCAGATATACCTCAGCGAAGGCTTCATCAACTATTTCTCCATGCAGGGGCGCAGCTATAAGGTGATATCCGAGGTTCCCCGCTCTTATCGCCTGGATAGGGCTGCCTTGGCGGGGTACTACTTGCGCGCTGGCAATGGCGAAATGGTTCCGTTGTCGGCTGTGGTAACTGTCTCCGAGACCGTTGAGGCTTCGCGCATTAACCAGTTCCAGCAATTAAATAGTGCAACGATCGAGGCTCAGATGATGCCGGGTGTCAGCCTCGCCGAGGCCCATGCCTATATGCTCGAGCAAGCCGAAAAAATCTTACCTCGCGGTTATAGTCTGGATTCTTCCGGTGAACTGCGTCAATTTCTTCAGGAGGGCAGTGGGTTGCTCACTACCTTCGCCCTGGCTATCGTCATTATTTATCTCGTCCTTGCTGCCCAGTTTGAAAGCTTCCGAGATCCTCTAGTTATTTTGACGACAGTGCCGCTCTCTATCTTCGGCGCGATGCTGCCTTTGTACTTTGGCGCAGCCACGCTGAATATTTATACGGAAGTGGGGCTGGTGACTCTCATTGGGTTGATCAGTAAACATGGCATTCTTATCGTTGAGTTCGCCAATGAGTTACAGACGGAGAAAGGTCTTAATCGTCGGGACGCCGTGCTTGAGGCCGCCGCTGTTCGTATGCGCCCAGTGTTGATGACAACAGCGGCCATGGTTTGCGGTGTTCTGCCTTTGGTGTTTGCCTCAGGCGCTGGCGCGGAAAGTCGATTCTCTATGGGTTTGGTCATTAGCGTTGGTATGTCGATAGGCACGCTGTTTACACTGTTTGTATTGCCGAGCCTGTATACGTTCCTTGCCTTAGATCGCAGCAAGCTTGATGGCGATAGCGGTGCTCCGGTGGCAGACGGTAGCAATGCCTGAACAGACGTTGAAGGCGGTCGAGCATAAGAGTCATAACGTTCAAATAGGACCGCTGTCCTTTGTAACAGCCTGCAGCGATCATGATGAGTCTGGTGACCATGCCTCGCAAACGGGTCGTCGCCACCGTAAAGTCACACCCTTGCCGTTCAGGCATCGCGATGATGTTGATCCGGCTGATGCGATCGCCCGTGTGGAGCACCATTGGCGAGCGTTGATCGATATAAACAACCTGAGTTGGTGGATAGCCACCGCGTTTATGTTTGGAGCCGGCGGCTTCATGCTCGGCTGCGTTGCCGTTCAGTGGCCTGCGCTGTTGCCCGATCAATTAACTCGCCCTCGCGCAGTGACCTGGATATTTGTAGTTGGCGCCGTTTTCTTTACGTTGGCTGCACTGCTGCAATGGATACAGTCAATGAAGAGTGGGCTGGAGACGGATTTCTCAGGCACTCTATCATTTCGTTTTCTGCGCTCGGCTGATCTTGGCTACTGGGCTTGTCTCATTCAATTTGCGGGAACCTTGTTCTTCAATATGAACACTGTTGATGCCTTATTGATGGGCCTTTCGCCTGTTGAGCAGGATGTATTTATCTGGACGCCGAACCTGGCAGGCAGTCTCTGTTTTCTACTGGCGAGTCAGCTTGCTGTGATGGAGTACTCCCATGGATGGTTTCGCTGGGCGCCAGGCGAAGTAAGCTGGTGGATTGTTTACATCAATCTGCTGGGATCTGTTTTTTTTGGGGTATCCGTGGCCGGTAGCTTTGTGATGAGCGATGGTCATGTTTTGGCTGGCAGTATCGCAAACCTGACCACGCTTGCGGGCGCTGTGTGCTTTTTCGTCGCTGCCTATCTGTTGATTCCTGAAGCTCAGGAAAAAACCCTTGAAGGGTATGGCTGATGCTGTGCGCCATAGTCAGTGGACAGCGCACGCGAGTGTGATTCCGCGTACAATCTTCTAATGTCGTTAATATTCTTTACCGTCTTTTTTCTGCTCACGCCCGCAGGCATTCTTTGGCTGACCCACCATCAAGGTTGGGCCAAAAAGATAGGCGTTATTGTGTTGTGTTACACCGCTGGGCTACTTGTGGGAAATATGGACCTGATTCCCTCGAGTGCTGCTGGGGTGCAGCAAAGCATTACTGACGCATCTATTGCCCTTGCGTTGCCACTGCTTTTATTTACCCTTGATATTCGACAGTGGCGTCATGTCGCTGGCAAAGCCATGTTATCAATGTTGCTGGCGACAACCTCAGTGGTCGCTATCGCCACCAGTTTGTTTTTTGTCTTTAAGAGCGAGGGAGTGGAAACTGCTAGCCACTTTGCCGCGATGTCAGTGGGTGTGTATACGGGTGGAACACCCAACCTCGCTGCAATTAAAACCGGTCTGGATATACCCCACAGTGACTACATTGTGTTTCATAGTTTGGACACTTTTGTCGGAGCAACCTATTTATTGCTGATGCTGACAGTGGGTATACCTTTCTTCCGTAGAATACTGCCTGCTTTTTCCGGGCCACTACAAGAATCGGTGGACGACCCTCATCACTTCGACAGCGATGACTATACGCCATTCCTGAAAGCAAAAAATATGCCCGAGATAACCAAATCGATGCTGCTGGCTATGCTGGTTGTGGTGATTGCGTTGGCGTTGTCTGAGCTGGCCGCATTTATTTTTTCGGCTTCTGTTAGCTCGGCGGTCACCATTGTTTCACTGACTACGATAGGTATATTGCTATCTCTCATTTCATGGGTACGGGCGATGCACCTGTCCTACAAATTGGGAATGTACCTTATCTACGTGTTCTGTTTCGTTGTTGCCTCTATGGCGAGTCTGGAGCAACTGGCCTCGGTGGACATTACTGTTGCGATTTTCCTGTTCGGTACAGTTGCTGGCAGCTTGTTACTACACGGAATTTTTTGCCGCATTGCGCGAATAGATAGCGATACGTTTATGGTAACCTCCGTAGCCGCGGTTTGTAGCCCTCCGTTTGTGCCTATGATGGCCAGAGCGTTGGGTAATCCCGCAACCATTCTTTCAGGTATGACCACAGGCATCATAGGCTATGCATTGGGTAATTATCTGGGTATCAGTTTGGCACTGTTGCTACAGCGTTTTTAAATTTTCAGTTTGGGAGAAATTCCGATGCAAGAACCCATCCACAAATCGACGGACGCTTCGGTCCATCAGTCCATGCCGGAAAAGGGCCGTGATCGTGATGAAATTTTCGCGCAACTGGAGAACTTCAAAGATGCAGATCCACAGTATAAGGATGGGCGGGTTTGGAGCCTGGTCTATTACCTGGATGAAGATCACTCATCGTTCCTGAAAGAGTCTTACCACCAATTCGCCTGCGAGAATGGATTAAATCCGGGCGCGTTTAAAAGCCTTAAAAAAATGGAAACCGAGGTGATAAGCGCCACCGCTGACATTCTTAACGGCACGAAAGAAGTGTGTGGCGTGGTGACGTCGGGCGGGACGGAGAGCTGCTTGATGGCGGTAAAAACTTACCGTGACATGGCCAGGGATCAGCGCCGGGTAAAAAAGCCCGAGATGATTATGCCGACAACAGCACATGTGGCGTGGTTTAAAGCGTCTGAGTACTTTGGCGTGAAAATCCGTTTGGTGCCGCTTAAGAGTGACTTTACACCCGACCTGAAGAAGCTCAAGAGAATGATCAACCGCAATACCGTGATGATTCTGGGTAGCGCCCCGGAGTACCCTCATGGAACCATTGATCCGATTGCGCAGATGGGCGCTATTGCCCAAAAGAAAAACATTCCCCTGCATGTTGACGCCTGCGTCGGCGGTTTCATTCTCCCTTTTATGAAGATGAATGGAGAGTCCTTGCCACCCTGGGATTATCGGGTGCCTGGTGTCACATCTATTTCGGCGGATATTCATAAATATGGTTATGCAGCCAAAGGTGCATCGACCATCACTTACCGTAACCTCGACTATTTGCGGTATCAGATGTTTGCTTATCAGAACTGGCCGGGAGGCGTGTTCGCTTCTTCTGCGCTGCTGGGGACTCGTCCGGGCGGAGCTTATGCTGCTGCATGGGGCGTGACGCAGTACTTTGGCAAGGCTGGGTATCGCAAGTTAGCGAAAGATACACTTGAGGCGGTCAATCAGTTAAAGCGAGGAATAGAGCAGATACCAGAACTGGAGGTTATGGGT
>JBDWQQ010000006.1:0-4727 GCA_039986455.1 Halioglobus sp.
AGCACCTTGCGATCGTAGTAAAGAGCACTGCGAGGTTGATCGAAAAATAACGGGGCTCTGAAGGTAGACTCCAGCACATCAACGTTTTCTGGTTTGGCATAAGACAGGTCAACGCGCCGGGGACGCACAGGCAACAAGCAATAGGAATCCATCTGTAAAACGGTGGCAGACAAAATGTTGTCGCTAACCAGGCAACGATCTGCCGGCGGCGGGTCCTCGGGGTGCCACTCCATAACAAACTCATCGTCCTTTCTGGCAATTTTTATCACACCCACATCGCCCAGTAGACTGGACACGCTTGGCATTAAATTGAGCCAGTCTCGCAGCGATTTTGAAGCCGAAGCGAGGTACATCAGCACATGCGCATTTTCCATGTAGGCCACACGGCCACTCAGCAGCCCAAAGTCAGGGTTACCGGTTTGGCGTAAAAACGCCTGCTGCAAACGATAGAATACTGCAACGGGCACTCGAGCATCGAGTACGTCGAGAAGGCTGGTATCCAGGCCTGCGTCGCGAGCGATGAAGGCGGGGTCGGCACCTAGAGCGGTCGCCAAGTCCATGAGTCCGTGCAAAGCCCTTGCATGGACATACCTGTTGTCGAGATTACCCTCTGAACTGAGTCCGTCCGTAACCACTTGTTGTCTGAAACCATTGCTATTGTGAGAGCGTCAATATAGCAGGATTAAGTCTCTTGAACCCCTGATTATGACCCGCGACTCAACGGAAAAAGCATCAGGGTATTTGACCCCGAGTGGCGCAATCTCTAGCGATTATGGCGTCATATCTCATGACCTGACTCAAGGCATTCAGTAAGATGCTTGCTCTCATCCATGCCGACAGGGAAGAAAAATCGATGTCTGACAAGGTATTGCGAATTGGCGGAGCCAGCGGCTTCTGGGGCGATGCGGCACGGGCCACCCCCCAGCTGTTGAACTCGGGCGCGCTGGACTACATCGTTTATGACTATCTGGCGGAAATCACCATGTCGATCATGGCCAGAGGTCGAGCCAAAGACGAGACCAAGGGCTACGCCGTTGATTTTGTCACCGCGGCAATGAAACCGAATCTAAGCCTGATTGCCGAACGCGAAATTAAAGTCATCTCCAATGCTGGCGGCACCAACCCCAAGGCTTGTGCCGAAGCACTGCGAGCTGAAATTGCTGCACAAAACCTTAACCTTAAAGTCGCCTGTATCAGTGGCGACGATCTTATGCCGCAAAAGTCAGATCTGTCTGAAAGCGGAATCCGAGAGATGTTCTCTGCCGAAAAATTCCCCGAAGTAGATCGAGTACAAAGCATCAACGCCTACCTGGGTGCATTTCCTATCGCCAAAGCTTTGGACCTGGGGGCTGATATTGTTATCACCGGTCGCTGTGTGGACAGCGCGGTGACACTGGGCGCCTGCATTCACGAATTCGGCTGGAGTCGTGATGATCTGGATCAGCTGGCGCAGGGGTCGCTGGCTGGCCATATACTCGAGTGCGGACCACAGGCGACGGGAGGGAACTTCACTGATTGGGAACAAGTTGAAGGCATGGCCAACATGGGCTATCCCATCGCCGAGATAGAAGCCAGTGGCAGCTTCATATGCAGCAAGCCCGAGAATACTGGCGGCCTCATTAACGTGGGTACCGTCAGTGAACAAATGCTTTATGAAATCGGTGATCCACAGGCCTATATGTTGCCGGATGTGGTCTGTGATTTTTCTACGGCCCTTGTAAAGCAGGTCGGTGAACATAGAGTCAGTGTGAGCGGAGCAACTGGCCGCCCTGCCCCCAACACCTACAAAGTCAGTGCCACCTATGCGGATCAATTTCGTGGCGGCGTCTACATGAGTTTCTACGGTCTGGACGCAGCCAGTAAGGCAAACGCTCTGGGCGAAGCTATTTTTGAAGCATCCCGCAACGTGTTCAACGCTCATGGTCTTGCGGATTTCAGCGAAACCAGTATCGAACTGCTAGGCACAGAGAGCCAGTATGGAGACTTTTCCAACGTAGAGAACTGTCGAGAGCTGGTGATGAAAATCGCCGCGAAACACCCCGATATGATGGGCATAGGCATCATGCTGAAGGAGTCAGTTGGTCTGGGGCTGGCGACGCCACCGGGGCTTTCCGGCTTTGCCGGTGGCCGTCCCAAGCCCTCCCCCGTTGTGCGCCTATTCTCTTTTGTTATCGACAAGTCAAAGGTCGAAGTATCAATCGACCTGGATGGAGAGAGCACACAGTGTGATGAAAGCTATGGAGAGCCGCTTAAGCTTAGCCACATCGAGCGCCCGATTTACCCTACCGCCAACACAACTAAAAACATGGTTAGCGTGCCACTGATCAAACTCGCTTGGGGTCGCAGCGGAGACAAGGGTGCCAAGGCCAATGTGGGCATCATTGCTCGTGATCCGAGCTACCTTCCCTACCTTTGTAACGCACTCACCGAGGCAGAGGTAACGGCGCGCTTCGCACACTTCCTCGACAGTACCGAACCTGGAGCGGTTGAGCGATTTTTACTCCCGGGTTCCAATGCCATCAATTTTCTGCTGCACGAAGCACTCGGCGGCGGCGGCATCGCCAGCCTTCGCAACGACCCTCAAGGCAAAGGCTACGCCCAGCTTCTGCTATCCGTTCCAATCCCTGTACCTGTCGCTCTCGCGGAGGCTCTTTAATGGCCACTTTCAAATCAAAAATAAACACTCAGTCAGAAGGCTTTCGCAAAAATCGCGATGACATGATGGAACATATCCAGAAGCTGACAGAGCTAAACAGCCGCGGTGCAATCATTTCGGAAAAACGTCGCCCGCGCTTTGAAGCAAGAGGCCAACTGACGCCGCGCGAAAGACTTGCGCGCCTGCTGGACCCGGGCATGCCGTTTATGACAATTGGCAATCTAGCGGGTTACTTACTAGACACTGACGACCCCGAAAAATCCGTACCCGGTTCTACCGTGATTACTGGTATCGGTTTTATCGGTGGTGTTCGCTGCGTTGTTGTTGTCGATGATAGCGGCATTCAAGCGGGCTCACTGACTGCGGGCGGTGGTTATCGTGTTACCCGTGCAGAAGAAATTGCACTTCAGCAACAACTCCCTTTTGTCCACCTGGTAGAAAGTGCAGGCGGCGACCTGATCAAATACACCGTTGAGAGTTTCTCGGGCGGAGGCACTCTGTTTGGCAACCTCGCGAAACTATCAAAAGCCGGCATACCGGTTATCTCAATTCTGCACGGCTCCTCGACCGCCGGCGGGGCCTACATGCCAGGGTTATCTGACTACGTCATTGCTGTAAAAGGCAACGGCCGCGCATTTTTGGCCGGCCCACCGCTACTCAAGGCTGCTACCGGTGAAATTGCTAACGAGGAAGAATTAGGGGGCGCTGAAATGCATGCAACCCTCTCAGGCCTAACAGACTACCTGGCAGAAAATGATGGCCAGGCCGTACAGATGTGCCGAGAACTGGTACACCGACTGCGCTGGAACAAAAGCTGCGACTCCCCGAAACGCGGCAACTACCTCGAGCCCCTGTACGACCCTGATGAAATAGCGGGGGTGATTCCCTGTGACTATCGCACCCCTTACGACATGCGAGAGCTAGTAGCACGTATCGTTGATGGCTCCGATTTTATGGATTTCAAATCGCGTTATGGTCCAGCAACCGTCTGTTTGCAGGCTGAAATATTTGGTTTGCCGGTGGGCATTATCGGCAACAACGGGCCTATCGATCCAGATGGCGCCAACAAGGCCACCCAGTTCCTGCAACTTTGTGATCAAGCCGATATTCCCATGGTGTTTTTACAGAACACCACCGGATACATCGTGGGCACCAAATCTGAGCAAGCCGGAATGATCAAACACGGCGCCAAAATGATACAGGCCGTGCAAAATATTGAAGTGCCTCGCATCACCTTGATGACCGGTGCCAGTTTTGGCGCAGGCAACTATGGGATGTGCGGCCGTGGTTATGACCCCGATTTTCTCTACACCTTCCCACAGGCACGTATGGGTGTGATGGGCGGAGAACAAGCCGCCAAAACAATGTCCATGGTTGCCCGCGGCAAGGCCGAAGCTGCCGGTAAGGAAGTAGACGAGAACGTCATCGCACAACAGGAAGCGTATCTCGCTAATCTTTTCGATAGTCAGTCCAGTGCGTATTACACCTCTGGTCATCTATTAGATGACGGAATGATAGACCCACGGGACTCTCGCAAGACATTGGGCTTTCTTTTGGAAACCGTGTGGGAAAAGCGTCACCGAATAGTGAGAGAAAACAGTTTTGGCATCGCCCGAATGTAACCCGAAGGAGACAGACAATGACGACATTACCCGCAACGCAATGCCTGATCCTGGAACCACAAGGCAGCGTCCTGACAATTTGGTTAAATCGACCGGAAGCCAAGAACGCATTATCGGCAGAAATGGTGGAAGAACTCGAAGCCGTCTTGGATGCTGTGCGAAATGATCGCTCGCTACGCACCATCATTCTTCGCGGCAAAGGTGGTTTTTTCTGTGCCGGCGGCGACATCAAGGGTTTCAAATCTGCACTGCAAAGCGGTGAGCCCAATGAGGAAGAGGTCGCCAAGGGCAACCGCGGCTTTGGCAACCTGATGATCAAACTCAATGAGCAACCCCAGACAACGGTTCTGCTCGTTGAGGGTGCTGCAATCGGTGGCGGTCTGGGCCTTGCGTGCGTTGGCGATGTCACTATCGTGACGCGCAGCGCTAAATTTCGCCTTAGCGAGACC
>JBDWQQ010000007.1:0-28660 GCA_039986455.1 Halioglobus sp.
TTGGGGCAGCATCAAGGGCTCAGCAGAGGGGTCAGCCGGGTACATTAGGTACAGGGGGATACCGGTTCGGCCGTGCTGGCTGATGAACTTGGCGATATCTTCGTCGTAGTTGGTCCAATCTGCCACCATGTAGACAACGCCGTGCTCCTTAAAAGCGGCCGTCATGCTATCGGTGAACAATACCGCGCTCTCGTTAGCCAGACAGGTGATGCACCAATCGGCGGTGACATCAACGAATACGGGATTGCCTTCGCGGCGCAGGTTTTCCAGGCTCTCCTCAGACCACGCCACTTTGCCATCGGCGAGGGCTGAGGCGCTGCCGGCGTTCGCATCCAGCCCTCGCCAGCTGGCCATACTCACCGCCAAAATGGCGCAAACGACGGCCAGTCCGCGCTTCCAGCCACCTAGTCCCCATAGCCACATCGCCAAGCTGAGGACCAGAGCTCCGGAAAGCACCGCCGCCATGGTATTCACCCCTGTCTGCCTGCCCGCAACCCAGAGTAGCCAGATAGCGGCGCCATAGAGGGGGAACGCCAGAAGCTGTTTGAGGGTTTCCATCCAGGGGCCCGGCTTGGGCATTAAGGCACGGGCGCCGCCGCTATAGCTGAACAGTAATAGCGGGGCCGCCATACCCAGGCCCAGAGCGGCAAACACCGCCAGGCCAATCGCTGCCGGCTGGGTAACAGCGAAACCAAGCGCCGTGCCCATAAAGGGCGCCGTGCACGGACTAGCCACGACGACGGCCAATACGCCGGTAAAGAAGCTGCCAGGTAAGCCATTGCGCTCCGCCAGACCGCTCCCTGCATTCATCAGGCTGCCGCCCAGTTGGACTAAGCCGGAAAGCGATAAACCCATCACCAGGAACAGGTATGACAGGGCAATCACGAACCCTGGCGTCTGCAGTTGAAACCCCCAGCCGACGGCTTTACCTGCCTGCTGTAAGGCGATTAATACCGCTGCGATCGTCACGAAACTCACTACGACGCCTGCTGTATAAACCCAGCTGTGCAAATGGCGGTCGTGGTCGGTGCTGCGCGCGAAGCTGAGCACTTTCAGTGACAAGATCGGAAATACGCAGGGCATCAAGTTGAGGATGGCGCCACCGAGAAAGGCCAGTAGCATCATATAGGGCAATGACCCCAGTCCCGCAGATTGCTCGTTAGCTTCAGGGGTTGCTGTGCGTCGTGGTGGTGAGGCAATTTCCGTTACGCCACCGCCGGGGGAGAGTTCATAGTGCAGGGTTTTAGGGGGGTAGCAGAGGCCAGCATCGGCGCATCCCTGAAAGGTGATCGCCAGTTTCGCGGGCGCTAAAAGGGGTCGCTCCGTTCTTAACTGCAGGTCCGCGCTGTTGTAATAGACGCTGACATCGCCGAAATATTCGTCGGTGCGATCAAGGGCCGGAGGGAACTCGGGGCTCACCGCCACGGGCGAACCGTCAACCTCTAACCTGAATTTGAAGGCGTGTTGGTAGAGGTAATAGCTGTCGGTAATCTGCCAGTACAGGCGCACATTGCTTTCATCTTCAAAGGCGACCTCCAGTTGGTAGGCCTCCTCCACGGGCAGGAATTTTGGTGAGGAGGTATCGCCGAACAAATCAGCCGAGGATGAGCCCAGCGTTTGGCCCCAGGCCAGCCCGGAAGTGAAAATGAGTAGTGCAGCGAGCAATGCGCGCATGATGGTCCTTATGTGCATGGTCTGACTGTTTCGAGGGGCGCAGTCTATCAGTCTTGAGTGGTCCGCCCAATCTGCTGCCCTGGCCCTGTAAGCGGTGTTATAGTGTACGACGCTGTTTTCCTGCGATAGTTTCCTTCGGAGTTGTTCGTGTCACCAATTCGTACCTTAGTTGTTTGCACTCTGAGTCTTTGTTCGGCGCTGATTATGGCCGAAGAGCCCAGTGTAACGGTTTCCGGCGCCTGGATTCGGGCTCTGCCTCCGACGCAGCCGGTCACAGCGGCCTACGCTGCTATTACCAACCTGGGCGCGGCTCCGGTTATTTTGACGGGGGCCAATATAGAGGGCGCGGGTCGAGTGGAGATTCATACCACTCGAGAAGTGGAGGGATTCGTCCGTATGGAGCGTTTGACGACGCTGACTATCGAGCCCGGGGAGACCCAAGCGCTGGCGCCAGGTGGCGCTCATTTTATGCTGTTTGATCTGGCAGCGATGCCCAAAGCCGGGGATAGCCAGCGTCTATGTTTGATCTTTGAGGCCACCGATGAGGTCTGTACTGACGCGCCAGTGCGCAAAAGTGCTGACGAGAGCTCACATGAACATCACCAACACCATTAAGAAGGCGATAAGCGGATGAATGCAGTAAAAGAAACCCTGGCTGATTGGCGCGATGGCCTGATTGATTTCTTTCCCGACACCAAGCCGGTGCGATGGGCATTACTGGCGCTGGTCGCGTATTTGCTGATTGCGATAGTGTTCGGAATGTTTTGGAGTTTGACGCCTGATCATTTTGACCCCAGCGAAAAGGCTGCTGAGTATGCCCTTGAAGATGGGGGTGAGGTAGTAACGGGTTCGGCCACTACTGCGGCTCTGATGGGCGTCATGGAGACGCTCCTGGACAAGCCGGGCGGCTACACCCACAACGATCGCTTCCCTCCCGGGATATGGCTGGACAATATGCCTAATTGGGAATACGGCGCCCTGGTGCAGGTGCGTGATTTATCCCGAGCGATGCGCGAGGTATTCAGTCGCTCGCAGTCCCAGTCGACGGAGGACAAGGATCTTGCGATGGCAGAGCCCCGTTATCATTTCGACTCCGATAGCTGGATATTGCCATCATCTGAATCTGAATACCGACAGGCGCTGGGCTATACCCGTAGCTATTACAGTCGTTTGTCCGACTCCACTCAGGCTGACGCGCAGTTTTATGCCCGGGCCGATAATCTTCGATACTGGTTGTCTACCGTTAATACACGCTTAGGTTCACTCTCTCAGCGGCTATCGGCCAGCGTGGGCCAGCGACGAATTAATACAGATCTTGCTGGTGATGCAGGGGCAAGTCAGTCAACGGCCGCGCCCAAGGAAATGGAAGTGAAAACCCCCTGGTTGGAAATAGACGACGTGTTTTATGAGGCGCGCGGCACAACCTGGGCCCTGATTCACTTCCTTAAAGGTTTGGAAGTTGATTTTGCGGAAGTACTGGATCAGAAGAATGCGCGGGTGAGTCTGCAGCAAATTATCCGTGAGCTGGAAGCCTCTCAAGAAACTCTGTGGAGCCCAATGATTCTTAACGGTACTGGATTTGGCCTGGTGGCAAACCATTCATTAGTGATGGCTTCTTATATTAGCCGCGCGAATGCAGCCATTATCGATTTGCGTGATCTGCTGCTCCAGGGCTAGTCACTAGTCCTGGAAGTAGCGTAAGCGGGTGCCGGTATCCAATGACAGCCGAATCTCGGCAGCTGATAGCTCTTTGGGGAAGTAGGTGCCGGAGAGCTTGGCATCCAGCAGGCTCGCACCCTCGAGATTAGTATTGCGGAAGTCGATGCCGCTGAGGTCTGCGTTGCGAAAATAAGAATTGCTGAAATCCAATCCATCGGCATTCATGTTGCGCAGGTCCCGCCCGCGGTAGTCGCCGCTCTTAAGGTCGCTGCTGTCCAGGGTGTCACGCTGCTCGTTGAAACTCTTGATGTCCTCATTGCGCAATAATTGGTAAAGAGGATCGGGTTTGATAACGGGCTTGTTCATGCGAATACCTTTTGGATAAAACCCCGGTCGGGGGAGCATAGCTTAAGTTCAACGGTGAGTGATGACAAGGGAGCAGCTTTGACAGCGCAGACTTTTACCGGTTTTCTGCTCACACGCAATTGGCGCGATGGCCCCGGCGGCATTGAGCTTGAATACTGGTTTGCCACAGACCAGGGTCCGCTGTGCGCTCTGATACGCGACGAAGAAAGCGTATTTTTCCTCTCAACGGAAGAAGCAGAACAGGCGCAAGCACTGCTCAGCGCGGAGGCCGGCGTCGAATGTCGGCCGCTGAAACTTCGTAGCTTCTCAATGCAAGCTGTCGTCGGTGTGTACTGCCGCAGCTATCGTCAGTCCAGGCGCCTGGCGGATCGCCTGCAAGAGGCCGGTCTGGATCCGCTGGAAGCAGATGTAAACCCAGCGGACCGTTTCCTGGTGGAGCGCTTCATTACCGGCGGCGCTCAATTGCGGGGTACGCCCGTCAAACGCGGGGCCTATCTGCGCCTGGAAAATCCGGGCATTCGCAGCGCCGACTATCGGCCGCAGCTCAAAGTCGTTTCTTTTGATATTGAAACCGCCATGTCTGGCGTACAGCTTTTTTCGATCGCGGTGCACGGTGTTTGTGGCGATGAGCAAACGCGCAAGGTCTTCATGTTGGGTGAGGGGGCCGAGCAGGATTATGTGCAGAGCTGCGTAAATCAGGAAGCAGTGTTACAGGACTTCCTTGATTGGCTGCAGGCATACGATCCGGATGTATTAATAGGCTGGAACGTCATCAATTTTGATTGCTGGTACCTGCAAAGGGTGGCGGATCAGCTAGGGCGACGGTTGTTATTGGGTAGAGATAACAGGCCGGCCCACTGGCGTAACCTGGACGACGACGGCGAACGCAAAGCGGTGCAATGTCCGGGCAGGGTGGTGCTCGATGGAATCGATATGCTGCGAGCCGCGTTTTACAGCTTCGAAAGTTTTGCCTTGAATAACGTCGCTCACGAGTTATTGGGCGAAGGAAAGTTGATTCACGGATCGGATCGGGGTGAAGAAATAGGGCGACAGTTCCGAGAGGACAAAACCGCCCTGGCAGCCTATAACCTGAAAGATTGTGAGCTGGTTTCACGTATCTTTGAACACACCTCCATGATTGATTTTGCGCTTGCTCGCACGGCGATGACTGGCCTGAATATGGATCGCATGGGCGGCTCAGTGGCCTCCTTTGATAACCTTTATCTGCCGCGATTGCACCGGGCGGGCTATGTGGCGCCCAATGCCAGTCGCGACCATACCGCCAGCCCAGGCGGCTGGGTGCTGGATTCCACGCCGGGCATTTATGATCACGTTTTGGTGCTGGACTTCAAAAGCCTGTACCCCAGCATTATTCTTACCTTTGCTATTGACCCGTTGGGTTTGGCGCTGGGCGTTTCCGGGGAGTTAGCAGAAGTTGCTACTGTCCCTGGCTTCCTGGAAGCTCGCTTTGCCCGTGAAGGGCATATTCTGCCGCAGTTGATTCAGCAGCTTTGGCAGCAACGCGATGAGGCCAAACAGGCGGCGGATGCCCCGTTGTCTCAGGCGATCAAGATCATTATGAACAGCTTTTACGGTGTGCTGGGAACGCCGGGCTGCCGCTTTTTCGATGCGCGATTGGCAAGCTCCATTACCCGCAGAGGTCACCAGATACTGCAGCGTACTCGCGACTACATCGAAGCTGCGGGTCACCGGGTGATCTATGGCGACACCGACTCGGTCTTCGTTTGGATACAGGAGGCAGAATCAGATGCAGACGCAGTCAACGCGGGGCGAATCCTTGAGAAGGACCTTAATCGCTGGTGGCGCGAGCAGTTAAGCGATGAGTTCGGCCTCGATAGCGCTCTGGAGCTGGAGTTTGAGACCCACTACAAGCGCTTTCTGATGCCCACGGTGCGAGGTTCGGATAAGGGAAGCAAGAAACGTTATGCGGGCGTGGTGTCTGCAAAGGCGGGCGATCAGTTAGTGTTCAAGGGCCTGGAAAATGTGCGCACTGATTGGACGCGTCTGGCCAGGGATTTTCAGGAAGAGCTGTATCGCCGCGTGTTCTATGAAGAACCGTTCGATGACTATGTGAAGCAGGTAACCGCCCAGCTCAGAGCGGGCGAGCGTGATCATGAGCTGGTTTATCGCAAGCGTCTGCGCCGTAAGTTGGACGAATATGTGCGTAATGTGCCTCCCCATGTGCAGGCGGCGAGGCTTTATGCAGAGCGTGGATTGCAGCCGCCAACACGCGGAAGTTGGGTGGAATACGTGATAACCACGGCGGGCGCCGAGCCGGCAGAGAGTCCTAGAGCCCCACTCGATTACGAGCAGTATGTGGAGCGTCAGCTAGAGCCAGTAGCTGACGGCATCCTGGGATTTGTAGGCTTAACGTATCGGGGTTTGGTGGATAAGCAGATCGGCCTGTTTTAATCCCCAAAAAACTCCGCGCGCAACGCAGGGTAATCTGCCGCCGGCAGGCGAGGGCCATAATTGGCGACAATTTTTCCTGCGGCGAGGCTGGCAAAGCGACCTGCGGTGGGGAAGTCTTCGCCGCGGGTAATCGCGTACAAGAACGCACCGGCAAACATATCGCCAGCACCATTACTATCTACGGCGTGAACTTTATGGGGTGGAATTTCTACCAAGGTTTCGCCATCGAAGGTGAGTGCGCCTGCACTTCCCAGGGTGATGACAAAAGTATCAGCCACTTGCTTTAGCTTTTCGATGGCAACGTCCAGGTTGTCCGTTTGGCCCCAACCCAACGCTTCTGCCTCGTTGCAAAATGCCAGGTCGACTCTATCACCGACCATCTCTTCCATGCCTTCGCGGAAAAACTCGACCATACCGGGGTCGGAAAAACTGATAGCTGTTTTGACGCCGGCCTCTTCGGCGATCGCCTTGGCTTTAATAGCCGCTGCTCTGCCTGTGGGGGAGGTAACAAGGTAGCCTTCGATGTACAGGTATTCCGACTGGGTAATGGCGCCGGGAACCAGTTGTTCTTCAGAAAACGTTTCACTAATAGACAGGTTGGTGTTCATGCTCCGTTCGGCGTCGGGGGAAATGAGTACCAGGCATTTTCCCGTGGTGCCCGCTTCGCGCTCTCCGGTTAGACAGTGGTCAACGCCTGCAGCTTCCATATCGGCGATATAGATATCACCATCGGAATCGTTTGCGACTTTGCAGGACATAAAGGTGGGCCCACCGAACTGCGCCGCGGCAATCATGGAATTGCCTGCGCTACCGCCACTGGCATGGCTCGCCTTTACGAGGTGGCCCTCAAGGTGACTGAGCAGTTCAGCTTGCCGGTCAGCATCGACCAGGGTCATCATGCCTTTGTCGACATTCATCTGCACCAGTTCACTGTCTTCAACCTTGATTTCAGTGTCCACCAGCGCTGCGCCGATGCCATAAGCCACGTACTTTTTCATGTTGCGGGTCCTGTGTAAGATCAGCGGGCTATTATCCTGATAAATGCCACGGATTAAAGTCTTTAATGCTTCGCATCATGGATGGATAAATAGTGCCATGAAGTGCGTTACACTCGCCCGTTATGAGAAAAACTCGCCACCTCCTGTTCAAGTTATTCGTCGTCCTGCTGGTTATTGGCGCGGGTTACCTGATTTATCTTGATGCCCGCATCACCACCACGTTTGCCGACAAGATGTGGGAATTGCCTGCCAAGGTGTTTGCGAGGCCGTTGGAGCTGTATGCTGGCGCTGAGTTAAGCCCTGACGATTTGGCCTATGAGCTGGAAGTATTGGGCTATCGCAAAGTCACCCATACTCGCAATCCCGGACAAGTGGCGCGCAACCGTGGACGGTTTGAAATTTATACCCGAGGTTTTGACTTTCCCGGAGAACGCGAACCGTCCAGGCGAGTGATTGTAGAGCTTGGCTCTACCCGGGTTCAGTCCATTAGCGAGCAGGGCAGTGGGGTAGACCTCATGCGTCTGGACCCGGCGCAGATCGGCGGTATTTATCCGACTCACGGTGAGGACCGGATGCTGGTTCGCTTGGCAGATGTGCCAGAGACCTTGTGGCGGGCTTTGCTGGCGGTTGAGGACCAGCGTTTTTATCAACACTGGGGTTTCTCCATTACCGGTATTGCCAGAGCGGCCTACAGTAATTTGGTGTCAGGTCGAGTGGTCGCCGGTGGCAGTACGATTACCCAGCAGCTGGTTAAAAACTATTACCTGACCCCCGAACGAACCATTGTGCGCAAGCTTAACGAAGTGCTAATGGCTGTATTGCTGGAGCTGCACTACGAGAAAGACCAAATTCTTGAGAGTTATCTCAACGAGGTTTATCTGGGTCAGGAGGGGCCGCGAGCGATTCACGGCTTCGCGCTGGCCGCGCGGCACTACTTTGACACACCACTGGATCAGTTGGGATTGCATCAGCAGGCTCTGCTGGTGGGGATGATCAAGGGCCCGTCACTTTACAATCCGCAGCGCAATCCAGAGCGCGCCAGAGAAAGGCGCAACGTGGTGCTTGGTCTCATGGTAGAGCAGGGAGTGATTTCTGAGGAGCATGCGCTGGTCGCCCGCGCGATGCCGCTGGGTCTTAACACCGCGCCAAAAATTCGCGATACCTTCCCGGCCTACCTGGATCTGGTGCGCAGGCAATTGCGTCAGGACTACCGGGAAGAAGACCTGACCTCCGAAGGTCTCGGTATATTGACGGCCTTTGATCCTTTGTTGCAGCACAAACTGGAGCAGAGCACTCGCACGGTAATGAATCAGCTCGACGCCGAAGGGGAACTGCAGAGCGCCTCGATTGTGACGCGTTTTGATAGTGGTGAAGTGGCTGCCCTGGTGGGAGGTCGCAAGGTAAGTTACGCCGGCTTTAATCGAGCGCTTGACGCGCGCAGACCGGCGGGTTCTTTACTGAAGCCAGCGGTTTACCTCGCAGCTCTTGAACGGTCGGATCAATACTCCCTGGCATCGATGATTGCTGATACTGAGCTTTCGGTACCGCAGCCGCAGGGAGACCCCTGGGAGCCAAGAAACTTTGATCGGGTTGCCCACGGGGATGTGCTGTTGTTCAAGGCGCTATCGAAATCTTACAACCTGGCCACCGCCAGGTTAGGTATGGATCTGGGTCTGGATAATGTGGCGGATATGCTGCGCAGGCTGGGTATTGAGCATTATGTCCCCGAGGTGCCCGCGTTGACGCTGGGTGCCGGCGAGTACTCTCCCTTTGATATGGCGACCATGTACCAAACCATTGCTTCCGGTGGTTACCGGACGCCACTGAAAACCATTCGAACCGTTCTGGATGCTCGTGGGGAAATTGATACGCGTTATGAACTGACCTATGACCGAGAGGTCAGTTTGCAGGCGGTGTATTTGTTGCAGTATGCCCTGATCGATGTGATGCGTAACGGTACGGGAAAAGGCGCGTATCGGTCGGTGCCTAACAATCTTACGCTAGCGGGAAAGACGGGTACGACAAACGATGGCCGCGACTCCTGGTTTGCGGGTTTCTCCGGCGACTTGCTCACGGTGAGCTGGGTGGGCCGGGACGACAATGGTGGTACAGGGTTAACCGGCAGCAGCGGTGCCCTGAGGGTTTGGTCGCACTTTATGGGCGCAGCCAGTAAACGCTCGCTGGCCTACAATATGCCTGAGGGTGTGGCGGTTCAGACCATCGATACCAGCAACGGCTATCTCACCGGAAACGGTTGCCCCAATGCCCAGAGCATGCCCTTTATCGAGGGTTCGCAGCCCAGGCGCAGTACGAACTGTTCGCCCAAGAAGAGCGGTATACGCGACTGGTTCCAGTCGCTGTTTGGTGACTGATCAAAAAACGTAGTCCCCCACCATTTCGATGACCGAGTCCGCCCAATTTTGAGGGAAGGGCTCGGTAAGTTCGGGAGACTTTGCAAAGTCAGGCAGGAACAGTTCGTCCAGTAGCTCCTGTACAGCCTCTGGCTCTGAGGTGGCGACGTTGATCTCCCGGTTGATCTTCAGGCTCAATCGATCAAAGTTGGCGCTGCCCACGCAGGCCCAGCCATCGAACACCGCCGCTTTGGCGTGGGTGAATCCAGGGTAAATATACACACGGATCCCGTGCTCCAGCATTTGATTGGCAGCGGTAGCAATATTGCGGGTGATAATTCCGCGATCGGTTTCCAATGGGATGATCACTCTCACATCTACGCCGCGGTGTCGCGCTGCGATCAGCTCGGTCAGCAACTGATCATCAGTGAAGTAGGCGTTCTCAATGTAGATGTAGCGATTAGCCTTGCGGATGGCTTCACGTTGTAGGTCGAAAATCTCCTGTTGCCCCGGGCGCGTGTGTATTAAACGCAGAGGGTAACCACCGGACGCGCCGTTAATGGGTTTTGGGTCTCGGGCGAGCATCATGCCGAAATCGCCGAACCAGCCAGCTTGTGCCCAGGCGTTATTAAATTCTAGGTTGATCTCGTCGACCACGGGTCCAGTGACTTCCATCATCAGGTCGTGCCAGTCATAGCGATACTCACGGCCAATGTTCATGCCTCCCAAAAATGCTGTGCGCTGGTCTACGATCATGGTTTTTACATGGTCGCCCATTAGCCAGGTATTTTTAACCGCCCTCACATCAATGTGCGAGTCTTGCTCAAGAAAGCTATGAATAGAAATGGGGGTGCGATGACTCTCTGGCAGGGTCGCCGACTGTTCTCCGCCGGCGATGATGGTGCCCAGTCCGTCAAACAGTACGCGTGTTTTTATACCTTCCAAAGAACGACGCTTCAGTAACTCAGCAATCGTCATTGCGACATCGTCGTTATCGAAGATGTATGCCCTGATATCCACAGAGGTCTTTGCCGAAGCCACAGTGTCGATGAATCGTGGGAAAAAACCGTCGCCGTCGACGAGAAAATCTATCTTGCCTTTGCTGGACTCCCGTCCCAGATAGTTATCCAGTTCTGTTTCCCAGGCGACAAGATCCATGCCCGGCGAATCGGATAGAGGAGGGATGGCGCCACTCGGAGGAACCGGGCTTAGCATTGCGCGACCGGGCTGAACTGCTGTGTCGGCCAGCAGCGCGATGAGCGACTGGGCTGAAGTGAACGGGCGCATGGGCACACTGTAGGTATGGCTGCCGATGAAGTGCCACAACGACTGCAACCAGTGGGCCGCAGGTATTTGGCCCTCCATGCTCTCGGGCAATTCATCATAGCGAATCAGCACAATGACCTGTGTGCGGGTGTTGATGTAGATGAAGGGGATAGCGCCTGCCTCAAGGTCTCCGGTATTGAACAGAACTTCTTCCCCTTCAATACCTTCTTTTTCAAGAAACTGTAAAAGCAGAGGCTGCCATTGATGGTAGTACTGCTCCAGGTTGATGCTTCCCACTACTTCATACCAGGGGGGCTTGTCGATCAGTCGACGCGCTCGGAACCGACCTGCGCGGTCATAAAAAAAGAAGTAGTCACCTCGCTCGAAGCTGACAGCGACGCCGCTATTGCCGCGGGTAGGCATGAAGCCCTTAAAAATCTGTTCTCGAAACCTCGCCCAGGCGTCCAGTCCCAGAATAGGTACGGCAGACAACCGTTCGCGCAAGCCGTTCCAGTCTTCCAGCGGCTCTGGGATCAGGGCATTCACTTCAGCAGCCTGGTAGCCGCCGGCCTCTGTTTTTTGGAGTAGCTGGCGGCCTTTCAAGTCACCGGCCGCGTAGTAATACTCTTTCCCGTGTTGGTATTTGAGAAAATAGCGGTCCTCTCCACGAAACGCCTCGACCGCAATCAAGGCATTGTCGGGAGGGACTTCCTCGCCCAAGGGTGGAATGAGCGTAGGTGAACTGCAGGCCACCAGAAAACTGATCACCAGCGGCCAAACCTTTAGCACCTGTCCAGTGGGCATAAACACATCCCTCGGCTACCGAACCTTTATTCTGGCACTAAAGCGCCAAAAAGGAGCGACGAATGAGTGAAAAGCTGCTCGTTCCTTGATCTGTATCGCGTTCAATTGTGAATTCAACGCGGTCGGTTGTGGCAGGCGTCTGGGTTACACTACACGCTCGACCGTTTTTGGAGCTCGATGTGCGACTTTTTACTATCAGGTCCCCGTTACTGTGGCTTGGAATGTCTCTCGTGCTGAGCGCGTGCGGCTCTAACCCTTACTCGCTGCCTACAATAGAAACAGGCGAGCCAGAGGCGACGGAGCCTCAAGTTACCCAACCGCCCGAGACAGCGCCGGTAACGCCTGAGCGTACTCATCAAACCAATGCCCATAGTGGGCTGCTGGAGAAGGCAGGCGCTGCAAGGGACAGGGGCGACTATGACCAGTCGCTGGCGTATCTGGAACGCGCGCAGCGCATTGATCCGGATAATGCTGCAATCTACCTGGGTCTCGCGCAGACGCATGCGGCTGCTGGCAATGGCACCCAAGCTCAGGCCACGGCTGAACGTGGCCTGCTTTATTGTTCTGGCAGTCGACAATGCGACGCCTTAAGGGCTTACACGCGTTAGTCGTTTTCGCAGATAACCGTAAAACCGTCGGGATGTGGTTCGAAGCGCAATCGCTGATTAATGCAGCGGGGCACATCGCCCTCAGAATGGCTCACGAAAATAATTTGGCAGTCAGTATTGTCAGCGATGTGATCGATGGCACGTAACATCAGGTGACGGTGATGACCATCAAGCCCCAGGGTTGGTTCGTCCAGTAGCAAGATGGTCGGCGACTTCACCATGGCGCGCGCCAGTAGCACCATTCGTTGCTGACCGAATGACAGAGCGTCAAAACTTTCTCGCTCAATCTCCCTAAGCCCCAGCGATGCGAGCCACTGCCGTGATAAGGTTTTCTGTTCGTCTCCCCAGTCGTCATACAGGCCTATGCTGTCGAAGAATCCGGATAACACCACTTCCAGTACTTTCATCCCTCTGGCGAAATTGAGGTGAAGCTGATTATCCAGTTGACCGTACTTTTGCTTGATGTCCCAGATGCTTTCTCCTGAACCTCTGCGTATTCCGAACAGTGTGATGTCCTGACCGTAAGCCTTGTGGTTGTCGCCGGTAATTAAGCTCAGCAAAGTACTTTTGCCACAGCCGTTGGGTCCGGAAACATAGCAGTGTTGTCCGCGATTGAATTGCCAGTCCACGTTTTTCAGCACCTGAAGTTCACCGTAGCGGACGTCGACTCGCTTCAGATCAAGCAGTGGGCAGTTGTTGGGCACGACATACTCTCGCTCGGCTGCAGCTGGTACCGGCCCCAGGTTGGGAAGATTCGGATTAAATAACGCTTTGACCGCACCCTGGGCGAGGACAGTCTCGCGCTCACCCGACGCCAGCACCGAGCCGTTCTCTAAAACCAGTACATGGGAAACACCTGCCGGCATATCTGCCGGTTGCCGACACAGGGTTAGTACCGACTGGTTGGAGCTGAGCAACTCATCAATGATGTCAGTCAGTTCCCGCTGCGAGTGGGCGTCGAGACCGTCCAGCGGTGAATCCAGTATCAGCAGCGCGGGGTCGCTGAGTATGGCCTTAATAAGAAGCGTCTTGCGCATTTCTCCAGTGGAGATATAGCGCAGCCCCCGGTCAAGGATAGGGCTAATGCTTAGCCTTTCTACCCAGGTATCGAAGCGAGCATCAGCTTCGCGCCTGCCGAGGATGACCTGACGAACCAGGGTGCCGGGATCGCTGGCGTCGGCGCGGGTTTCCGAGTCATCCAGTTTTTTATCGCGTTCGCACAGCGCTCGCGCTTGCTCGAAACAAACGTAGGCTACGCCCCGGGATTCGAGTTCAGCGGAGCGCAGGAGCTGGCCAGAGTAGTGCCTTGCCTGGCCGTTGATAATATTGGCAAGGCTGGTTTTGCCGGCCCCATTGGGGCCCAGGCAGGCCCATTGTTCACCCGTGCGAACCTGCCAGTCGATATGCTTCAGCGCGGGAAGTGCTCGGTAGACCAACTGCACATCTTGCAGGGTAAGCAGTGGAGGTTGGGTCATAAGTGGCTGCCTGCCCGATGTAGCTTGTAACTGATACAAGGGGCTGGCTTAATCCTCTAAATAGTTATGGATGCACACCGTTGTCGGTATCTCTGTTACAGCTTATTGAAACACGCTTGTTGGCTTATAGCCCCAAGAAGCCTTTTTTGCGGCCACTGATGAAACGATCGGCGGTCGCGATGGTGTTGCAGATCAGGCAGGGAGAGCTGCATATTTTAATGATTAAGCGGGCGGAAAGGGAAGGTGATCCGTGGTCAGGCCACATGGCGTTTCCCGGCGGGCGCATGGATAAAACCGATGCCAATGGCTATTCAGTGGCCGTGCGAGAGACAGAAGAAGAGGTGGGTTTGACGCTGGGGCCGCAAGATCGTTGCTTAGGTCGCCTTACTGATTTAAACGCCAGGCCCCGCAAGAGCGCTCTTGGAATGGCCGTCAGTCCCTTTGTATTTCACCTCGAGCGTGACGTTGAATTCACGCCTAACTATGAGGTGGCTGAAGTTGTCTGGGTGCCTCTTGAGTTTCTCCTGGACGCGGACAATCGTGAAAAAATGACCTGGGATTTCAAAGGCGTGAAAATTCCTTTGCCGTGTTACCGATACCAGGGGCGTTGTATCTGGGGTCTGTCATTGATGATGTTGGACGAGCTGATGGATTTGATTGAGGGCGGTGACAATCCCCTGCGTCCGCGCTGGCGTCGCGGCTAATGCAGGATCGGGTTTGATGGCGCTGTGCCATCCCGTTTTTTAGCGCGGTACATGGCCTTGTCTGCCTTCTCTTCGAGCTCCGCTCGACTGTAACCATCCTGAGGATAAAGGGCGACGCCGCAGCTGACCTTCAATGCCATCACCTGATTGCGTACTTTCACCGGTTGCTCTACGGCTGCAACCAGTTTGGCTGCGATCTGTGGAAGGTCCTCCGACGAGCGCAAATTTTCCATCAATACAACAAACTCGTCGCCGCCCAGTCGGGCGATGAGGTCTATGTCTCTGACCTGTGTGCGCAGCCGTTCTCCAAGTTTGATCAGCAGCGCGTCCCCCATGCCGTGACCATGAGTATCGTTAATAAGCTTGAAGTCATCCAAATCAAACATCAGCAGACCAATGGTTTTACCACTGGCTTCCGCGCTCTCGAGTGAACGCGCCATGCGCTGCTCATAAAAGCGTCGATTGTAGAGTCCGGTTAGATCGTCGTGGTTGGAGAGGTAGTCCAACTCGCTGTTGGCACCCTGCAAAGCCTCGCGCAGATGTTTGTTCATTTCCGCGTAAACCATTATTACGCTCACTACCGCCATGCCCATGGCTGCGTAGGCGATAGTAATTGCCAGATTGTAGTTTTGCGGAAGGATGATCTGGGTAAATTGCATGCCCAGGCGCTCCAGTCCCAGAATGACTGTCCAGATAAGCAGTACCAACGAGGTCCAGAACAACCCGGCACCGGTGCCGCCGACAATCGAAGCCATCACTGGAGCCAAAATTAACAGCGCGTAAGTGGGAGAACGTGTGCCACCAAAGTAAGCGCAGGCCACTGCAAAGGCGCCGGTGTAGACCAGCAGAAGCATGTGTAAGGCCGCAATACGGTTATTCAGATAGCGCAGTATCAGGATGCTGACCAGCACACTGAACCCGGTAATCACCAGCAGTGTCGCTGCGGCGAAACTGCCTTCGGGAGAGAGGTCAATAACGAGCGGCGTGACCACGGTGACGCCTATGACGGTGAGCAGCCAGAAGAAGCTGGTAATGGCTAAAATGCGCTGGCGATAGTGCTCCTCGTCCAGCGGACGAAGCGGGTCACGACCGGTGCAGAGCGCAATCCACCAGTCCCTGATGCGGGCGAGTTGTAGCAGCACGTTTGTCATGGATTCGTTTTAGTTATTCGTGCATTTCACCCTTTATACCCCAACGCGGGGGTGAAAACCTGCTTTATCCGGACATTTTCCCAGTTTGTGAGGGGGTTCTCATTCCTCGTCGCCACGCATAAAAGCGCGGGTATCGAGCATTAGTTCGCGCAAGGCAGGATCCTCACGACTCGCTTCCAATAGGGCTGATGCCTCTACTTTACCCGCAACGAAGGCAGCGACCAGATCCAGCAATACCGGGGACATCTTGGGTTCATGCGCCCATCGGGGTGCATCTACCAGTGCGCCTGTTACATGCTGGTTGCTGAGCTTTAACCAATAACCACCGCAGCTGGACAGCTGATAGTCGCCAACCCGGCCAAAACTGATATTAGGGGTACTGGGGTTGAAGCCCCCGGGCATGACTTCATCAATGCGATCCAGTGCCATCACCCAGCTGGATCCGACGGGAAAAAGTTCGGGATCAGGACGACAGTTATTATCGCGCTTTAGCCAGATACGCACCTGCTCGGTAGAGCTTGTTCCGCGCAGTGTTTGGGCAACGCTCAGATCCACTGAATTACCCTTGCCGGAGGCAACAGAGCCGGAGACTACCAGGTCGGTGTCAGCTTGAACGTCGGCAAACGATCCCTGCCACAGGCACTCACATTCGGCGACGCTGCCGCTGGAAATCACCAGCAGGGACAGGCAACACAGGACGCGACGCAACATGGTCTTATTGCAGGGCTTTAGCCGCATCGATGGCGAAGTAAGTCAGGATGCCATCGCAACCGGCGCGCTTGAAGGCCAACAGTGATTCCAACATGACCGGCTCCCGTTCAAGCCAACCGTTTGCAAAAGCCGCCTGATGCATGGCGTATTCGCCACTGACTTGATAGGCGAAGGTGGGTGCTTTGAGTTCATCCTTCACCCGGCGAACGATATCCAGGTAGGGCATGCCTGGCTTCACCATGATCATGTCGGCACCCTCGGCCAGATCCAAAGAGCACTCGTGCAGGGCCTCATCGGAATTGGCCGGATCCATCTGGTAGCTAAACTTATTGCCGCCTTTAATATTGCCTGCGCTGCCGACAGCATCCCGAAAAGGGCCGTAATAGCTGGAGGCGTATTTTGCGGCGTACGACATAATTAATGTGTTGGGGAAAGAGGCTTCTTCCAGGGCCTGACGCACAGCGCCAATGCGGCCGTCCATCATGTCTGAGGGCGCTACAACATCGGCCCCGGCGGCGGCATGGGACAGGGCTTGTTTCACCAATACCTCGGTGGTGACATCATTGAGCACATAGTGACCGTCGTCGATGATTCCATCCTGGCCATGGGTGGTGAACGGATCCAGAGCAACGTCTGTGATGACTCCTAGTTCCGGGACTGCGTCCTTTATTGCTCTTACCGTGCGCTGCACCAAGCCGTCAGCATTATGAGCTTCTTCTGCCATTAGACTTTTTTTGTTGTCGCCAACCACCGGGAACAGGGCGATGGCAGGGATACCCAGCGCTGCGACTTCCCGGGCCTGCTTGACCAGCAGATCAATGCTCAGGCGCTCAATGCCGGGCATGGAGGGAATCGCTTCTCGCTTTTCCTCTCCCTCCAAAACGAAAACAGGGAATATCAAGTCGGCTGGCGTGAGCGAGCTTTCGCTAACCATCCGCCGAGAGAATTCGTTGGCCCGTAGGCGACGCATTCTTGTGCTGGGGAATTGGCCTCGGTTTGAGCTGAAGGTCATATCATGTCCTCAATTAAAGCGCGGCAAAGGCATTGCGCGCTGCGTCTACAGTAGCTTCGATGTCTGCCTCAGTATGGGCACTGGACATAAAGCCGGCCTCATAGGATGCCGGTGCCAGATAGACGCCTGCTTCCAGCATCAGGTGGAAGAAACGGTTAAAGCGCTCGTTATCACAGGCCATAACCTGGTCATAGTTCTCAATGTGTTTGGCGTCGGTAAAAAAACCGCCGAACATGGTGCCGGCGCTGTTGGTGGTAAATGCCACGCCTGCATCCTGGGCCGCTTGCCGCAAACCTGAACAGAGCTGTTCGGTTCGCTCAAATACCGGCTCATAGAATCCTTCAGCAGAAATCACTTCCAGGGTGGCGAGCCCCGCCGCCATGGCGATCGGATTCCCCGATAAAGTACCCGCCTGGTAAACCGGGCCCAATGGGGCGATTTGCTCCATGATTTCCCGCTTGCCGCCAAATGCACCCACGGGCATGCCACCGCCGATGACTTTGCCTAGCGTGGTGAGGTCGGCTTCTACACCGTAAAAACCTTGTGCGCCCTTCAGGCCGAAGCGGAAGCCTGTCATCACCTCGTCGAGAATCAACACGGCGCCGCTGTCATTGCAGACTTCTCTTAAAGCCTCTAAAAAGCCCGGGGCCGGAGGAATGCAGTTCATATTGCCCGCCACGGGCTCTACGATGACACACGCAATGCTGTCGCCGTGTTCGGCAAAGGCTTTACGTACGCCTTCCGGGTCATTGTAGGTCAGTGTCATGGTGTGATCTGCCAGAGCTGCGGGCACGCCCGGCGAGCTGGGTACGCCCAAAGTCAGTGCACCTGAACCAGCTTTTACCAAGAGTGAATCTGAGTGACCGTGGTAGCAGCCCTCAAATTTTACGATGGTGTCTCTGCCGGTATATCCCCTGGCGAGACGGATGGCACTCATCGTTGCTTCGGTGCCAGAGTTGACCATACGCACCATGTCCATTCCCGGCATGATGCCGCAAATACGGTCTGCCAGTTCAATCTCTAGCTCCGTGGGTGCCCCAAAACTGAGGCCTTTTTCACTTTGCCGAATGACCGCTTCGCGGACCGCGGGGTGGTTATGCCCCATTAGCATAGGGCCCCATGACAGAACGTAATCGATGTAGCGCTTGTTTTCGCTATCGTAGAAGTAGGCGCCTTCACTGCGCTCGATGAAGACCGGGGTTCCCCCTACAGCCTTGAACGCCCGCACGGGAGAGTTAACGCCTCCGGGGATGTGTTTACGTGCGCGTTCAAACAGTTGCTGCGAAGTGCTCATAGAATGTCATGCCCTGAATCAGTAAAGCCTAGCCCACACTGGGGCGGTTGCGAATTATCGGGCTTAGGCAACAGAATATCCAGCGCTGTCAGAATGGCTTCAACACGGCCAGAATTACCATCGCAAACAAAAAGAGCACCGGCACTTCGTTAAAGAATCGATAAAACACGTGGCTGTGATCGTCATTATCGTCAAGCATGGCTTTGACGTAGTTGCCGCATTGGAAGTGATAAACCACCAGAAAAAGCATTCCGCCCAGCTTTAGCCAAAGCCATTTTGCTTGTAACAGAGCAGGGTTTAGCAGGATAAGACCTATTCCCAATGCTGCCAGGATAAACATGAAGGGCGTGATAAAGCGATATAGACGATGAGCCATCTGGGCGAGGGTCGCCTTTGTGTCCGGGTTTTCTGTGGCAGCATAGTTAACAAATATTCGTGGCAGGTAAAACAAACCGGCGAACCAGCAAACCATGAAAATAATGTGCAGTGCTTTGAGCCAGAGCCAGAGCATAGTGAATCTTTCCTTTGTTAAAGCTTTTCCAGAGTAAACTTCTCAATGCCTTCGCGAGTAATGACACCGTGCAAAATCGGTTGGCTGGCGGAGCGACTGCGCTCGTAAACGCAAACGGCTTCCGCAGTGTCTTTGCCAATACTATCCATGGCTTGTCGAAGACTGGCCTGCATCGGCACGCTGGTCAGGGTCCAGCGACGAATGTCCGATTCGGTAATATCGACTTCCTCGCTATCGCTGTATTGCGCCAGCCATGCGAGAAGTTCTTGCCCTCTTACCAGATACAGGTCCTTACCGTCCCGACCCACCAGGCACCAGGCCGGGCTAAATTCAAGCAGAGGTTCTCTATCTTCCAGCGTGAGCAGGGCGGGGACTCTTACTGTCCGCGTATCCATAATTGATCCGACATGCGTGCGGTGCAGCAGCTGGTTAAGAGGGTCGTCTGGCACCGCGCGCTGCATTTGTCGAAGAATGGTTTGATGCAGCGAGCGCTGGCGAAACAGCCCAGTACTGGTCAGAGTGGCGGCAACGATGGCTAGCATTGCCGGCATGCTGATGCTCATCGAGTGGGTCAATTCCAGTACCGCAAGAATAGCGGCAAGGGGAGCATTCATGACCGCGCCCATGGCTGAGCCCATGCCGATGAGTATGTACAAGGTTGGATCAGAGGCGAGGCTCGGCATGAATTGATTGCCGATGATACCCATGGCGCCCCCTAGGCAGGCGCCGATGAGCAGGTTCGGCCCGATAATGCCCACGGGCAGTCCTGCGCCGGCAGTGATTGAGGTGGCGATGATTTTTGCTGCAGCGATAATTAGCAGTGCAAACAGAGCGACTTCCCCATGAAGCGCCAGGCGCAGGGTGTCGTAGCCGATACCCATGATTTCAGGCACAAACAATGCCAGCGTGCCCGTAATGATGCCGGCTGCGGTGAACCGCACAATGACATTGTGGTGTGATAACCGCGCTGTGTGTTTGCTGATTTGTATGAACGCCACCACGGCAAGACCGCAACAGAAACCCAGCAAAACGATGTAGGGAATTTCCCACAAGGAGGCTAGCTGCAGACTGGGGATGCTGAACACCGCGCCACCGGCAGCGAAGGTTCGACTCACCGCGGAGGCGGAGACCGCTGCTAACATGACCGGGATAAAGCCCACCACGGTGTATTCAACAATAATCACTTCCATGGCAAAAATGACACCTGCCAGGGGTGTATTAAATGCTGCCGCTATGCCGCCTGCAGTGCCGCAGGCGATTAACACCCTGAGGCTGTTGCTGGGTAGGCCCAGGCGTTGACCCAGTAAACTGTTAATTGCGCCTCCCAGATGTACGCCAGGGCCTTCGCGTCCTCCGGACTGGCCTGAGGCGAGTGCGAAAGCGCCTCCCAAAAATTGAAGAATGGCGTTTCGCGCGGGCAGTGCACCGTAATGGGAATGCATTCGACTCAGTACATGCACAATGCCGACTTCCCGGTCTTCGCTGCGCAAAAACTGGTAACAGACGCCGAGTATTAATGCGCCGGTTGCAGGGAGGAGGAAACGAAACAGGGGAGGTAGAGACTCAAAATCTTCACCGCCATTGCCAACGCCCCATAGTGCAGCCATGTAGACGATGCTCTGTTCGAAACCCAGGATGACAAGGCCTGAAGCGACGCCGCCGATAATGCCCAGCAGCGAGTACGCCAATACGGAGTCGTAGTTGGTCAGGAGTCGTCTGTAATTGCTGATCAGTTTCTGCACGAACCGTCGGCTTCCCCTTAAAAAGCCAATATTACCAGTTATTTGGATGGGCAATACTTTTATACTAGCCGGCTCAGTGTGTGCGTCCCAAGCGGGCGAATAGAAAAATGGGTATAGCTATGATCAAGGTTGGTATTGTCGGCGGCACGGGTTACACCGGTGTAGAGCTGTTGCGCCTGTTAGCGCACCACGAAAAGGCCGAGGTGGTCGCAATCACTTCGCGAGCCGAGAGTGGCCGTCGTGTCGATGATTTGTACCCCAACTTACGTGGACACTACGATATCGCTTTTAGTGAGCCCGATGTGGCGCAGCTGGCTGCCTGCGATATCGTCTTTTTTGCGACTCCGCATAACGTTGCTATGAACCTGGTGCCTGAATTGCTGCAGGCCGGGGCGCGTGTCGTTGATCTCTCAGCGGACTATCGAATTAGAGATGCGCAGCTCTGGTCGCATTGGTACGGCGAACCTCATGCCAGCCCTGATTTCCTCAAGCAAGTTGTTTATGGCTTGCCCGAGGTCAACAGAGAGCAAATTGCCGAGGCCACGCTGGTGGCTTGTCCGGGCTGTTATCCGACGTCAGTGCAACTGGGTCTGATTCCTTTACTGGCACGTGGGCTGGTTGATAGTCAGCACCTCATAGCCAGCAGCGCTTCCGGCGTCAGTGGTGCGGGGCGTCAGGCGAAAGTGGACAATCTGCTCCCTGAAGTATCGGACAGTTTTAAGGCTTACGCGGTTTCCGGGCACAGGCATTTGCCAGAAATTGAACAGGGACTCGCCGATGTAGCGGGCACGCCAGTGCAGCTCACGTTTGTGCCGCATCTGCTGCCAATGATTCGTGGTATCCATTCCACCCTGTTTGCTCGCTTGTTGGATACCAGTGTCGATTTACAGGCGCTTTATGAAGAATGGTATGCAGACGAACCTTTTGTGGATGTGCTTCCAGCGGGCATGTTTCCCCAGACTCGCACAGTGAAGGGCGCCAATCGCTGCCAGCTCTCTCTGCAGATTCCTCAGGATCGCGATACCGTCGTTGTGATGGCTGCGATCGATAATCTGGTGAAGGGGGCGTCGGGTCAGGCGATTCAGAATATGAACATCATGCTGGGCCTTCCGGAAGACATGGGCTTAAAGCAAATTGGCTTGCTGCCCTAACGCCAACGCATGCCGATTACTCGAAAAAAACACCTCAGCAGTCTCGAAATGCGCCGCCTTTGGAGGCAGCGCCTCGTGCTGGCGGTCGTCATATTATTAGGCTTTATGGTGGCGGCTTTTTATCTCGGAGAACGTGCCGCGTACTCCGTTATGGGGCTGAATCCGGAGCTCTATCGCGCGATGAAAGCGCAGATACCGGGTTTGCAGGAGCAACTGACTGAAGTCGAAGGTCAGCTGGAGGTTCAAAGCACTCAGAACCAGATGGGTCAGCAGGCCCTTGAGCTAGTTCGCAGAGAGCTCGCCGATCAAAAAGAGCAAATTGCTTCGCTGGAGGAAGGGCTGCAGTTTTATCGCAGCCTGATGGCGCCAGGTGAAATTGCGCAAGGTCTGAGTTTGCGTCCCCTGGAACTGGTAGCTCTGGATATTCCCGGGCAATACTCCTATCGAATGGTGGCGCAACAGGAAGCTCGCAAGCATACGCAGTTAAAAGGTAACTTATATGCAGAGGTTAATGGTTTGCTCGCGGATCAGCAGGTAAGCTACTCCCTCGCAGAATTGAGTCCGGATGTGGATGCGCCTTTGATCGATCTGAGGTTTCGTTATTTCCAGTCCATAGAGGGGACGTTAATTCTGCCAGAGGGTTTCGAGCCCAGGAGCGTGAGCCTGGTGGCTACCGCCACAGCGCCGCGTAAGATGGAAGTCAGGGAACAGTACCCCTGGCAGGTAAAGGAGAGATTCACCCATGTTGGGAAGTAAAAAGGCAGGCTTTGGTCCCGGTGGTAACACCACCTTGGTAGCTCGCGAGACCACTGTTGTAGGCGATATTCATTTCAGCGGCAGCCTTGATGTTGAAGGTGTCGTGAAGGGCAACATTTTCGCAGAAGATGGCAAAGACGCATTGGTTCGCATTATCGACAAGGGTCGAGTGGAAGGCGAGATTCGCGTACCGTCGGTGGTGATCAATGGCATGGTTGAGGGTGATGTCTATTCCAGCAAGCACCTCGAACTGGCAGCAAAGGGTCGGGTGCAGGGCAATGTGCATTACACCCTGTTGGAAATGGCTGCGGGCTCTGAAGTGAACGGTAGTCTTACTCATATTGCCGCCGCGTCCAATGGCAGGGAGAAGGCGCCGGACCCGTCAGTGGAGGTGACTGAAGCCAGCTCAGGGAATAAAACCGGGCAGGACAAGGTCGCCTCAGCTAAAAGTTGACCAAATTAGTCGGATTTACGATAATGTGCGGTCCTTAGCCATTTGATGGTCAGTAGTCCGACCACGAGCAAAATCATGTCTGTAGCCGAATCTTTCAATCCATCAAGCATCAATCTTTCCGCCAGTGCTGTCCGTAAAGTGCAGGAACTGGTGTCGGAGGAAGAAAACAAAGCGCTGAAGCTTCGCGTTTATATCACCGGTGGTGGCTGCTCCGGATTTCAGTACGGATTCAGTTTCGACGAAGAAGTTGCTGAGGATGACACCGCGATTGAAGAAGGCGGCGTCACCCTGCTGGTAGACCCAATGAGCTTCCAGTATCTGGTGGGATCAGAAGTCGATTACACCGAAGGCCTGGAAGGCTCGCGCTTCATCGTTAGCAACCCCAACGCGACGACCACCTGTGGTTGTGGCGCTTCCTTCTCAATCTAGTTTAGCGATCGACCGATGACGAGGCTCCAGCGATGCGTGTTTTTGCTGGGGTGGTTGTTTGTGACTGCAAGCTTTGCCCAAGAACCTTCAGGCGCTGTGGCCGCCGACCCGCGCTATGTCGCAGATATCGAACTGGAGACGGAAGACGATCTCAGTGAGTTACTGACGCGAGCCGGGGAGATGTTCCTGGAGGGTACGGTAAAGCAGGAACAGGGTGCTGTGGTACTGGTTTTACACGGCCCCGTGTTGAATACCCTTTTACGTCCGAATTACGCTGAAAGTCAGGCAGTGGTGAATCAGGCCGCGAGTCTAGCCGCGCTGGGCGTGCTTGAAATTAAAGCCTGCCGTTCCTGGTTGGGGAAAAATGGGGTAGACGCAAGTCAGTTGCAGCCGTTCGTGGAGGTTGTGTCATACGGCCCGGGCGAGGTGAGCCGGTTGGTCGAGGACGAAGGTTACATCTTCTTCTAGAGCTTTCCCGGGTATATCGCACCCAGTATTCTTTCCCCCTGAGCTCCGGTCACTGCCGGCGCATTCCCTGACAGGCGTTCCATTGTGCGCCAGGCCAGCCAGGCAAAGGTGGCTGCCTCAACCCAATCTGGCTCGATGCCCAGTTCATCCGTTTTGCCTACCGTGATACCGGGAAGAGCGGCTGATAAGCGCTCCAGAAGGTAGTTGTTTTGCGCTCCACCACCACAAATATAAGCTTCAGTGACCGCCAAGCCAGATTGCTCGATGGATTCTGCGATGGTCAGAGCGGTGAACTCCGTCAGCGTTGCCTGAACATTCTCCGGGGGAATGTCCGGTGATGCCGCAAGCAGGTCGAAAAGCCACGGGAGATTGAACGCCTCCTTGCCGGTACTGCGAGGGCCACTCAGCGCCAGGTACGGGTGGGCCAGCAATCTCTCAAGCAGTGCCACGTCGACCTCGCCACTGGCAGCCCACAGGCCATCTTCATCGTAAGCGCGGTGCAGTTGTCGCTCAATCCAGTGGTCCATTAGAGTGTTGCCGGGGCCCGTGTCGAAACCCGCTATCAGTGTTTTTCCCTGCAGTAGGCTGACGTTAGCAATGCCACCGATGTTGACGATGGCGCGATTGACGTTGTCCGTCGCAAAAGCACCCTCATGAAAGGCAGGTGCCAATGGCGCACCTTCGCCGCCAGCCGCCATGTCTCTGCGGCGAAAATCGGCGATGGTCGTTATCTCGGTGATTTCGGCGATACTGTTGGGATCTCCGATCTGCAATGTAAAGCTTTGCGCATGGCTGTGGCCGCCGGAGGGAGGTCGATGCCTGATCGTCTGTCCATGGCTACCAATGGCGATAATCTCAGCGGGTGTTCTTCCCGCGCTTTCAAGTAAAGCCAAACTTGCCTGGGCAAAAAGAGTGCCGAGTTTTCTGTCCAGTACACCCAGTTGTTCTATCTCTCCGGGGCCACTGTGACTGAGCGTCGCGACCTGCTCGCGCAGCGCCGTTGGGATGTCGATTTGTAGAGTGTGGAGGAGCTTTGCGCGCTGTGCGTTGATGTCAACAAGGGCGCAATCCACGCCGTCGACACTGGTGCCGGACATCAGACCGATGAACAGTCCTTCGGGCACTGCTAACCCTTGTCCTCGCCAGATTTCGTCATTGCAAGCCGGGTGTCTGAATCCTGCTGCAGGGCGGCTAACTGCGCCGAAACGTCACTAATGGCCTGGCGAAACCTGGGCATTTCAGATGCGGCCAGAGATTTCGCTTTGGGCAGCTTCTTGTGAATAGTGCGAGGGTTGCGATGCACCCCGTTCATCAGAAACTCATAGTGTAGGTGTGGCCCGGTAGCTGCGCCCGTCGACCCCACGGTTCCGATAATCTGGCTTTGGGACACACGAGCGCCTTGTTTGACCTTGCGCTTATGCAAGTGCAGGTACTTGGTCACAAACTGCTCGCCGTGCTGGATGAAGATATAGTTGCCGTTCGATTTACTGTAGCCCGCTTTTATGACGCGCCCGTCACCCGCGGCGTAGACGGGTGTACCTGTGGATGCAGCGTAATCAGTTCCGCGGTGTGGGCGGGCAGTCTTGTAGATGGGGTGTATGCGACGCGGATTGAAGTTGGAACTGATGCGAGTGAAGTCGACTGGCGCTAGCAGGAAAGCTTTGCGCATGCTCACGCCATCAGCGTTGAAATAGCCAGTGTCTCCGTTGCTGTCGGTGTAGCGATAGGCGGTAAATGTCTTGCCTTGGTTGGTATAGGAGGCAGCGATAATTTCACCGTCGTCGAATTTACTGCCATCGATATACAGTTCTTCGAACAATAAGTGCATGGTGTCGCCCTTGCGTGGGTCCCCGACGAAGTCGATAACGCCACCGAATATGTTGGCCATGCCCATGATAGTGGTGTGAGACAAGCCTGCCTTTTGTCCCGCGAGAAAAAGGGATGATGTGATGACGCCGGTCGCATTGGATTGTCGCGTTTCAGGCGTGCGGGTGAGTACCTCGCTGGTGAAACCTCCATCCTCGAGGCTATAGCTGATGGTTTCGAGTTCGCTCTTAACGTGGCGAACGCTCATCAGCTCTCCGGCTTGATTGCCGCGGAAGGCGATCGTCTGCCCCGGATAGATACGTGCCAGCCCTTTGCCATCGGGCGACTCGCTGACCACGCGATGAACATCCCGGGTGTCGAAGCCGGCGCGCTTAAAAATCAGCGATAGATTGTCGCCGCTGCGCACCACCTGCTCGTTCCATAGCTGCTCTTTCGGGGTCTGGGCTTCAACGGTAAAGGTGTCTATCGGTTCAGCGGGTGCGCTGCTCTCGGCAACGGGCGCAAACAGCTCTTCCTCCA
The DNA here is from genome assembly GCA_039986455.1 of Halioglobus sp. Lineage (GTDB taxonomy): Bacteria > Pseudomonadota > Gammaproteobacteria > Pseudomonadales > Halieaceae > Halioglobus. Next base: position 26,364 of record JBDWQQ010000007.1, read on the forward strand.
GCACCGGTTGGGGCTCTGGCTGAGTGTTTTCGTTGCTGGTGAGTCCAAAAGCGATCGCTATACAGCCCACAATCGCCACACCGGCCATCAGGTGCCCGCGCTTTAAATTTAGCTGCGGCAGGCGGATGGTGGCTAGCGGTGATTGTTCTGCGCGAATCGCGGTGGCCCCCCGCGGTCTGTTCGCTGCTCGCATGTCCCGTTCGTACTTCCTGTTATTCAGAGGGGGCAGTATATAAAATAATCAACAACATCTATAGGCAGAAGTACCAGAAGCTTGCATTTGAAAGGGGGTGTTGTATCTTTGGCGCCCCTTTTTTGCCCAATCCAGCACAATCCACGAGACCAGCACATGAGCAGCGCATTACTTGAAGATCTCCGCGCCCGCGGACTGATATTCCAGATCGCCGGTGAGGATGACCTCCCGGCCTGGTTAGACGGTGGTTCGCGCACGCTCTATTGTGGCTTTGATCCCACCGCTGACAGCCTTCATATCGGCTCGTTGGTGCCACTATTAATGTTGCGCCGATTTCAGCTAGCCGGTCATAAGCCTCTGGCGTTGGTGGGTGGTGCGACAGGGCTGATAGGTGACCCCAGTTTCAAGGCTCAGGAGCGTCAGTTAAACACGCCGGATATCGTTGCCAGCTGGGTGGACAAGCTGAAGACGCAGGTCTCGCAGTTTATTGACTTTAATGCCGGGGCGGCCGCAGCTGAAGTGGTCAATAATCTGGATTGGACAGCCGATATGGACGTGCTGACCTTTCTGCGAGACGTGGGCAAGCACTTCTCCATCAATGCCATGATTCAAAAGGAATCAGTGAAGCAGCGCATTGATCGAGAGGGCAGCGGCATCAGTTTCACCGAATTTACTTACATGATCCTGCAGTCCTATGATTTTGCCGAGCTCAACCAGCGCCATGACTGCACCCTGCAGTTAGGTGGTTCGGACCAGTGGGGCAATATCACCGGCGGCATCGACCTGACCCGGCGTATGCATGGTAATCAGGTGTTTGGCTTAACGATGCCTTTGATTACCAAGTCTGACGGGACCAAGTTCGGTAAAACCGAGTCGGGTACTATCTGGCTTGATGCGAGCAAAACGTCACCTTACGCCTTCTACCAGTTCTGGCTGTCCTGCTCCGATGCCGATGTCTACCGGTTCCTCAAATACTTCACCTTCCTGGAAGTGTCAGAGATTAATGCGATCGAACAGGCCGATGCAGAGCGCCAGGGTCGCCCTGAGGCTCAAGGCGTATTGGCTAGAGAGGTGACTCGCCTGGTGCACGGCGACGAGGGGTTGGCGGCGGCTGAGCGCATCACAGAATCCTTGTTCAGTGGCTCTATCGAGGCGTTGGCCGAGAGCGACTTGGCCCAACTGCGCCAGGATGGCTTGCCCGCCAGCAGTGTGGCAAGGAGCGAGTTTCCTGAGACGTTGACGCAGATGCTGACTGAAGCCGGCATGGCAGGTTCGGGGAAGCAGGTAAAGGATGCTTTAGGGCGTAATGCGGTCACTATTAATAGTCGTGCCATAGGCTGGGATGACAATGCTGACGTGGCCGGATGTTTTGATCCTGCTCAGGCACTGTTTGCTCGTTACTACCTGGTTAAGCTTGGCAAAAAGAAGTACCACCTTTTCGAGATCGCCTGATGCAGGTTGCGACTGACTAGGCTTGAGCCTGCAGGTGAGTCACTAACACAGCCTTTCACGCCATTTCTTCGGCTAAATAACGACCAGCATAAGTGGCAAAAGTTGGCATTTGGCGTTTATTTTTCATAAGAGCTTGCGCGACCCATGGTCGCTGCGTATAGTTCGCCTCCCTTCGACGAGGGCGGCGCCAAAAACGCTGCTGGGATTCAGCTAAAAACTCTCAGACTTTCAAAAGCTTAGAGTAGTCAGGTGAAAAATCTTCGAAGCCGAAACAAGACAAAATATTTTAAATATTTGGTTGCTAACGAGAGGCTCGGCTGTATAATACGCCTCCGCGCTCGAGGGACCACCTCGGCGTAAAACCTAAAACCCTGCGTTTTAGGTGTTGCTTAACAAGATAGACGAAGACAGATGTGTGGGCACTTGTTGGGATAGTTGATCACGACTATTCAGACACAACAAGTGACTCACAAATTCTTGTAATTTTTGATTTTCGAATTGTGTCTGAGCCGATGATTTTGGATGGTAAAGCGAGGTACTCGCGTAACCATCTCCTCTTGCCCTAGGGCAGAGGTTAAAGATTAAACTGAAGAGTTTGATCATGGCTCAGATTGAACGCTGGCGGCAGGCCTAACACATGCAAGTCGAGCGA
>JBDWQQ010000008.1:0-6355 GCA_039986455.1 Halioglobus sp.
TCCCAGCGCCGCCATGTTAATCACCTGCTCCTTGGCGGTCGTTAACTTGTAGCTACCCAGGCTGAGTTGCCCCAACCCCTTTAGCGCGCCCCTGAGAAGACTCCAGGTGGTCTGCGGTCGGTTGATATCATAAGGACGCAGGGACAATACCGAGCCTATGACGACCGACGAAAAAACCAGCTCGCCGTTACAGGTGAGCGCATCAGCGCCAATAGGTTCTACAGACTGATAGTGCGCCAGCAACTGCGCGGGGTCACCTTTAACACCCAGTGCGGTGCAGGCTTGCCTCGCATCGGGATGCGGCAACAAGCCAATCAGCCATTGCCGCTGAAGAGCCAGCTCCGCAAGATCTCGAATCTGTTCGTCCCCTAGCCAGAGCAGTACGCGGCTAGACGCTGAAATCGTATCCCTTTGAGCATAAGGCACCAGGGAAACAGACGCTTCCTGCAACCAGGATTCGGCTCTTTCTGCCTCAAACGTGGAGTCGTGAAGCAGGTAGAACGCTTTGGCTTCTATCTCACTCAAGCCAGGTCTCCCAATAGCGTTTCCACTGTGGAAAACAATCGCTGCAAATCTCGGGGGCCAGAAAGACGGTGATCGCCATCCTTGATCAGTAGTAGCTCCACATTCTCGCTGGCCAATTTATCCACCAGAGTGAGCGAACGTTTCCAGGGCACATCTTCATCCCGCTGCCCGTGCAGTAATCGGACTGGCAGATCAATAGCAATCGTTTCTTGATTCAGAAGACAATGCTCCCTGCCCTCCTCCAGTAGATGTTTACTAATCCGGTAAGGCTCACCGTCGTCATAGCAATTTTCGATGGCGCAGGAGCCCGACAGTTCGAGCTGCAGCATTTGCTCCGTTGACAGCCCTCCATTGGCCAGCGCCTCTGTAAAATCGGGGGCTGCCGCTATACCCACTAATCCAACCACACGCTCGGGACGGGCCAACGCCACCCGGAGCATAATCCAGCCCCCCATAGAAGAGCCAACCAGTAGTTGGGGGCCGCTGGTGACTTGATCCAGCACAGCCAGGGCATCATCGATCCAGCGGCCGATAGTTCCGTCTACAAATTCGCCGCTAGACTCCCCGTGCCCGAGATAGTCGAAGCGGGTAAACTGTCGCCCGTTCTGCCGACACCAGGCATCCATGGCTAGCGCCTTATTGCCCTGCATATTGGAATTAAATCCGCTCAGAAAAACGATACCCGGGCCAGAGCCAGCAATATGCTCATAGGCAAGCTGCTCGCCATGTTCTCGCTCTAAAATCATGCCAATTCCTTCTGCAGCCACACAGCCAAACCCTGAGCATTCAATTGCGCATCATGACAAAGATGCTCACTCATGTAAGCCATATCCTGATCGGGATTGAGTACCTTCACTCTCTGTAGAGAATAATCGACTATCGCCTGCTCCAGAGACTCAGGCGTGGTTTGGTGCTCCCGGGCCAACAAGAGGTAGTCGTCGATTTGCTCCACAAGCGATGCGTGCAACTGTGACGAGAAGGCCAGTTCACCGAAATGAGTCAGGTAAATTCGCTGAGGGTTTTGATCAGCAAGAATCGCGAGGGAGGCTTTAAGAACTTCAGGCCGAAACTGGCTGGGCGTGGTCGCCGGCATGGAAAAATCCCCGCCGGGGGTACGAAACCAATCATAAGAAACACCGAAAACATCACCACTGAACCAACCTCGACTCAACTCATCCCAAACGCAAAAGTGGTGATCTGCATGGCCAGGGGTATCGCGAAACAACAGCGTACGCTCGCCAAACTGAAAACTCTCGTTATCAACCACTTCGCTCACCCGGTGCGCAGCCACAGGTACGATCTCACCATAAAGCTGGTCAAAAAGGCGATCGCCGTATACCTGCCGCGATGCGTTTACCAGCTTCGATGGATCGATAAGGTGCCGGGCGCCTCGCGGATGCACCAACAACTGAGCCTTCTCAAAGCGCTGCATCATCAGCCCCGCGCCGCCGGCATGATCAAGGTGGACATGTGTAGGGATTACAAAGCGAACCTGATCATTATCGATACCTCGCGATTGCAACTCTTGCTCTAGCGTGGCGACACTGTGCACAGTCCCAGTCTCGATTACCGCATACTCTCCTGCACTCTCCAGCAAATAGAAACAGGCGATGCCGGGCTTCACGTAGCCCGCGTCAATTCGAGTGATACCGAAGCCCAAATCTTCGGTGAGGCGCTGCGCCATGTGCTACTCTCCTGAGAAGGTCTACCGCGTTACATTGGCGGTACTGCCAGCATTATGACCTACAATGACCCGGGATTTGAATAAAACCTTAATGAAAGATTGCTTCCTTCCAGTTCGATGGCCTGCCCTGTTTGCACTGCTGCTAAGCATCCTGATTTACTTTGCGCCCACTAGCGCTATTGCGCTGACCGCGGGAGAAATTGACGACCTACAAGCGGCAGTAAACACCGACAGCAGCCTCAATGAGGAATCTCGAGCTCAACTGGTCGAAAAACTAAGTACTGCGCGCGCGCAACTCGAGGTCGCTGCAGAGTTTCATAATCGCACAACCCTACTAAAGGCAGAAACTGAACAGGCGCCGGGTAAAACCACCAACTTCGAACAGCAATTGGCTGCAGCAAAGGCAGAGAAGCTCGATTTCAGCGGCCTGGCGCCCAAGGGAAGTTCCCCACAAGAAATTCAGAGTCAAATTACCCTGGCAACAGCCCAGCGGCAATCATTGGGGGATCGGCGCAGCCAGCTACTCACGACAGTCGATGATCTACCGGAAAGGCGAACCGCAATCAAACAGCGACTGGTCAATGTGCAACAGACCATCGACTCAACCCAATCCTTAACCCCCCCCGCCAGCGAATCCAACGACCAGAAAGTCGCCTGGGTATTGTCCCAAGCCAGGCTAAAGTCTGCGTTGGCCGAGCAAGAGAGCTTGCAGGCAGAAGTGTTAGGAGAATCAGCAATCAGTCAGGTGAATGCCGCTGAACGAGCCTGGTTAGGCGTCGCCATTACAAGAGCTGAAGCCAAGCTTGCGGCGCTCAACAAATCTCTGGACGCGGCCCGAGCAACTGCCACGCAACAGCAGCTGGAAACCACGTCTGAACTGCAGGAGCAGCTCCAGAGTCAGGACCCAATCTTACAAAAATTTGCCGAAGAAAATCGCAGCCTCGCCAAACAGTTGCAAGATATCGCCGAGCGGTCAGACGCGGCACAACGCGAAGGCCAGCGAACGCAGACACTGCTTGAAGACATTGAGCAGGACTTCCAACTCATGAACCGACGTCTGCAGGTCGCTGGTCGTAAGGAAATTCTGGGGAGAGTAATGATAACCCGGCTCCACAGCCTCCCGGACACGGATGCATTGCAACGCAACATTAGCCGCAGAAACGAAGTCATCGCAAATACCTCTCTCACCCAAATCGATGTTGAAGAGGACTTTCGCGCTCTCAATGAGGGGAAGGACTATCTGTTGCAACTTGCGCCTGAAATGAAGCAATGGGATGAGAAAGCTGAAGCGCTCATAAAAGACTTAGTAGGACAACGTTCCGAGTTGTTGGAAAAAAATCTGACCAGCCTCGGCTCACTTTTGATCATGCTGCTGGACAATAACGACAAAGAAAGCGAACTGATTGCCAATACCGATAAATTCCATCAATTCCTGCTTGGTAACCTGCTGTGGGTGCGCAATTTTAGCTACCTGGACCTGGGCGAGCTGACACATCAGTTAGCGGTCATGGGCAACCCCAAGAACTGGATGCAAATCCCCTCCCAATTGGCGTCAGGCTATCAGCAGGTAGAGTGGTCAACGGTGATACTGTTAGCTTTACTCGTCCTCTTTCTACTTCGACGCCAGTTAATGCCCGTCTATGAAGACCTGTTGAGCAGCCCGATGCTATTAAGCGGCGCGACTCTGTGGAATATCGTCGCTGGTATTGCCTTGTCATTGCTGCTGGTCTGCCCATGGCCATTGGCACTTTACGTGACTGGCTATTTCTTAGAATCTGCCGATCCCGATACCAGCTTTTCCAAGGCGCTGGCACCCGCCTTAATGTTCGCATCCAAAATACTCTATTTACTACTTCTTGCCAGGCTCGTTGCCAGTAGAAAAGGTGTGGGCAGGCGTCACCTTAAATGGGACGCGCGCATGCTGGATTGCCTGCGCGAACAAATGAACTGGGCAGGGCCCGCTATCAGCATTGCAATTCTTTTTGATGTCTTTTCGTACGAGTTAGATACGGTCATCAGCGGCGGACCAATGGGTGCTATCGCTACTACTGTCGTCGCCCTGATCATAATTGTGTTCTGTCTTCGAATGCTCCGTGAAGAGGTAGTGAGTGACGCATACCTGGTCACTATCGGCTTGCGCATTAGCATGATTGTCGCGGCAGCCACTCTGGTGATGCAGGCCCTGGGCTTGATGTTTGCCGCCGACATTTATCTGATCGCACTGGGTCGTTCAATCGTTTACCTGATTCTGATCAAGACGCTCGCCGACGTGATGGAACGCTGGCTTTTAATCCTGCGCGCCCGGATGGAAAAGGAAGCCAAGCAGGCCCAAAAAGCACAAGAGGACGAAGCAGAGGAAACACCGGAGGAACAAGAGCGACAGGTGGACTTGCTGTCGCTGTCAGAGGCCCACGCCAAGCTATTGTCGATGGTGAGGGTGGTCGCCACTGTCATCGTGCTTTGGGTCATCTGGTCACCCAGTTTACCCGCGCTTAATTTACTGGATTCAGTGACTCTGTGGAGCGTCAGCGATAGCGCGGACCCAACCGTTCTCAGAGCAATTACCTTGTTCGACCTGGTGCTCAGTGCGGTAATACTGGTGGTAACCGCCCTGCTCACCAAGCACCTGCCCTCTCTGAGTGAAGTATTCATGCGGGAATGGTTCAACATGAGCCCTGGCGCGCGCTATGCCACCAGTATTTTAATGCAATACTTCGTTATCGCCATTGGCGGCTCCCTGTTTCTGACCAACATGGGCTGGGAATGGGGCAAGGTTCAATGGCTGGTCGCTGCATTGGGGGTCGGCATCGGATTTGGACTACAGGAAATCGTCGCCAACTTTATTAGCGGCATCATCATTTTGTTCGAAAGACCGGTGCGAGTTGGCGATATCATCAGCGCTGGTGGTGAAGAAGGTGTGGTTAAGCAGATCAAACCCAGAGCCACCATCATTGAAACTTTCGATCGCAAGGAGCACCTGATTCCCAACAAAGAGCTTATCACCGGGCAGGTGGTGAACTGGACACTGTCTGATGCCGCTGTGAGAATCGTCGTATCCGTGGGAATCGCCTATGGCTCTGACGTGAGAAAGGCGATGGCTTTAATGCTAGAAGCAACAGCCAGCGTTGACAATGTACTGGATGACCCGACTCCCAGGGTATCCTTCGAAGACTTTGGTGATAACGCTTTGGTGCTGTGGCTACGCTGCTATGCCAGCGAAGATCGCATTGGCACGTGGACTGAGCTACGCACGATTATCAACGACAAGTTTAACGAAGCCGGTATTGTGATCTCCTTTCCGCAGCGAGATGTGCATCTGGATACCATGGAGCCGCTGCAACTGGAGATACGGCATTTGGACGAGCCTAAAGCCACCTAGGCGAAAAATAGAAATTTCGCCGTAAAGTGTTGCCTATCGACCCTTCCAAACTGGCTGGCGCTTTTCCAAAAATGCTGCAGCGCCTTCCTGCGCATCTTCACTGCCAATACAAATATCTTGCAGCACAGCCTCATCAGACACCGTTTGGGCCAGACTAGCCTCTGCCGCTTGATTGACAGCTTGTTTGGCATAGCGAAGTGAAAGCGGTGCCTTTGAAGCCAACTCGTCTGCCCAGGCTAGTGCAGCATCGTGCAGCTCATCGGCTGGAACCACTCGATTACAGAGACCCCAATCAAGACACTTTTCGGCGCTCAATTTCTCACCGGTAGCAATGATTTCATAGGCCCGCTTGCGACCCAGCGTGCGCACCAAATGCCAGGTAGCCCCGCCATCTGGCACCAAACCGATTGCAGCGAAGGCCTGGTAAATATAGGCATTGTCAGCCATCACCATCAGGTCACACGCCATAGCAAAAGCGCTGGAGATGCCCGCCGCTGGTCCGGCAACGGCGCTAATCCAGGGCTTGGGAGCGTTAGAAATTTCCAGTAGTACCGGTTTGTACTCAAGGTTCAGCTCATCTTCAACGCGCCAATGTTCCAGCTTCGCCTCGGCCAAATCGGCACCAGCGCCGAAACCACGCCCGGCACCTGAGAGAATAACCGCGCGGACCGAATCATCATCATTGACTTCCCTGGCGGCCAACAGTAATTCGCGACGCAAGACACGATCGAACGCATTCAGTGCCTGAGGCCGGTTCATTGTAACCA
>JBDWQQ010000009.1:0-33406 GCA_039986455.1 Halioglobus sp.
TACGCCAATGCGATAGGCTGACGCCCATTATGGCCGCGGAGGCATCAATCGCCGTGTCCGGTTGTACCACCTCCAGCCCGGTTGTGCCGATGTTCAGGAACTCCGCCCGGAATGTCGAAGCCTGCGAGAGCTCGCCGTCGATACGCAGTGGATTGACAGTATCAAAGTATTTCCGGGCATCGCGCTTGAGTGCTTCCTGATCTTCTTCAGTCAGTCTGGCATGCAGGTCGGGGGCGTCTTGGGTCCACTCCATCAGGTCGCGCACCCGCACCAGTATTTCGTGTCGTACTTCTCGTGGCTCGATATACATAAACGACATCTGCGGCCAGCGGTGGTGGCGTTTCAGATTTCGATTTTCGAACTGGGAAAACCAGGGATCGTCCCAATTCAGATGCAGTGTTTCGGGTTGGGCGAGGTGGCGAAAGTCATTGATTGGCGCAGCACCGTGGTAGCTCAGGAAGCCAATGCTCAGAACGTGGGCACCGCGCTCATCTTCAGGGGGCGAAAATGTGACCTGGCTCGGCAGTTCATCAAATGGATAGTGCAGCTTGGTATATAAAACCCGCTTGTCCTTGGGCGGGCCCGGTATTTCCCTACGTGTTCGCGGATCAATCATGCCTGCGTAGGGCGAGAGGCGATCGACCCGGTTTCTTTGCTCTTCCAGCAGGACCTCTTGCGAAAGCGCCTGTCCGTCAGCGAATACGGTCAAGCCGATTTGTCCGTTGGCGCGCCAGCGATCAACATCGTTAATATACATTTCGAGACCGACAGTGACGCCTGTCTCGTCGATGCGAATTTCCAGGATGTTGACCGCAGTTTCGGCGCCGGTGAGGTTAACCCAGTCTGCCTGAACGGAAAGCGACGCCAAAAGCGCCGCCAATATGAATGCTTGCCAACGCCTTAGCGATGGCAGGCGGAGGGAGGATGTATTCATACCAATAGAAGCGCCTTACTTATCGTCACCCGGATACGGGAATTCACGTCCGAAAGCGTTGCTGGCGTCATCAAAAATCGGGCGTAGCACATCATCTACGTCATAGTAACCTTCTTTAGTGAAGTCGCTGAATCCAATTTCCTTGGAGTCAATGCCGATCTTTTTCGCGAGCGCCTCACGATCATCAAGCGATGGCGCTTTTGCCGGTGAAGCCAGTGGCGGTGCCCAGGTGTGGTGATCGACATGTGCCATTCGAACTTTAATATCGTCCTTGGTGACGTTCCAGACCATGTAATCATTGGCCAGTGACAGCGGCCCGTCGTAGGTCTTGCGAATTCGCTCATAGACAGTTGTTGATGTATCGAAGTCATTGAAGAAGTGATACGCCACTGCCAACCGGGGCTTAACAACGCTCATCATCTTGCCAAAGGCTTCGGGTGCGGTATGCACCTGGGTGCCTACCAAAAGCGCTTGTTCCGGTAAAAACCTCATTTTTTTGACCAGATCTGGAACGGCGACAAAGCATTCATGGATAGCCAGGTCGGCGTCCCTGGCGTACTCGGCCCACCACTTGTTGGGGTAGGTATCGCTGGAGAAAACAAATTTCAGGTTATTCCATTCCAATGCATAACTGACTGAGCCATCGATGGAATGGATGGCAGGAAAAGTGCGAATGGTAACGCCATTGTCTTTGTATATAACTTCGTTCTCGAGTTTGTAGTCAAACTCCGTCACGTCCATTTGATATCCGCGAAAATCTACCAGCCCCGCGCGTCCCGCCAAATCCCAGGTCAGCATTTTCATCATATGATCTAGCGCGTAAGCCGTGCCAAGTTCGGGCGTCGCGCCGCTGGGGCCCCAAACGCGCAGGGGCAAGTTGCGGCCCATCAGGGCGCCACCAATAAACAGGTCGTGCAGGGCACCAAAGTGGTCAGTGTGCAGGTGGCCGATGAAGACCTTGTCCAGATAGTTGTAGGGGATTTGTAACGAGGAGATGCGCTCGGCCGATCCCGAGCCGATATCGAAGAGGAATTTGTCACCATTGCCGAGTTCTACCAGAAAGCACGCGGCGGCCTGCGCGGCGCGGGTAGTCGGCATGCCGGTTCCGCAGGCGATGACGCGCATTTCATCAGGTGCGAGATCCTCGGTGTTGGGGTAATAGACATCCCGTTCACGCGCCTTGACGGGGGAAGGGGCTACAAACTCCTCAGCAACGGCGCCACTGATGAGGGTTTCGCTCCCCACTGAGACAAACAAGATGCCTACCGTGAATGCCCCGGCCACCATCATTGAGTTAAAGATCTTCATCTGCATACCCTCTTGTTATTTGTTTGAAAGATAGTCCAAGAAGGACCCACCGGTAAAAAAGCTTTACTAGAGTTTCAAATCCTCAGATCAAATTAGCATAAATGTAGACAAATAGTGAACATCGCCAAGTTGGTTCACGAAAATTATTAGAGCGCTGATGGTTAGCATAGCCGTTCCAATTTCAACCATCTAGACCCCGGAAACCACTGGCCTGACGTGAAATAAGGCAGGCTTCGCTTGGGTGCGATATTATTGAAGGCTGAAGCCGGGACGATTGGTTTTTAAGGTCTGAACCCACGCTACCTGCTTTGCGAATCGATGTGATGAGGAGTTCGTTTTTGAAACACTTTAGATATTTTTCCGCCCTGATGCTAACGGGTGCAATCTCAGTGAGTGCTCATGAGATAGGCCATGAGCATGAGCACGTTGATGGTGGATGGAGCGCCAAGGCCGGATTCGTATCAGACAACGACATAACTGCAACCCTCTACAATACGCGGGATAAGTCTGAGGATGTCATTATCAAACGTGCGATCTGGCTTGCTGAACAGTACGACCTTGAGCGAACTCCCGAGCAGATAAAACGTGCCGCCAGCGCGCGACAGAAATACCAGGATGCGATCGCCATTAACTCCATACTGCCTGCGTCGGTAGGCATTATTGGGAATACCTATGAATCTTTTACTCGTGGAGTAGAACGCAACAAGGACGCCGGTATCACGCTGGCTTCTGCCACCGTTTATGCTTTTCCCGCCGCCATTCCCGAGGGTAAGTCAGCCTACGACATCATCGCCGCTTCTGACGAGGTGATCAGGGATAAGGGTATGGTTAAAGTGGATACCACCGGGGATATCCGCAGGGCTAAAACCGCGGGGAAGATGGCGGTTATGTACAACACTCAGGGCGCGGACTACGTGGCAATTGATCTTGAGGGCCACGCGACTAAGTCCTACTTGGGCGGAATTCGCACCATGAACTTCACCTACAACAATAACAACATGCTCGCGGGTGGCGGTACCAAGCAGGATATGGGGCTGACCGCGCTGGGCAAACAGTGGGTAAAAGCCGCCCAGGCAGCCAATATCGTGGTCGATGTTTCACACTCATCGAATCAGGCCGCCATTGATGCCGCTGCGGTAGCGTCTAAACCGATTATTGCCTCCCATTCAAATGCCGATGCTGTCTGGCAAATCTCCCGCAACATGTCTGACGAGGCGATCAAGGCTGTAGCATCAACCGGGGGCGTGGTATGCCCCACTGGCGTGGGTATCTTCCTCAATGAAGATGCCGATGCCTCTCCTGAGCGGTTTGTAGAGCATGTTGTGTATATAGCGGATCTCATTGGCAGGGACAGGTTGTGTTTCTCTACCGACTACGTGCATAACATTCTGGATTACTACAAACGCGATATCGGTAATACCGATGTATATCCCCCCGAGCTGGGCTTTGGCGCACCCGCCAGCAACATCGCTGCTGAACATATATGGGACGTTGCCGCTATTTTGGAAGACGAGCACGGCTGGAATGAGAAAGAAATTCGCGGCTTTTTAGGTGAGAACCTGATGCGTGTCTACGCGGAAAACTGGAAATAAAAAACCACGGAAGGATTCAAGCGGATTTCTTGATGTTAATGCGAAACTGGATACTGCTGGGGGCTTTGATGGGCCCTGCAGTTGCCCTTTCCACGGAAAATTCTGACTCTGGTTCAGCTGAGAATCTGGCCGGCTACACAGACCGCGGCAATAACTTTGGCTCGCCCAATACTCCCTCGCGCTTACTGATAGAAGAAGATCTTCGCACCGAACCACTGCTTCGCTTTCCTCAGATTGATGACTCGTTACAGGGTTGGTGGGATTTCAAGAGTCAGGTGGATAAGGAGTATGGTCTGCGCTTTGGAACCGACTATACCGCCTACTACCAGCATTTGAGCGAATCACTGAGCGATGAGAACGATGCCTTCTCCGGCATATTTCGAGCCTACGGAGAGTGGACGCCCTTCAACCGAGAAGACAAAAACGCCGGTAGGCTGGTTTTTAAGGTAGATAATCGTCACAAGATCACTGGCGATGTTACCGCAGCCGGCCTCGGTGCCGAGGCAGGTTACATTGGCCAAACCGCAGTTTTGTTTAACGATATTGGATGGGAAGTCATCGATTTTAACTGGCAGCAAGGCATCGGCGACGGCGGTGGCTTGATCGCTGGCCGTTTCGATCCTATGGATTACTTATCCGTGCTCGGCTACGCCAATCCCTGGACAGCATTCAGCAACCTGGCGACTCTGCTAAACCCGGCTATCGCCTTTCCTGACGTTTCCTGGGGTCTGGGCGGAGGCGCTTGGGTTGGTGACAACGTCTACTTTCAGGGCTCGATCAATGATGCCAATGGCAGCCTTACTAATTATGAGTGGTTGCGTGACGGGTCTGAATTTTTCAAATGGGGAGAGGTCGGTTGGTCTCCGGGCCGTGACGACCGCTATACCACTAATATTCATGTGATGGCCTGGCATGTGGATGAGCGCGAGGAGGTTGGCCTGGAGTCTGCTGAAGGGTTTTCTGTGGGCGCCAACTGGACTACCGACGACCTTCGCTGGATGCTGTTCGGACGCGCCGGTTGGGCCGATGGTGAAGCTGCCTTTTACGATGAATCTTACACGCTCGGTTTTATGCGTAAATTCCGACGGAACTCGGACTTACTGGGTCTGGCGATGAACTGGGGCCAGCCACCACAGGATGAACTGAGCGCCCAGACCACCGGCGAATTTTTCTACCGCCTGCAACTCTCGGAGAACCTGGCGATTACGCCCAATCTTCAATTACTGCGTGACCCAGCTCTTAATGCTGCAGAAGATACAGTTTGGGTAACAGGCCTGCGTATTCGCCTTACTCTATAACCGTAAACAACAGGTTTGAGCCGCTGACGATTATCCATGAGCTTGGTAAAATATTAAGATGCTATCGGGCCACCATCGAAGACCAGGCGTCTACTGAAACTTTGGATCAGCCGAGGCAATGGAAAGCGGATGGAGAATGTCCGCCAAGGACTTTTGTAATACCGACAGACGGTTGCCGCTCAGCAGCGTAAACCTGGAGACAGTTTTTTCTGGAGTATGAATTAGTGATACCAAATATTTTTGTTAGATTTTTTCTAACCCTTGTAGCTTTTTCCGCTGTCGCTTTAAGTGCCTATGCGCAGGAGCAACCGGAACCCAAAAGAATTCTTTTTACTAACGTCAATGTGTTCGACGGGGTGAACGACTCTCTGCAAATGAATACCAACGTCCTGGTCGAAGATAACCTGATCGCCTCGATTGGTCCGTCGATTGCTCTACCGGCAGGTGCCGAATTGATTGACGGAGGCGGGCGTACGCTGATGCCGGGACTGATCGATTCACACGTCCATTTTTACCTCTCAATGGATGGCGCCAGGGCCGGGATGGAAACTTCCCGCTGGGACTACTTTCCGGCAATGGGTGCGGCAGCGGCACAGGAATGGTTCGCCGACGGTTTCACCACCGTCAGGGACGCGGGCGGCATGTATGACGGTCTGAGAAGGGTTATCGATGCGGGTTTGCTCGACGGTCCGCGCATGTACCTGGCGGGGGGGATGCTGTCTCAATCCTCGGGACATGGAGACATGGTGCCATCAGGGCAGAGCAACCCCGAGCACAGCAATCTAGTGAAGCTGGGTATCACGCTTATTGCTGATGGGGATGACGAGGTACGTAAAAAGGTCAGGCAAAACTTTTCAAGCGGCGCTAACTTCACCAAAATTATGATTGGCGGTGGTGTTGCAGGGGCCAAGGGACCGATGTGGGCTGCCCAGTTTACTGACGCCGAAATCATCGCGGCGGTGGAGGAATCCGCCACGCGAGATATGTACGTCTCTGCGCACATTTACCGGGACGATCATATCAAAAGGGCGCTGGATCTCGGGGTCAAGGGCATCGAGCACGGCCAGTACATTTCAGAGAAAACCGCCAAGCTGCTAAAAGAAAAGGGCGCGTTTATCAGTCCGTACGTTGGTTCCGTGGTCAGCGATGAGATTTTCAACCATCCCGTGTTCGGCAACAAGAGTTCTTTCGAATACGCTAGAACAGTTGAAATGAAAGAGAACGCGAAGAATTTCGTAGACGTTATCAAGAAGGTCAAACCGCTGGTTGTATTCTCCAGCGATATTGTCAGCACTAACGGACTCACCGCGCGCCAGGCTCGAGATTTTGAAAAACATGTCTTTGCTGAAAGCTTCGGTAACTTCGAAACCCTTGTGGCGATGACTTCGGCCGGCGGGAAAGTCGCGGCCATGACCGGTCGCTCGAACCCCTATCCCAACAAACTCGGCGTGATCGAGAAGGGCGCCTACGCAGACATATTGCTGGTGGACGGGAACCCGCTGGAAGACATCTCCGTGATTGGCACCAATAAGGAGTGGTTCAACGCGGCACCTCGCGAGCGAGGCATCGAGACAATCAGGTTGATCATGAAGGATGGCAAAGTCTACAAGAACACTCTTCAATAGATGTCGTCAGCCAAACAAACGATACGGGTAGAATCGGTGGGGGAATGCCTAAAAGCGCCACCGATTCCCGCTCTACATCGTCAGTTACACAGTTTGGCTCCATTATCACTCGAGCTTTAGCCACCACGATATCGAAGATTTTCGTCGAAATGTGGCATCACTGGCACTCTTTATTGCGGGTCCCCCGAATTAATTTCAGTCTTTGAACTGAACATTTTTCGATTCATCGTTATATTGTCCCAATGCATGAAGCTATTGCCAGTACTGTCCTTTCGGCAACGGGGGCGCAATCGATTCGCAACACCACCGTTATTCAGTCGCTGTGGAGTGGATATGGCGAAATTGTTCGTCTAGAGCTAGAAGGCTGCAGCTATCCCTCGGTGATCCTCAAACACATCAAGTTGCCTGAATCGGGTAGTCATCCCCGTGGTTGGAATACTGGGCGTTCTCATCAGCGCAAAATACGTTCTTATCAGATGGAGGCCCACTGGTATCAAGACTTCGCCTCTCAATGTGACAGCCATTGCCCGGTGCCAGGCTGCCTTGCCGTTAGTGCGTTAGACAATGAGACGGTACTGGTGCTTACGGACCTGGATGCAAGTGGCTTTCATCTCAGAAAAGAAGCGGTGGAGATAGAGGATATTCGTGCTTGCCTGGATTGGCTGGCCAGTTTCCATGCGACCTTTCTGAATAGTTCGGCAGGTGGTCTATGGGAATGTGGCAGCTATTGGCATCTCGATACCCGTCCCGATGAGTTGGCCGCGCTGGAAGATAACAACCTGAGAGCAGCAGCTCCGCTAATCGACCAAAAATTGCGCGACTCTCAGTATCAAACACTGATCCACGGGGACGCTAAACTCGCCAACTTCTGTTTTACCGATGAGACGCCAAAGCCCGGTGTAGCGGCGGTCGACTTTCAGTACGTGGGTCGAGGCTGCGGCATGAAGGACGTGGCCTATTTTGTGGGTAGCTGCTTGCACGAAGAGGATTGCGAAACCTTGGAAAACACATTACTCGATTATTACTTTTCCAGGCTGGTTCAGCGCGTCACCCAGAAGCATCCCGATGCAGATGCAGCCGCACTGGAAGAAGAGTGGCGAGGGTTGTTCGATGTCGCCTGGGCTGATTTTCATCGCTTTCTCAAGGGGTGGAGCCCGGGCCACTGGAAAATCAATGGCTACAGCGAGAAGCTGACCCGAAGAGTTATCGAGCGTCTGCAGTCATGAGTCAGCTTGCCCTGCCTTTAAAGGAGCTGTGTGACGTCGCTATTGAAGCGGCCCAAGCTGCCGGGAGTCTCATTCAAAGCACCGATCGCAATGCCTTGCAACAGCACTTCAAACAAGCGGGCAGTAGTGCAGCCTCTCAGGTTGTTACCGAGTTGGATCTGCGTAGTGAAGCGCTTATTCGCCAGCATCTTCAGCCAAGTTGTGAGGAGTGGAATATTGCCTTCGTTGGCGAGGAGTCTTCACAGGGCGGCCGTGAAGGTATTCCTGAGCGATTGTTAAAGCCTTATTACTGGTGCGTTGATCCTTTGGACGGAACGCTGCCTTTTATTGAGGGCAACGCGGGTTATGCAGTTTCCATCGCGCTGGTTAATCAATCAGGAGTGCCCTTGATGGGTGTCATTTGCGATCCGGTAGAAGCCACGCTGATGCACGCAATAAAGGGGCAGGGTGCTTTTAGAGGCAACACCCCGATTACCCCTGCAGATTCCTTATCCACATCCTTAATGGTGTTTGCAGACGCAAGTTTTAGCAAGCAAGAAGACGATGATCGCATTCTCAATATCCTGAACACCTGCGCACACGACTCAGGGCAGGGTGAAGTCACCATCGTTTATGGCAGCGGTGCAGTGAAAAACGCCTCGCAGGTTTTGGACTATCCTGCGGCCTGCTACCTAAAACTGCCCAAGCCCGAGGAAGGTGGTGGCAGTATTTGGGATTTTGCAGCGACCGCATGTATCGTTAGCGAGGCAGGGGGCTGGGTCAGTGATAGTTACGGGCAAGCACTAGCGCTTAATCGCGAGCACTCGACCTTTATGAACCATCGGGGTGTGATCTATGCATCAAATCAGCGAATAGCTCGATATCTCATCGATAGACTTTAATTTTAACTATTTGCTATGCGCCTGCTTGTGTTTAGCGTGAGGTTCTCAGTAGCGCTTACCTTCAATGCGTTGCGGATGCAGTGCGAAACCGCCTATTTTAGTTATACTGGCTCGGAGGGCTCGGTAGAGCCTTTTCAAGGGTTTGGATGGTGCGCCGTCGGCGGGGCCAGCGTCGCTGCAGCGCATTCTCCAGTTCGGCTAAGGGGCGGTGGGTATAGTGAATGATTTATGACTGGCTAGGGATTCCCGCCGCCTTCGTGGCATGGGGCTTTGCACTGTATGTCTTTCTCGTAGCGCCTCCTACGCGTTCTTCTCGGTTTTTAGTTGCAATGCTGTTGGTGGACGGCGTTGCTGTCATCACAAGCTATAACAATTTGACGTACCTGAACCCGCTGCTCGCGCATCTGGGGTTACCGGCCGTTCCAGCCGTACTGCACCAGATGTCAGACTGGGCATTGGTTGCGGTGTACTTGCCATTTATTGGAATGACGCTTAATTCACCACTGGTCAGACCACTCAAAAACCCCGTAGTGGCTAGCCTTATCTTATTCGGCGGTCTTGGGATAGCCATTGCAGTTCCCTTTTTACCTGAAGAGTTCCAAGGGCGGTCAGGCTGGTCCGTATATAGTCTGATCTGCATTGTCCTCGCATGGGGTTTTGTTGCTGCTATGCACAGCTGGTACATCGCTTCGAGTGAAGTTGAGCGGGGGAGAGCCAAGGCATTCACGATTGCTTTTGGCGTTCGTGATGTACTTTGGACAATCACTTTTGCCTATTATACGGCGGTCTATCATGGCCTGACGGCAATCACAGTCGAAGACCTTTTAGACAACTCAACCAGGTTTGGATTTTTACTACCGCTGACCTACGAGCTTGCCGTAATTTTATACGTGCCACTGGTAGCTTATGGCGTGTTGCGGGTTCAGCTGTTTGATATTGACCTGCGTGTGAAGCGTTTGCTTCGACGCGGCACGGTTACAGCTGCTTTTGTGGCCACGTTTTTTGTGGTCTCAGAACTTGCCGGCAACTACCTGTCAACTCAGTTGGGCACGGTGTTAGGGGTACTTTGCACAGGTGCGTTGGTGTTCTTTCTTGATCCGATTCAACGAGCAGCAGAAAGCTTCTCTAATTCTGCTATGCCCAATACGGTTAATACCCCAGAGTATGAGTCATTCCGCAAGTTGCAGGTATATGACTCCGCGCTTAGAGCCACGCTCGAGGACGGAAAAATCGGTGAGCGTGAACGACATATTCTGAACAGTATGGTTACATCAATGGGTATCGATCCAAGCGTAGCGCGACGGATGGAAGAAGACTTAAACTCATAGTTACGTGGCGCGTCTTGAAAGGTCAGGCTGCTGGTGCTTTTGTTATTGACTGATTTCTTTTCCGAGGTTCGGCTTTGCGAGGCTTATAACCGGCGTTTAGACCTAATTGGGGTGAATTTATGTCGACTATTCCGCAAGCGTTAAGTGACCTGAGTAACGAGTGGTTGGGTCTTGTACTTGGTGCACCGGTGACGGCCTTTAAAGTAGTGGATTCGCACGACGGGACCACCGGTAGGGCGGTGTTGGAATTAGAGTACGAGCATGCATCCAACCTGCCGACGCGACTGTTTGTGAAGTTACCTCCCTCGGATGAGGCACAGCGCGCCTTTGTCTGTTCCAGTGGTATGGGCAAGCGCGAGGCCCTGTTTTACCAGCAGCTAGCATCAGAGTCGCCGGTGCGAGTGCCGCACTGCAATTACGCGGCTTGTAGTGATTCGGGCGAGCGCTACATCATGCTGCTGGAGCATCTTGAAGATAGCGGCTGTAGCTTCCATAACGCGAAAGATCATTATTCCAACGATTACCTTCAATCGGTAGTAGCCAGTTTCGCTCGGCTTCATAGCGCATATTGGAACTCGCCACGTTTCACCGAAGAACTGAACTGGCTGCAGCCGCCATTGCAGCATGAGATCGGCGCGCAATTGGTTGCTCGCGCGCTAGAGCAGCATGCCTCGGCGATGCCGCCTGTTTTCGCCGACATGTGCGAGTTATACATAGCGCAAACCGATGAAATACACAGGCTGTGGAATAGGGGCCCAGACACGCTTATTCACGGCGATGTGCACGATGGCAATATGTTCATGGACGACAGCGAGCCAGGGTTTCTGGACTGGGCGTTGACCGCTCGGGGGCCTGGTATGCGTGATGTAGGCTATTTCCTTGCGGGAACCCTGAATGAGAGCGATCAGCAACGACTGGGACCAGATCTGGTGTCCTACTACCGAGAACAGTTGCTGAGCCATGGTGTGGCCGCACCGTCGCTGGACCATTTAATGCAACAATACCGATGGCACGCCGCATATGTCTGGGTAGGTGCTGTTACTACCCTGGCAATGGGTGATGCCTGGCAACCACTGAGCTACACGCTGTCATCATTGAAGCGCATTCACTGTGCGCTAGAGAGCCTGGGTACTGTTAGCGCGATTCGAACGGCCATATCGACCTGATTATTCAAGACGTTTCCTCCTGGTAGATCCATAGCTCCGCGAATACGGGGGCAGAGCAAACAAGCGTGACTGTTTATATTGCCTTTTCGCCAAGCTGGCGATAGATTGGAGGTGTCCTGCGTGTAATAAATAAAATAATACTAGTTAAGGGTAACAATTATGAAAAATAACCCAGGTGTATCCAACGCTGAAACCGCTTTAAAAACATTATCACTGGCGAGTGCTGTTGCACTGGCATCCAGTTTCCCATCGGCCCCTGTGCTTGCCCAGGAGCAACAGTTACAACTTGAAGAAATTATTGTTACCGCGCGTAAGCGCTACGAGCCACTCCAGGAAATCCCTGTATCAGTTACCGTACTAAGCGCCGAAGAGTTACTAATGTCTTCGGTGCGCTCACTGCGCGATGTGCAGGACTATGCACCGAACGTGAACATCAACAAAAATGGCGGCGGCGCAGGCGCAGCATCTATTTCTATTCGCGGGGTTAGTTACCAGGAAGTGGATAAAAGCCTGGATCCTTCCGTTGGTGTGATTATGGATGGCGTGTATTTGGGTACCAACGTCGGGCAATTAGTGAGCAACTTTGATATCGCTAGAATTGAGGTACTCAGGGGGCCACAGGGAACGCTGTTTGGTAAAAACACCACAGGTGGTGTGATCAACGTGGTGCGCTCGCAACCCACCGGCGAATTTGGCGGCGAAGTGCGATTGGGCGTTGGTAGTTGGGACCTACGAGACTTTAAAGCGTTGGTTAATTTCCCCATTATGAAAGATAAGCTGGCCGCTAAGGTGTATGCCATTGATACCAGTGATGACGGTTGGCTGCACAACACCACGATAGATGAAGACACAGCTCGCACCGACATACGCAACTACGGATTTTCGTTATTGGCCACCCCAACCGAAGATTTCGAAATTCTATTTAGTTACGACAACCTGAAAGACGAATCTGACTTAAATGGAGGGCATAACTTTACTCCCGATGACAGCGTGGGCTGTTCCATTTTCGCCCCCTTGGGTGATCTAAACGTGATCCCGGGACTTGGCTCCGACGTGATTTCTACGTCAACGGTGTGCGCCAGTTTAGATACTGGTAGCGACGAAGATAATGTATCAATGAACGCTCATCAAATTGCCAGTGTAGATACAGACGCTTTTACCTTACGTGCGGAATGGTCTCTTGATTCCGGGGATATTACTTATATCGGAGGCTACCGGGACAATGACGAATTCAGGCGGAATGAATTCGATGCTTCTGCAGCTGATTATATATCATTGGATTTTGAGCAGGACTACGAGCAAACGAGTCACGAACTCAACTTTGCATCATCGTTTTCAGATACTTTCGATTTTGTTATAGGTCTTTATTACTGGGATTCAGAGTACTCGCAGCGCTCAACAACATTTGGCACCACGTATAATTTCTTTATTGGTCAGCGTCCCCTTGATTCATCCTCATATCTTGAGCAAAACCAGGAAACCAACTCAACTGCGGCATACTTTCAGGGTAACTGGAATATCACCGAAGCATTAACAGCGACATTAGGTGTACGTTATACCGAAGAAGAAAAAGAACTACGTGCGAGCACCGCGACTGCCGTACTTGCAGATGGCACTATATATACTGATAACGGTGCGAATCCACCATCAGTCTCTACGGTTGCCGAAGGAGACTGGGAAGAAACATCACCAAAATTTGCGCTGAGTTACCTGCTTAATGATGATGTCATGCTGTTCGGTTCGTATGCAGAAGGGTTTAAAAGTGGAGGCTTCTTCGGTCGTAATACCTCCGTCGACGGACTAACCACATCCTACGATCCTGAGTATGTAGCCACAACTGAACTAGGGGTTAAAAGCGATTGGGTTGATGGCAGGATGCGATTTAACGCCACGGTATTCTCAACCGATTATGACGACAAGCAGGAAGAGAATCTCGTCACCACGGCTGACGGTAATGTCGATACCTACGTATCAAATGCCACCACTGCGGAAATCCAAGGTGCTGAGTTGGAGTTTACGGCTCTGTTAACCGAGTCTATTAGGTTGCACATGTTTTATGCTTACCTTGACGCAGAATACAAAGACTATGATGCTGATATCAATAATGATGGAATCATCACTAACAACGACCATTTGCTCCTTCGTCGAGCGCCCGAAAATACCTTTGGAGCGTCGGCAAACTACGCTACCAACTTTGGAGATAACTTGGGCTTTAATGCCAATGTCATTTATCGATGGCAAGATGAGATGGAAACCATCGCCGACAATGACCCATTAGGTAACGTCGAATCACATGGTATTTGGAACGCGTCAGTCGATTTTGTCTACCGTGGAAACTATCAGTTGAGCGTTTACGGTAGAAACCTTACCGACGAACGATATACCACCTCTGTTGTTAACATTGGCCCACTGGCCTCTTTTGGTGCGTGGAACCAACCGTTACACTGGGGCGCAGAATTCAGGTTTAAATTCTAACCAGCATCGCTGTATTAGAAATTCATGCTGAGTTGAATGCCATAGCGCCGCTTATAGTCGTAGTTATAGGCCTGAGCGGTGATTGCCCCCACGATTTGCTGGCCGCCAATCGTGTTAATGTAATAGTCATCCAGGGCATTCTTAACAAAGACTTGTAAGGTATAGCGGCCATCACTTGCCCGTATTCCAGCATAAAGGTCGAGAAGATCGTAGGCTTCGATGACGTGAAGTGGGTTTTGGTCGACCGCGTAAATGCTGTCGTCTCTCCAGGAATAATCGCCTCGCACGAATCCATCGAAATCGTAATCGCTGATCGGAAACGTGTAGTCCGCTGACACGTTGGCCATCCACTCTGGAGCGTTGGGTAGCTTAGCGCCGCTAAGGTCCTGAGAGCCATCGATGCAGCCCAGCTCTTCGGTTTGTCCCTCGTAACAGGGAGACGATTGATAGTCGGTAAATACTGCATCTGTGTAGGCGATGCCGCCAGTCAGGAACAGGTTTTCGGTGGGGAGGGCCTGAAACTCTACTTCTATACCTTGAGTCTCTAGTTCGCCTGCGTTAGTCAGGAAGAATTCAGGAGGAATCAAACCAGGGACCTGGGCAGATGCCTGAAAATCTTCAAACTCAGTGTAGTAGGCCGTGGCATTTAACCGCATGCGGTTATCAAACCATTCCGATTTGATACCTATTTCGTAACTAGTGGGTATCTCGGGGCCAACGATAAAGTCGGCGCCGAAACTGTTACCTCCCAGCGTATTAATGGCCGGTCCTTTGTAACCCTGAGCAACGGAGGCATACACCAGAGCAGAGTCTGTAATGTCGTGCTCACCGATGATACGCCACGACCAGGCTGAATCGGTGTCATCATCCTCTGTGACACCCTCAGCGCCTTCCTGAATTGTGCCTGGTATCTTGGTCCTATTCTCGTAGCCCTCGATTTCTTCATAGTTATATCGCGCGCCCAGTGAAACACGAGTATTGTCAGTGAAACTCCAGGTGGCCTGACCGAAGGCTGCATAGCTCTTTTGTTGCGCCTCTTCATCTTTAATAACTGAGCTTTGAAGGCTGGGTATTGGCACTATGCCTACGCCATAAAAATCGATGATTCTGACGAAGCTGTTGTCGTAGTCACGCTGAAAGTAGTAAAGGCCAGCTACATACTTTAAATCGCTCGCGGAGTCGGATGTGAGTCGCAGCTCCTGAGTGTATTGCTTTATCTCGGTATCATTATCGTTGGCGGGGAGTGCCGTTCGGCCGTAGTTGTCAGCGGCATTGCTGTCTTTAAAGGTTTCTTTTGTGTAGGAACTGATTGAGGTAAAGGTCATGCTCTCAAGCTGATAGTTTAATTCGAGTATGGACATATCTACGTCGGTGTCCTGCACGGAATAGTCCTGGTCAAAGACAGAGTCTCCTTCATCACTGACCTCACCGCCTTCGAGATCGATCAGGCTGCCAGGTATTACTTTAACCAGGGTAGTGTGCCCGCGGGTAGGGTTGTCGGCGACAATAGAGTGGGTGAAGGTCAAATCCAGTGCGTCGGTGGGGAGCCATTGCAGCTTCGCGCGGCCACCGTACTGGTCTTTATCGTTACTGTCGTCTTCCCCGGGAAAGGTGTTTTTGATCACGCCGTCGTAACTGTTGTTATAGCCGGATATCAGGCCAAGCAGTTTATCGCTGCCAAGTGGCCCCGATACATAGCCATTCAGGTTGAGAAAGTTGTCGCTGCCGTAGGTGGCTCCAAAGCCAGCACTGAGTTCCGAGGAGGGCGAACGCGTAGAAATGTTGATTAAGCCGGCACTGGCGTTTTTACCGAACAGCATGCCTTGCGGGCCTCGCAATACCTCCAGTCGTTCAACATCGCTAAACTCGATAAAACTCGCCACGACACTGCTGGCCACGACGCCATCGATGACAACGCCCACGGATTGATCAATAACGCTACCGAAGGACTGCGTGCCCACGCCCCTGATTTTTACGGAACGGCCAGCATTGGTTGTAGGCTCTGAGAAGGTCAGTCCAGGCACAATACGAGCCAGATCCTTCACCTCGGTTTTTATTTGCCGCTCTAACTGATCCCCGTCGAACGCCATCACCGAGATAGGTACGTCCTGCAGGCTTTGCTCCCGCTTCTGTGCGGTCACTATCACTTCCTCCAATACTTGCGCGAAGGCATGTGTTGAGCCAAAAATAAGGCTGAGTGCTGAGCCTATTAAAAGCCTTGAATTTCGCTTCATAAGCGTAAAGTCCCTTTACTTATTATTTATATTTTATGCCTAAGCTTGAGCCGACTTTATAGGAATTAGTCCAACTGAGCCAGTATGTGGTGCGCCACCTTTACATGACGAAATTTGGGGCTAGGATGCGGAGCTACCGCAGTTCAGCGCATTAGCATGTAGAATCAAGGTTATCCGTTTCTCGCATAGGCGCAGCCATGGAAACCCAGGTCATTACTCTATCTTTGGCGCAGCTCGCGCTGACTTTTATCCCTGTCATCATTACTTTGATGATTCTTATTAGATGGTCTTACGGCGTTGGCAATGCGCTTTATGCGCTGGCACGCATGGCGATTCAGCTAATGGCTATTGGTTATGTGCTGGCTTGGATTTTTCAAGCAAATAATGGGCTGCTCATTCTATTGGTATTGTCCATTATGCTCTGCGCCGCTTCCTGGATTGCCGTGGGTACAGTGACTGAGCACAGACGCCAGGTGCTGCAGGCGGCATTTCTTTCCTTGCTGTTGGGTGGAGGGTTGACCTTACTATTGATTACGCAAGTGGCGTTGCAAATAGACCCATGGTATCTGCCACAATACTTGGTGCCACTGGCGGGAATGGTGTTTGCCAATGCCATGACTGCGGTGAGCCTTGCCGCAGAACGACTTTACAGTGAGTTAGGGCATGGGGCCGCTTGGGAGGAGGCGCGTATCAAAGCCTATCATGCGGCAATGATCCCGGTGATTAACTCTTTGTTGGCCGTTGGATTAGTTTCGCTGCCCGGCATGATGACAGGGCAGATTCTTTCGGGCGTGTCGCCGCTGATTGCTTCACGCTACCAGATCATGGTCATGTGTATGATCTTCGCCTCGGCAGGCATCTCTTCCGCTGTATTCCTCAGCCTGTGTAAAGCCAAAGTCATGGCGGGGCAGTTAGCCAAGTCCAATGACAGCTTGTCTTAAAGCAGCGGATTGAAACGAGCGCGTCTACTTTGAGAAAGAGTCGTCCGGCGTTCCAGCATAACAATTTAGAACCCACGGATAGGCGTCCGTCACGTAGTAGCCGTACTGCCCATCGATGGTCATACCATTGCACTCGTCAAGGTCGCCGGCATTGGTGAACTCGTAGTCGTCGATATAGGTGCCGTTATAAACACCGCCGGGGTCGCTGGCACTACTTGGACGAGAGCCTTCACGCAGCGTGTAGCCTGACTGCGCTTTGCGAACGGTTTGAAGGTTTTCGTCGTAGAAATAACTACCGTATACCGGAAAGCCATCCGCCGCGAAGCCGATGGTTGGAGAGCCATTGGCCCCGGGGTTATCGTCAAACATGGCAACTGGGTTGCCATGATAGTGATACAGCCCGTTAGGTTGCGAATGCGCGTTGTGTGAGTCAGTGCTGAAGGTGCTTTCGGCATACATCGGATCGAGTAGCCAGCCATCGTTTTGATTGCAACCGATGGGAGTATTGCCGTCAGCATCGGCTTGGGGCGAATCGGGTTGGTAACAACCGGCAGATAACAGGTCCAGAGCAACGCCGTTGAGCATGATAGCGTCGTAGGAACGCTGGCTCAGCGAAGTAGTGACAGGCGCTTTCGCTGGCATGCGCGGAATGTTAACGACAATAGATTGTTCGCTCACCGTGGTGGCGAACCTGGCCCCAGCGTCCTGAAAATCATGATTGGGGATGCCATTTGAGCTGAGTAGGCAGCTATTGCTATCAAAGCTGATTTCTACCATCCCTTCGAAATCCGTTCCTTGTCGGACGTCACTTACCGCCGAACCATAGCTCAAGGCGTAGTACGCGCAGTCGCCGCTGGTGTCGACAAAAATCTCAGAACTAATATCAACAACGCCGGGGTCGTAGGCCAACGACAGAATCTCACTGAAGCTAATGCCGCTGTCATAGCGGGAGGCAACGCTGGCTACATTGGGTAGAGAAGGGTCGATGAACAGGCCGATGTACTGCGTTTCCAGTTCGTAATCCAGTTTCAGTATGTCGAGATAGTCGATAACGCCATCTTCAGTATACGGGGCCTCTCCCGATAAAATTGACTCGGCCAGTAAATCCAGTTGGCCGCGTACAGAATCGGCAGGCATGTTTTCTACTTCATAGTAAAGAGCCGTCGTTATAGGGTTCATTACGGCAAAGCCAGACAGAGTGTTGCTTTTAGTCAGGTCGAAAGCTTCTGGAAAAGCCACTACATATTGGCATTCGTCGTCCTCACACAGTTCCAGCAGGTAGGGGGTTCCGGCAGTCGTGTCTAGCTCCGGGTACGCGATGAGTAAATCAGTCAATACAATGGCGCCACGGAAGTAGCCGGCAAAAGCACTGGATGTGCCCGTTTTTCTTGTCACTAGCGGTTGATCTCGCTGGTCCCATCGGTAG
The DNA here is from genome assembly GCA_039986455.1 of Halioglobus sp. Taxonomy (GTDB): domain Bacteria; phylum Pseudomonadota; class Gammaproteobacteria; order Pseudomonadales; family Halieaceae; genus Halioglobus. The sequence continues at coordinate 18,435 of JBDWQQ010000009.1, forward strand.
AGCTTGGCTTCAAGATCGCCAGCATTGCGATTGCCAATACAACCAGCTAAAAGCGGCACTACGATAGCGCAAGTTGCTAACCAGGAAAGGGCTTTTTTGTAGTTCATTCTGACGCCAACGGTGATTCGATATTAGGGGCAGATTAAACCAGATTAGATGCAAGAGTTCTGAAAAGAAGTGTAAAGAAATGTTGGAGCCTCATTGTCTTAATAACTCCGCCTGTCAATGCTGCCCGATTGTGTATCGATTGCTCTAGTAACAGGTCGGTATTGCTAGGCCTTGATAGTGCTTTGTTTGACGATTAAGGCGGTATCAACAACGACTCAAGTTCTTGTGCCTTTTGGGAGTTAGCTCAGCTCGCTTTCTGGTTCGAACCGCTTATCTGCACTGCTGAAAGCAGGTTGTGGAAGCAGTATAGTAGGGAGGATTGTTAGCGAATCCCCATTTGAACTGATTTGGAATAGAGATATGTTTAAGAAGACCTTATTAGGCTTGCTCATGTGTTTCGTGCTGCTCATAGCTGCCTTCAATCTTTGGGGGGCGATGACGCTTGGAAAACACACGCCTGTCGACGGAGCTCAAAGAAACGCAGATGCCAATAAAGTGGTCATGGTCTTTGGCGCGACGGGTTCGGTAGGCGATGCTTTACTAAAGGCCGCAATGCAGGCTGACGAGGTTGAACAGGTTTACGCAGTCACTCGACGCCTTTCACCCAGGTTGGAGCAGGGTAAGTCATCTGGGCGGGTCAACGTCATCATGCATGAGGATTTCACTGACTACAGCGACATGAGCGATATCCTTGTTACCGTCAATACAGTCATGTGGGGGCTGGGAACCACTTCGATAGGTATGGATCCGGAACTGTATCGCAAGATTCATGTGGATTTCCCCATTGCCTTCGTGACCGAATGGTTGTCAGCGCGTACCGATGCCCCCATGAGTTTTCACTACGTGACTGGGATGGGTACAGGTGAACAGGAGAGTGCGCAGTGGGCAAAAGACAAGGGCAGTGCAGAGCGCCGAGTAGCAGAGATGGCAGCCGGCACTGGATTAAGGTCGTTCGCACATCGTTCTGCCTGGATCAGGCCGACAGAAGAAAATGCTAACTTCGCCATGTATCTGGGTGAACGACTACTGCAGCCAGGTTATTTGGTTATTCCTGGCATAGACCTTGGCTATGCGATGTTTGAGATAAGCGCTCGCCCTGACGAGTTGCCCAACGGCGCTTTGATCGATAACAAAGATGCTATTGAATACGCGGCGGCCTACAGAAACTACAAGGGTATTTAAGCGGGCACCTTCTTAGCGATGTAGAAACCGTAGCTGTAGCTTGATGCATATTGTTCGTACATCGCTTGTTCGGCTTCATATTCTTTGACGACCGCGCGAGCCTCTTTGCTATTAGCCTGCTCCTTGAGAAATTGCGGAAACTGCCGTTCCAAAGGTTTGTAGTAGTTATCTAGCCAGCAAAATTCTGGAAGCACAAAGTAGGCGAGAGGAGAATACCCGTTGGCTTCAAGCTGCGATAGCTTGTTGGCTGCAGTGTCTATTTGCGGGTATTGATTGTTCCAGTAACGGTCTATTTCTTCAGACCGTTGGTCGGTGAGCCAGGTAATTTCTGTGACCGCTAGAATGCCGCCTGGTTTGAGGAAATTCCGCCATTGACGAAGGCCGCTTTCGAAGCCGATGTTGTATATCGCCCCTTCAGACCAGATAACATCCAAACTGTTGTTCTCGAAGGGTAGGGTGTCCATTGAACAGTTGAGCGTTGTGATTCGGTTAGCAATGCCCTCGGCTTCAGCGGCTATTTCCAGTTCCTGTAAAAATTCGGGCAGAAAATCCACGGAAGTTACTTTAGCGTCCAGTTGGCTTGCCAGCAGTCTACTGGCGGCACCTGTGCCACAGCCCACATCGGCTACTTTAAGTGTGCAAGAGGGCTCGAGTCTCGCCAGCTCTATTGCGCGTTGTGTGATCGCATCGTCACCCGGGCCTTGTCGATATTGGCCGCGGTGAAGCGCGATCAATAGTTCTATCTCAGTCACTGGTGTCGCCGAACCAAGCGTCAATTTTTTCCGCTGTTTTGCTCCTCACGTCATCGTTGATGTAAGTGGCAACGGCGGCAAGGGCCAGTGCAAGTACGCCCAGGTCGTCGGCATAGCCAACGGCAGGCGTAAGGTCGGCGATCGCATCAATGGGCACAATGAAATAGCCCAATGCGGCTGCGATGGTTGCTTTTGCCCACGCTGGGGCCTTCTCTTCCTGCATGGCGTAGTAAAGCAATAGTGCCTTCTCTACCACTTCACGGCCCGCGGTCTTGGCGTAGCGTTTGAGCTTGTCCCAAAAACTGTTCTCGCTAAATGCCTCTTCGTACTCGTTGTGCTCAGTCATCAGTTTATCCAAATAGCCAGGGTTCAAGTTCATCCCGGTTGGCAACAACGATTTGCTGCGCCATAGGGTCTGTCAGTTGTTCGCGTGGGTTTATGTGCAGCAGCTTTAGTGCATAAGACACCAGCTTGCCGCGTGTGGTGATGCTCAGGGCGCCAGTGTGCATACCGTAGTCAATCTCTACCACCTCTTGCTGCTCAGGTGTCAGCCTCGGATCCGGAGTAATACGCAGAGTGACCTCGGTATTCCATTCGCTGTCCTCATCAACGCCATGCTCAGACTCATCCATAATCTCGGGTATATCTCTGAAGCGGCTGAGTACAAAGTCTCGGTACTCCTGGTTTTTCTCACACCAGGCGCGAACGTGCCAGCGCAGGCCGGTATAAACCAGCGTGTGGGGAACAATGATACGTCCTTCCCGGTCGGGGTGGTTGAGTGATACGTAGTCGCAATCCAATCGTTTTTGTTGACGCGCCGCCTGCATGATCGGCCTTAATACTTCTGGCTTAACGTCGCGTACGGGGTGGCTCAAAACCTCTGCATTACTGACGTTCAACGCCAGTGATTCAAAGACGTTCATCAATTCGTTGTTGCGCGCCATCAGGTGGAGGTATTCGTCTGCTAGGCCCAGCGTCACTTGAGGCGCGAATTGACCGGTCGGCTTATAACCCTTCAGGTACTTGTCGTACTCCAGATTGCCTATGCCAACTTCGCGGAGGTAGTTGTTGATGTCCTTACTCGCCTGCTGGCGTCCGATACCAAATGTATCGCAAAGATGGCGTGTTGTGAGTCTGCCTTCCCAAAGCGCAATCGTTTCGATGTATCGATAGCGCAGCAGTAAATCCCAGCGAAAGGGCCATTTGGACGGGGTGTTCTCGCTCATGGTCGTACCTTTGGTAAACGAGGAACCAGTATATGCCTGCCTGTACTGGAAGTGTACATGTCGTTGTCGACGTCTTGAGGGTACACTCCTTCTTTTTTTGGAGGTGTTCCCTTTGTTGAACCGTACTTTACTACCCTTGGCGTTAGCGCTTTTTGTAAGTACCCAGGCGTCTGCACAGACGATTAGCCCTGCAGTCGAGTCTCGGGCGGCGTTGCTGGCAACGGAAGCGTTACAAAGCGATCTGGGTTACTCCATCGTTGAGTCACTCACCACCGAAGTAGGCCCTCGCTTGGCGGGCACCGAGGCTGAAGAGCGAGCCAGAGACTGGGCCGTAGAACAATTTAAATCCTTGGGTTTTGCGAATGTGCGGGTAGAGACATTCGATCTGCCCGTCTGGCAGCGCGGAGTGGAGTGGGCAGAGATTACCGCTCCCTATCCGCAACCTTTAGTCATTACGGCCCTGGGTGGCAGTACTTCCACAGGCCCGGATGGGGTAGAAGGTGAATTAGCGTCCTTTCCATCACTGCAGGCGTTAACGCAAGCACCGGCAGAGACAGTGAAAGGAAAAATCATCCTGGTTGACGAGGTTATGACTCGAACTCAGGACGGTTCAGGCTACAGTGTGGCTTCTGCCAAGCGGCGCAAGGCAGCCTATGTAGCTCAAGAGAAGGGCGCATTAGCCGTATTGATTCGTTCTGTAGGTACCAGCAGCCACCGCTTTGCTCATACGGGTCAAATGCGCCGCGCAACCGATACAGGTGAAAAAACAGGTGTGCCGGCGGCTGCAGTTTCTGCGCCGGATGCAGATCAGTTGCAGCGTATCCTCAACAATAACTCGACCGTTAGCCTGCGTTTGGTGCTGACGCCAGAACAGCGGCCCGCGGGAACCTCCGGCAATGTGATTGCTGAAATTCCTGGGAAAGAAGCACCCGATGAGATTGTATTGATTGGTGCGCACCTCGACTCCTGGGACCTTGGCACCGGTGCCGTGGATGACGGCGCAGGCGTTGGCATTGTTATGGCTGCTGCCAAGGCAGTTATGGACGCAATGCCCGATGGCCCACGCCGCACGATCAGAGTGGTTTTATTTGGCGCTGAAGAAGTTGGACTGGTTGGCGGTAAAGCCTATGCCGAAGCACACGCTAAAGAGCTGGCCAATCACATTGTGGCTTCCGAATCAGACTTCGGAGCCGGGCGTATCTGGCGTTTTGATACGGGCGTGGCTGACGATAAGGTGGCTGCGGCACAAGCGCTGGGCAGTGTCGTACGGTCAATGGGCGCAGGGCCCGGGAACAATACAGCCTCCGGCGGTCCAGACATGACCTTCGTTCGTAAAGCGGGTGTGCCAGTGGTTGGACTGAAACAAAATGGCTGGGACTATTTCGATTTGCATCACACACCTAATGACACTCTGGACAAAATTGACCCACAGGATTTAGCGCACAATGTTGCGGCCTGGGTCTCTTTTGTTTACTTGGCGGCTAACTCTGAGGATAGCTACCGCTGACTCTGGGGACAGCTACCGCTGGGGCGATAGATCCATGAAAGAAAATACTTGCTCCAGCACACGTTCAGGAAAAAGGACGAACGCGGTGACGTGGCTGCCCCAGCGGCCGCGCCATTGAAGCTCAGCTGCTGCGTCTGCTTTCGCTGAAGGAGCCTCCCAATAGCGAATAGCCGGATTTTGCGCGGCGAGTTTGCGCGCGTACGGCGCACGCGTTACCGGGTCGTCCGGGTCTTGTAGCAGTAAGATTGGCTGATTCAGTCGTGCAGCAATCTCGCTCGCCTGCTCGTCACCCCGCGGCATACCGTGCCACTGAGTTGCTGCCCACGCCGAGGCATTAAATAGTCGCGGGGGCAATCCAGTTGCAACCCAGGCGCTCTGGGTGATCGCGTCATGGGTGTCCAGTAATGGGTCAAGCAGTATTAACCCATCAACAATCATGCCCTCGTTTGCTGCCTGTATCAGCGTTGCTCCTCCCATCGAGATGCCCATCGCGTAAAGCGGCGAATCTGGCGCCTTTTGGTGCGCCCAGTCGATTAAAGCCAGTGCATCCCACTTCTCGGTGCGCCCAAACTGCAAACCTCTGCCGTCTGAATCTGAATCCCCGTGGTTACGTAGATCAACCACAGCAACCGAAACACCTCCGGCCACCATGGCGGCGTAAAAATCCAGAGACTTGAAGAATTCGCTGTGGCGATTGGAGCCACCTCCGTGGATAAACACAAGAGTCGCACGTGATGCCTTAGCGGGCATCCACCAACCTGCGAGCTTAAGGTCCTCGTCCTCCGGGCTGATAGTGAATACTTCAAAGCTCAGGCCGACGTCTGCCGGTGTTTGAGTGATGGGGTAGGGCGGACGAAAGCGCATCTCCTGTGGCAAGAAATACAGAAGCAGACCGGACACTGCGACAAGGACGACTAAGGTGATTACGAGCAGCTTTTTCATAGAAAACCGGGTGTAGGTGTCATTATTGACAAGATAGTGCCAAGCACGGGCAGATTATTTTGCCTTCGCCAGTATAATGCGCCTCCAGATTCGTCCACAGGCTATTGAGCCCATATTGTGCACTACCTCTCCCTAACAACGCTACGGGAACTGTTCCGTCTGTCGCTACCCATGGTGATTTCCCAGGGTGCTTTTGCGGTGATGGTATTTACCGATCGTTGGTTTATGGCGCAGATCGACTCAGTACACATTGCGGCGGCAATGGGCGGCGCGGTGGCGGCCTTCTTCTGCATGTCTTTATTCATCGGGCTGATTAGTTACGGAAACGCACTGGTGGCGCAGTACTACGGTGCCGGAATGATGCCGCGCTGTCCGCGCGTTGTTACCCAGGGTGCGATCATAGCGGTTTCCGCGCTGCCTTTGCTGGGCTTGATAGGCTTTGGAGTGGGGCAGGTGTTCCCGCATTTAGGGCACGACGCAAAGCAGGTGCCGCTGGAGCAGGTGTATTTTTATACCTTAATGAGCGGCAGCTTCTTTCACCTGATTAAAGCCTGCCTCGCATCGTATTTCGTAGGTATAGGTCGTACTCGGGTAGTGATGGCGTCAGATGTGATTGGTGTATGCCTAAATATTCCACTCAGTTGGATGCTGATATTTGGTCACTTCGGTTTGCCGGAGCTTGGTATTATCGGTGCTGGCCTGGGCACGGTCATTGCCCAGTTCGTGAGCGTTCTGTTGTTTTTGTCGTTTTATCTTGCCCGCAGTCACCGACTACAATTCTCGGTGGGGGACTCCTGGGTGTTCGATCGTGGCGTGATGCGTCGATACCTGCGCCTGGGCACTCCTTCGGCCCTTGAAAGCTTTATGAACACGGCGACGTTTAATGTATTTCTCCTCATGTTCCAGGGCTACGGTGTCGTGCAAGGGGCTGCGATGGCGATAGTGTTCAACTGGGATATGCTGTCTTTCGTGCCAATGATGGGGCTCAATATTGGTGTAATGTCCCTCATCGGTCGCTTTGTGGGCGCTGGTGATATGCAACGTGCCAATCAGGTGATTTCCTCGGGCCTGATACTGTCTCTTGGCTATTCAAGCATCCTCGCAGTGCTGTTTTTGGTGTATCGGGTAGAGCTGGTGGAGGTCTTTGCCACGGGCGATGAATATTTCAGTGAGATCAGTGCGCTGGCGTCGACCATGATGCTGGGTCTGGTGACATACATGTTGGCTGACGCCGTGCTTCTCATATCCGGTGGCGCGCTGCGCGGCGCGGGTGATACTCGCTGGATTATGTTTACTTCAACATCATTGCATTGGCTGATGCTGGTTGTTCAGTACTTTGTCATCGTACGCTGGAAGATGGAGCCGCTGGTATCTTGGTGGGTGTTTGTGGCGATGCTTCTGATTCTAGCTCTGTGCTATGCAACGCGACTCTATCGCGGGCGTTGGCGTCAACCCGAGCGCCTGGCCCGGGTGATGCAGGAATAGTGACTGTAGCGCCGCTTAAATCGTAAGCAGACGTCGCAGTAGGCCATCGCGGCCGCGATTTTGCGCTCTAGTGAATAGCAGTTCAGCTAACTGAATTTCGATCTGCTCGGCTACCTGGCCTCGAATGGTTTGCTGTTGCTTTTTGGTTGGCATTTTTCCTTTGTACTTTGACAGGTCGATTGGCTCTCCTAACCCTATGTAGCAGCGCTGAGGCTTTGGGAAGAGGGAACCGAGGGCTCCGACCGGAATCGGGGGCAGCATGTCAGAGCGGGTATCTTCATTGAGAACGCCCAAACGCTTTAATAGTTGGCCCACGCGAGAATCAGGCAAGTCCTCACCTTCCATGAGGTGGCCGTAAAATTCGTCCGGGCCAACGATGCCAACAGGCATAATGGTGTAGCCGTGCTTGGCTGCCAACTTGACGAAACCGTAGCGCTCTTTCCATTGCAGTTCGTACATATCGCGTGTGGGTTTAACAGCCTCGTGAGCACCGCCAGGGAACACCAACAGATCTTGCCCATCTTCCATCATGGCCGCACAGACTTCCGGATGGCCCATAACTCCGCCAGCCGCTAGCACCGTATTGCCTATTTTTTCATTGGTAAATAGAAACTTGTCGCCCAGACCTCGAGGAAAGCGATTGAGCTCTCGCATAAACACCGGTCCGAGAACCCATCCGTCTAAAGCAAATAGAGAGTGATTGCCGACAAACAAGCACGGCTTTTCCGGTAGGTTTTCAACGCCCATGACTACAGGGTTAAACAGTGCCTTGATAATGCGATAACTGAGTTCGAGCTGCAGGCCCTGAGGCTCAGGTGTCGCCAGGGCACGCTGGATGTGCCGCTCAAGTGCATCTTTTTCGCCCAACGGTTGATTGTCTTTGTCGAGAATGGCCATGATCATTTACTTTGTCTTTGAAAGGCGCTCATTATAGCCGTTCCTATGACTGCGGCTACTTGCAGCACAGTATTTGTTCTAGCGGCGAGTCGCCCGTTTCGATAGAGCTTAACGGCCGGTTCTTCGTGACGGATTTTGTAGCTCACAAAGATCGGATAAACATTGGCATCGAGGCTAATGTTTTTATGTTGTCTCTTTGGTCACGATAAGTGGGTGATGGGGTTGAGGCGCCTATAATAAGTCAGCACGGATGTAGAGAGGAAAAGGCTTTTTAATGCCGTTGATAAGTAGGCCACTCAGTATGCTTAGCTGCTATGATTTTGAAACAGAATTCAGGAGAAAAATATGAAGTTTTCAGGTGGATGTTATTGCGGGCAGGTGCGATACGAGGCGGAGGGTGATCCGTTGATGCGAGGGCAGTGTCACTGTCGCGAATGCCAGTATATATCCGGTGGCTCGGCTAATGTGATTATTGCGATGCCCAGAGCCGGTTTTCACTATACCGGCGGTCAACCTAAGCGCTTTGTGCGTGACGATCTTGAAAATGGCGTGGTGCGGGAGTTTTGCGAGAACTGCGGAACATCACTAACCAGTAATCCGCCGGGTATGCCCGATATCGTCATCATCAAAGTAGGCACAATGGATGACCCGTCTGAATACGGTGAACCCGAAATGGCTTTGTACTGCGTTGAAAAGCAGAAGTTTCACTACATTCCTGATGGCTTGATGACCTTCGACCGCTTTCCTGGCTAGCGTCGGCCGACTCTCCCGGTTAGATCAGGACGATGAAGGCACCGAGCAAGTAATTGTCTGTGATTTAGCAGAAAACGGCTACTAGCCTAGAACGGTCGCCGCGTAGCCGACCTCTTTGTGCGGCCACCGCGCTTTAAGCGCAACATTGATGTAGAACAACTGATTTTTATTACAGATCAGTAAGCTGTTGCTTTGGGAAGTAAAAGAAGAACCCGGGAGCTTCTATGGCGGCCTACGCTGTTGTTGATGTCGATATTTTCGATATCGCCGAGTATATGCATTATCAGCACGCCGTTCGGCCGCTGCTGGAAGCAGCAGGGGCGCAGTACCTGGTTCGCGGTGGTGAGTTTCAAGTGATCCAGGGCGACGTTGAACCACAGCGTTTGATCATCGTCGAGTTTCCTTGCATGGACACTCTTTTAGACTTTTACAACAGCGACCCATACCAGGCCTTGGAGTCTCTGCGCCAGTCCTGTAGCCGCGCAACAGTGGTTGCTGTGCGCGGTGTTGAGGACGCCCTTACGCACGATGACTGACTCTGATCAATTTCTCGGCCATCATTCACGATTATTCTGCATTGCAGATAGTTGATCACTCAGCAGGCGTAACAACGACATGAATCCAGAAGGTACTGTCACCATAGACGGCAACCAGGCTGCCGCGACAATAGCCCACCTGACGAACGAGGTGATCGCGATCTATCCGATCACACCTTCATCCAATATGGGGGAACTTGCGGACGAGTGGTCAGCGAACGGTCAGCCTAATTTGTGGGGCAGCGTTCCTCGCGTAGTAGAAATGCAAAGCGAAGGTGGCGCGGCGGGTGCCATTCACGGCGCGCTGCAGGCAGGTTCCCTGGCGACGACTTTTACAGCCTCTCAGGGCTTGCTGTTGATGATTCCCAATATGTACAAAATTGCGGGCGAGCTCACTCCTACGGTGTTTCATATCGCAGCCCGATCGCTGGCGTGTCAGGGCTTGTCCATATTTGGTGATCATTCAGACGTGATGGCAACACGCCAGACCGGTTTCGCTATGCTGGCCTCGAACTGCCCACAGGAGGTCATGGACCTCGCGTTGGTGGCTCAGGCAGTCACGCTGAAGAGTCGCGTGCCGTTCCTGCATTTTTTTGATGGGTTCAGAACCTCGCACGAAGTGTCCAAGCTGGAAACCGTTTCGCATGAGGTTGTGCGTGGCATGATTGACGATAGCGCTGTGCAGGCTCACAGGGCGAGGGCAATGTCTCCCGCTCACCCCGTTTTACGGGGGAGTTCCCAAAACCCGGATGTCTATTTTCAGGCTCGCGAAACAGTAAATCCCTATTACTCTGCGTTACCGGGCCTGGTTCAGGAGGCCATGGATCAATTTCATGCGTTGACGGGCCGCCGTTATCGTCTATTTGAGTATGAAGGCGCTGCTGATGCCGATCGCGTGATTGTCATTATGGGCTCTGGCGCCGAAGCCGTGCATGAAACGGTGGATTTTCTGGTCAATGCGGGCGTAAAACTTGGTGTGCTTAAAGTTCGTCTGTACCGGCCCTTCGACGCTCAAGCGCTATTGGAGGCACTGCCGGTCACTGTGCGCAGCATCGCGGTGCTGGACCGCACCAAGGAGCCTGGTGCCGATGGTGAGCCACTGTATAAAGATGTCGTCACTGCACTCGCTCAGGACGCAGCTTGTGGCGATGGCCGCTTTGGCGCGATGCCTGTAGTGATCGGAGGTCGTTATGGGCTTTCATCCAAAGAGTTCACTCCAGGTATGATTAAGGCGGTGTTTGATCAACTGTTAGAAGAGAAACCGCGTAACCATTTTACGATCGGCATTCATGACGACCTGAGTCATACCAGCCTGGACTGGGATAGCCAGTTTCGTACTTTGGCACATGAAGACACCTTCCAGGCGATTTTCTATGGTTTAGGCAGCGATGGCACAGTCAGTGCTAACAAAAACTCAATCAAGATCATTGGCGAAAGCACTGATCTGCACGCCCAGGGCTACTTTGTTTATGACTCTAAAAAGTCTGGCGCAGTCACTGTTTCTCACTTGCGTTTTGGTCCTAAGAGGATTCGATCCAGCTACTTGATAGGAGAGGGCGACGCTCGTTTCGTCGCCTGCCATCAGTCTACTTTCCTCGAGAAATACGACCTTTTGTCCTACGCGGCCAAGGGCGCTGTTTTCTTGCTCAACTCTCCTGAACCTGCGGATAAAGTATGGGCAAGCCTGCCGGCTCAGTTGCAGCAGGAGATGATTCGTAAGGAAGTTAAGTTTTTCTCCATTGATGCTTACGACGTCGCGAGTCGCAGCGGGATGGGCAAACGCATTAACACTATTATGCAGACCTGCTTTTTTGCGATATCTGGCGTATTGCCACGTGATCAGGCTATTGCGTCGATCAAGCAGGCGGTGGAAAAGACCTATGGCCGTAAAGGCCGACGAATTATTGAGCTTAACTTCAAGGCCATCGATGAAACGCTGGCTTGCTTGCATGAGTTACCTCTAGGCCCTGTTTCTGGCGAAGAGATATCGGTCATCGACAGTAAAGAGGCTTATCCGGAATTTGTTCGTAAGGTAACCGCAGAAATCATAGCGGGCCGTGGCGATAGGATACCCGTGAGTGCATTGCCTGATGACGGCAGCTACCCACTGGGCACCGCAGCGTATGAAAAGCGCAACCTGGCACTTGAAATACCAGTCTGGGATACCGATCTGTGCACTCAGTGTGGTAAATGCCCCTTCGTATGCCCTCATACCGCTATTCGATCCAAGGTTTTCCATGAGTCGGCTTTGAACGATGCCCCACCCAATTTCAAGTCAGCACCGGTGAAAGCAAAAGGTTTCCCGGACGGTTATCACATCAGCTATCAGGTCGCGCCAGAGGATTGCACGGGCTGCACCTTATGCGTCGACATATGCCCTATACGCGATAAATCAAACGTCAGCCGTAAAGCACTCAATATGCAGCCACAACCCGAACTCAGGGCGCAGGAGTCAGACAACTGGGCATTTTTTGAGCGCTTACCCGAATTCGATCGCAGTCAACTGAAACGGAATACCATCGCGGGTTCCATGATCATGCAGCCGTTGTTCGAATTCTCTGGTGCGTGTGTCGGTTGCGGCGAAACCCCTTACGTTAAGCTCGCTTCACAGCTCTTTGGCGACAGAATGCTTGTCGCCAATGCCACTGGCTGTTCTTCCATTTATGGTGGCAATTTGCCCACGACGCCCTGGGCAACGACACCCGATGGCAGGGGCCCGGCCTGGAATAATTCGCTGTTTGAAGATAACGCAGAGTTCGGCTTAGGCATGCGTCTGGCGGTAGACAAGCACAAAGAAATGGCGCAGCAACTGCTTAGCGATTTCACAGGGGAGCTGGGGTCAACTTTTGTGGAAGACATTCTTAATGCAGATGAATCCGACGAGGCTGGTATCTATGAACAGCGGCAAAGGGTTGCTGAGTTGGACGAACGCTTGCGTACAATAGACTCTGCAGAATCGAAACAACTGCTTACGCTGAGCGAAAATCTCAGCCGCAAAAGCGTATGGATTATCGGCGGCGACGGTTGGGCCTACGACATTGGCTATGGTGGGTTGGATCATGTTTTGGCGTCAGGTGAGGACGTCAACGTACTGGTGCTTGATACTGAGGTTTATTCGAATACAGGCGGTCAGACATCCAAGGCCACGCCGCGAGGAGCGGTGGCCAAGTTTTCTTCCGCAGGTAAAACCACGGGTAAAAAAGACCTCGCTTTGTTGGCCATGGAATACGAAAACGTTTACGTCGCACGCATAGCCTATGGAGCAAAGGACACACAGACGCTCAATGCATTCATGGAAGCCGAGGCGCATTGTGGTCCTAGTCTTATCCTCGCACTGTCGCCCTGCATCGCCCACGGAGTCGATATGTCACGCAATCACCAACAACAGGACATGGCTGTTAAAAGTGGCCACTGGCCACTGTTTCGCTTCAATCCTGAAAACATCAGCCAGGGTAAGGCGCCCATGAAAATGGACTCCAGGGCACCGAGCATCCCCTATAGAGACTATGTGCAGACGGAGACTCGGTTCAGCATGCTTTGGCATAGTCATCCGGAGGTCGCCGAGCAACTGGTGAAAAAGGAACAGCAGTTTGTGAATCATCGTTATCACTATTACAAGCAGCTGTCGGAACTCGATTGGACTGACGGCGAAGAACTGGCGAAAACCAAGGCTGAAAAACGTAAGCCCGGTGTTTCTGCGCCCGTCGAAGAAGGTCAATAAAATGGCAGATCTCAGTACAGAATACTTGGGTTTAGCACTGAAAAACCCGCTGGTACCTTCGTCTTCTCCTTTGAGCAAAGACTTGGATAGCGCGCGTCGGCTCGAAGATTCAGGGGCAGCAGCGCTGGTCATGCACTCGCTGTTTGAAGAAAAGATCGAAGAGGAAGATGCTCGTCTGGATCGATTTTTTCACCAGCAGTCCATAGGGCATGGTGAAGCAGAGAGCTTTCATCCGGTGCCCGATAATTACACCAGCTATGAAGAACAGTACCTGCAACATCTGGAAGCGCTGAAGTCCTCGTTAGATATTCCGGTCATTGCCAGTCTCAATGGCACAACCCCGGGCGGCTGGGTGAGTTACGCCGAGGCTATACAGCAGTCTGGCGCTGACGCGCTTGAGCTTAATGTGTATTACATTCCAGCAGGTCCCGCTGAAGACTGCGTTCAGGTCGAAAACCGCTATGTCGAAGTACTAGAGGCTGTGCGAGAGAAGGTCAGTCTGCCTATTACGATGAAACTGTCACCTCAATTTTCCTCTCCCGTTAATTTTGCCGCACGACTCGAAAGAAGTGGCGCTAATGGCCTGGTCGTCTTCAATCGGTTTTACCAGCCCGATATTGACCTTGAAACACTGGAAGTGACGCCAAAACTCGCGCTTTCGAGCTCTGAAGAGTCTTTAATGCGAATTCGCTGGCTTGCTATTTTGCACGGTCGAGTCCAGTGCTCGCTGGCGATTACAGGTGGCGTCCACACTTTGGATGACGTGCTTAAGTCCTTGCTCGCCGGCGCCGATGTCACTCATATGTGTAGTGCTTTATTACAGCATGGGCCTGGGCACATCACAGGCTTGCTGCAGTCGCTGGAAGATTGGCTCACGGAGAGGGAATACCACTCTGTTGAACAGTTGAAGGGAAGCGTGAGCCAGCACAATGCCACCGACTCGGCTGCGTTTCTGCGGGCCAATTATGTCAACGTGCTGGATAGCTATCAGCGGCCTGCCGGAGTGCAGTGGTGATCTGGTTTTCATAGCGTGTACCTCCAGCCTTCGATAAGATGGCGACATGTCACTTGAAAACTATCAGAGCCTGCCCGTTTCGGACGCGCTACCCGCGCTGAAAGAGGCACTTGCCGCCTATTCAGAGGCAGTATTACAAGCGCCGCCCGGAGCCGGTAAGACCACATTGGTGCCGCTGTCTCTCCTCAACGAGCCCTGGCTAGAGGGACGCAAAATTATCATGCTCGAGCCCAGGCGGATGGCGGCCAGAGCCTCGGCTGCGCGTATGGCGCAGATGTTGGGCGAGAAGCTGGGTGAGACTGTTGGCTATAGCATTCGTCTCGAGAGTAAAACCAGCGAAAAGACCCGAATCGAAGTTATTACCGAAGGCATTCTAACCCGCCGTTTGCAGGCTGATCCGGGCCTGGAAGACGTTGGGCTGGTCATATTCGACGAATTTCACGAACGAAGCCTGGATTCCGATCTTTGCCTTGCCCTGTGTATTCAGGGCCGGGAGATGTTTCGCGAGTGTAGTCCACTCCGACTATTGGTCATGTCGGCAACGCTGGACGGTGAGGGTGTGGCCCAATTATTGGGAGGGGCACCGCTGGTGACTTCCGAGGGTCGCCAGTTCCCCGTGCAAAGTTATTATTCTGGCACCCATAAAATCAAAGAGCCACTCGGGCCTGCTGTGGCCCAATTGGTGCGTAAAGCCCTCGATGAGCAATCGGGCAGTGTGTTGGTGTTTCTGCCAGGCCAACGCGAAATCAATGCTGTGGGTAGGGATTTGACCAGAATGCTCACGGACGACAGGCATGGCGATGTTGTCCTGGCCCCTCTCTACGGTAGCTTAAGTATGGAGAAGCAGC
>JBDWQQ010000010.1:0-52769 GCA_039986455.1 Halioglobus sp.
CTGCACTTGGCGGTGACAATGCCGAGGACGTGAGCTTTAGCGAACAACTGACGGCGGTCAAGGGCAACGTGCCTATCAGCCAGGAGCAACTGCAAGATTTGGCCCAGGCCCGCGCAGTAGCCACCAAGGAATATCTGGTCAATGAACTCGGTCTGAGCGCAGACCGCGCGGTCATCAATCAGGTGGGAGCGCTGCTGGAGGAAGAAAACACCTACAGCGGCGTTGAACTAGAGCTGGATACCTGAGCCCATTCAGGCAGCGTAAATTAAGCGGCCGTTACAATACCGGCAGAGGTAGCTTCCTTTCCCTTTCACTATTCGGTTATGCCGGGTTGTAGACACCTCGTGGTCGCGACATTCACAGCGATAAGGGTGCGTGCGCTGTCGCCGCTGGGGTATATCGTCCAGATCCGCCTTAAATGTGACCGCAGGATCCGCATCGAAGTAATGCATCAATGCCTGCCACTCCTCGCCATGTGGCTTCACATTGCCCAAGCCATAAACCTCATGAACGATGTAGTGCGCCACCTCGTGAGGCACCGTCCCCTCCAGGTTTACGTCCCAGTATTTGGCGAAAATCCACGGGTTATAGCGAAGTTCACGTTGCCGGCCGTGGGCCCGGAACATGCCTGCGGTGGTTCCGCTCAGATCAAACAGCACAGGGATGCGGTCAAAGCGCCGCTCCAGGGCCTGTTCCGCACTGGCAATGAAGTGCTCTGTCCTCGCCAGGACTTGCTGTCGCTGGCTGTCATCAATGGGTTCTATCACGGGGTAAGAAGTCTTTCAGGCATCGTCCAAAAATCATACCAGAGAGTCGCCTGACAGGCTGTCACCTATGGTCTATTTTTTTGTTGTACTGCGTCATTGTTAGCCTCCCCTGCAGGCCACAGACTTTGGCTCGGTCAATTTCCGGTAGGGAGCTCTCTGGCACAGCCGAGCAAGCCCCCCTGTCCCATCGCCAAAAGAGATGCTATGAGCACACAAGATCTGGACACATCCACACTGGGTGAATACCTGGCAGCGCATATACCCGGCTTCAGGGGGCCCATCAGCACAGAGAAATTTGCGGGCGGCCAATCGAACCCTACCTTTAAATTAAGCGCTGGAGGAACCTCCTACGTCCTCAGACGCAAGCCTCCGGGTGAACTGCTCAAGTCTGCTCACGCGGTAGACCGCGAATTTCGAGTGATATCTGCCCTCAAAGACACCGATGTGCCAGTCCCAAATACTTTTGTGTTGTGCGAAGACGACTCCGTCATAGGTTCCATGTTTTACGTCATGGAGTATCTGGAGGGTCGCATTCTGTGGGACCCATCACTGCCAGAAGCCGCCGATAAGCAAGAGCGCAGCGCCATTTTCGACAGCATGAATGAAACCATGGCCGCTCTGCACAATGTGAACGTCGACTCTGTGGGCCTGTCGGATTACGGCAAACCCGGCAACTACTTCGAGCGCCAGACCGGCCGCTGGAGTAAACAGTACCGTGCTTCCCAGACCAAGGACATCCCAGAGATGAATCGCCTGATGGATTACCTGGTGGCCAATATGCCCGAGGATGACGGTCAAACCAGTCTTGTGCACGGTGACTACCGTCTAGACAACCTGATGTACCACTCCACCGAGCCAAAGGTCATCGCCCTGCTCGACTGGGAACTATCCACTCTGGGCAATCCCCTGGCCGACCTTGCCAACCAGTGTATGGCCTGGATGCTACCCGGAAGTGGCGGCATTACCGGCATGGCGGGCGTCGATCGAGGGGCGCTTGGCATTCCCAGTGATGAAGAGTACATCGCCAAGTACTGCGAGCGAACTGGACGCAAGAGCATTGAGAACTGGAACTTCTATCTTGTATTTTCCATGTTCCGTCTCGCCGCAATTCTACAAGGCGTTGCCAAGCGCGCAGAGCTGGGTAATGCCTCCAGCCCCGAGGCGAAGGCCCGAGGTGAGCTGGTAGTGCCGCTGGCACAGGGCGCCGTCGCCTTAATTGACTAACTGATCAAAAGACTTTCATAACTGCCCGACATGGGCTGAATTAACACGGAGAAACAATATGACTGATGAGCAAGCTGTACTGGTAGACGTTACAGATGGCGTAATGACCATCACCCTCAACCGCCCAAAGGCGAAGAACGCAGTAAACCTGGCCGTGGCAACCGCAGTAGCGGCGGCCCTGGAAGAACTCGATAGCAACGACGATATCCGCGTGGCTATTTTGACCGGCGCTGGCGGTTCATTCTGTGCGGGTATGGACTTGAAAGCCTTCGTCACCGGTGAAATGCCAGTGATTCCGGGTCGTGGCTTTGGCGGCCTGGCCGAGTGTTCACCGAAAAAGCCATTGATCGCTGCTGTAGAGGGCTACGCGCTAGCGGGCGGCCTGGAGCTGATGATTTCCTGTGACTTGATCGTTGCAGCCGATGACGCCAAGTTTGGTATCACTGAAGTTAAACGTGGCCTGGTCGCCGGCGCCGGTGGTCTGATGAAACTGCCTCGTCAAATACCCCCTCGTCTGGCGATGGAAATGGCCCTGACTGGCGAATTCTCTGGCGCCCAGCGTGCCATGGAGATGGGTTTGATTAATCGCGTTGTTCCCTCAGGTACTGCACTGGATGCTGCCCGGGAGCTGGCAACACAAATTGGCGCCAACGGCCCGCTAGCGGTTCGCATTAGCAAGCAGGTCATGATGGAGCAGGAAGACTGGTCTACAGAAGAGATGTGGGCCAAGCAACAGGAGCTTGTTAACCCCGTGTTTGTTAGCGCCGATGCGATCGAAGGTGCCACCGCCTTTGCTGAAAAACGTGCGCCCAAATGGACTGGTAAATAAGGAATACTGCTATGAATGAAGCATGGATTATTGATGCCTGTCGCACACCGCGCGGCATTGGCAAAAAAGGAAAAGGCTCATTGGCCGATCAGCACCCACAACACTTGGGTGCAGTGGTGCTAGAAGCTATCGCCAAACGCAACAACCTCAACACCGCCGATGTGGGCGATATTATTTTTGGTACCAGCTCCCAACGTGGTCGCCAGTCCGGTGATCTGGCCCGAATGGCGGCACTGGAAGCAGGCTATGACATCAGTTCCTCCGGCATGACTCTGGATCGCTTTTGCGGCTCAGGCATAACCTCCGTCAACCTGGCTGCCATGAATATCATGTCTGGCAGCGAGGATGTGGTCATCGGCGGCGGCGCCGAAATGATGTCCACCTATGGAGAGGAAGGCGCTATGCCTTCCATGTTCATGGACAACGGCAACCTGAAGCTTCGCTCAATGCACCCTCAGCCTCACCAGGGCGTATGTGCTGACGCTATCGCCACCATGGAAGGCATCACCCGCGAAGACCTGGACAAGCAGGCCTTTGATACCCAGATGAAAGCCGCTCAGGCGATTGCTGAAGGCCGCTTCGACAAGAGCCTGGTGCCAGTGTATGACACCGAAGGTAACCTGATGCTGGATAAGGAGGAGTTTCCTCGCCCCCAGACCACGCTTGAGGGCCTTGCAGGGCTGCAGGCTTCTTTTGCGCCTGTCGCAGACTACCCTCTGGATGAATCAGGCATTACCTATCGCCAGATGCTGAATCAAAAGTACCCGGAAATTGACATTCAACACATGCACCACGCGGGTAATTCATCGGGCGTAGTAGACGGTGCCGGCGCCATTCTTTTGGCCTCCCCGGACTACGCCAAGGCACAGGACTGGAAGCCTAGAGGACGCATCGTCGCGATGGCTAATCAGGGTGACTGCCCTACCCTGATGCTCAACGCTCCCGGCCCCGCCGCGCGCAAGGTTCTGGCCAAAGCAGGTCTCACCATCGACGACATCGACGTCTGGGAGATCAATGAAGCCTTCGCTGTTGTTTCCGAGAAATTCATGCGTGACCTGGACATGGATCGTTCCAAAGTGAATGTTAATGGCGGTGCCATGGCCCTGGGACATCCCATTGGCGCCACTGGCTCACTGCTGATCAATACCGCGTTGGATGAACTGGAACGTCAGGGCAAGCAGTTTGGTCTGGTTACGATGTGTGCCGCCGGCGGTATGGCACCTGCCATCATCATAGAACGGATCTAGTCCTCTCTATGCGTGAAACCCGCGAGTATCACCTCGATATCGGTGACGTGGAATTAGCAGTAGTGGAATGGCCTGGCAGCGACATCGCTGCCTCGGCTTCTCCGGTTTTGCTGTTACACGCCACCGGGTTTCACAGTCGCTGCTGGAACCAGGTGGTTAAATGCCTGCCCGAGCGACACATTCTGGCAGTCGATCTGCGCTACCACGGTAACAGTGGCAGCCTGGGCGACGTCGACTGGAACACACTCGCTGAAGATATCAGCATTCTGGTGGAACGCCTTGGACTCAACAATATTATCGGTGTCGGCCACTCCGTGGGTGGATACCTGATTGCACGGGCGGCTGCCACTCACCTCAATCTCTTCAAACAATTAATACTCATCGACCCCGTCATCACCGCGCCTGAAACCTACGAATTTTCGCGGCAAATGGCAGCCAAGTTCACCCCTGATGATCACCCCGTGGCGCGCCGCAAAAATCGCTGGCAGGATGCGGAGGAAATGTATCAACACTTTAAAGACAGGGAACCCTTCAGCACCTGGCAGAGCGAAGTTTTGCGTGACTACTGCGACTATGCGCTTCACCCGAACGTTGAAGATGACTTCAGAAGTTTGCTCTGCGACCCTTTAAATGAGGCTGCGGTCTACACCAGCCAGGCCTATAGCGATGCGGTTTTGCAGGACCTACCCAAACTTCGACTTCCGATTGCATTGCTCAGAGCAAAGTACAACGGCATCAACCCCGGTGATTTCTCAGGCTCACCCACCTGGCCTGAACTCGCCTGCGCACTGCCGGACTGCGAAGACCATTACCTGCCCCAGTTCAACCATTTTATTCCGATGCAGGATCCAGCCTTAGTCGCAAATTTTATTGAACGGGCCATTGTCAGTTGATCAAGCATCTCTTTAAATCGTTCTTCACCGTGACCGTCGTCACGTTACTGGTGATCGCCATCTGGCTGGGCTATCGCTATGCCTCCTTCGAGCAGTTAGACGACAACACACACCTGGAAGCCAAGACACTTTATTTGGAGCACCTGGCAAGTTCAGGCGCGAGCATCAACCGCGCTCCCAATATTCTGTTTATCCTTTACGACGATATGGGCTACGGCGATATAGGCGCAGGTGAAACCAATGCCGACTTGATCGACACCCCTAACATCGACGCACTGGCCGCATCCGGTCTGGTACTGAGCGATTTTCACTCCCCTGCCCCGGTTTGCACGCCCTCGCGCGCCGGCTATCTCACCGGCAGACTTGCGCCTCGCGCCGGATTACCCGACGTGGTCTTTCCCAGCGGCAGTACCAAGGAATTCATTTCCAGAGCGCTGACGAAACGCGGTAGCCACGTGCGATTACCGGCGGAGGAAATCACCCTTGCCGACGTATTGAAGGCTTCAGGCTATCGAACCGGAATGGTCGGCAAGTGGCATTTAGGTGATCGCAGCCCTTCCCTGCCCAACGATTTTGGTTTTGACCATTACTTTGGCGCACTGTACAGCAATGACATGGAGCCCTTTGCCCTCTATCGCAATCAAAACGTCGAAGTGCAAGCGCCGGTGGACCAGCGTTACCTGAGCGAGCGCTATACCGAACAGGCGTTGGCTTTTTTGCGCGCCAGCGACGATAAGTTTTTCCTCTACTTTGCCCATAACTTCCCTCACGACCCTTTGCACGCTCGCGAAGAAAGATTAGGAACCTCAGACGGTGGTCTTTATGGCGACGTGCTGGAGGAGATTGACGAAGGCGTCGGCGCGCTGGTGCAAGAGTTACGTGATTCAGGAAGATTGGACAACACCTTGATTATCATCAGTTCCGACAACGGGCCCTGGTATCTAGGCAACGCAGGGGCGCAACGCGGCCGCAAGGGAAACACCTTTGAGGGCGGTATGCGCGTCCCCTTTATTGCCCATTGGCCTGCAGCGATACCCGCAGGGCGCTCTGAGCCTGCGATGGCAATGGGCATAGACCTCATGCCGACTATTTTGGAAATACTGCAACTGCCGCCACCCAATGATCGGGTAATGGATGGCCGCAGTATGCTGGCAATGATGACTGAGGGCACAGCGAGCGCGCATCAGTATCTCCACTACTACGACGGTGAAACGCTATTTGCTGTTCGGGACCAGAGGTTCAAGTACCGCGGCGCGGCAGGCGTGTTTTATGGCACAGACCAAATGCCCATCAGCGGCGCAGTCCCTCAGAAAGAATGGCTGTTTGACCTGCAATCGGACCCCGGAGAGTCTTACGATGTATCCGCACGCCATCCACAGAAGCTGGCGGAACTGAGGACTGAGTTCAATCGTAAAAAGGCTGAAATGCAGGCTAACTTAAGAGGCTGGCACCGCTAGCGGTTCAGCCGCTCCAAAAAGGAGCCGTTAAAGTATTTCCAAATCAACCATGCAATCGTAATAGCAGGCGCCGCCGGCAAGGTCGGCCTTGTGTCCTGGAATAAGCCCGTTTGCCGTCATACCCGTGGCACTGTCTCTCATCCACGCGCCCTTTGGGAGATAAAGAGTCCCTGGGCGTATCCGTTCACTGACCAGCACTGGCAGCTCAATAGCACCTTCATCATTGAACAAACGCACTAAATGGCCGCTTTCAAGATCTCGTTTTGCTGCATCTTCGGGATTGATCTGCGCCGCCAAATCGCTGTCATGACCCGCAACGCCGCCAAAAGTGGAGTTAATTCTTTTTTCTGAAGCGGGAGTCACCAGCACAAAATCACGCGCGCGCTGCAGTGGCTGGTATTGGGGCAAGCCCATACCGCATTCATTTTCCAGCGATTCGCTATACAGTTCTATTTTTCCACTCGGCGTCTGAGCCTCACTTCCCCTCAGCAGGCTCGCTGGATTATTGAGCCCCATATCGAGCGCGCTACCAATAGGAATGTTGCTGGCGCGATCAATATCGGGGCCCAGATGCTCCCCATCAATCGCCTGATCCATTAACTGTTCGTCCGAGTCTAAAAAGCAGGACTCGCTAAAGCCAAAACGCGCGGCCAGCAGCCGAAACAATTCCATGTTCGCAATGGCCTCACCCTGTGGTTCAAGCACAGGGGCTGAACGTTGCAGGTAATGATGCCCATAAGACTTATACAAGTCGCCAATCTCCAGATGGCTGGCGGCGGGCAAGATAACATCGGCGCAAGCCATGGAGTCCGTCATGCTTATTTCTGAGCCGACGACGAACAAATCCTCGCGACACAGTGCTGCTTTTAGCTTTCCCTGCTGGGGAGTGACCGCCAGAGGGTTGTGATTGTAGATAAATACGGCCTTTAAAGGCAGTTCGTCACCGGGGTCCAAAATGTGCGACGCCAGGTCAAGCGTATTGAATTCACGGACTTGTTCATCACGAAGGTCAGGGCGAGACAGCTTTTCCCCATTGGTAGGAAAATACCCGGAAACATCACAAACCCCTGCCCCCAAAGCACCAAAATTACCCGTCAGCGCCGGTAAAGCGAACGCAGCTCGCAAGCCGGAGCCGCCATTACGATTGCGTTCCGGGGCAACACCCACGGAAATAGCGGCTGGGCTGAGGTCGCGCCACATCTGTGCAAACTCGCGTATATCTGCCGCATCAACCCCGCATATTGCAGCAGCCTCTTCCACGGAATAGTTTTTCGCTTCCTCTAAATATCGATCGGCCCCGTGCACATGCTGCTGGATAAACGCCTGATCAATACCGCCTATTCTCTCCAGCTCAGCGGCGACCGCATAGGCCAAAACAACATCGGTCCCGGGCATCAAACCCAGGTGTAAATCTGCCTCGTCAGCAATCCGAATGCGCTTGGGGTCGATCACCACTAATTTTGCGCCTTCCTTGCGGGCATTACGCAGCAGGTTAATCATGTGCAGGTTACAGGCGGTAATGTTATTA
This sequence comes from Halioglobus sp., assembly GCA_039986455.1. Taxonomy (GTDB): domain Bacteria; phylum Pseudomonadota; class Gammaproteobacteria; order Pseudomonadales; family Halieaceae; genus Halioglobus. The sequence goes on from JBDWQQ010000010.1 coordinate 7,946, forward strand.
CCCCATACGACGATCAATTTTGAATGCTTGAGTTCCTCGTAAGCAATACCGGAGACATCGCCGAACACACTGTCCCATGCCGCAGTGGAGGTCGCGGTACACAGGGTTGTGGTATCAATTTTACTAGAGCCCAGCCGATTGAAAAAACGCTCCGCCATGGATCCGCCCGCCAACAGCCCCATTGGGCCGCCATACGTTAAGGGCGCAATCGCTTGCGGGCCATGTTCATCGATGATGGTTTTAAAACGCAGGTATATGGTATCCAGCGCCTCTTCCCAAGTCGCCTGCCGGTAGGCACCAGCACCCTTGGGACCATCGCGCAACAGTGGCGTCAACAATCGATCGGGACCGTGCACCTGATGGGATAACCCGGTTGCCACCTTGGCGCAGATTTTTCCCCGAGTGAAGGGGTTAGCATTGCTACCGCGAACCTTTTCCACCTTGCCGTCGACGACATCAATCGAAAGGCTGCAGGTATCGGCACAATCCAATGGGCAAACAGCATCGCGCGTGCCATTGGGAAACTGTGGTTGGTTCATGGTAAACCCTCACTCATCTTGTCAGACAAAGTATAGTCAATTGACTCCACGCATCGCTGCCGTGCAGCCAGACCTGTATCGAGACAGGAACCCATATCTTCGAAGTATACTATCCCAGCATACTAGTTTTGCCAGTACCCCCAGGGGGTACCTGCAACACCCCTGGTGACGAATCATCCGCAAGGCTGCACCAGGTTTCTGCAGTCCCCTGCTAGCCGCCTGATGCAGGCATATAACGCTGACGAATGACGCGGGACGCCAGTAATCCCAGCGGCACAAATAAAACCGGTATAGCCAGAACAATGAGTGCCTCTCCGTGATTCCAGTTAAGCGTTCCATCAACGGACAGTTCACCCGCACCCCGCTGGTACGGAATCACGTAGAAGTACAACAGTAGCAGTGGCATCACGCAGCCGTAAGCGATCAACAGTCGCGGGCCCCATAGGGTAAGTCGTGTTTTAGCGGCAGCCAGATCCCCTAATGGTGTCTGGTGCAACGCTTCGCGATAGGCCCGCTCTTCGGGCGTCACTTCCCCACATCGAGACACCGCCAAAATTGTAATAATGCTTGCGACAGCGCCGATCACTACCGGGCTGAAATACACAGGCCAGCTGATCAGGCCGACATACTCTAAAGCCGCAGGAATAACATTAAAGCTGAAACCAGTAACAATTCCCCAGAAAGCTGCATCTGCGGTAATTTTTTTACTCCACACGCTCATGAAACCCACTGGCCCCCAGGACGAAGCGAACACCGTTCCGATGAACAGCATCAACCAGAAAATATTGGGAGGGAAATAAAAACTGGCTAACAGCACAACACCGCCCGTTGCCAACATCACTATCCGAGTACCCCACAGAGTGGGCGCACTCCGCCTAACCATGTCGTTACTGACGCTAAAGCCTACTAAAGATAAAAAGGTTGAGGCCGAGGAAAGCGCCGCAGCAATGATCCCCGCCAACAAAAGCGCACCCAAGAAATCAGGCACTAAATTTTTGGCCGCCCAGATCATGACAGTTTCAGATGGCGAAATATCCGGGTTCGCCAGGTTAATCAAGCCCCCGAGGCCATAGATAAGAATCTGCACAATAATTACAGCAAAACAGGCGTAAATGGCTGAACGAATAACAACGTGCTCGTCCTTGGCCATTAAGTGGCGGCTGGCCTGCCAGGGGCTGACTGCATAGACGATGCCCCAAGCCATATCGATAATAATCGCCCATATCAGATAGTCCATCGGCGTGGCCCATTCAGTGCCCACCCCTACCATGCCGTGCCAGGAGGCAATATCCGGCTTTTCTTCCAACGCGGCCATTCCCTCTACCGCCGTTTGCAAACCACCCATGTCGGCAACAATAAATGCAGCAAAGAAAAGCGTTGCGCCCGTGAACAGCATGAACATTAGCGTGTCAGTAATAATGACGCCGCGGGACCCGGAGTACATCGTAAAGAGCGTATAGCTCAGCCAGGCAAAAACGATGCTCTGTCCATAGCTCAAACCTGTGAGGTCCGAAAGCAGAATCGCTGCGCCCTGCGTCACTACCAGAAGATAGCCTCCAAGGCCGAGAATGATGGTGACACCCGCCGCCTGCTGGACCCGGTGACTATTGAAGCGCTGGCCCAAAAAGTCGGCCACGGTGGGCGCACGACTGCGACGTAAATAGGTGCCAAATAGCAGCGCGCCATAGACATAACCCACTACCGCAATCCCTGGAAATAAAATATACGGGCCCATCTGCCCGTCATAGGTAAATCCTGCTTCGCCCAGGAAAATGGATGTACTGAACACGCTGGCAACCAGGGTTCCAACGATCAACAACGTGGGCGCCTGCCGCCCTGCAACAAAGTAGTCGTCCAGCTGTTTTACTCGCCTGCCGCTGTATCCGCCGATGAGAACAAAGAGCAGCACACTAAAAGCGATGGTAATGGTATAGATATCGATATTATTCTCTCCGGCCGACCCGACTGGTAGTTATTCTACAGGGATCAGCTCATCGGGCGGTGTTACTTATTTTGCCTAATGATGGCCTCGGCCGCATTACGACCAGGCAGGCCACTGACACCCCCTCCAGGATGGGCACCGGACCCACACAGGTAAACACCGTCAACGGGCATCTTGTAATCCGCATGCCCAGGAAGTGGCCGCAGCGAGTAGAACTGATCGAGGTGCAATGCGCCATGAAAGATATCGCCACCGACCATATTCAGATCGCGCTCAATATCCAGTGGCGATTTAATCTGCCTGCCAACCACCGAAGCCTTAAAATTTGGGGCGTAGTTATCAATGGTACCGATAATCATGTCGGCCACCTCGTCTTTCACTTGATCCCAGTTTCGCCCGTCTGGCAGGTGACGCTGAAAGTGTTGGCAGAACAAGCTGGCCACATGGCCACCCTGCGGTGCCAGGGACTGATCCTGGGTACTGGGCACCTGCATGGAAATAACCGGCTTTCTTGCCCACCCCAGCTCACGTGCGTCGTGATACGCGTTCTGAATGTATTGCAGCGAGGGGCTCACCTCAATGGCACCCATGAAATGTTCCTCGCCGCGTCCCGCCATACTGGTGAACTGAGGGAGCTCGGATAAAGCCACATTCATTCGAAAGGTCGCCGAGTGACTTCGATAGCCCTCTATCCGCCTCTGCTCCGGCGGATCCAGCATTTTTTGGTCCAATAGTTTTTGTAACAGAATCTGGGGATGAACATTGGCCGCCACGCATTTGGCAGTAATCTCTCTGCCATCGGCAGTCAACACACCGCGAGCTCGCCCGCCTTCTGTAATAATCTGCTGAACCGGCGTATCGGTTTCAATTTCAACCCCTTTGCTGCGCGCAAATGAGGCCATCGATTCACTGATGGCACCCATGCCGCCACGAGCAATTCCCCAGGCGCCCGCCTTACCCTTTACCTCACCAAATGCGTGGTGCAAAAGCACATAGGCTGTACCGGCCTGATAGGGCTCGGCAAAGTTGCCAATAACGCCCTCTAGTCCAAGCACACCCTTGAGCGCCTCCCCTTCAAACCAGGTATCAAGGTAGTCGCCAAGAGACTTGGTCATTAATTCCGCTAGCGCGATCTGATGCTTTTTTGAAAGCTTGCGAAAAACGTTGCCAGCCTTTAGTAGCGTCCAGGCATCTTTCCAACCGCCACCAAAATTCGGTGGCGCCTGAGTAGCAAGTGCTCGCAACGCCATAGCCACTTCAGCGATCTCATCATCAAACTCGGCGATTCTTTGGGCATCGCGGGGAGAAAATCGTGCAATCTCAGCTTGCGCTTGCGCGTCATCGCGGGTCAGTAACAGATGATCATTTTCCAACAGGCTGAGAGTCCCCGCCGGGCGCTCCATGATTTCCAGACCATGCTGTTCCAGTTGCAAGTCGGCAATCACTTGTGGATGCAATAAGCTCACGGAGTAGGAGTAAACCGAATTGCGAAAACCGGGATGAAATTCCTCGGTGACGGCAGCGCCCCCCACCACAGATCTCGCTTCCAGCATTTTCACTTTGAGCCCTGCTTTGGCGAGGTAACCTGCACAGGTAAGACCATTGTGGCCTGCACCGATCACTATTACGTCCGCTTCCTGTTTCATTTTTGTATTGACTCCCACAGACCGCAGCTTATTTTCGTCTTCATCCAGTATAGACAGGCTGCGCTCGCATGAGCCTCCGTGCCGATGGGCTAGGAAGATTGACGTATTGAGCTATGCTCTACTCGCTTGCCACATTTTTAACCTATTAAAACGCACAGGAGATCCATCAATGCCCGAAATCAGCATCCAAAAACAATGCGCGAGCCTTACTGATCTTGTAAAGGTCGACTCTTTCGGAGAACCCATCGGTGACTTGCCTCTGCAGACCGACAATGGCTTTTACTCGGAAGGAAACATGATCTGCGGTACCTGGGAGTGTGAACCTGGCACGATGAAGCTGGATCTGGATGTGACAGAGTTCTGCCACTTACTGGAGGGGCACTGGAAGTTTACCTCTGAATCTGGACAGATCTCTGAGGTCAAAGCCGGAGACAGCTGGGTGTTCCCCAGAGGCTGGAAGGGCACGGCGGAAGTGATCGAAAAGGTCCGAAAAGTCTACATGATGATCACTTACTAGACGAAGCAAGCGCCGAAACTGAACCGGGCTATTCCTCCTCCGGTTCAGTTTCGTACTGGGGGAGATCATCGCCAATACGGTGCCAGCTCGCCTTGGACCCCACATAAATATGGTAACCCGGAGGTAACGCCAGTTCTCCTTCCATGGTGCCCATCGCCAGATAAAGATCATCTGGCTCAGACGTTAGCTCAACCATAATATTGGAACCGCAGTTTGGGCAAAATACGCGCGAGTGCGTCGAGGACGAGGCGTAGCTGGCAACCCGGTCCCGCCCAGGGAGGTAACTGAATGCGTCACGGGCTACTCCTGCAAAGGAGGCAAAAGCGGCCCCATGGAGCCTGCGACATTGACTGCAGTGACAATGGCTATAGTCATGGACTTCACCATCGATCTGATACGCAACTGCACCACATTCACATCTACCTGAAATCATTTCGTCCTCGCATTTATCACGCGCTGGGATCAGAGTTCGTCCAGCAGTTTGAAATAGAGCATACCGATCGCAAGCCCTGGACGCCGCAGGAGTTTGCCTCCAGGAAATGGCCAGTGACTAATTTTTGAAAAATAGTCGAATCGAGTCGGTGCACCGGCAATCATTTCCGCCGTAATTCTCGCCATAATATGAGTAGGAGCAACGCCGTGACCCGAGTACGCCTGGATGTAACTGACATTATCAGCCAGGTGACCCAGCTGCGGCATACGGTTGAGGCCGATACCCATATGGCCGCTCCATCCATAATCAATTTTGACATCCTCAAGTTCAGGATAGACCAGCGTCATTTTTTTACGCAGTGTGCCCACCAAATCTTTGGGCTCCAGGCCCGTATAATTCGATAGGCCGCCAAACAACATCCGTTTATCGGCAGACAAACGAAAGTAATCCAGAGCCGTTCTAGGGTCGCAGACGGCCACATCCCCCGGCAACACCTGCTTTATCATCTCGTCCGACAACGGCTCAGTCGCTATTATCGAACTGCACGAAGGTAACACCCGTTTTGCTAATGTAGGCACCAGATCACCCATATACGCATTACCCGCCAGCACGACACGCTTGGCCGACACACTGCCCTGCTCTGTGCGCACCACGGCGCGCGATCCATGTTCAATGGACACAACGCGAGACTGCTCGTAAATGCGCGCGCCCATACCCTCGGCCGCACGCGCTTCTCCAAGACAAAGATTTAAAGGGTGCAGGTGGCCATTGCCACCGTTGTAGAGACCGCCAAGGTACTTTTTAGCGCCCACGTATTGCTGTAGCTCATCTCGGTCCAACAGTCGCAGCTCATTCGGGTTGCCCTGATCCTGTTCCCACTGTTTCCATTCGGCGAACTGCTTCAAATGCCGGGATTTGATCGCGACGTCGCAATACCCCCACTTAATGTCGCAGTCAATTTGATACTTGGCCACTCGCTCGCGAATAATTTCAGGGCCTTCGAGCCCCATCCGGTAAATGGCATCAACTCCATCGCGCGATATTTTTTTCTCAAAGCGATCTGCGTCATGGCCAACGCCACCAATAATCTGGCCGCCGTTACGACCCGATGCGCCCCAACTGATGCGGTTTGCTTCTAGCAGTACGACCTCATAACCGCGCTCTACCAACTCGACCGCTGTATTCACCCCCGTAAAGCCTCCGCCGACAACCACAACGTCTGCAGTGACATCATCGACCAGCTGGGGATACTGAGTGTCCCAGTTAGCCGTGGCGGCATAGTATGAGCTGGCGTGCTCTGAAGTTTCGGCGACTTTTTTAAGTCCAAACATAATCTCTCTCCAATCGGTCAAACGGCAACAGCCAATGCGACTGCCCCCTGAATGTAAAAGGTCTAGAAATTTATGAACGGATCGGCATCTTCGCCGCGAAAGAAATTTTGCCAGGCCGAGGTCGTGCAGGCCCAATGACTCCAGGCTATGAACGGCATTTTATACGCTGATAAACTCATGGCGCTCGACAAAATTAAGGATGAAATGAACTGCCCGTGCAGCTTCTTCAATTCAGCCCGAAGGCGCCGGGGAAGTCAATCCCCGATAGCCTTAGCAGGTCCAATCCAACCCTATACGGCAGGTAGACAATGACAACTTCGCTTACTATGTTCGGCACTGACTAGAAAAGGATAAAGCTTTGCAACACCCTGGCGCTCAAAATCACACTGGCTCCTACTATGCAGCCAGTGCCAATCTGAACACTGATTACCCTTTGCTTCGCGGCGAACAAACCGCAGACGTTTGCATCGTCGGTGCCGGGTTTACCGGCATATCTTCTGCTCTGCACCTCGCTGAAAAAGGTTACAAAGTCCATGTCATCGAGGCCAACCGCGTCGGTTGGGGCGCCTCGGGGCGCAACGGCGGTCAAATCATTGGTGGTATCTCCGGTGAGCAACGCATGGCCAGAGAGCTCGGTAGCGACGGCGAGAACATCATGTGGGATTTACGCTGGCGGGGCCATGAGATCATTCGTCAGCGGGTAGAAAAGTATAAAATCAACTGCGACCTGAAGTGGGGCTACCTGGATGTCGCCATTAAATCCCGACACCTTCGCGGCCAGGCAGAAGAACACGCGTATTTACAACGCCACCGCTTTCCCCATGAGGTTCGCTCACTCTCGGCCGCAGAGACCTCTGACCTTATCGGCACTGAAAGCTATATTGGCTCTTTGCTCAATATGGGCAATGGTCACCTACACCCGCTTAATCTTTGCATTGGCGAGGCAGCAGCAGCATGCAACCTGGGCGCTATTATTTCAGAGCAATCGCCGGTGCTGCGCATTGAAAGGGGCGTGAAAGCCAGAGTCGTAACGGCGCATGGCGCCGTGGTTGCTGACAGCGTTATTCTGGCAGGCAACGCATATCACCTTCTGGAACCTCAGCTAAGAAACCATCTGGCTCCAGTCAACAGTTTCATCATTGCTACCGAGCCACTTACCGAGGAACAAGTACAGCGCTACAACCCCAAAGACATCGCGGTCTGCGACCCAAATTTCATACTGGAATACTTTCGTCTATCTGCAGACAAGCGTTTGTTATTCGGGGGGCGGAAGAATTATTTCGGATCGGATCCGGAGCACATCAAGTCAATGCTTCTGCCCAAACTGCGCAAGCACTATCCAGAACTGGCTGCATTAAATATCGACTATGCCTGGGGCGGTACGATTGGTGTAACCATAAACAGGGTTCCGCAACTGGGCAGGCTGGACAAGAATGTATTCTTTTCCCAGGGTTACTCTGGGCACGGCGTCAACGTCACCCACCTGGCAGGCGAAATCATGGCCGATGCCGTCAGCGGCACAATGGGTAGTATGGATATTTTTTCCCAAATAGAACCTGTCTCTATCCCTGGCCTAAGACGTCTGCATAAACCAGCGGTTTCATTGGGTATGCTGTACTATCTACTGAAAGATCGACTATAGACTTTATTTTGAAGTCGTTGATTTTTACTATAAAAATACCCATACGGAGCAAGTGATGAACGTCGCTGAAAAACCGGAGCTCGAAGCTTTCCTACAGCAAAATCCAGATATCGAAATGCTGGAGCTCATGATGCCCGACATGAATGGCATTTTACGATGTAAGCGCATTCAGCGACGTGAATTCGACGGCTTTTTTTCGCGCAATCTCAAGGGTCCGGTGAGTACGCCATTCCTGGGAATTATGGGCGAGTTCTACGACCAGGATGCACCCGACATGTTTGAGGGTGACCCGGATGGCATGATTCTTCCCCTGTCAGGCACGCTTGCAAGAATTCCGTGGCTCAAATCAGCAACAGCGCAAGTGCTAACCAGTTTTTCCGACCTGGACGGCACACCGGCCTGGACTGACCCACGCAACGCGCTCGCCAGAACGCTGGAGCGTTTTCGTGAAGATGGCCTGCGCCCTACCGTTGCTACAGAGCTCGAATTCTATCTGATCGAAACCGGAGACGACGGTGTCGCAAGGCCCCTGTTGGGCCGAGTACCGTGCAGTGATAAGCCACAGCAAGGTATTCAGTACTGCATGGCGGATGACCTCTTCGACCAGGATGCATTTCTGGATGATGTGCGCAAGGCTTGCGACATTCAGGATGTTCCTCTGACTGCAATCCACTCCGAGTTTTCGCCAGGTCAGTGGGAGATCAATACTCACCATACCGACGATCCATTGCTTGCCTGCGATCACGCAATGCTCTTAAAACGAATCGTAAAAGGGGTTGCGCGCCAACACGGCATGGCGGCTACCTTTATGGCCAAACCGTTTGGAGACCTCGCAGGCAGTGGCCTGCATATTCATGCCAGTGTTTACGACAGCGATGGCAACAATATTTTTAGCGATCCACAAAGCGACACTGTGCCTGCGATCTCCGAGACCCTACGCTACGCTATCGGCGGCTTGGCCGAGGCAATGACAGAGTCAATGGTGATCTTCGCCCCTAACGCCAACTCTTACCGACGCTTTAAGCCCGGCGCTTACGCGCCTGTCAGCCCCACCTGGGGTTACAACCACCGTGACGTAGCGCTTAGAATCCCGGTCTCATCAGACGCCAATCGCAGGGTCGAACACCGTGTAGCAGGCGCTGATGCCAATCCCTACCTGACAATGGCTGCACTACTGGCGGGCGTGCACTACGGCATCACTAACCAGTGCGCGCCTGGCCCAGAGACACAGATGAGCACTGCATTGGAGAGCAACGAGGTTTCACTTCCCAAGCGTTGGGATGCAGCTCTGGCTTTGTTTCGTGACGCCAAAATATTGCCCGCTTATCTCGGCGAGCAGTACTGCGCCTACTTTGAAAAGGTAAGACAAGGTGAGTGCGATGACTACCACGCGCAAGTACCCAGCCTCGATCACGAGTGGTATTTACGCGCGCTCTAGTTTGAGCTTTTTACTGAGCCTTGTGGGTACGACGATACTGGGCGGGGGTTTGACCTGTGCTTTTTTTAAACGCCGCATAAAACGTAGATGTCGAGTTGAAACCTACACTTAGCGCGATATCCAGTATGGCGCCCTTGCGCTCATCTTGCGCTGAAAGCAACTTTTTTGCCGCATTCACCCGATACTGATTGACATAGTCAAAGAAACTCATGCCAAAGCCCGCATTAATCGCTTGCGACAGATGGTTTACGCTACAACTCAATTCGGTCGCCAGCTGTGGCAGTGATAAGTTGGAATCCAAGTAACGTTGTTCCTGCTGCATCAACTGCGTGACTCGATCCATAACCCGTTTAAGACCAGACTCATCGAGGCCAGATTTTGCGTAGCGCCGGGTGATAATCCCCTGCCCGGCTTGCATCGCTTCCGCATCCTGATAGTAATCCTCAATTTTTCCGGCCGTATCGCCTTCCATGGTAATGAACTCTGCACCCATCCAGCCTAGAGCGTCGTCATCAGAACCTATGGGAGACGCTCGGTATTGAAACGCTATTGAATTACTGGCGGTTAGTATTTCTCCCACCAGACTGTAGCGATTTTTATCAGCGGCAAAAAAGCGGTTAAGGTGTTCAATAAATTCATCACGGTTCCACTCTTGTTGAACGGGAATATCGTGGTACTTGCCACTTATCGACAAGTGCTCCGCCACACCGCCAGCATCATGTTGATTCCATGCCTCGAAATAGCTGGTCACAAAATCTTTTGACGTCATTGTGGTTCGCTCGCCGTTAATGTGTCGAACCGAATCTCTGGGACGCATGCAGAGGATACAGACCTCATATGGCTAGACGCTTGCAGGCCTGAATGATTCCGCATTTTCTTTACCACTGGGTCACGTGTGAATTTGTTGCGAGGTTGCGTTGGAAGGTTATCACCGGGAAATCCATCATGCCAGATGGGCTGCCATATCGTTCCCGAGAAAAAATCACTGGTTAACCGCTGGAATAAGTGAAGATATTGCAGGGCCTGGAGGGAATTCGGCAATGGGGATATCGCGCAGATACGTTCCTGCATCGCCATCATCCAGAGCCTGGGCCCAGCTATGACCCGCATGAACCGCGTGCACGAGAGCACCCGCAGCCAGCGAATCGCCGACACGATCAACCGATTGAATTCCCGCACTTTGCCAGTCGGCTTCTCGCTCTAGCAATGACAGGTAGAGGTCATCGTTCGGAAGTCGCAAGCCCACGATAACGATAGACTGCACCTGCAGCGTCTCTGGCTCATTAGTGAATATGTTACTCAGTGTGGCATTGCCGCCTGTAAATTCGGTCAGCAAGGCCTGCGTTGTAATCTTGACCCCAAGCTTATGCAAAGCCTGATGCACGAAAGGCTGCTCGTTGGTCATGATCGTCCAAGCTGATGCGTGTCCCGCCGGCGTCGCATAGTGCACAGCCTGACCCTGCCCAGCCAACGATTCGGCGATCGCACCGCCCAGATAGTAGTTATCAAAGTCATAGACTAATACTGGGCCCTCGGGGACTTTGCCTGCAGCCAAATCATCAGGCGTAAACACCCCGGGGCCTGTCAGTTCACCTTTGGGAATTTCAAGCGCGGAGTAAAGCGCTCGCGTCCAGCGCGCGCCGGTCGCGACAGCTACACGCTGATGGCCCAAAGCCAGAATGTCATCCGTGCCCATCTCGCTACTACTGTAAAGGCTGACATTGCCCATTTGCTGCAATGCATACAGACGATAATCACGCACCCTTCCCCAGGTAGCCAAACCGGGAAGGCTGGTTTCAAAACGCAGTCTTCCACCGAATTCATTCGCTTTTTCTGCCAGGGTCACCTGATATCCACGGCGGGCCGCGATCAGCGCAGCTTCGAGCCCGGCGGGGCCGCCGCCAACAACCAGAATGCTGTCTTCGCTGGCAGCAGGACGTGCCTTCTCAGGGTGCCAGCCCCTGCGCCATTCCTCACCGGCCGTTGCATTTTGAGTACAGCGCACCGGCACGCCATCGTGCCAGCTGGAGATACAAATATTGCAGCCTATGCATTCGCGTATTTCGTCCTCCCTGCCCTCTCGTATTTTGTTAGGCAGGAAAGGGTCAGCTATCGAAGGCCGGGCGCCGCCTATCAGGTCCAGCACGCCCCGTTTGATTTGCGACACCATAGTATCCGGAGAAGTGAATCGCCCCACACCCACCACCGGCTTATCTGTCACCTTTCGCACGAAATCGATTACGGGTTCATGCGCCCCTTCTGGGCGAAAGCGGGAGGCACCGCAATCAGTGGGACTGGAATCCATCTTGACGTCCCAGAGGTCAGGCAGATCGGAGAGTAAACTAACGACCTCATGCGCCTGTGATTCAAAACTATCGCTGGGCTTTGCTCGAAGTTCTTCCAGACTGATGCGCAGCGCAACGGCGCAGTCCTGGCCCACTGCATCTTTGGTCGCCTCGATTAACTCGCGTACAAATCGCACCCTGTTTTCTACGCTACCCCCGTAAATGTCCGTTCGCTGGTTGTAATCATCCAGCAAGAACTCGTAGCCCAAATAGCCCATACCTGCATAGATATAGACAATGTCAAAACCCGCAGTGCGGGCACGCTTGGCCGCATCCACCTGCCAGCCAATCACATCCCGGATATCTTGTTTATCCATGACCCGAGGGCGCAATTGGCCCATAAAGCCAACATGAGTTGCCGCCCAAGGGATTCCCGACGGTGAATACGGCGCAATACGTGAACTTCGATTCATCACGGCGGCGCCGCCGTGCCATAACTCCACTGCTGCCAAGGACCCGTGCTCGTGGATTGCTTCGCAACTCATGGCGTGGGAGCGTATATCGTTATCATCCCAGAGGCGGGCAAAAGGCAATGGACTGTCGTCAGACGACGGATGTGTGGATACAGCCCCAGTGGTCACCACGCCCCAACCGCCTTCGGCCTTGGTTCCCCGAAATGCCGCGCGGACCCTTGGATTAGCTTCGGTCATACCGCTAGCATGCGGGACCTGATAAAAACGATTAGGGGCCTTTACCGGCCCTATTTTCACCGGTTCAAACAATACTGCGTAGTTAGGGTTCATCGGCATTTCTCCGGCGTACTACTTTAGATTTTCCAGGCTAGCGGCTTAGTCTTGGTGGCTTGGAATATGCGCCGCAATACGATCAGTCACATAGCGGCGGATATCCAGGTTCCAGTCTTCCATCGGTGAGAACATTCCAGCGTCATGCATCCTGGAATTCATGCCCTGCTGGACACGTTCACAAATAGCCCAATCCTGACAGTTCACCTTGTGCCAGAAATCGACCGCATCGGTAGGATCAAAATCAGGCTTATTCATTTCATAAGATTCGAACAAGAAGTGGCAGTCTACGATAGTGTGTGACGCGCTTTTTGCGCGCAATATAAAGATCGCAACATGATCACTGGAAGCACTCAAGAAGAGATTTGGATAGACCAGATCACCTTTGTGACGCACTTTTTCGTCATCATTGAGCCCCGGAAACATACGCCTTTTCGTCGTGCCTGACGCTGTAAATGTCACCGCGCCCTCCCTGTGGGGTATTCCTCTATCCCAATCCAGGTCAGCGCCTCCGCGCTGTTTAAAGACAGGCACAACTTCACAGAGCTCAGGGTGAACAGGTCCACAGTGGTAGCATTCATTGTAGTTTTCGCAGATCACTTTCCAATTAGCGTCCACTTCATAAGAAATGCTGTGGCCAATTCGCAGTGCTGCCAGCGGATAGCGCTCGAACTGCTTAATGGTTATTTCAATCTGAGCATGAAAGTCCGATGCACTTTCTGGCGTCATGTGCAGAAACACAAATCCACCCCAGCTTGCGACGGCAACCGGATAGAGGCTGTAGTCTGACAGGTCTATCTCTGTTTCAACGTTGAGATGAGGCGCACGTTGCAACTCCCCATCAAGATTGTAGGTCCAGGCATGGTAAGGACACATAATCGCGCGCGACCCCATTACGCCTCCTCCCAGTTTCTCTCCATGTCTGTTCGATGTTTGTTCTTCGGCGGGACAAAGCCGTGCCCCCCGATGCCTGCAAACGTTGTAGAAAGCGCGCAAGTCTCCGTCAGCATTGCGGACCAGCAATACACTTTCACCGTACAGGTCCAACACCCGGTGGCTACCGGCGTCTGGAGTCTGTTCCTCCCTGCCGACACAAATCCACTCACGCGTGAATATGTGCTCTTGTTCCAACCGGTAGATCTCGTCAGTCAGATACCAGGAGCTGGGTAATGTAGATTCAAGCATCGACCGAACCTGCCGTTTTGTTCTTTTTCGTCGACCGCATTATCGCCCAACTTGCCAGGGTTCCCAGCAGGCACAGTGACGCTATCGCAAAGTAAAAGTACCGATAGCCCTCTGCCCCGGGATAGGCATCCAGCAAAACCCCTCCCAACAGCGGCATGAAAACATCAGGGGTAAAACCCACTGCAGAAATGACGCCAGCGGCGGTCCCGGTGACAGCCGCATCAACTCCACCTTCCTCGAGAAGCGCAAAATAGATACCCCGCAAGGCAAAAATGGCAGCAGAAACGACTGCCGCATTAATCAGCATAGGTATTAACCATGATTCACCGCCGGGAAGAATTCCAAACACAATAAACCCGGAGGTAACGATCAAGAAAGATACAAAAACGGTTCTGGACACACCGAAGCGATCAGCGATAAAACCCGCCCCCGCTGCTGCGAAGGGCTTTAACCACATTTTTCCAACCGCTACCGCCCCGCCCAGTACCACGCTCAGGCCAAACACATCCGTCGCGTAAGGAGAGAAGTAATATGCACCCCAGTAGGCACTGTAGGCTGTCATTACAACGATAGCGATCAGCCATACCGTAGGCATTTTCAAAACGGCAATCACTTCCTGCAAGCCCACCTTTTCAGTACCGCCTTCACGCTGATGAACTTCGTCGTCGAGAATAAGCCAGGCACACAAAGCCAACAGCAAGTTGGTGGCGGAAAACAGGTTGATGACCTGAGAGAGCGCCGATGCATTACTGCCCAGCCACGCGAATATCGCCAGAAAGATACTTGAGCTCAACAGCTCGGCTATGCCGCGACCGCTTTCCAAAATCCCGAATGCGCGTCCCTGTTGGCCTGGCTCTGCCCAGTTTCTGGTCGCTTTGATCATAGCCGCCCAGAACATCAGCGAAATACTCACGCCCCAGAAGGCGTGGATAGCGATGCCCATTTCATAGGAGGGAACGCTCGCAAAATAAAAACCGCCCAGTGCCGTTGCAGTGAGGCTTGCGGCCATTAATTTACGTGGAGAAAATCGATCGGCCATCCAGCCGCCCGGAAAATAACTGAGGAGAGAAGTAAAGCCAAACACGCTCATCTGCACACCCATCTGGGTGTTATCGTAGCCGAAGGCCTCCTGCATGGGGATGTAGTAAACTTCTCGCAGGAAAGGCAGTAGAAAAATGATACCGCCCGAAAAGCACAGTATGGCCATCACCAGCCAACGCTTGAGACCGTCCATTAGCGGAACTGCTCTGCCAAGCGCAGGCTAAATAACACTATCCGGCAGCCTGGCCAATATTTTGCGGCGGTATATAGTCGAAGATGAAATTGATGCGCCCAGCGTCGCCCTTGTTCATCACACTGTGCTTTTTCTGGTTATTGATTTCGTAAACCTTGCCCACTTCAAACCGATAGGGGCGTCCATCGAGCATAAAGCGAACACGCGGATTACTCACAATCGGTATGTGAATACGATGGCCATAATGAAATGAAGGATGGGTGTCTCGGTGAGGCTTGATTACTCCACCGGGCAGCAACTTTGCCGCCATCGCCCGAATAATCGTGCCCCCGGGCGGATAATACTGTTCGAGAATAGTGTGCATTAGCGGCACTGCCTGCTCAGCCAGCAGGTTCCAGCCCGCCTCCTTGCGCACCTCGATATCGGGCCAACCGGACCCATCGGTGAACACCAGCACCACCGACTGGGTCTGCTCATGGACCTCATAGGTCTCCTGGCGATATTCATTACCACTCCAGGCGTCATCATCCAGGCCCAAAATGGCTTGCTTCAGCGGTTCAATATCGAATTCGCCTAATTCCCGCAGGGGTACCCCAATATCCATAACTCACTCTCTCAGTGGCGCAAAGTGACGCTCAAGCGAAGAAAAACACTGGCATCTGTGTCACTATATTACTATGCTTTATCGCCTATTTCAGACTGCTATTTTGCACTCATTGGCGTCTGATCCAATCACCAAAACCGCATCCTTGATGCCGCCATCAGACTACTTCAGGAACCTCAGTGACCAACCCTACCAGTTTGAAAGACCTCTTTAAACGCGCAGTAGACCTTATGAAGGAGAATGCCAATCAGGAAGCAGAATCAGTGTGTCTGGAGGCCCTGGAAACTGATCCTTCCGATGTCAATTTTATCGCCTTACTGGGTACCAGCCTGATGCGTCAGGGCAAGTTAGATGAAGCAGAGCAAACACTACGACGCGTTGTCAAAATAGCACCAGGCTTTCCCCGCGCCCAGGAAGACCTGGGGACGGCACTGCTGAACATGAAGCGGCCCGCTGAAGCTATTCCATTTTTGGTCAAAGCCATTGAACTGAACCCCCAGAGCGCAGAAAGCTTCTTTAAACTGGGAGGAGCACTAAAGGCTGAGGGCCAACACGACAAAGCGGAGGAAGCGTTTGCCCGCTCACGCGCGCTGTCGCCACAAAAAGGACAGATAGAACAGGCCTCCATCCTCTTTGCCCAAGGCAACTACAGAGAAGCCGAAAAAGTCGCCAAGGAACTGGTCAGACAGAACCCTCAAGATGTCAACGCTGCCGCACTGCTCGCGAGAATCGCCATACAGGCCCGCTGCTACGACGATGCCGAGGCACTGCTGCGTAGAGTAGTGCAGATCGCTCCCCCCTTTATTCAAGCCTGGCATGACCTGAGCACGGCATTAAAAGAACAAAGCAAATTTACCGAGGCCATTGAAGCCCTGGAACAAGCGAGAAAGATTGAACCTGACAATGCAATCACTCATTACTTCCTTGGGGCTGCTCTGGCTATGGACTCTAGTCCTGAGCTGGCTGAGACCTCGTATAAAAAAGCACTAAGCCTGGACCCTTCATTGTCAGGCGCGCACCTGGGACTGGGGCACGTATTAAAAACTCTGGGTAAGCAGGAGGAAGGCATCGTCGCCTACCGTGAAGCGATGAAACTCCGACCCAATTTCGGCGAAATTCACTACAGCTTATCCAATCTGAAGACCTTTGTTTTTGATGACAATGAAATCGAGGACATGATTCAACGTCTTGAGAACGAACAGCTCAGCAAGGAGTCGGTCGTACATTTTTGCTTTGCACTGGGCAAGGCATTCGAAGATGCCAAAGATTACGATCGAGCGTTCGAGTACTACAGCAGAGCCAACGAGACTCACCGCGAAACCATCGCCTATGACCCGGTTCAAACCGAGGTCATTCACAAAAAAATTCGCGAAGTTTTTAGCACTGAGCTGTTTGAGAAATTCTCCCATGAACCGCACGGTTGCGATGACGCTGCACCCATTTTTATATTAGGACTTCCTCGTTCCGGCTCTACCCTGTTGGAGCAAATTCTGGCCAGCCACAGCCAGGTCGATGGTACCAGCGAACTTGCCGACCTGAGTCTGGTGTCTCAGTCACTCACTGATCGCGGCCGCGGGCTTACCTATCCTGGAATCATGCCGGAGCTAAGCGGTGATCGATTGCGAGAACTGGGTGAGAAGTACATTAATCAGACGCAGAGGTATCGATCGGGGGCTGTCTACTTCACTGACAAGATGCCCAATAATTTTCCACACATCGGTTTTATTCACATGATTCTACCGAACGCAAAAATTATTGATGCGCGTCGACATCCGCTGGACAGCTGCCTGGGATGTTTCAAGCAGCATTTCGCGAAGGGGCAGACATTCACCTACGATTTGTTTGAGCTGGGCGAGTTCTACCTCGAGTACCAGTCGATGATGGACCATTGGGATACCGTGCTTCCCGGCAAAGTGCTGCACGTGCAGTACGAAGACGTGGTTTCTGACCTCGATACTCAGGTTAGAAGAATTCTCGAATACTGTGATTTGCCGTTTGAAGAGAACTGCGTCAACTTTCACAATACCGACAGAGCAGTTAGAACGGCAAGTTCGGAACAGGTCCGGCAGCCCATTTACTCGCGCTCAGTGAACACGTGGAAGCGATTCGGCGCCAATCTTGATCCCCTCATTGATGTGCTCTCACCTATTCTTCCGCCCGAGACAGGAGATTCGCAGTAATGGCAGCAGACCTTTCGCAACTTCCCAAACTTGTGACCACGTCCGTCGTCCGTGGCAGCGAAAAGGGTCAAAGTCACGGCGGTCTTTATACGGTTGATTTCGGTGCAGGCAAGGTAGAGCAGCACCTAGACTGGAACACCAGTGAAATAGATTTTACCGGACGTGGCTGGGACCGGGGTCTGCGCGGAATAGAGTTCCAAGACAGTCACGTGTTTGTCGCTGCCAGTGACGAACTGTTCTGCTATACACCCGACTTCAAGCTCGAAGCCTCCTATACCAACCCCTACTTACGTCACTGCCATGAAATCAGTCGGCGTGATGACAAACTCTTCCTGACCTCTACCGGCTACGACAGCCTACTCGCGTTCGACCTGGTCAAGCGAAAGTTCGTCTGGGGCGTCTACTTGAGCCGCAACGGCAATGAATGGGTAGCACAGGCCTTTGATCCTGAATCCTCCGGTGGTCCGCCGTTGAGTAATAATTACCATATCAATATGGTACACGTTGCCCGTTCTGGCATTTTCGTCAGCGGTCT
Organism: Halioglobus sp.; assembly: GCA_039986455.1. Classification (GTDB taxonomy): domain Bacteria; phylum Pseudomonadota; class Gammaproteobacteria; order Pseudomonadales; family Halieaceae; genus Halioglobus. The sequence continues at coordinate 26,260 of JBDWQQ010000010.1, forward strand.
CAACACCCGTGCGTTGCTGCAACTGACCGGCGAACTAAAGATAGAGGAAGTGTGTAACTTGCCCCAGGGATGTCACAACGCCCAGCCGTTCAACGGCGGCGTACTGTTCAATGACACCGGCAGTGACGTTATCCGCTATGTATCCAGAGACGGCAAACAGCGTGCACTGCCGGTGCTAACCTACGACAGAAACGAGCTGGACTTCGTGGGTGTAGACGACTCGCGCATAGCCCGTCAGGGTTTCGGCAGAGGGCTTTGTGCACTGAACGAAAGGTTTGTGGTGGGAGGATCCTCACCTTCCACGTTGAGTATTTACGATTTACAGGAAGGCCAGCGCGTGGCTGCCGTCAATCTGACCATGGACATTCGCAATGCTATCCATGGGTTAGAGGTATGGCCGTTTTAAAAGCGATATGACGGATGTAAAAAAAGGGCACGTAAATACGTGCCCTTTTTTGTTACTTCATCAGCTTAACGCACGGTCAGAACTTATATCTGAAGCTTAGGCCCGCGTTTCTCGGTCTGATGATATTGACGCTACTGCGACCAAAGAACGGATCAAAGTCGCTGGAGTCGTAATAGGTGACCCCTCTTTCATCATCCAGGTTATTGACGTATATCCTCGCCGTCCAGGAATCGGTCGACAGACCCATGCTAATGTCTGTTTGCGAGTAGTCTTCCTGCAGCACGCGCGGGGATGTAGCCGCGTCAAACAACTGGTTATAGGATTCGCCGGTATAACTGTGCTGCAGCCTGATGTACAGGTCAGAGCCGCCGAACATGCCCAATTCCCAGTCATATTCAGCATAGCCAGACCACGACTTATCCGAGAACAAAGGTAACTGTGACACGGGTTCAAGTCCGAGCGTAGCCTCTCCCCCGGGGAAGCGATCGTCTGGATAAGTTGCTGGCGCTTCAACTTCAGCCTTATCGAGATAGGTCATATTGAAACCAATTTCGAAATGCTGGGTGATCGCCGCCTTTAAATCCAGATCTATACCCTGTACCTCAGCATCACCTAGGTTTGCCACTACCACCTGGAAGGGTTCGCCAACGGCGAAGCTTGGATCGGTTGCTTCTAGCTGAACGTCTTTCCACTCCATATTGTAGGCTGTCGCATTAACCTGGAAGCGGCCGTCCCACCAGACGGACTTGATACCAAGCTCCATATTTTCGAGAGTATCGGAGTCATATTCGAACGGCAGCGTTGGATCGCCACGCCCTCGGTTAACACCACCGACGCGATAGCCTTCAGAGTAAAGGCCATAAACCATTACATCATCGGTGAAGTTATATTGCAGTCCCGCTTTCGGCACAAAGCCATCGTCTTCACCGCCAGCCACCAAGTCTTGCTCTAGTCGTGTCTGCGGCCGATATACCTGGTAATCACGATCAATATCGACATCAAACCAGCGACCGCCAAGAATCACCGCCAGTTTTTCAGTAATGTTGTAATCGACTTCACCAAATACGGCCATGTCGGTACGAGTACTCTCTTGAACAGACAACCACCAACCGTCTGTGGGCGCTATACCAGGATAGTAATAGGACCAAGCTTCAAAGGCCGGTGAATCACGATAATCATCAAGGTAGGATATAAAGTCCCAGCGCTCGTCAGTTTCCTGATAGAAAACGCCCGCCGTCCATTGCATCTTGTCGGTGGAACCACTCAGACGGAATTCCTGAGTAAACGCTTCGTTACTTTGGTCATTCGACTGGGCACCTATAGGGTCAAGGCCGAAGTTATAGGTCTGGTAGCCAGCGTATATACCGAAACTGTAATGGAAGTAGGCCGCGTAAGACTGCGTATCCGTTTCGTAGTAGATTTCACGATCATAGTAGGAAGTGGCAGACACCAGCTGAGCAAAGCCCAAATCACCTTCTATCACAAGGCTAAGCTGATACCACTCGTCGTCGCGCGTTTCTTTATTGAATTTGATGGTCTCGAGATCACCGACTGTCTCGTCGTAATCATTCCAACCATTGGCTTCAATTTTTTGGTAGTTCAAACCAACGGTGGCTACCCAATTATCATTCATCAGCCAGCGAACTTGCGCTCTAGCGCCCAGCCAATCAACACTATTAATGTCGTCATCTACGGCATTGGCATTGGTCTTTTTGCCGCCCAGGCCAGATCCAAATTGGTTGGGGCCATCCACGACGGTCGTACCCAACACGTTATCGATGTAGCCGCCTTCGGTGGCACTGAAGCCCGTCAGGCGAATAGCCAATTTATCTTCAATGATGGGGATATTGACGGTGGCATCAATGTCGTAGCCTTCTTCGCCGTCCTTGGTGGTGTTTATCTCAGCACCTACCACTGCACTGAATTCTGACGCATCGGGCTTGTTGGTGATGTAACGCACGGTGCCTGACTGAGAGCTTGCCCCGTAAAGCGTCGACTGCGGACCGGCTAGGGCCTCAATTCGCGCAATGTCAGCGGGGTAGATGTCGGGTGCCTGCGACGTAATGGTCATTGGCTGTTCGTCGAGATAGATCGCGGCTGTTGGGTCAACCAGGAAACCGCCGCCGTCACTCACACCGCGGAACGTAATCGTGTTTTGACCAGGCGATGTGCTGGATACGCTCAAGCTAGGAACAAAGCGACTGAAATCTTCCAAGGTCACCAGACCCTGCTTCTTCATTTGATCGCCGCTCAGCGAAAGAATGTGCATGGGCACATCCTGCGTGCTCTCCGTGCGTTTCCGCGCGGTTACCACAATCTCTTCCAGTGCAAAGCTCTCTTCCTGACCGCTGGCGACGGATGCTCCCGTCATACCCACCGCTGCAGCTACAGACCGAGCAATGACCGTCATTGAGAAATGCTTAGGTAGATTGACCCCATACGCTTTCGTCGACATAGATTCTGATCTCTCTCATTATTTAAATTCTGGTGTTTTCGTATGCTCTACCGACTATTTCGGTACCAAACTCGAGCATGCCCCTTGAAAACCTTCACCTTTTCTCATACTCCCCCAATATTTGATCCAGATCAAGCTCTCTCGACGAACAAAGTACAATACCTTGTATCAACTGCTCTCCAAACGCATACCTTGGGAAACAAAAGGCCAATGACCGCTATCCAGCCGCAAGGCACAGCTGATTTTTAGAGCCATATTCTTAGCGTATAGGCTAAGAGCGCATTCGAACTCACTAGTGACGGACCCCTGCCTCTGAATAAGCTCCGTCAGTGGATAAAAAATGGCTTAACAGGCAGGTGGCGGCGTTTGCCGGGCCCGTGCCGGCGCCCAGAAAGGCTTATCCTTAATCTCACAGCGCGCTACTTTTTCGTAATAGCGAAGTTCTTTTTCGTAGTAAATTTCCGCCCAGACTGCTCCGCCCAATGATTTGGTTTCTACCATCGCCAGAGCGATATTGGCCTTGGCCGCTGGCGACCACATCGCAGAAGTGACATAGCCAATTTTTCTACGGCAAGCTTTATCGCTATAGAGCCATGAGCCATCGGCCACCTTGTTGCCTTCGATGTCCAGTTTCACCAGCGTGTAGTGAGGGCCACCTTGTTTCTCGGCGAGCAGTGCCCTGCGGCCATTGAAATGCGGTTTTTTAAAATCCACCAACCACCCCAGGCTTAACTCAAAAGGTGTGTGATCGTGTTCGAAATGAATCGTTTTCAAGGCCTCGTTAAACTCCATATCGGGCATGATAAAACCCGCTTCCAACCTGGCCATGTTGGTGGCTGTTTCACCATAGGGGTGGATGCCATAGTTGTCGCCAACCCCATACAACTCATCCCAGAGCGTCAGCGCAAGGTCGGGCTTAACCCAGAGCTCGTAACCCAGATCGCCGGTAAAGCCTGTTCTGGACACCATCAGTGAATCGCCATGGAATGGAAAGTGCGCAATGCCGAACGGTTTGAGTGTTTCAATACCTTTCAGCCCCATCTGTTGAAGCACAGTGCATGAGGTGGGTCCCTGTAGCGACAGCGCTGCGGTTTCATCGGTGATATCCCGCACCACAACCTGATCAAAGCCAACCACACTTTTGCGCAGCCACGCCACGCTCGGGCTACCGCAAGTCAACATGAAGCGATCCTCGGCGAGCCGAAATATCGTTCCGTCATCGACCATTCGGCCTTCGTCCGTGCACCAACAGACATAGGTCACCCGGTTGACGCCCAGTTTGCTCACATCCCGTGTCACCATGCGGTTGAGCATGGCCTCTGCGTCGGCACCAGATACTTCATACTTTTGCATGGGCGTAATGTCATAGGTGCCACAGGTATTACGAATACAAAAATACTCATACTCTGCATCGTAGTAATAGTCTGCGAACTTATAGCCATTCCAGGACGACCAGGCCTCGCGCAAATTCAGCTCGGACTGACGCGGATGAAAAGGTGACTCCCTGAGCCGCTCACCGGCAAAACGATCTTCTGTATTCATAATCTACTCGTCGTAACAATCATCATCAGGAACGGTATTGGGGCGTTTTAGATCCAGCAAAATCTCACGGGCGGCATTGGCACCACAGGCCGAAGAAACACCACCGCCCGGGTGCGTTGATGAGCCACACATGTACATATTTTTCACTGGCATTCGATACTGGCCGTAGCCCGGGAAAGGTCTATTAAAAAGCAATTGGTCGATCGTCAGCTCACCCTGGAAAATATTGCCTTCAGTGAGGCCGACCTCGTTTTCAATTTCGTGGGGAGTGCGTACTTCCATATGCACGATCAGGTCTTTGAAATCCGGGCTATAGCGGGCAATCTTATCGACCACGCTTTGCCCAAAAGCATCTCGCTTCTCAGGCGTCCAGGGACCATCTGCCAATTCCGGCGGACAGTACTGCACGAAGTTAGACATCCAATGCTTACCGGGAGGTGCAACGGTAGGGTCCCAGGCCGAGGGAATAACAGATTCAACAAAGGGATCGTCAGACCAGCGGCCCCGTTTCCAACAATCGTAAGCGCGCTCCATGGTTTCCAACGAACCCGAGAAGCCCTGACCTCCCCTGTTGATGTATCGGTTGTCTGGCACGCCGGTAAACGTGGGCATCCCTGACAGAGCGATATTCACCTTGCCAGAGGAGCCCCTGATCTTGAAGTTGTTCGCCTTCTCGTAAATCCCCGGAGGTAAATCTTTGCGGTCAACCACTTTGGTAAACGTGCGCTTGGCATCCAGGTTGGACACAATAATATTGGCGTATAGCTCTTCTCCGGATTCCAGCGCAACACCGCAGGCTTTTCCATCCTTTACGATAATCTGTTCGACGCCTGCTCCGGTGCGCACTTCACCACCGGCTGCCTGCATGGCGCTGCAAAGAGCGTTTGAAATTGCCCCCATGCCCCCGCGGGCCAGTCCCCAAGCCCCTACGCTACCATCTACATCACCCATGACATGGTGCAGCAGGATGTAAGCAGACCCGGGCGAATACACACCCAGTGCAGTACCAATGATTCCCGGGCTCGCCATCGCGGCCTTAATAAGATCGTTCTCGAAGTAATCTTCCAAAAATTCCGCAGCGCTCATGGTGAAAAAGCGCACGTACTCGTAAAGCTCTTTCTCTCCCAGCGACCAAAATTCTTTGGCCAGGAACAACAGCTCTTTGATATCCCTGGGTTTAAAAGATGTGGGATCTGGCGGCGTGCGCAGTAATGTCTTGCGAATCAACTGCGCGTACCGACCCAGATCCGCCTGGAAGCGAGACATGGCATCGGCATCGTGCGGCGAGTGGCGACGCAGTTCGTTGTAGGCCGCTCCCTCATCGTGATAATCGATCAGTCTCTGGCCACCATCACCGAAATTAACGGTACCCAGATAAGGCACTAGCAATAAACCGTGCCGCGATAGGTCCAGGTCCCGGTGAATAGCTTGACGCATCATGCTGCAGACATAGGAACAACTGGAATAAAACCATCCGTCGTGCATCTCTCGCGTTACCGCTGCGCCGCCGATATAGTCGTTCTTCTCAACCACCAAAACGTCCAAACCTGCTCTGGCGAGATAGGCTGCGTTCGTCAGGCCGTTGTGCCCAGCGCCGATAATAATTGCATCGTACTTCTTCATTTCAGAATCTCCCGGGCAGCGTTATGCCCGGGAGCACCCACTAGCCCCCCACCGGGATGACTACCAGCGCCGCAGAGATACAAACCCGGCACAGGCGTACCATATTGAGCAGCTTCGTAGGTTGGACGCATCATTAACAGTTGATCAACTGCGAACTCGGTATGATGCCAATGACCGCCAGTCACGTGATGGGTTTGCTCCAAATCGTGTGGCGTGAGTAGCTCTGCATGAATCACCTGGTCAGCAATTCCTGGCGCGTATTTTTCCAACAGTGCAATCAGGCCTTGCAGCAACTGGCTTTTTGCATCGTCGGTCCAACCTCCCTTTAAGTTCGCAGGCACATACATCACATTCGCCGAAAGCACATGCTGGCCCGCGGGCGCCACGCTCGCATCCTGGATAGAGGGCAACATCAACTCCATGACCGGCATCTCGGGGCAACCACCGTATTTGGCATCGTCAAACGCAAACTCAATACAGTCCATAGTCGGCGCAATGATTAACCGTTTGTCCGCTCTCTCCAGGTTTGTGAATTTCGGTTCATCGCTCAGAGCCAGGTGTAACTTGGCGACCAGGCCCTCTGTGCGCAATCTCTTAATGCGGTTAGCAAATTCGATCTCTAGATTGGCACCCCCAAGCAGTTTGAGGAAGGTACGCTTGGGGTCAGCGCAAGAAATCACGCGGCTCGCCTCGATGATTTCACCATCTGCAAGCTCAACGCCAGTGGCGCGCAGACCGCTTTCGTCGCCCAATACTGTAATTCGCTGTACCGGCGCATTCAGGCGCAACTCTGCACCCGCCGCAGTAGCCGCGGGGACAAGGGAGCTCACCAGACTGCGAATGCCGCCGGAGGGAATCCTGTGTAAGCCCCCTGATGTCTCAAACATTTTAAAGAGCAGCGCAAATACTGGGCTGTTCGGAGACCGGGGAGCCAATCTGGATCCTGCAAGGCCATCCCAGCTCAAAGAAGCCTTGAGCAACGGGTTGTCGAAATTTTCATCCATTAAATCGCGCATGGGCAATGTCGCCATGCGCATGAATTCCAAAAGGTCCTCTTTTCCCAGCAGGCGCAACTTCAAGCCCAGCTGGGCGAATGTCATAAGCTCACCCGCGCTATTGTTACCAATCCGCGGCATGGTCTTCATCCAGAATGGAGCCAACGCCTTCGCAAAGCGCTTCAGCTGACGCCGCAAGTCGGCATAGCTTTGCGCGTCTTGCGCGCTCACCCCACTGACCGTTTCATCCCCTATAGTCACGTGTTGCCCATCAAGCCCCAAGCCCACTGTATCCAGTGTCGGGCCAGAAAGATTCAGTCCGTGAGACTGAAGTTGTAAATCTTCAATCACCTTACTGGAGAATGAGCTAATCGTGTGGGCTACCGATGACTTAAAGCCGGGATGGAACTCACGAACAGCCGCTAAACCACCCGCCTGGGCCGATGCCTCCAACACAAGGACCTTCTGACCCGCCTTTGCCAGGTATGCGGCGCAAACGAGACCATTATGGCCGGCGCCTACGATGATTGAGTCGTAGCGATTCAAAGCTTTCTGCCTGTTTAATAAGGATTAAATGCAGGTTATCTGCCCCAAAGCTATCCAACCACCGCGCCTATACGCCGGGACTTTGCAAGACAATGGAGCGAACGTACTTGATCAGACTCGGCTCATAAGCTAATTTTCGCCAACGCCGACAATCCTCAGGTAACCAGCAATGAACACACAAGCGTATGACGAGGGCTACAACGGCCTAACCCACTCTGAACCCACTCTGCCTGCCCAGTGTTATCTGACTGAAGACGCATTTCAGCGCGATCTCGACACTATTTGGTATCGACAGTGGGTGTATGTTTGTCGCTCTGAAGATCTGCCAGACTCGGGTAGTTATCAGGTGCAGAAAGTCGGCAATCAGGAAGTAATTGTTATGCGCGACGAGCACGGGCAGTTGCAGGCCTATCACAACACCTGCAGGCACCGCGGTTCAGTCCTACTCACCGAGCCCTGCGGCCAATTGCGTGGCAAATCTATTACCTGCCCCTACCATGCGTGGACCTACAGCTTACAAGGAGACCTTAAACGAACACCCAGCAAATTTGTTCAGCCCAACTTTGACCCTAGTTCCCAGTCATTGTTTTGTGTTGCCGTGCAAAATTGGCGCGGCTTCATTTTTATCAACCTCGACAAGACTCACGCGCCCGATATTGAGAAGGTGATGGACGGGAATGGTCTGGCCCAGAAAAACTGGCCCATTGAAGAACTCCGTGTGGGTCATCGTTTCAGTAAGAAAATTAACTGTAACTGGAAAATTTTCTGGGAGAACTTCAGCGAGTGCCTGCACTGCCCCGGCGTTCATCCCGAGCTCAGCCGATTAGTGCCGCTCTATAAGCGCGCGCTCATGGAAACAAAAGACGACCCTAACTGGGTGGAAAATAGCAGCAGCGAAGATCCTCGCTTTAAGGCGGGATTAGCGCCCGACGCGCAGAGCTGGACGGCTGATGGCAGGGCTATCGATATTACTTTCCCCGAGCTCTCCGAGGCTGACATTGAGCGCGGGCATACCTACGAAACACTCTGGCCAACCATGTTCCTGGTTGGACACGTGGATCACATGCGCATCGTTCGACTTTTCCCGCTGAGTGCGGAGCAAACACTGGTGGAGTCTGAGTGGCTTTTTCGACCCGAAACGCTTGCCAGGGATGACTTTGATCCCGCTGAGGTTGCCGCCTTTGCTAAGACCGTGTTGGAGCAGGATGGAATGGCCTCAGAGCTGAATCAACGTGGCCTACGCAGTATTCGCTATCAGGGCGGCTCCCTAATGGCTGAGGAATATGAAGTGTTCGCCTTTCAACAATGGGTGCGCACTCAGTGGCAGCGCGGGGCGGTATAACCCCCGCCCCTGAGGCTAAGTGCTTCCAACGCCTTCAGCCTCCATTTTGCGTCCGATGTACGGAAACTGAATCCAAAATGAGAAATAGAAAAACGTGAGATACCAATATGGGATGACGAAGTAGATTCCCAGGTCTTTGTAAACGGCGAGCAAGAGGTAGTCATAGATAAATAATGGCAGTGTCAGGTAAAGCGCCAGCCAGCGCGAATTCGTCAGGTGCCGCTGATCAGACCACAAACGGGTTAATGTGTATCGAGTTACCGGGAAATACAGCGCAGTCACTAAAGGAACAAGAATCAACTTTGACCATGTCGGCCACTGTTGATAATAATCTGGCAAACCCAATAAATAGAAACTCAGCCAGGTAAGAAAGCTATAGAGCAACATTTGTAAGTGCTTTTGAAGGCTCATTCGCTCTCTCTAAAGCCACTAGCACTCGTTGGGCATTGTTTTGACTGCAGTTGACAAAACAACGTCAAAAACTTGCTACACATTCTGTTCTTCCCCATTAACCAGCAAGCGTATTCTAGTGAGCTTTGTACTTGCTATCTTCCACTCGCCACCTTCTTTTCGATAGTGGTCATGGTAGTGCCCCCAACCCTGCAGGGAAACATCAGGCAAGGTGACAATATCCTCCATTGACCACACGCCCGTTGCCGTCGTTGCACTCAAAACATCGATCTCGGGCATGTGTCCATGATGGATAGTCGTCGCTTCTTTTAATATTTCAGAGATCTGCTGGATGTAATTATCTCTACCTTCAGCCAGCATTCCCGGGCCGTTGCGAAAATCAGCGACCAGGTCTTGCGTAAAGCAACTGGATAGGCCCTGCCAATCCTTCGAATCCATGGATCGGAAGTATTTGGCCTTGAGCTTTCTTATTTTTTCAACGTCGACCAGGAGATTCAGCTCGTCCACTTGTTAACATCGCTCCGTCTTTGTTCCAGAGCACAAGCTTAGCCGAGATTCCCTGAAACTGGGCAGGAAAATTCATTGCCGGACACTTGGCGATCGCCCAAACCAGGCTTTGCGATCAGGCGAGAGCCCGCCCATAAACCCTAAATCAGAAATGGAACAAGCACCTTACGGTCCTTGGGGTAATCAGGGAATTTATCTCGATACCAGCGGTCGACCTGAAATGCTCTTGGTATTAAGTTGGCGGCACTAACCACCAACACAAATACAGCCCCTAAAGACCAGGTGGCAATAGCGAAACCTGTAAACGACAAAAGTTCACTGAAATAGCTTGGATTGGTGACGTACTTGAACAAGCCGCCTTGCGGAATCCTATACACTTTCTCGCCACTCTCTATCTCTGCCTTGCTCCTCAAGCGACGAATAATTGAATCAGACTGGATATTTAGCAAGAATCCGAAAACGTAAATAGCCATACCAATAATGAATCTGGGATCAGACAGCCAATCGACTGTCATATGTGTACTCAGGTGTGAAATAAACACCGCATTCAGGTAGCCATGCAGTGTTGTCACCAGCCATCCGGAGACCACAACGATTAACGAGAATGTGCCCTTGGTTCCCCGTGCAACCCGCATCAACAATGGAAAGATAAAACCCCTGTTTCCATAGTGAACCAGCCACACCCCCAGGAAGATCATTGGGACCCATTCACCCGCGTTCTGACCATGCAGATAAAACCATAGGAAACTGAGTGTGGCTGGCAACTCCATCAGGAACCAGCCCAAGCGAGGTGAAAGGTTTATCCCACTGCGTTCAGAACCCAGTTTCCCATAGGGCGCTTTCGCAACAAAGGCACCGACCAAAATTGCTGCGGCGTAAACAAAACTCGCTATCAATATAGTTTCGTATACGTCAGCTGACATCAACCAATCCATTTCTCTATACCCTTTCTCTATAACCTGCCGCGCGTTAGTGGGAATGGTCGAAGCCACGGAAGCCACAAAAGACAACGGCTTTAACCTATGCCTTGATAATGCGGGTTCGACGCTAGAATTCTAAGTACGGTTTCAATCGTTCTCATAAACAATCGAGTTCAATGTAATAACGCCGCCTTACAGGCCCATGAGACGCCCAATAAAAAAGCAGCGCCATTTTCGATGACGCCAATGCTATAGTTTCCATCATAAAAACTGACTTCCATGAAGGCGATTGAAATGCCAAAGGCCCTGGTTCTCTTACTATCACACACCCTGTTTGCAGCTGCGGGTTTTGCGCTTGGCATTTACGCCCTGCCAATACTGATGGCACCCGAAGCACCCTCGGCAGCTGAAGTTGTCGAACTACAAAACCTTTCCTCTTATCGGGGGCAGTTTCGCCGAGATCTCGGCGACAGCGATTTCCTGCATTGGGGAGAGGGCGAGGTGTCGGTTTCTGATAAGGAAGTCACGCTGGTCGGAGAGATAGCACCTGGACCGGACTATAGGCTCTATTTTTCACCACAGTTTGTTGAAACAGAGGCAGATTTTTCTGACCTTAAAGCCAAAATGGTTCAGGTAGGTCCGGTCAAAACCTTCGAGAATTTCGTCGTCACCATTCCCGAAGGCATCGATCCCGCCGACTACAACTCAGTGATCATTTGGTGCGAGGCGTTTGGGCAATTTATTACCGCGGCTCAGTACCAATAGCACTCCCAATCAGGCACATCAGGATTGCGCCGCGCGGTATTCCATCGGCGTCTGGCCCGACCAACGCCTGAACGCCGTTCGAAAACTTCGAGCATCCGCGTAGCCAAGACGCCGGCCTATCACCGCCACCGTCATCTCTGTAGATGCCAGGTAGCGCTTCGACTCTTGATAGCGAGATTCATCCAACAACGCTTGATACGTAACACCTGCAGCCCTTAACTGCCGGCGCAACGTTCTGGCGCTGATGTCAAACTGTGTTGCGATCTGCTCCAACGAAGGTACAGCACCCTCTTCCGCCAGCAATCTATTGCGCACCGCTGCTACCAAGCCACGCTTTTCAGTTAACATTGCTGTACTTTGCCGACAGAGGTCTCTGAACAAAGCCTGGTGCTCGGGCTGGGGATGAGGCAAAGGCTTATTGAGCACTGAATGGGCGATTAACAGCGCGTTTCTTTTACGCTCAGTGCGCAACGCACAGCCAAACAAACGGCGGTGATGGCTCAGTCGCTCAGATGAACTGCCACGTGTCATGTCCAGCAACGCAAACGGCACGGGTTCGGTGCTAAGCTCATTAAACACGACTTGAATCGAAGCAAAGGTACTGTCTATTTCAAGTGCTGCCGCAGCAGGGTCTGTCGCCGTTGGGATGATTGTCAGGCAGGCGCATTCCTCATCGGCGTAGCGCTCCGTCGTCAATTGACTGTGCGACGCCCAACTCACTAAGGGTGCAAATTCAGCGAGAAGCGCCAGGGCTTCGCTCAAGTTATAGGAGGCCATCATCGCACTGGCTAACACGCCATAGTTCGGCAGGTTAATACGTTCACCCACGCGTACGCCCAGAAATGGATCCTTATTGCGCTGGGCTATTCGAGTGTAGAGCAGCAATTCCTGCTCAGGCGTTAGCAGCTGGGCACTTTCGCGCAGCAAACGCTCAGCAATACCTGTGCCTTCGACGATCGTGCCGATACCAATGCCCTGCTCGCGTTCCAACAGCTGCGCCATCAGGCGCAGCTCGTAGTTATTCAGCAGCTGTTGTCCGTGGTAACTGCGATGATCCTTAAGGGTCATATTCGGCCTTATTACTGTCCTTTATTATTCCCCTATTGTCCCCTATGGGCTCTGTCGAAGCCACAGACAACATCCTATTATTTGGCTATGCGTTCCATGAGGCGGTGCCCCACTCTATGAAATCCAAATACGATGCCATTGTCATTGGTGCTGGCCACAATGGCCTTACCAATGCTGCCTATCTGGCCAAGTCTGGTCTGGACGTATTGGTCGTCGAGAAAAACGACTATATTGGCGGAGCGGCTGTCAGCCGCGAACTGCACGAAGGGTGGCTGTACTCCAACTGCTCCTACGTTTGCAGCTTGCTTCGACAGTCGATCCACCGCGACCTGAATCTGACCAAGCACGGCCTGATGATCGTGCCCTACTCCGGCACCACCAACTTCAGTCTCGATGGCAATTACATCGCTGAGTACGGCGATCACGACATGCAGTACCGTGAGATCAAACGGCACTCCCTGCGCGACGCTGATGCTATCCACCGTTATGAAACCGACCTGATGCGCTACGCCAAGCTCATCCGGCATTTTTTGTTGCGAACGCCTGCAGACCCCACGTCTTTCAAACCCCGTGATCTGGGAGAGATGATGTTCATGGCGAAGAAGTTCGCCGGCATGGGGGAGGAGCAGGTTTACGAGTTTATGCGCTTCATGACCATGAGCGCCGGCGACTTCCTTGACGAGTATTTTGAGAATGATCTGGTCAAAGCGCTGTATTCCACCAGCAGTATCATCGGCACCGCCCTCGGTGTGTATTCGCCGGGCACTGCCTACGTCTTACTGCACCACGTGATGGGAGACGTTGACGGCGCCGTGGGTGCCTGGGGCCTGGCACGGGGCGGCATGGGCGCGATTTCAAATGCGCTTGCCGGCGCATTAAAGGAACACGGAGGAGAGATCCTCACCGAAGCCCCGGTGGCTCAGATCATCGTGAAGAATGGCAGCGCAAAGGGTGTCGCCCTGGAAGATGGTAGAGCCCTTCACGCTGATATCGTGGTTTCCAACCTTGACCCCAAACGCACGTTCACCAACATCATGGACGCGGGCGATATACCTTCAGACCTGCGTAAAAAAGCAGAGAACTTTAAAATTCGTGGTTCCTCCGGCAAGGTCAACATCGCCCTGACCGGTAAACCCGACTTCCCGTCACTTCCAGCTGGCCACAAACTGCGCAACGGCTCTTTCCAGTTTCTCGACTCCATGGAAAGAATGGAACGGGCTTACGACGACTGGAAACACGGCCGCTGGTCTGATGACCCCTTCATCGAGATGACCCAGTCTTCAGTGTGGGATCCAACGCTGGCAAGCCCAGGGCACTATTTCGTCTCCTGCTTTATTCAATACTGCCCGGCGGATGTGGAAGGCGGCTGGACACCAGAGAAGCGTGATGCCTTTGGTAAAACAGTGATCGATCAGATCTGTAACTACTCGCCCAACTTCCGCGATCACATCGCCCACATGGAGGTCCGAACGCCCTATGAAATTGAAAACGAGATCGGACTGACCGAGGGCAATATATTCCAGGGCGAGCTGACAATCGACCAACTGATGTTTAACCGACCTTTCCCAGGCTACTCGCAGTATCGAGGACCGGTGAAGGGCATGTATATGTGTGGCTCCGGCACGCACCCTGGCGGCGGCGTTTCGTCTGCCTGTGGCGCTAATTCAGCCCGAGAGATCCTGATGGACTTGAAGCGTCCGAATGTCGTACCGGAGGACGATGTCGATGAGTAATTACGACATAGTGATAATTGGCGCGGGGCACAACGGCCTCGCCTGCGCAGCCTACCTGGCTAAGGCCGGTCGCAAAGTGTTGGTGTTGGAAGCCAATGATCAGGTCGGCGGCCTGGCAGCCACCCGTGAATTTGCACCTGGCTTTCACGCGTCGGTCGCGCAAACGCTGCCTCAGCTGAATCGCGCATTAGTGGCAGATTTAAGCCTTGAAAAGCACGGGTTCAAGCTTGCCATGGATGATCTGCCGACCATCGCAATGGCACCCGGCAAGGCGCCGATATCCATCACCAAAAGCGCACTCAGTGGTGCTAGCGCAGCAGACAGCACTGCCTACGGCGAATACCAGCGTCTGCTTGGCAAGTTTGCCGAGGCCATCAACCCCTTTTGGCAAAAGCGTCCGCCAATGATCGCCGATGGCGACATGGGCGACCTGGCAACCCTGGGTAAATTTGGCTGGAACCTGCGCCGCCTGGGCAAAGATGATATGCGCGAGATGATGCGCATGATTGCCCTACCCGCCCAGGATCTGATGGATGAGTTCTTCGAAGACGACGCATTAAAAGCAGCGCTAAGTTGGGACTGCAATGTCGGCAGCAAGCTTGCGCCACGCTCGCCTAACAACGCCGTGCTCGCACTTTTGCTGCGCATGAGCGGTGACCTGACCGGCGGTCTTCCGCTTCCAGCGGGCGGCGCAGGCTGCTTCACAGATGCGCTCGCCGCCTCAGCAAAAAACTTCGGCGCAGAAATTCGCTGTGCAACGCCCGTAGAAAAAGTACGGATCAGCGATATGAAGGTCAGCGGCGTGCAATTAGCAAATGGCGAACACATTGATGCGACTACCGTTATCTCCAACGTAGACCCCAAGACCAGCTTTCTCAAACTACTTGGCGCTCAACACCTGGATGTGCAATTTACCCACCGAATTAATCGTCTGCGTAACGAAGGCTATGTCGCCAAACTTCACCTTGCGCTGGAGGGGTTACCTGAATTTACGGGCCTCGATAACCCTATGGGACGCCTGATGCTAACGCCGTCCATGAAAACCATTGAATGCGCTTTTGACGAGGCTAAGTACGGCGGCTATGCCAGCGAACTTCCCATGGAAGTGATCATACCGTCACTTGCTGATACTAGCCTTGCGCCTGAGGGCAAGCACGTATTGTCGGCTAACGTTCAGTACGCGCCCTATGGAGTAAATGGAGGCTGGAGCGAACATCGCGAGCAATTCTTGGCAAACGCCATTAAAACCCTTTCCCAATATGCGCCCGAGATCGAAAGCCAGATCAACTCCGCGGAACTGTTAACCCCCGCAGATTTGGAGCAACAGTTTAATCTGGCCGGCGGTCACTGGCACCACGCAGAATTTGCCATCGATACCTGGTGGATGAATCGTCCCACTTATGGTGCATCACAATATAAAACCCCCGTACCGGGCTTTCACCTGTGCGGTGCCGGAGCACATCCCGGTGGCGGTTTAATGGGCACCTGCGGGGCCAATGCCGCCCGCGCCATTTTGGAGGATCGCTAACATGCCTATGCAAGCCGCGCTGCAGTCTGCCGATACGATCGATCACGTTCACGAGGGCGTGATTTATTCGCCGTTCCACAGTCGAACATCGGCACGAAACATTAATCAGCAATGGTCGGTCTGGAATGGCTACGCCTCTGCGCAGTACTACGCTGATGCGCATTTAGAGTATTTTTCCACCCGCAATACCTGCGGCGTATTCGACGTATCGCCCATGCGCAAATACCGCATTAAGGGTCCGGATGCTCAAGCCATGCTCAATCGCATGGTGACGCGTGATGTGACTGCACAAGCTGTCGATACCGTAGCCTATAATATTTGGTGCACCGATGCAGGCAAACTGGTCGATGACGGAACGCTGTTTCGTGTCGCCGAAGATGACTTCTGGCTGTGCGCTGCCGACCCCAATTTTGATTGGCTGCAATTAAGCGCGGTGGGATTTCCCAATCTGGAGATCACCGACATCAGTGAAGACCTGGCCTCTCTGGCATTACAGGGGCCGACATCCTGCGGCCTGCTGAAAGCCATGGGATTCGCCGGCATTGAGAATCACAAGCCCTTCAGCATCGCGCGCTTCCCATTTGGCTCAGGCGAAATCACCATTTCGCGCACAGGCTATACCGGTGATCTGGGCTATGAGTTATGGATTGACCCTGCGGATGCAGAGTTGCTGTGGGACAAACTTTTCAGTATCGGTCAAGTCTATGGCATTCAACCTCTGGGAGAGGACTCTCTGGAAATGGCGCGCATAGAAGCCGGTTTCCTCGCACCCGATGTCGATTTTCATGGATCCCTTCACACCGTAGACCGGGGCCACGATCACTCCCCACTGGAACTGGCACTGGGTTGGATCGTGAACTTCAAGAAGGGCCATTTCAGCGGCAGAGCAGCGCTGGAAAAAGAAAAAGCGGAAGGCAAGCACAGGCGTTTGATCAAACTGGATATTGAAGGCAACAAGCCTGCTGAAAACAGTATTTTGTACGCCGATAAAGCCTGCAAAAAAGAAATCGGCTATGTGACCTCAGCCATGTGGTCGCCAGTGGTAAAAGCCAACATTGCCTATGGCTTAATTGAAGGCAAACACCTCAACGGGCCGATATGGGCGGAAATCTATCACCAGAAAGAACTTCGCTGGGTGAGGAAGCTGGCAAAGTGCACTCGAGTAACACAACCGTTCTGGGCTCCGGAACGTGCCAAACAAACCCCGCCGCCCGATTGCTGAGCGGCGTTTAACGGCTAGCGACTAAGATAAATTAATATCAACTGAAATCAGGACAGGCTGCTCTACCCTGCTCTAGCCAGTCGGCGCAAGACTCACTCAAGCTGCGCTGCTTAAGTGCTTCGTAAAGCTTAAGGTCATTTTCATCAAGTACATCGCGCCAACGGCCGTTCGTACCCTTGTTCAGAAAGCGCTTGCCACCTCCATTCCAAAATACCTCAGCACCCCCAATAACGCTCTCTGAGTTAGCCTTCATCGTCTTAAAGCTAACCGCTTCAACAATTTTTTCCAGATTAGTCGGGCTAGTCTCTATGGCCAAAAATTCAGCGATGCGACCAATCTCACCGACGGGGTTATCCAGCAAGTCCTGGTGGTGCACAAACAACAAATTGGGCAAGTGACGATAATCCCACCAGCTCTGTGCATGGTGTGCCGCCGACCAGTGAGGGTAGCCATCAGACTCCCATTCAAAGGAACCCTCGGTCGCCCATTGTCGCCAGTAGTCCTTGATATCGCCGGGACATCTGGGCAATGGATCTCCGACCAGGCTGTCCGAGTTATTGATGGCCTCGAAGAAAATATCACTGTGATTACCGTAGTGGTTCCACATAGACATAAACACATCGCGCAGGTCGCGCCCCACATATACGTAGGACAGTTCAGGCTTGAAGGGAATGCCGTCTAGCGATAAATGTGTCTTCAGAAAACGCCGATGTTTCTGGGCAGCAGTGAGCTGCTTGATCCCATCAAAGTCACTGGGGCGCATATCGATCCAGGGCGAAATATCCATAATTGGCCCGGGAATCTCACTGTCCTGAAACAGCAGATTTGCGACGATCGTCTGCATCCAGGTCGTTCCTGACTTGTAGGCCGTGGTAATCACAATGTCGCCTGGACGCGACTCAAATTGCTGCCAGCGCGGGCTATCTAGATGGTGATTTTCGTAAACTCGGGTAACACGGGGTAGATCCATCGGCAGACTCTCCAAAGCACACCGTATTAGGATAGACCACTTTCAGCCGGTTAAAAGCCCACGTTACCACTGGGCATGGGAGGATAATCGCCAATGCTGATACCCTCACGCTCCACCTGCGCAATGGCCTCCTCCATCCGATCCAGCGCCTCGGCTAACACCTCAGGAGACATATTAAGCGCCGGATACATACGCACTTGAGGCTCGTTATCACAGATGGCCCACACACCTTTTCGCAACATCGCATCACGCACAGAACGAGCCACGTAGTAATCTTCGCTGTCACCCTTAGGATCTCTAAACGCGACGCCCATCAACAAGCCATGAGTTCGAATCTGGGCCACGATTTCGTAGCGCGCTTCCCAATCCGACATTCTTTGTACTGCCAGATCACCCAGCATAGCGGCGTGCGCCAGAATGTTGTCGCGCTCGTAAATTTCAATCGTCTTTAGAGCAGCGGCACAGCCAGCCGGGGTGCCCGCAAAAGTAGAACCCGCAGATGCGCGAGGGTTATCACCCAGAATTTCGTCACGGGCCGCAACGCCAGCGCAGGGCTCAATACCCCCCGAGAGATTTTTTCCCGCCACTAAAATATCGGGCACCACGTCATATTGATCGATTGACCACATGGTCCCGGTGCGCCCCAGGCCGGTCAGCACTTCATCGGCAATCATGACCCAGTCGTATTTGTCGCAAATTCGACGTATACCCTGAATAAACTCGATGGTGGGAATCCAGTTGCCGCCTTCAGCGAGCCCAGGTTCGACAATAATTCCAGCAATATTTTCAGCGGGAACAATATACTCCGTCAGGTGAGTTTCCAAATACCACAGGCAGTACTCAACATACTGATCCTGCGTCATGCCCGCTGGAATATTGTCTGAATACGGGTATGGCGCCTTGAGTACGCCGCCAGCCCAGGCTTCCATGTACAGATTTTTACTACTGTCGTAGGCGCTAACCATCTTGGTGCCCAACCCCTCTCCGTGAAAACACGAGGTAAAGCTGATGATATAGCGCCGACCGGTGTGGCACAGGGCCAGATGGATGGCGGATTCTGCAGCCTCGGTTCCAGAGACTTCGAAGCTGAATCTGGGCAGCGCTCCCTGTGGCATTAACGAAGCGATCTTCTCTGCGGCAGGAATGCGTAGCGGGTGCTCCCACTGGAAGCCGTATTTCAAGTGTGCCTGGTGCACCGCCTCAATAATTTCGGGATGACAGTTTCCAAGGGGGTTTGTCGCCCAGCCATTCTGTAAGTCTATGTATTGGTTGTTATCAACATCCCAGACAAAATCGCCCTCGGCCCGACCCACAATCATTTGAGCGGGTGCGCTGTAACCTTTGGCAGTACTACTTTTAGCAAGACGCTGGTAGCTAATGCCGTCACGCAGGTGCGGTAAACCTCTTTCCAGCAGTGTCTTGCTCTCTGTTCCAGGCAGTTTATAGCTCATGGGGTAAACACCACGGTTTTATTGCCTCTAACAATAACTCTGTCTTCCAGATGGTAGCGCAGCCCACGAGACAGTGCTGATCGCTCTACATCTCGCCCCAGTCGCACCATATCTTCTTTGTCGCTGCTGTGACTCACCCGGATAACATCCTGTTCAATAATCGGCCCTTCGTCCAAGTCTTCCGTTACATAATGGCAGGTCGCGCCAATCAACTTCACACCACGATCATAGGCTTTCTGGTAGGGGTTGGCGCCAATGAATGATGGCAGAAAGCTGTGATGAATATTAATAAGACGCCCGGAGTAAGAGGCACAAATCGATGGCGGAATAATTTGCATGTAACGGGCAAGAACAATGGTGTCCGCCTGATGTCGTTCAATAATATCGGCGGTTTTCGCAAAGGCTTCCGATTTATCCTCTTTAGGAACCGGCACGTAATGAAATGGAATACCGTGCCACTCAACCATACTGCGCAGATTTTCGTGGTTGGAAATAACGCAGGGGATAATGCAGTTGAGCTCATCGCTCTTCCAGCGATGTAGCAAATCTGCCAAGCAATGTGATGAATGACTCGCCATAATAACGACACGCTGAGGCACGGCGTTGTTTTTAAGATACCAATCCATAGAGAAACTTTCGGCCAGTGGTGCAAACTCTTCCCGAAAACGATCTTCATCCACAGACAATGACGGGCCGTCGATAACATTGCGTAAGTAAAACCAACCCTGCTCTACATCCGTATGCTGATTTGACTCAATCAGGGAGCCGCCGCGTTCAGCGATAAACTGGGAGATGGCAGCGACAATGCCTACCTTATCCGGACAGGACACAATCAGCGTGAAGCTGGATTTACTCGGAGATTCACTCATAAAACTTTCCTGAAATCATTCACTGTGCGATCACCCAACGAACATTGGCATCGCTCACCTATACATCTGTTTAATTTTTTGTATGTCTATATAATGCCATCTAAGACACGCCAGTCCAAGCCTAACCCAGCAGTATCAACAGAGATTTTCGGGCCTATGAGCGAGAAGAAAAAAGCGGCTAACAAGACCATTCAACTAGAACGCCGCCGACTGCTGATTGAAGCAACAATGAGCGCCATCTACGAACACGGAATGTCGGGTTTAACGCTGGCCAAGATCGCTAAAGAAGCGGGACTCAGCGCGGGGTCGGTAAACTTTCACTTTGATAGCAAAGAGTCCCTGTTGCTGGAGACCCTGAACTTTGTGGCGCAGGAGTTTGAGCAAGGCATCGATTCGGCCATTGCTCAGTCCCCCGGTTCGCCCGCCGAAAAACTGCTTGCCCTAATGGAGGCGTCACTTAACTTAAACGTAACGGAACCCCAAAAAATGGCGGTTTGGTACGCGTTTTCCGCTGAAGCGCGCAGCCGCAAAGATTATCAGCGCATCTGTGGTGCTCAGGATCAGAAAATTCTCAACCTAACCCACCAGCTCTGCCGTGAAATCATTCGCGACGGTAACAAGGAACAGCAAATGAACGCGTTGGCCATGGCCAACGCCGTACAAGGACTGGTCGATGAGATATGGCAAGAGATGCTGTTCGCCGGAGAGAGTTACGACAGGGAGCAATCCCAGTACTTGTATCTTTCATTCCTGTCCAGCGTGTTTCCCTGGGCGTTTGAAACCCCAAGCACCGTTACCACCCGAGGAGAGCCGCTATCGACTGTAGATAAGTCGCTGCGTATCGTCACCGCCGGTGAAGAGCATCTCGCAGACATAGCGCGGTTATTTGACCTATACCGGCAGTTTTATGACGAACCTGCGAACCCCAAGCTAGCTCGGAGATTCATTGGCAACAATATCCGCAAGCAGCGCTCGGTTATCCTACTTGCGCTGGACAAAGATAATCAGCCACTGGGTTTTACGCAGCTTTATCCCGGTTGGTGTTCTGTCGCAGCCGCGCCACTGATGACGCTTTATGACCTTTACATTGACGAGCACGCCCGCCAACGCGGCGTTGCGCGTGCATTAATGCATGCCGCCGAAAAAGCGTCTCGCAAGGCCAAGGCCTGTCGGATCGATCTTGAAACAGCGATCGATAACCATCAGGCGCAATCGCTTTATGAAAACCTGGGCTACCAAAAGGAAACCGAGTTCTACAAATATTCGCTGGAGCTTAGCGACTAAATGGTCTCTTGCAGCGCGTTCTGTGTCAAATCAAGGGCCTGGTGCAAAGCAGCCACAAGATCATCCACCTGATCTCGCGTAATAATCAGCGGCGGTGACATGATACAAACATTGATGAGTGGCCTGACCAGCAAACCCAGGTCATGGCAAAAGTTATCGACCATGTCACCCAGAGCATAGTCTTGCGCCAGCAGCTCTTCTCCGGTGGCGCTATTTTCCAATCGCATTTCAACCGCCGCCATCAAGCCGACACCGCGCACAACGCCAACCAGCGGGTGTGCCTCAAGCGTCCGCAGCTGAGCTTGAAAGTAAGGCCCTACATTGCGCACGTGGTCGAGCAACTCTTCTCGCTCAATAATATCCCAGCTGGCGATAGCGGCTGCGCAAGAGACCGGATTAGCCGACCAGGTGTAGCCGTTGGTGTAGCAATTACCGTCACTATTTTCGCCGCTTATCTCAGCCATGAAGGCATCGGAGACCGCAAAGCCACCCAATGGCACGTACCCGGAGGTCACGCCCTTGGCAAAAGTGATGATGTCGGGAACCACGCCAAACACCTCTTCAGAGGCAAACCAATGTCCTAGCCGACCAAAAGCAGTAACCACTTCATCGGCGATGTAGACGATATTGTGCTTTTTCACCACCTCCCAACAGCGGCGGTTATAGCCCTCAGGCGGCACAATAACGCCACCGGAGCCCAGCACTGGTTCGGCGATGAAACACATGATGTTCTCTGGGCCAATCTCAAGGATCATAGCCTCCAGCTCCGCCACCAGGTCATCGCAAAATGCCTGCTCCGTGCGGCCATTCCCATTACTGTAGAAGCAAGGTGCAGTCAAAAAATGCACAGTGTCCTTGAGGACATCCATTGAGGTTTTGTCACGCTCTTTCCCGGTAACCGAAGCTGCCAGAAACGTACTGCCGTGATAGGCCTTGTCTCGGCTCAAAATATGTTTTTTCTCAGGCAAGCCTTTAATGTTGTTAGCAAGCTGGCAGAGACGTAAAGCCGAGTCCACAGCGGTGGAACCACCCGTAGTGAAAAACACCCGATTAAGGTCACCCGGTGTCTTTTCGGCGATACGCTGGGCAAGCTCTACTTCTCGCTCGTTAACCACGTTAAAAGCGCTAGCAAAACCTAGGGTCATTATTTGCTCAGATACCGCATCGGCAATTTCCTGACGACCGTAACCCGTTTGCATGCACCACATTCCAGCCGGACCATCGATCATTTTGCGGCCGTGCTCATCATAGATGTAGACGCCGTCACCCCGGGTCACTATAGGGGTTTCGTTATCCGCCCCCAGGGCAGACAAATCAGCCCAGGGGTGCAGGGAGACCTGATTATAGCTGTCGCGAATACTCACGACGCGGCAACCAGGTTGTCTTGCAGCGATCTTAAGTACCAGTCAACGAACTGCTGAAGCGTGTCCTCGAACTCAGGATGATAGGGGCCGGGTTCAAAAAACCGGGAATTCACGCCCTCACTGTTGCGCGTAATAATGTATTCATCTTCCAACGTGGTGTGATGCCAAAGCCAGGTCAGCTTATCGACGTCGTAGTCGACTCCCTCCTTGGCATCACCATTCACATACCAAACGACCTCCATATCGGTTGACGTCAGCCCACGGGGAATAAATCGATACAGCACACAATTATCGGGGGAATTGAGCATAAAGGTCAGCGGCCCCATCTGATAGTCACCTGCCCCACCGTCAAAACCCTTGATATGACCCATTAGAGGCGCTACCGGTTGACCGTCCTCACTGCCGGTCAGATAACCATCGTACAAGCCATAACGACTGGTATAAGAACAGGCGCCAAAGTGTTCGGCATTGCCATAAATCGCATAATAATCTGCGGACATTCCTTCTACACCGGTTACCTCATCGCTGCGGTCAAGCATTGCCTGCACAAACTCGCGCGTGTTGCACTCCAGGTCCTTGAGTGTGTGCATTCGGGCATAAGCGCGATGCGATGTCGCACAGTGATAGCACTCAAGGTAATTTTCTAACACCAGCTTCCAGTTTGCATCGACCTGGTAGGTTTTCTTATGAGCAACCTTGGCATTTGGCAGGTCATAGGCACCCAGCTGACGCTCAAGGTTACTAAGGGGGCCCAGGAAATCAGGCGCGTCTTGATCGCAGTTGATAAAAATCAGCCCCTGAAAGACGACACAGGGAATTTTTTTCAGCCCATAGTCCGCCTTGTCAAAACCCTCCTTAACACCCATTTCACGCGCCGCTTTGAGCTCGCCATTAATCTTGTAAACCCACCCGTGATAGGGGCATACAAAGGTTTTTCGATTTCCATTGGCGTGCTCACAGACCCGCGCGCCGCGGTGGCGGCAGATGTTCATCATCGCGTGAACCTCGCCATCTTCGTCACGACTGATAATGATTGAGTCTTCACCCACTTCAAACAACTGATAGTCTCCGGGATTGGGTATCTCAGAGACGTGAGCTGCGTATAACCAGCTGCGGAAAACCAGACCATCGAGCTCTTTCTCATACACCAGATGAGATCGGTAGAAATAGGAATTCATTGCACGCCCGCGGTTGGCTATCGACTCCTTGAGCCTGTCAGCCATTTTTACCTCGGAGTCGCTTACATCCGTAGCAATAAACTTCATGAATTCAATCCTGCTTGGCGTTATGTCCAGATCGCTGAATTCTACTATAAGCTGTATGTGCGTACAATTTTCTGTATGGCCATATAGACCACCAAAAAAGACATGACCCGGCGACCTGATAAATAACAGGTATCCGGGCCTAACGAGCGAGTTACTGCCCCAAGGGCAAGGGAGAGGCCTAGTAAGGCAGCGCGGGTGTCTGCCGACGCCGAGGGGGGTCGAATACGGGGGAATCGAGCACCTTGCAGGGCGCATTTACCTTCGTCCAATGCAGCTCTCGTTGATAATAGATTTCTGCAATCAATTCATCGCCGATGGCGCCATGGGGCATTTCCAGCTGCGCGAGCGCCACATTGGTCTTGGCGGTGGGACACCAGGCAGCAGAAGTCACCACACCCACCTGCTTACCGTTTTTGAGGATAAACGAATTATTCGCTGGCTTGTTGCCCGCCACATCCAAAATGGCAAAGCGATACCTGGAACCCTCGGCCTTTTCTTTAATTAGTGCGCTGCGTCCATTAAAAACCGGCTTATTCAGATCCACCAGCCAACTCAGGCCTAGCTCAAAAGGAGAGCGAGAGCGCCCCTGTCGAATGGTCTCTTCAGCAGGAATAAAGTCCACCCCAGCCTGAATAAAGCCCGTCTCAATGCGAGCCATCTCCAGGGCCTCCATGCCGAAGGGCTTGATAATGTGCGGGGCACCGGCTTCAAACAGACGGTCCCACAGCGCCTCTGCGTGATCAGGCGCAATCCATAACTCGTAGCCCAGGTCTCCGGTAAAGCCCGTTCTGCTGACCATGAGCTGTGTACCCTCAAAATCGAAATACTCGATTCCAAACGGCTTTAGCTCATCCAGCCCGGCCAGCCCCATCGCCATCAGTGCCGCGCAGGACGTCGGCCCCTGAACAGCCAGTGCGGCCACATCCTGGGTTTCCTCTTCAACATTGACGTCAAAGCCCTCGGCTGACCACAACAGCCAGTCGATCGCCCTGGCGTAGGCACAAATTCGATAGTCATTAGGCCCCAGGTGAAAGATTGTCCCATCATCCAGAACCTGACCTTCGTCATCACACCAAACGGTGTAACCGACACGCTTTTCACGAATCTTACTCACGTCGCGAGTGACCAGGCGATTGAGGTAAGCCTCGGCATCCGGACCCGTAACCCTGTACTTACCCATTGGGCTCAGATCAAACACGCCGGTGGTACTACGAATGGCAAAGTACTCAAGCTCAACATCGATATAGGAATTAGGCGTTGTATAACCTTTCCAGTTACCCCAACAGTTGGTTTCACACGCTGCCGCAACCCGGGAATGAAAGGGCGTTGTCAGCAACATTCTCTCGTCAGCTCCCGCCATTATGCCGCTCCTCCACGCTTAATAATTTCCTTGGCCGCGTTAAGACCCGCCAGCCCCATCACCCCGCCGCCGGGATGAGCACCCGCACCACAGAGGTAAAGTCCCGCCACCTGAGTACCGTACTGATTAGCGCCATGGAATGGACGCATCATCATCACCTGATCCAAACTCAACTCGCCGTGATGCCAGTGACCGCCGGTCATACCGAATTCTTGCTCAAGATCCTGCGGCGTCAGCAGCTCACTGGCCACCACATGACTGCGAATGTCGGGGGCATAGCGCTCCAGAACATCAAGTACGATGTTGGTAAACGCTTCACGGTGCTGCCCCCAGCCGCCTTGAGGCTGATAGGGAGCAAACTGAACAATAGCCGAAATAACGTGCTGGCCGTCTGGCGCAAGATCTGGATCGTTCACCGTTGGAATACTGATATCCATCACCGGCTCTTTCGAATACTCGCTATATTTGACCGCGTTAAACGCTCGTTCGGCGTAATTCATATCGGGTGCAATAACCAGGCGATGCCCGGTCAGCTCGGCTGGCAGTCCAGTAAAATTGGGCAGACTGTTCAACGCAAGATGCAGCTTGGCGGTGCCGCTCTTGTTACGAATATTGCTCACACTTCGCACAACCCCCGTTTCGACATTGCGGTAGCCGACCAGGCGTTTGAATGTTGTTACTGGATCGACATTTGACACTACCAGTTTGCCACTAAGCTGCTCTCCGCTGGTCAGAGTGACACCGGTTACCTGCCCTGCTTCAGTATCAATACTGGCAACAGCTTCACCACAGCGAATGTCGACACCCGCTGCCTGACAGCTCGCTACCATGGCCTTGGCCAGGCTACCCATGCCACCGCGCAGCTGAGCAGGGCCGTCGTAGCC
>JBDWQQ010000011.1:0-10446 GCA_039986455.1 Halioglobus sp.
CATCCTCGTCCACGGATTGAGCGTAACTCACCATTTCATTGCTTCGTCGCGTTTGGAAGCGACCGGCCGCCAACGCATTAATACCTTGTGAGGACTCTGGAGCGTGTAACAAGGCTTCGGAACGAGCAGCGCCCAGCGGCGAAATCAGCAGGCTAAGACTACCGACGATCAACATCACCAGAAGTGCAGGCACTAGCGTGTAGGCGGCTAGTCGCTGGGGACTGATGCCGGTGGCAGTGAAAATCACCATCTCGCTTTCCACATACAGCCGGCCGTAGGACATCAATATCCCGATGAAAAGACCCAGCGGAATAATCAGCTCCATGAATCCGGGCAGTCGGAATAACAGCACAGGAACGAGAATTCCTGCAGCCAGATCGCCCACGGCGGCTTCAGCCAGATACTTGACGAAACGCCCGCTGATGATGATAACCAGCAAAACGAAACTCACGGCAACCATGTGCACCAGCACATCCAGTGAGAGATAGCGGAGAATTTTCATGCCTTGCTCAGTTCGAAATCTGCTAATACTGGTTGGGTTTAGAAGCACAACATCATACACTAGCGCGTGCCAAAACAGCGAGGTTATTAGCCATGAGTGCAATCAAGTTTTCAGCCCGTAAAGTCAGCGACCCGGTCAGCATCGCCACCGGATGTGCTGTTGTTCCGATCTATAGCGACGGTAAGTTATCGGGCGCCGCAGCAAGCCTAAACAAGGCCTCTGGCGGTGCAATAAAGGCCGCTCTTGAGCTGGGCGACTTTGCAGGCAAGAACGGTCAAAGTGTTCTGATAGCCGGCGCCGGAAAAGCCAAGAGACTCTTGCTGGTAGGCTGCGGAGAGAAGAAGAACTTCGATCGCTCAGCGGCACGGCGTTTTGCTCAATCGGTTTATGCAGGTCTTAACAGCACTAACTCCAAAGATGCGCTGCTACTGGTACAAGACCTGAAAATCAAAGGCGCCGACGAAAACTGGCTATTGGAAATGCTTGCCAGAGCGCTTGAAAGCAAAAGCTACCGTTATACAGAGACAGTTTCCAAGCCAAAGCCCGCATTAACCCTGAACCGGGTGACCGTCAGCTGCTCTAGCGCCAAGGCAGCCGCGCAAAAGGCACTGAATCAAGGTAGCGCTACTGGCACGGGGATCAACACCGCGCGCAACATGGCGAATCTGCCCGGCAACATCTGCACCCCAACTTACCTCGCACAACAGGCCCGCAAAATGGGCAGGGGGAACAGCAAGCTTGGCATTCAGATTCTCGAAGAGAAGAAAATGCGCGAGCTTGGTATGGGATCATTACTCTCCGTGACTGCCGGCACAGTGGAACCCGCCAAACTCATCGTTATGAATTACCAGGGCGGCAAGAAAAATGATCAGCCCCATGTTCTGGTTGGTAAAGGCATCACCTTTGACAGTGGCGGCATCTCGCTGAAGCCCGGCGCAAAGATGGACGAAATGAAGTACGACATGGGTGGAGCGGCCAGCGTTTTCGGCACCATGGACGCAATTACCCGCATGGAGCTGCCTCTCAATGTCATAGCCGTCGTCGCAGCAGCAGAGAATATGCCCAGCGGCAAGGCCACCAAGCCCGGTGATGTCGTCACCAGCATGGCAGGCAAAACTATCGAGGTCCTTAACACCGATGCCGAGGGTCGCCTGGTGCTGTGCGACGCACTGACCTACGTGGAGCGCTTCAAACCCGCGGCCGTGATCGACATCGCAACCCTGACTGGCGCCTGTGTCGTCGCGTTGGGGTCGCATGCTACCGGGCTCTATGCCAACAAGGATGAATTAGCGCAGCAGCTACTGGCAGCGGGAACCGAAAGTCATGACCGCGCCTGGCACATGCCCTTGTGGGAAGAATACACCAATCAGTTGAAGAGTAATTTTGCTGATCTGGGCAATATTGGTGGAGCCGGAGGGGGCAGCGTCACCGCCGCCTGCTTCCTGTCTGAATTTACCAAGAGCTATGATTGGGCCCACTTGGATATTGCAGGGACGGCCTGGAACAGTGCACCCAAGGGTGCCACTGGCCGTCCCGTCGGGCTGCTGACACGCTACCTGATGGACCGCGCAGGTAAGTGACGCGAGTCGGTTTCTACGTGGTGCAGGCCGCTGCCTCCGGGCAGCGACTGCAGGTCGCAGCTCGGCTGGCGGATAAGGCCTATGCCCAGGGCCACCGTATCTACATCAACGCAGCTGACAAACCACAGGCTCAAGCGCTGGATGAGCTTTTGTGGGGTTTCAGGCCCGCCAGTTTTTTGCCCCATGCCTTGGCTGGAGAAGAGCAATCGGAGCAAATCGCAATCGGCTGGGGGCAGGACCCGGGTAAACACTCGGACTTGCTCATCAATCTGCAATTAGAGATCCCCTCTTTCTTTTCCCGCTTCGCCAGGGTTGCCGAGGTAGTGACTCAAGACGAAGACAGTCTGGCAGCACTGCGAAAGTCCTGGCTATTCTATAAAGAGCGCGGTTACCACCTGGAAAAGCACGACCTCTAGCACCGTCGTTAGCGCCTACACAGCCTGTATCGCATGGCGTATAATCGCGCTCCCTGCATGACGACCCCTGGATTTCCCAACTAATGGAAAAAACATTCCAACCCGCCGACATCGAAACCCGCTGGTACCAAGAGTGGGAAGCCAAAGGCTACTTCGCCCCTCAGGGAGGAGACGAGGCCTACAGCATCATGATCCCGCCTCCGAATGTCACCGGCAGCCTGCACATGGGCCACGGTTTCCAGGAAGCCATCATGGACGCCCTGATTCGCTATCACCGAATGTCCGGCTACAACACGCTGTGGCAGGTAGGTACAGATCACGCCGGCATAGCCACGCAAATGGTGGTAGAACGGCAGCTGGAAGCCAAAGGCATCAGTCGCCACGACCTGGGCCGTGAGGAATTCGTTAAAAAAGTCTGGGAGTGGAAAGAAGAGTCCGGCGGCACCATCACCCGGCAACTGCGCCGACTGGGGTCATCCCTGGACTGGTCCAGAGAACGCTTCACTATGGACGAAGGCCTCTCCAACGCCGTTCAGGAAGTGTTTATTAGGCTTTACAAAGAAGGTTTAATCTACCGCGGTAAACGCCTGGTGAACTGGGACCCTGTCCTGCATACCGCTATTTCTGACCTTGAGGTCATCTCCGAAGAAGAGCAGGGGCATCTCTGGCACTTCAACTACCCTCTGGCGGGTGGCGAAGGCCACCTTACTGTAGCGACAACCCGCCCTGAAACTATGCTGGGTGATTCCGCAGTCGCAGTACACCCGGAAGATGAGCGCTACGCTCACCTCATTGGGCGTATGGTGGAGCTGCCACTGACCGGCCGCGAAATTCCCGTTATCGCTGACGACTACGTGGACAAAGATTTCGGAACCGGCTGTGTAAAAATCACGCCTGCTCACGATTTTAACGACTATGAAATGGGTAAGCGCCACGGCCTCCCCATGCTCAATATACTCGACGACAACGCAGCCATCGGTGGCGAAGCGCCCGAAGCTTACATCGGCATGGACCGTTTTGACGCTCGCAAGAAAATCGTCGCTGACCTGGATTCCCTGGGCCTGTTGAATAAAATCGACGACCACACACTGAAGGTACCCAGAGGCGATCGTTCTGGGGTGGTCATCGAGCCTTATCTTACCGATCAGTGGTATGTCGATGCACGCGAGTTGGCAAAGCCGGCCATTGCCGCAGTAGAGAACGGCGATATTGAATTCGTACCTAAGCAGTGGGAGAACACCTACTTTGCATGGATGCGGGATATTCAGGACTGGTGCATCAGTCGACAACTTTGGTGGGGACATCGAATTCCTGCCTGGTACGACGACTCCGGTCACATCTATGTCGGCGAGTCTGAGGAAGCGGTGCGTGCTGAGCACAAACTGGCCGATGAGATGACGCTCCGTCAGGACAACGACGTGCTGGACACCTGGTTCTCCTCTGCGCTTTGGACTTTTTCTACACTGGGCTGGCCAGAAGACACCGAAGAGCTGAAAATTTTTCATCCCAGCTCTGTGTTGGTAACTGGCTTTGACATCATTTTCTTCTGGGTTGCCCGAATGATTATGATGACATTGCACTTTCGCAAAGAGGTCCCCTTCCACACCGTCTACGTGCATGGACTGGTGCGCGATGCCGAAGGGCAGAAAATGTCCAAGTCCAAAGGCAACGTACTGGACCCGATTGACCTGATCGATGGAATCGAACTGGAACCCCTGGTCACCAAGCGTACCGCGGGAATGATGCAGCCCAAGCTGGCGGCGAAAATTGAAAAGGCGACCCGTAAGCAATTTCCAGACGGCATTGCTGCCTATGGAACAGACGCCCTGCGCTTTACTTATTTTTCTCTCGCTTCAACCGGGCGCGACGTGCAGTTCGACATCGGCCGCATTGAAGGTTACAAAAACTTCTGCAACAAGATCTGGAACGCAGCACGCTATGTGATGATGAATTGCGAGGGCGAGGATTGTGGTCAGGATGAATCTCTGCCGTTCGAACGCAGTTTGGCCGACCGCTGGATCATCAGCAGACTGCAAGAGATAGAAAGCGAAGTCGCACGTTCTGTCGCTGCCTACCGATTCGACCTGGCATCACAGGCGCTGTATGAGTTTATCTGGAATGAATACTGTGACTGGTACCTGGAGCTGTCTAAACCCGTACTCTGGGATGACAACGCCAGCCCTGAGGCAAAGCGAGGAACGCGGCGCACGCTGATCCGCGTGCTGGAAACCTGGCTGCGATTATTGCACCCACTCATGCCATTCATTACCGAAGAAATCTGGCAAACCGTAGCGCCGTTGGCCGGAAAATCAGGCCCAACGATCATGCTGCAGCCCTACCCCGTGGCAGATGAAAGTGCTATGGACACTGCTGCAAACGCAGATATAGAATGGCTGAAGGGCGTCATCGTGGGGGTTCGTAATATTCGCGGAGAAATGAACATTCCTCCGGGCAAGGAACTCACCGTGCTAATGAAAAATGGCGGTGAAGAAGATAAAAGAAGATCGGAGCAGAACGCCCCCTTCCTCAAAAAGCTCGCCAAGCTGGAAGAAATCATTTGGCTTGAAGCAACGGAAGAAGCACCGGCGGCAGCTACCGCTCTGGTCGGTGAGTTGGAAATTTTAGTCCCTATGGCGGGGCTGATAGATACGGAAGCCGAATTGGCCCGCTTGGCCAAAGAGACCGAAAAGCTTGAGAAAGACCTGAAACGACTTCAGGGTAAGCTGGGCAACAGCTCATTCGTCGATAAGGCGCCGGCAGAAGTCGTAGAAAAAGAACGGGAAAAAATGCAGGCACAGGAACAAGCACTGCAGAAGTTGAAGGAACAGGAGCAACGTATCCGCAATATTTAATAGCTCCGAAATTGCCTCGGCACCAAAGGTTTCAAGTCTGTGCAGCTCCCATGGGTTGCGCAGCATAATAAAAGCAATACGCTAGAACCGAGGAAAGTGGTATGAGTGATCGTGTAAGCGGCACGGTAAAGTGGTTTAACAATGCCAAAGGATTTGGCTTCATCACCCGGGAAGAAGAAGATGCTGACGTCTTCGTGCATTTCCGTTCCATTGAGGGCGATGGCTATCGCACCTTGAATGAGGGACAACAGGTGGAGTTCAGTTTGATAGAAGGCCCCAAAGGCCTTCAGGCAGAAGACGTCCACAAGTTGTAGTCTACTTCCGGGCCAACCACTCCGGGAATAAAGTACTACCCAAAAACCATCCGGCGAAGCTTCTGGCGGCACCGGCTTTTTCTATTAATCGTATTTTTTGCGCTATTGCCCGTTTTAGGTGATAGAATGCCCGCCGCCTGCGGGCTCAGCTAACAGAGGTATACATGAATTTCGTCGGAAAAATCGTCATCAGCATCCTGGCCGCCGCCGCGGCATGGGCACTACTCAACTTTGTACCCGCGGTTCCACAAGCCGTGGTCTTGTTAATCGCCACCCTG
Organism: Halioglobus sp.; assembly: GCA_039986455.1. Lineage (GTDB taxonomy): Bacteria > Pseudomonadota > Gammaproteobacteria > Pseudomonadales > Halieaceae > Halioglobus. The sequence continues at coordinate 5,943 of JBDWQQ010000011.1, forward strand.
GTCACCGCTTTTTTGGTAACGGCTCCAAAAGCCTCGCCATCGGCTGCATCCGGAAAACGGCCTGCCAAAGCATCCAAGCCTGCACCCCAATCAGCACCTGCGGTCCCCGACGGCCCGCGTGAAGAAGGTGAAGTGAAGTGGTTCAACGTATCGAAAGGGTTTGGATTTGTCACCAAGGATACTGGTGAAGAAATCTTCGTACATTTTCGTTCAATTAGGGGTGAAGGCCGCCGCGGACTCAAAGACGGTCAGCGCGTGAGCTTTGTGGAGGCCAATACCGACAAGGGCCCTCAAGCAGAAGATGTAGAGCCTCTTTAAGAGGCTACATTATCTCCGCTTGCGCTCAGGCTGACCTCCAGCATTCTAGCGCCCTCTCTCAAGGCTAGCTCTGCTGATAACTCAGTATCTTCCAGCGCCATCTCCACCATGCAGTAGCCCATCTCTATAGCCACTCGTGCCTGCACTAACACATCGTCATTCATGGGTCGCTGCTGCCACTCGGCAACAAAGAACGATAGCTCCTGTGCCAACAGCCGGTGAGAGGTTAATCTCAACTCCTGCAGTGGCCCTACCGCACGCAGGGCCTGAGCGATTTCAAGCCCGCCTACCTGATCAAGCGTCGCTTCGTAGGTAAGCCATAGAATTTCGTAGATCTTTCCGAGCAGCCGCTGCGGCTCCCCCTCAACATAGTAATTTTCAACCCATTCATGGAACGCCTGATTCTGACGATCCATCAGAACAGCGCCCAAGGCATTCACAACAGCGTACTTATTAGGGAAGTAACGATAAAGCGCAGGCACAGTAATGCCCGCTCGTTCGGCGATGAGATTGGTTGAAATGCGCTCAACGCCAACTTCCACCAGCAGCTCTGCAGCTGCGGTGAGAATCGCCTCATAGGTGCGCTTTGCCCGCTCTTGCCGCGGGCGATTTTTTTCCAGCAGTTCGACCTGCCGTCTTGGTGCAGTGCTCATGGGGGTCCCTACCATTCGTCCATCGATCTTTGCCGACGGTTCTTTTGTGCAATCCTATCCCAGGTGACACTTTTTCACCACCGGCATTAGCCACGAAAATAACCCCGCTGATGCAGGGTTGTAGAGGCTCTAGGCTAGATAAAACTCAGCGTTTGGAGAGTTTGCGCAGGTTGGCAGGCGTGAATTTATCCTTGTCCAGATAGGGAATGCTGAAGTCGCGCTCCTTACGATCGAGGGTGACAAAATCGGTCAGGTAGTGGCCCGACGGCAGGTCCAGGAAGACCTGGGAGGTTTTGGCATAGCATTCAATTTGGTATTCGTAGTCAGACAGGAAGTAGCCTACGCGCCAGAGGTTACCCCGGCCGTCAAAGTTCTCCGCCATCATGGGGTTCCAGCTGTCCTCATCGATATACCAACGACGCTTTTTGTAGGCATGACGCTTACCCTCTGCCAGATTCGCTTCCACCACCCAGACCCGATGTTTCTCGAATCGAATGTACTCAGGGTTCGGGAAGTTCAGAGTGAGGCGGTCGTCCAGCGTGCCGATACGGTTATCGTTGTATTTATAGTTGTGGTAGGGAATGTAGATTTCTTGCTTCCCCAGCAGTGTGTAGTTATAGCGATCAAAAGCACCATTGAAGCCTTTATTATCATCAATGGTCTGCAGTCCACCCGGTCCGTTAGGGTTGTCATAGCCAATCGAGGGCGCTTTGCGCACCCTGCGAGTACCGGGATCATACTGCCAGGCGTTCCGTTTACCTGTTTTGTAGTTCAGAGGGCCGTTAACCACCGTAATCTGCCCCTTTTGCCGGGGCGGTGCCAGCCGTTCGCTAATCGTCCACACAGCGCGGTCGCCGCGTTCTTTTTCAGTGACGCCGGTATCTGGATCAGCCGGATTGTTATAAGGCGCTGATTGGGTGAAGGTCACCGCATCGTGGGCCCGCTCTCCGTTGGAGAAAACCCCGTAGCCGTCATAGGCCACAAAAAAAGAGTTGAAGCAGCCGGAGGTGCGCATATTCCACATGACTTCCCGATCATTTTGCGGGATGGGGAACGCCAGACCACCATTGTAGTTTTGCAGACCCTCACCTCCCTCAGTCAGCTCCGTATGCGTGGCATTCCAGCGGGCTTTGTTCGCGACCCGTTCCTGAAAGCCAAAGTCGCGGTGCGATGGGTAAACGTGGATTTCATACTTGGGATAGCGAGCGAACAGCGCCTGTTGACCTTCCGATAAATTGTCCGTGTGCTGCTGGTAATTATCCCCAGTGATTATCAACGTGGGCTCCTCATCGGCATAAGGGTCCGGGCGTTTCTCACCCGGGCCACCGTATTCGAGCCCGGGCGGCAATCCGGTCCATTTCGGATTCCAGGCAGGAATAGTGCCATCAGCATTACCTGCAACATCACCACCGAGCGGAGTGAGATCCTTGCCATTGAGACGCCCCGCTTCTTCTTCGGAAACTTTTGCGCTCACGGTGGCAGCGAGCATCATCGCCGACGCAAGGCCCAGGGCACCTACTAGTTTTCTATTGCGCATGTTCTCTCTCCTGCTCAAAAAGCGTATTTGATACTGAGGGAAACGTTGTCCCTGTCTGCCAGAGTTCGGTCATCCGGAATACTGTTCCCCCAGTACCAGGCGTATTTGCCACTGAACTGGAAGTTTGACAGGTAGAACGCATCGAAGCCGATCGAGGCGGTTTTCATGTCTTCTACCAGACCATTGCTGAGACCATTGGCATTGCCGTAACCATTGACATCATGTTTAAAAAAGATCGGTACCGTAATGTCCAGCCCCGGGAGCACAGAGAAATATTTCAGCTGCGCCGAGAGCTGATACCCCCAGGCAGTATCGGTCACGGTCAGGTTGCGCTCACCGGGCGGCGTTATGCCCGCGGGAGGTCGAAGCAACTCACTACCACCCAGATTATTACCCTGATAGAGCACTTCACCCAGCACCACAATCTGTTCCGATAACCAGGGAAACGCCGTGTAAATATCAGTAAAGCCGCCAGCAACTTGCCAATAGTGGCCGCGAATCATCTTGCTGCGCTCAAAGTTACCGTCCGCATTGAACTCGGAGGTAACATCCACAAAGGGCATATTGTCTGAGTACACCCCATCGAGATAGACCTGAGCCTCGCCAACCGTGGTGCTGAAGCTGGTACCCCATAGCGAAATATCGTCCTCGTACACTTCGCGGGAATAAGACCCGTCGTCATTAATCAGATCAATAACCACTTCAGCGCCTGGAATGTTGTGATGAGCGTTCAATGCAGAGAGCTCGAAGCTGGTGCCTGCATCCGTCACATAACGACCAATCACACCCCATTGGCCCTCATCATCAGGTGTATCCCTGCGGATGACCTCTGCTGGCGTCAGAGGGCCCAACAATACGCGCTCTGCTCCCGGGCCGGTTGAATCACTGGTGCTCAGAAAGCTGCCGACACCCGGCAGAGTAGATCGCTTCCAATCCAGTTTGTAATAAGCCTCGGTGCTGATATTAGAGGTAAAGTCCCACTTCAGGTCGATGGCAGAGGTCGGCAGAAATATTTCTCTTACTTCCGTTCCCGGGGCCAATGCAGCTACCGCATCGATCGGATTCTGGAGCGCATTGATACCAGGATAAAAGGTGGACTCACCCCAACTGATGATCTGCTTACCAAACCGCACCGCACCGCTCTGCTCGCCAATACCGAAGTTGTAGGTGACGAAGGCATCAAGCAGGCGTGTACGACGGCCGTGCTCCGCAATCGTCTCACGCGGCAACTCACCTTGAATGAGGTTACCCCCCGCGGGAATACCGTTGTTATAGCTCGGATAAGCCGCGTCACTGAGATCCGTTCGGTTCTCTATGTAGACGAAGTCATAGACCGCATCAGCACGAGCAAAGAAAGAAAAATCACGATACTCACCCCCGAACTCAAGAATAAGTTTCAGGTTATTAGACACCAACCCCGGATCGAAATTGTTATTGCCATCATTAAAATTGAGCGCGCCTTCGTCAAAGGCCATGTCTTTATCTCGAGATTCGGTGCGCCACTGGGCATTGGCGGAAACCGTGGTGTCCACATTAAACAGCCACTCCCCCACTTCGTAATCCAGTGCATGCACTGGCAAGCAAGCTGCCACCGCTCCCAGCACGACGACAGCCCTTGTGCCTGCTGTCATGCGCTTCGCTTTATTTGTCGTTTCCATTGCGGTCCCCAATTCTCAGATTTGTTTATCCGCCTATTGCCGTGGCATCGGGCGACTCGGTTTGTGTCGAGGAGTGCTCACGATTTGTCTCCGGCTTGATCAGAAAGTAAGCCAATGCTGGCAACAGCCACAGCGCGCCTACCATGTTCCAAACGAACATGAAGGTGAGCAGGATGCCCATGTCTGCCTGGAACTTGATGGGCGACATGATCCATGTGATTACACCCACCGCGAGGGCAACTCCGGTGAAGGCGACGGCTCGCCCCGTCGTCGACAGGGTCTGGTAATAAGCGTCCTGCATCGGGACACCCTGCTTCAGGTAGAAGGTAAGTCGGTTG
>JBDWQQ010000012.1:0-3034 GCA_039986455.1 Halioglobus sp.
GTCGTCGTGGAGATGGTTTTCTGCACGCCGGCGCCAGTCATTAAAGTCGCCGGCAATAATCATGGGTTCATCCCGCGGTACGTGTTGATCAATCCGTTCGGTCAGGGTTTGTAGTTGTTCGCGACGTTCTTGCTCGAGCAAACCGAGATGGACACATAAGGTGTGCAAGCGTGTCTTCTTATGAGGTAGTTCGATTACGCCGTGAAGGATGCTGCGACTGGAGCGCGGGAAAATAGAGACGTCAATATTTTCCCAGCTGATAAACGGATGCATGCTGAGAATCGCATTGCCATGGTCGCCTTTGCGATAAATAGCATTTCGACCGTAAGCAAAGTGAGGCCATGCCTGATCCGCCAGGTATTCAAAGTGAGGCTGATCCGGGTAAGAGAATTTCTTCTTCTTGGCTTCGCTCTTTATCGCTGTCCCATGTATTTCCTGCAAAAAAACAATATCTGCCCCTGTCTCAGCAATACGTTCGCGCATGGATTCCAGCATAAAGCGACGATTTCCACTGCAATAGCCTTTGTGGATATTGTAGGTGAGGATGTGGATTTCGTTGTCACTGCCTGCCATGAATTAGTGCTCTTTGCCTTGCAGCTGTGCTTTTTTCGTCCACGCCACAATGTAATCCAGGCCGCTGGTAATCGCGATAACGATGACGATAGCCGTGGTGATGCTAACCAAATTCTCGGGTATGGAGGGGTATAGCGGCGTCGCCAGTATTAGAATGCAGAAAAATATCTGTACGATCATATTCAATTTGCTGAGCGGTCTTGCGCCAAATGTGAATGAGCCTATCAGTAGTCGATAACAAATCGCGCCGCCCACAATGATCAGGTCCCTGCCAATCACGATATAAGCGAGCTCTTTATCGATGAGTTCTACATTAGCTAGACAGATAAACGTGACCAGTACCAGTAGTTTGTCTGCTATCGGGTCTAACGCTGCGCCCAATGGCGAAAGGTAGTTCAGTTTGCGCGCAGCAAAGCCGTCCAGGGCATCGGTTATGCCAGCCAGCAAGCCCACCCAAAGTGCAAGCTGGTAATCCTGCCTTAGAATCAATACACCCAGCGGCAGCGCCAGTAGCAGGCGCAACGTGGTCAAAGCATTGGGCAGGTACTTGAGCATCTGAAGTTAGTGGCTAGGAACCTCGTTACTGCCGTCCTTAAGCAGATAAACAGCAAGTTCTCTGTGCTGCATTTCGCTCAAGGGAAATAAAGGCATTGGCATTCGCGGCTCGCGTAAGGATTCGATCACTGCAGTGTAGCCCAGGCGCTTGTTCAAGCCCTGTAGTGACACCGTGGTCCCCACAGACTCGTGACAGCTTGCACAGTTATATTGTTCATACAGTTGGGCGCCCGCAGAGGCCATCGCATTAAGATCTGCGCTTGCCAGCCACTCGGGAGTTTCTTCGTCCAGTCGAACGGCTTTGTTCGCGCCCACAGGGCTGATGGCTTCGCGACTTTCCTGGCTCACGCGATAGACCGCACCCGCGTAGTCATCAGAGATGTAGACTGCGCCATCAGGGCCTTGCAGCACATCGACAGGGCGACCGAGAATCTTGCCATCCTGATTGAAGCCGGACAGGAAGTCTCGCTCTTCTATTCCGGTCTCAGTGAAATGCAGTGAAACCACTTTGTAGCCATCGGGTGAGCTTCGATTCCAGGAGCCGTGCAGCGCGGCCAGCGCGACTCGATCAAAACCGTCAGGCCAGCCGTTCGTGTCCATGAACCCAATGCCCAGGGGGGCGTTGTGAGCACGGAATCCGTGTGCGGGAGCCATCGGCTCGCGCTCAGTCGCTAAGGGGTCTGGACCCATGTCAGGATCGGGAACGTTGTTGTCATTAAAATAAGGCCAGCCGTAAAAGCCGCCTTGCTCTACACGATTCAACTCACAGACGGGGAAATCGTCTCCGAGCATGTCGCGCCCATTGTCGGTAGCGTAGAGGCCATCGTCCCAGGGAGCCCAGTCGAAGCCGACGCTGTTGCGCAGGCCAGTAGCGAATATCTCAGCGCCGCTGCCATCGGGGTTGAATCGCATCATGGTGGCACGGCGCTCGTCTTCTTCGACACACACATTGCAGGTAGAGCCCTGTGCCAGGTACAACATGTTATCGGGCCCAAAGCGCAGCGTTTTGCTCCAATGATTACCATCGCCGGTGAGACCTGTAATTACGGGCTCATAATCGCCGCTGGCACGGCTTGTATTAAAAGGAATTCTGCCAACCTGCTCACGCTCGGCGATATAGAGCCATCCTTGATGAAAATCCATGCCCTGTGGTCTGTTCAGGCCCTCAATCACCGTTTCCATTCCATCGTGTTTGCCGTCGCCGTTGTCGTCCTTGCGAAGCAACACTACGTCTCCGGCATGAGGACGGCTGACCAGTAGGTCACCTTGTGGCGTAAAGCGCATGAATCTGGCTTTGGGTACGTCGTTGGCATAAATCGTCATAGAGAATCCGGCAGGCAAGCGATAAACGTCCTGATCCGCGTACTCATCGGTTGAGGGTCCCGGTAGACCAAGCGCAACGTTTGCAAGCATCCCGATGCTGGATGTGCTGATGGTGCCGCTGCTAAACAGTAGTCCTATTGCTACACCTAGCGCTAAAACAAGAATCAGGATTGCGCTTACAAGTTTCTTCATAACGTTCGTTTTCTCAGCAGCGTGCCTGATTCAGTCGCCAGCACTGGGGGCGTGAAACAGAGCAGTATTTATGGTCGCCCTGAGAAGGGGGAGGGCGTATGGGAAATACAGCCGCCACTTCCAGAATCAGGGTGGGAACAAAGCATATTACAGTGATGGGGATGATACCCCCGATTCGCCGCAGATTGGAGAGGGATTGTCGTGAAAGCGCGGGTTTTGATAGCGCCCGTTGCTACTGTCGCGTCTGACTCAGGTTGTGTTTGACCGCTTGCAGGTGATCGGCGAATTTCTCACCTTGCTCCAGCGCGAGACAGGTGGCGAGAATGTCGATAATAACCAGCTGGGCCAAGCGCGATGTCATCGGTGTGTAGCGATCCGTATCTTCGCCGCT
>JBDWQQ010000013.1:0-4999 GCA_039986455.1 Halioglobus sp.
GTATTACGGTGTCTTCTGCTGAACCGCATCAACGCTCGCGTTTGCTTAACGCGATCACCTCTCCCAATGTGTTCGTGCGTTCCGCCGTAATGGCTTCCTGTGCAGTGCCCGGCGTTTTTCCACCGGTCATGCTAATGGCCAAAAATGTCCATGGTGAATCCCAGCCCTACTTGCCAACGCGCAAATGGGTCGATGGCTCCATTGCCGATGACCTGCCAGCTAAACGCTTGTCGAGGCTTTACAGCACTAATCACTATATCGTCAGTATGGTTAACCCCATCGTGACTCCCTTTATCGATGCCGAGGGGGAGCGCAGTGCACTCACTCGCTCACTGAGTGGTTTTGGCGTGGGTGTGGGCCGGGAGTTGCTGAACTTCTATCGCGGTATGGTGCAAAAGCAGGGCGATAGTTGGCCCCGTTTCAATATGGCGATGAACACAGTGCACGCACTGATTGATCAGGATTACAGCGGCGACATCAATATTGTGCCCAATTTTCGCTGGTATAACCCTGCGAAGCTGCTTTCACACCTGTCTGAAAAAGATTTGGTCGATTTGATGGGCGAAGGTGAACGAACCGCCTATCCCCAAGTTGAAACGATAAGACTGTGTACTCAGATAAGTCGTACCATGGAGGAGATACTCCATCGATTTGAGTCGGGTGACCTGCGACCGGAGGCCGAGGAATACCATCGGCCCCGGGCATCACGCCGTCGTCCGACACCCACGCGTTCGGATCGTCAGGCGATGCGCGAGCACCGCGTGGAGTCTGATAACGTCAAGAAGCCGACAAAAGCAGCTAAGGCAGTTAAGAAGGCTGAGACTGGGAAGGCGAAGATGCCAAACAAGCCTGCTGGAAAGAAGAGCCCTGCCCGCAAGCGTGCGGCCAAAAAGAATCCAGCGCCGAAAAGTTCGGCTCCCAAAAGTAAAGCGGCTTAATCTGGAGTTATCAATAGGGCGCGGTTTTAACCCCGCCTTTCTCTAATGCGTGGGCCTGCTATAGTAAAGTTTAACGACAGCAAAGGGACCTGAAATATGCCTGCCCCCAGTAAGATCAGCGACTGCATGCGTCGCAATCCTCTCACGATTAGCGCCGACGCTAGTCTTGTTCAAGCGATTGAAACCATTGTCGAATATAAATTGACCGGATTGACGGTGACTGATGAAGGCGGCAATGCCGTCGGGATTTTATCGGAGCTTGATTGCATTCAGGCTGTACTGACGGCGCTATATAACGACGGCGACCCAGAGCACGCTTCGGTGAAAGGGGCTATGAGTACCGATCTTGCAGTCTGTGCTCCGACCGATGGTATTGTTGAGGTCGCTCAAGCAATGCTGGATACGCGTCAGCGGCGACGCCCGGTACTCGAAGATGGAAAGCTGGTGGGCCAGGTGAGCTCCAGTAATATTCTCTGGGCCCTGATGGAGCACTCCAGGCGCAAAATGTACAACCCCTAGAGCTAGCCCCCCAGAGCTAGGGTCGTGCACTCATGCCCTAGCCGATGTGCCTGTCAGCGCTTTCCCAGTAGGGCTTTCGGAGAATTTTCTTGAGTATTTTTCCCGACGGGTTGCGCGGCAGCTCGTCGACAATCTGCAGTTGTCTGGGAATTTTATAGCCGGCTATTTGTTCTCGACAGAACTCGACCATGTCTTCCAATTCCAAAGACGCGTCTGCGTTTAAAACCACAAATGCCAATAGGGCTTCGCCGAATTTATCGTCGGGAACGCCTATCACGGCAACGTCGGCGATAGCGTCATGCTTGGCGAGTGCGTTCTCAACTTCTACCGGGTAGATGTTTTCACCGCCACTGACCACCATGTCTTTCATTCGGTCTTTCAGGTAGAGATAGCCTTCATCATCCATATAGCCCGCATCGCCGGTATGCACCCAGCCATCGGTGAGATTGGCGGCGGTCGCTTCGGGGAGATTGTAATAAGACTGCATGTTGGTGTCTGACTTGAGCCAGATCTCGCCAACCTCACCCAGGGGCAGTTCGTTGCCCTTGAGGTCGACAACTTTGGCTTGCCCCCCCGCGGAGGTTCGACCACAGGACCGCAGCAGGTCTGGACGGCCTGCAAGTGCCAGACGGTGATCTTCTGCCGAGAGATTTACAACCGTGCCGGTTGTTTCTGTCATGCCGTACATTTGTATGAAGTCACATTGAAACACCTCTATCGCGCGGCGCAACACCGTCTCTGATATGGGTGAGGCACCGTAGAAAATTTGCTTCAACTTGCTGAAATCACGCTGCTCAATATCTGGCAATTGCAGTACCGCCATGATCATTGCGGGCACCATAAAGATGTTACTGACCGGGTGGTTTTCCATGTCTTCGACAACGCGAGCGGGGACGAAGGTTCGGTGTAGCAATGTATGAATGCCGCAGTAAATGTTATAGGCAATGGAGCCCGCTCCGCCGATGTGAAATAGCGGTGCGCACAGAATAGTTGCCATCCCGGCACTGGGCCTGTGGGGCGTGGCAATAGAGTTCATGGTGACCAATGACAGCATGTTGAAGTGTGAACTGACGACGCCTTTAGGGTTGCCAGTGGTGCCACTGGTATAGAGCTGTATGTAGGGGTCTTGGGCGTCGGGCTCTTTACCGGGAGACTGCACCGGATATTGTGAAACCCAATCGTTCCAGCGCACCGTTTCGGGAAAACCGTGGGAGATGACCGTGATGTCTCCATCAATCTGCTGGCGCAGTCCAGCTAGCGATTCCTCCATTCCGTCCAGAGCAATCAGTACGCGGGTGTTGGCGTCATTGATGATAAATGCCAGCTCCGCCGGTGCCAGTCGGTAGTTCAGGGATACAGTCACAGCGCCAATCTTGCTCGCAGCCATAAACAGCAATAGATGCTCCAGACTGTTTTCGCCCAGGATAGAAACGCGTTCACCGGGTTTAACGCCCAGTGCCAGAAGGCCATGTGCTACCTGATGGGAAAGGGTGTTGACCTCGCCGTAGCTGGTGGTTGTTTCGCCTTCGGTCAGGCAGGGTAATTCAGGTGTGTTGCGCGCGTAATATTCTAGAAAGTGGTGAACAAGCATGATCCTGAGAAATCCTTGGTTTTATTAGCAGAGCGAGCAGGGAGTCTGTTCAGAGACCAGGCCGTTGTCAATGCTTTTGAAGGCCGTCGCTGCAGCCCTGCGTTAGGCGACGCGAGGCGCACTGCTCCTCGACATTCATCGAGAAAATCGCTGAGCCCGAGCGCTATTGCTTGCGCTCAGGACGGTCGCTTCGCATAGAGGCAGAGCATATCCAGCGCCAGTGTGGCGCCCGCCAGAGCGGTGATTTCACTCACGTCGTAAGCGGGGGCAACTTCAACCAGGTCCATGCCCACGATATTGATGCCGGCCAGACCGCGTAAGATTTTTCGCGCTTGCTGAGTGCTCAGACCGCCGATAACTGGGGTGCCAGTGCCAGGTGCAAAGGCTGGATCCAGGCAGTCGATGTCGAAGGTGAGGTAGCAGGGTCGATTCCCCACCGTTTCCTTAATGACATCAATGGTGGCCTGCGGGCCGTTATCGTGAACCCAGTCTGCGTCGTAAACCTGATATCCATGTGTGTCGGCATTAAACGTTCTCATGCCAACCTGCACCGAGTGAGGCGCATCGACAATGCCTTGTTTGGCAGCGTGATAAAACATAGTGCCATGATCAATGCGGCCTTCTTCATCTTCCCAGGTATCGCTGTGAGCGTCGAAGTGAATGAGTGAAATTGGACCGTGCTTTTCGGCATGGGCGCGCAGTAGTGGGTATGAAATAAAGTGATCACCACCAAGGGTAAGCAGTGCCACATCTTCCTGCACAATATCCCGTGCGTGCTGATAAATGGCTTCGGGAACCTGCTCGGGTCGGCCCGGGTCGAAATTGCAATCGCCTACGTCGACGACGGCGAGGTCATTAAAGGGGTCGAAATTCCACCCATCGACCGCATCGCCCCAGGATAGAAAACTGGAAGCGGCGCGAATGGCCCGGGGGCCCAAACGTGTTCCCGAACGATTGGTCGTCGCGAGGTCATAGGGCACGCCAGTAACCGCAACGTCTACGCCCTTCAGATCCCGGGTGTAGCGACGACGCATAAAACTGGTGATACCGGAATAGGTGGGCTCTTCTATGGTCCCATAGAGGCTGTCACGGGTAATGGCGAGATCTGTCAGTTCTTTAGTCATGAGCTATCCGTTGTTTTTTTAGTAGATTCCAGCCGGCGAGCATGACGCCGACGGAGACAATCGCAATGACCAGCGTGGCCAGAGCATTTACCTCGGGCGTAACGCCCAGCTTTACTTTGGAGAATATCACCATCGGTAGAGTACTCGCGCCAGCGCCGGAGGTAAAACTGGCAATGACCAGATCGTCCAGTGAGAGCGTGAAGGCCAGTAGCCAGCCTGATGCCATCGCCGGAGTAATCAATGGCAGGGTGATATCCCAGGTGACGTTAAAGGGGCGGCCCCCCAGGTCCATGGCAGCTTCCTCCAACGATTGATCCATGCTCGCAAGGCGCGACTGCACCACCACTGCTACGTAGGCCATGGCAAATGTGGTGTGAGCGATGGTGACTGTATTGGCGCCGCGACTGGCAGGCCAGCCGGTCAGTTCTTGCAGGCTAATAAACAACAACAGCAAAGAAAGGCCAGTGATAACCTCCGGCATGACCAGCGGTGCCGCTATCATTCCACTAAAGATGGTGCGCCCTCTGAACTTGCCCATGCGGTTCATGGCCAGTCCAGCCAATGTGCCCAGAACGGTTGCCAGGGTTGCGCTGGCCACTGCTATTTCCAGACTCAGTAGTGCTGCATCCAAAATTTGCTCATTATCCAGCAATGCGGTGTACCAGCGTGTCGTAAAGCCGCCCCACACAGTCGCCAAGCGAGAGTCATTAAAGGAGTAGAGCATCATCACGAAGATCGGGACGTACAGGAAGGCAAAACCAAAGGCGAGCATTGAATACAAAAACGTGGGTGAGCGCTTCATTGTTCTGGCTCCTGCTGCAATCGCT
>JBDWQQ010000014.1:0-39219 GCA_039986455.1 Halioglobus sp.
CGCACCACCGTCAATGCTGATCTCTAGAACGCCGTCTTCATCTGCGCCCTCATCAATCGTGATCGAACCGTTAATCGCAGCGCCCGACTCCTCAACAGAATCCGGGTTGTCGTTATCACCAAAAACAACCGTTGGCGCGTCATCGTCAAATCCGACCGTCAAAACGCCTGTCGCAGCAGGGCCGTCAGTATCATTCACCGTGTATGTCAGGTTAACCAAGACGTCATTCAGTTCATCGTCAGGGCCTTGCGCATGCAGAACGTTGTCTAACAGCGAGACCTCGTAGGCACCTGTAGCAGAGTTTGTAACCTCAACCGTGAACAGAATCCCGCGCGGGCCCGTTGCCGTTAGTGTGCTGCCCGACCACGTCAGATCTACTGTCTCCTGGCCAACTTGCACTGTTGTGTTATTCAGCGAAGCAAAGTCAACCGATCCGGCGCCATCTCCACCAAAATCAAGATCCAGTGTGCCGGCAAAGACCGCTTCGTCCGCAACATTGCTGTCATCGGGGTACGCTGTCAGATCACCAATTGTGCTAGCCGAATTTCCACCCAGCAAACCATCATCATCAACCAGCGCTGAGCTCTCTCCGCCACTGGGCTCGTTCACGTCAACAACCTGGAAGGAGAAGTTAGCCGTAGAGAAATCACCATCACCATCAGTAACGGTGTAAGTGCCTTCAATCAAGTCAACCGGACTTACCGTAGGATTATCTGCAGTAAATTCATAGGAACCATCGGCCTTGACCTTAATTACGCCGTCGTCAAGATCAACAGACTGACTGAAGCCATCTTCACCAAACGTCAAATCAACTCCGTTGATCTGAGTTACAGTTGCAGCATCGGCACCTTCAGCAAAGTCGAACTCCCCACTAACAGTTACACCTTCACCGACCGACTGAAGCGCCTCATCACTCGCGAGAGGCTGGTCATCAGTGATAGCGATTGTCAGTGTATCTGTCGCTTCATCAAGATCGGTATCAACTACCTTCACAACAAAACTGTCGGTAGTCGCGTTACCGCTGGTGTTATCACTGAGCGTGTAGCTGTAAACAATCGATCCCGCATTAATCTGCGTTACCGTCAGCACACCCTCATCTCCTGCAAAGGTCTGGCCGACTGCCGTCACTTCAACGTTGTCGATGTAAACTGCCAGAGGCGCATCATTACCCGAGAAGGTGATCGTGCCTATCGTGGTTTCACTGTCATCGCCAGCAGAACCAGCAGACTCGTTACCAACGCCCAGGTCACCTGCACGGTCGCCCGCAAGACCTGCCTCAGAGACACTCGTGCCCGCCTCTTCCGCATCCGGTGCATCAATCGTCACATCACTATCAGAAATAGTGATCGTCAGAACCGCTGTATCAGCGTCAGTATCACCATCAGTCAATGTGTAAGTGAACTTATCCTCAACGCCGCCTTCAGCATCTTCATCGCGTGTGTACTGGTAGGTACCGTCTGCCTTCATCTGCAGAACGCCGTAATCACCCTGGATCGCATACGCAAATCCGTCAGCTACCGTAGCTGCCGTGCCAGCAACACCCGTTACCGTCGCACCGTCGGCGCCTTCCGTATCATTGGCAACAACGTTACCCCCAACAGGACCGTACTCGCCCGCAGCCAAGCTGTTGCTGTCGTCTTCAGCCGTTGCAACATCGTCCCCAATGACTATCGTCAGCGTATCGCTGGCATTGTCGCCGTCTTGATCCGTCACCGAGACTGCAAAGCTGTCGGAGCTTGCATCACCTGCTGTGTTATCGGCCAGCGTATAGCTGTATTCAATGGCGCCTGCATTGACACTAATAATGGTGAGCGTTCCGACAGTTCCTGCAAACGTTTGGCCGGCGGAGGTAACGGCTGTGCCATCAATAGTGACAACCGCCGGACCATCTGGCGCGGTGTAGAAGAACGTACCTGCCGTTGTCTCAGACGGAGAAGCGGCATCAGAGCCTTCTGGCTCTGGGCCATCGCCCACATCTCGTGCGGGAAGACCAGATTCATCAACAGCTGTTCCGTCCTCTCCCTCAACGGGGAGATCCAGAGTTACTGGCGCATCACCAATGCTGATAGTCAGCGTTGTGGAAGAAAGGTCACCGTCAGCATCTTTTATCGTGTACGTAAATACGTCTTCGACATCGCCAGGGGCATCTTCACTTCGCGTGTAGGTGTAAGTACCGTCAGCGCTCAACTCCAGATCGCCATACAATCCGGCTATAGTGCCTAAAGTGCCTGGGTCATCAAGTGCCTCTCCGGTGTCGCCAGATGCCACACCCACAACCTCGGCGCCATCTGCGCCCAGCGTATCGTTAGCAACAACATTGCCGCCGACAGGGCCGTATTCCTCTGCAGGAATTACATTGGCATCCGACTGCGCTGTTGGAGAATCGTCAATGATAGAAGCACTGCGAACCGCAGAGGCTGAATCGCCATCGGTATCAGTCACTTCAATAGTAAATGCAACCAGCTTCTCATCAGAGTCCGCGTCATGCTGGAAGCGGTCCAGCAGCGTTGCGGTGTAGGCTACTTCATAGATGCCATCAGCACCTGGGGTCACGGATGTAATAGTGACCTGAACGCCTGTATCGGTGACGACGTTGGTACCTGTAACTGCGCCATCGGCAATCACTTCAACACCGTTGATAACCAGCGTATCAAGCCCATCGCCAGCGGTCACAGTGAATACACCGTCCTTTGTCAGCGCAACTGGATTTTCCGCGGAGCCCCCTGGCAATTGCGCCTCCGGAAACTCGCTCTGAATGCCACGTACCGTAGGAAGCAGATCCACTGGCTGGTCGGTAACGGTGATATTTACTGTAGCGGTATCTGAACCGCCTTCACCGTCTGTAATGGTGTATTCAAAGCTATCGCTACCATCGAAATTTTCATTGGGTGTATAGGTGAAGCTACCATCAGGATTCACAGTTACGGTGCCATTCGTTGGCTGCGTGTTACCCGTTACCGTCAGTGGGTCGTTGTCTGGGTCACTGTCGTTGGGCAATACGTTCCCCGACACAGGGGTATTCACTTCTGTCGAGAAGCCATCGTTGACTGCATCGGGCGGGTTATTTGGCGTGGGCGTTGGAGGCGTAGGCGGCTCCTCAACATCATTATCAATGATGCTAACAATACCTTCGGGGTCTGCGATGGTTGCATTGTCCGCATTGCTGAGCATCACGAACTCGTCCTCAGTGGACTCAACTAGATCGTCGTCCAGCGTTACCACCGTCACGGTGAGCGTGGTCTCTCCCGGGGCAAATGTTAGCGTACCTTCAGTGCCAAGGTAATCGCCTTCAAACTCAATCGCAGTGCCGTCGGCAGTGACGAAATCGACAGTTACGGGCTCGTCCACGGCTCGCGACAACGTAACAGTCACTACGGCAGTTTCGCCTTCGGTAACCGTCTGATCGCCAATGGTGATTGTCGGCTCTTCGTAGATATCAATAATTTCAACCTGGCCCTGGCCATCGCCGATGGTGGCGTTATTGGGATCACTCAGGTTTACATCAAGGAATTCGCTTCCTTCACGCAGGTTGTCTTCGTTGGTGGTGATGGTCACAACTGCCGACGTTTGGCCGGGCTGGAAGGTGATCGTGCCATTTGCTGGGTTGTAGTCACCACCAGAGACGGTCGCTGTGTCGTCAGCTGTGGCAAATTTAACTGTGACCGCTTTATCTGAAGCCTTATCCAAGGTAACGGTGACTTCTGCTGTACCACCCTCAATCACCACATTATCGCCAATGTTAATTACTGGTGGCACTTCTTCAACTACAGGTGGAGGTGGAGGTGGCGCAACTTCTACGGTTACCGTCGCACTATCACGCTGAGTCCCGTCGGGGCCTACTGCAGTGTAGGTAAACGTGTCTGTACCGGAAAAGCCCTCATCAGGCGTATAAGTGACAGTATCGTCACTATTGAGAACAGCAGTACCGTTCTCAGGCTGGGTGATGGAAATGACATCCTCACCCTCAAAGAAAATATCGTTGTTTTCTACAACAATCGTCACCGGGTCGCCCGCATCAGTTTGAGCGGAGTCGTCAATGGCGTCGACGGGAGCAAGGTTCTGGTCAATCGTAAGGTCGGATTCAGCAGCCAAAGTACCTACAACGCCGCTGAACTCATCGGTGCCCTCAACAATACGTCCGAGACGAATGAAGCTATGACCTGCGCCAGCAGGGCCGCCGGAGCCAGGGCCAGCGGCAGTGGCCGCCAGCACATCGCCAAGGTCTTCACCGCTTTCCAAGGCGGCCAATACCGCGTCGATAGTCTCGTCTCCCACGGCACTTTCGTCTGCGCCGGGGGCAAGGTCAGCCACCATGTCGGTGGTGAGAGTGAGTTCAGGCACGTCAACAACCATTGGGCTGCCATCTGACAGGGAGAGCTCAACCGTGCCGCCATCAGGCGTTACGATCGTTTCACCTTCCAGGAGAACGTCTCCGGGACGAATTTCGCGCAAATCTCCATCTGCATTCCTTGCATAGGCATTACCGGTGACTGCTACTACGGTTGCGATTGCTACGGGATCCATATTTATCTCCTTGGGTGGCCGCCAACGGGCCAACGTAAAATCTGACACTTATCGGAATTTGGGTGAGTGATACTACGCCCCTGTTTTGGGGCGCACATTGTACTTTTGGACAGGTATCGAGCCCGATTAACAGGACTGTGATGCAGGTCACATTTATGGTTTTTGAGGCACATTTGGAGTGTGACGCGGTTCACGCTCGAATTCGGGCTGGATGGGTGCAATGCCATGGGTTTAGTGTGGCCTGGCTGCCCAGGGCATGACATTGCCGAGCGCGCCAACACAGTGACCGAAGGCGACAAAACGAGCAATGGAACCGGCTGTCTGAGGGCGGGAAAACCGCCTCAGCGGGTTTGAGGCTAATTTACGGTGGTGTACGTGGGGATATTGTTCATGGCTAGGGCCAGCTGCACACGATCGCGTACACCCAGCTTCTCGAAAATAGCTGACAAGTGAGCTTTTACCGTGCGCTCGGTGATATCGAGCGCTTCGGAGATCTCGCGGTTGCTTGCGCCATGAGCGACTTGCTCCGCCACCATGAGCTCGCGGGATGTCAGTTCGTTCAGTTCTGGATCAATTGGCGCTTCGGTGGGCACAACCCGGGTCGACAGGGCCAGGAAGCGCTGCATTAGCTCCGGAGGCATCCAAAAGCCCCCATGCTCCACTACCAGGGCAATCTCACGCAGCTGCTCGGGAGCTGCTTTTAGGTGGCAGTAACCCATCGCACCCTGATTGAGCAGCTGAAATGCCTCAGATTCGCCCGGCGTGGCCGCCATCACCACCACCGGCCAGCCAAAGGCGGCTGCGGCCTGTACCTGTGCGGATCGCTCCGCTGGCGCGAGCGCTGCAATATCCAGCCAGACAATGCCTCTGGGACCAGAAGTCGCCTCCCCAATATCAGCCACCTGCACAGCCGCACGGCCGCGGGGAAACGCTTGTTTCCAGCGGTCCCGCAGTTTTCCGGCAGGGGTGATAAAAAGGTGTTCCATTAAAGCTCCGTCTAAAGTCTCGTTATCGCTCTGTCATCGCGTACTGCTTGGCTCGCAATACCGGTTTCATCAGGTAGGCGAGAATGGTCTTCTTACCGGTGAGGATATCCACCTCTACCGTCATGCCGGGAATAATCGGCTTGTCCTCGGCAATGCCGACTTCATTGGTACGCACAAGCACTTCGTAGAAGGGGTTACCCTCCTCGTCCATGACCGTATCAGCACCGATATGTTCAACTGTTCCATCCAAACCGCCGTAAACCACGAAATCATAGGCGGTAAATTTCACCAGCGCTTTCTGGCCCGGCACTAAAAAGGCAATATCCTTGGGCCTGATGCGCACTTCCAGTAGCAGCGTGTCGTCCGCTGGTACCACTTCGATAATCTCTTTACCCGCCAGCACCACGCCGCCAATCGTATAGTAGTACAACTGCTTGACGGTGCCGTTCACGGGCGAACGCACCTCGGTTTGTTTCACTCTGTCTGACAAGCCCAGGCCCGACTCACGCAATGCATTCATGCGGGTAATGGTGTCCGCCATTTCCTCGCGGACCTCATTGACGAACTCCAGCTCCACCTCAGACACTTTGCTCTGGGCCTCGTTGATAGAGGACTCGATGCGGTCAATTTGTGCCGCCGCCTGCTTACGTTCGCCACTAAGCTGGTTAACTTCTCGCTCCAACCGCAGGATCTCTACCTCCGAGACCGCGCCCGATGCCACCATGGGCTTGGTGAGAGACAACTCCTGCTGCGTTAACTGTAATGATCGCGCAGCTTGCCGCTCCCGCGCCTTGACCTCGATCAGTTCCTGCTCTCGCTGCACCAACTGCTCTTGTGCAATCTGCTTCTCGAACCCCAGCTCAGCCTGACTGGACTCATACAGGGCCTGCTCCTGCTTGACGATGCCTGGCACCGCCTCCTCCAGTGAGGGATCTGGTCGAAATTCGGTCTTGTCGACTACCGCGCGCAAACGCGCAATTTTCACCGCCAGTGCCTGATACTCGGCACGGTTTTCTCTGAACGAGGACTGAGAGCGCGTTTGATCAAGGCTCACCAGTAATTGTCCCTTGGTGACCAGGTCGCCCTCGCGCACCAGAATTTCTGTGACTACACCCCCATCCTGCGACTGAATCACCTGAACCTGACGTGAGGGAATGACCTTGCCCTGCCCTCGCGTCACCTCGTCAATTTTTGCCAGTGATGCCCAAACGACCAGGCCAATGACAATCAAAGCGATGACATACAGCAGAGCACGCGCGCGCAGAGGCTGCTGTTCAACGAACGCCCGATGAGCATCCTGTTGCCAGTCATAGGGCGCGGTGTTGATCTCTTTCATCCACGGTGCGAACAATCGATCTGCCAGACGACGACCAATGCCACGGCGGGCGGGAGCCTCAGGGGCCATCTCGTTTATTTGTTCCTGATCGCTCATTGGGCCTTACCTATCTTGCCTTGCTGCAGGGCCTGAATCACGTTATCCCTGGGGCCGTCGGCAACCAGCTTGCCGTTGTCGATCACGATGATCCGGTCCACCATTTCAAGCAACGAATTACGGTGGGTAACAACCAGCCAGGTGCGGCCTTTCACAAATTCCGTAAGGTGCTTCTTCACTGCATTCTCAGTGGAGTGGTCCATTGAGCCGGTAGGTTCATCCATCAACAAAATCGGGGGCTCATTGATAATACCCCGCGCCAGAGCCACAGATTTGCGCTGACCGCCGGAGAGGGAGTCGCCACGCTCACCGATCATCATGTCAAAGCCCTGAGGATGACGGTTAACAAAATCCGCGAGGTTTGCAATCTCTACCGCTTGCACCAATGCCGAATCGGCGACCTGAGAATTGGAAAGAGTCAGGTTGTCGCGCAAGCTGCCGTAGAACAAAGTTACGTCCTGAGGCACGTAGCCAACCCGAGAGCGAAGCTCGGTAGGATCCAGCTGCCGCAGGTCTATGCCATCGATCATGATTGCACCGCCAGTGGGCTGATACAGCCCCATGGCAAGTTTCTCTAACGTGGACTTACCTGAGCCCACACGCCCCAATATCGCCACGTGCTCGCCGGGCTTTATTTTAAAGGAGACATCGCTTAAGGATTCCATCTCTGCACCCGGATAGGCGAAAGAGACGTTTTTAAACTCGATTTCGCCGTTAAACATCTCACGGGAAAGGAACTGTGCCCCCTCGGGACGCTCCACCGGCTTATCCATCACCTCGTCCAAAGACTTCAGGGCAATTTCGGCATTGTGGTACTGGGTTATGAGACCAGCCAGCTGCCCAAAGGGCGCCATGATGCGACCGGAGAGCATGGTGCAGGCAATCAGGCCACCCATACTCAGCTCGCCGGCGGTAATCAGATAAACACCGGTGACAATGACAAACATCGTGACCATTTGCTGAGACCACTGGGTCACGTTAATCGTAGAGGTCGACAGCAAGCGCAGCTGCACACCCACGTGGGCCAGAAAAGCCGTTGTGTCTTCCCAGCGACGCTGCATACGCGATTCCGCACCCATGGCTTTAATCGTATCCAAACCCACCAGTGATTCGATCAGGGTAGAGTTGCGCATGGCGCCGGCGCGGTAGGTGGTTTCCGCCAATTCTTTCAGCTTGCCCTGTACCGACAGAGCGAAACCCAATACCACGGCGAGACCGATGCAGAGTGGTATCAGAATCGGCCAGGCGATCCAGGCGATGACGCCAATGAAAATTAGCGCAAAGGGAATATCGATAATCGTCGTCACTGAAGCCGAAGTAATAAAATCACGCACCGTCTCGAAGGAGCGCAAGTTCACGGCGTAGGACCCTACTGACATGGGCCTATGCTCCAGTCGAATACCCAGTACCCGCTCCATAATCAGAGCCGATAGCTTTATATCAACTCGACGACTGGCCAGGTCAAGGAAGTAGCCGCGCATACTGCGCAAACTGATGTCGGCGATCAATACGATAATGACGCCGGCGGCCAACATCCATAAAGTTTCGACCGCCTGATTAGGCACCACCCGGTCATACACATTCATGGTGAACAACGGCAGCGCCAGGGCGAAGATGTTAATAAAGAACGCGGCTAGCAATACGTCGCGATAAATCGGCATATTGGCGCGCATAGCGTCCCAGAACCAGTGACCGCGATCGGAGGTGCCGGTACGCGGCGCGCGCTGGTCGAACCGAAAGCGCGGTCTACAGACGATGGCAGCGCCACTGGATTTTTCGAGCAACTCTTCTCGAGGAATATCCACCGCCGCTTCATTGAGTTCGGGGTACACCACCTTGGCGAACTTACCGTCACCTGCCCAACCCATCAGCAGGCAGGCACGCTCCCCTTCCAGCATCACCACGGCAGGCAAGAGCGCCGGTTCAATTTCTTCCGGGCTGCGATACACGATGCGACTGGTCAGGCCCACGCGGCTGGCCGCACGCTCAAAAAGGGTCGGCGTCAGGGCACCGGTATCCACGGGTAGGCCGCCCATCAGGGCTTCTGCCGTAGAGGCATTACCGTGAAAGCGGCACAGCGCCAGCAGGCACTGCAGCAATGGGTCGTCGGTGCGGGTCATTCTGTGTTTCCACTCCAATGATGCCGTCAGCAATCCCTACCGCTAGTCCTGCGGTTTCGGGCGACATCAACTAAGCTGCTGAATCCAAACAATTATTTTGGCCAGAAAGCATAGGTCAGAAAGCACTGATTTGCTACGCGAGTAGTGCGCTTCAGGTCACAAATCTGGAGATATCCCAGGTTTTTCCGCACTTATTGGAAACCTCCCGCACGGTTCAGGAAAAAATACCGTGATTTCTACCCATTCTTGATTCAGGTCAAACCAAGAGCTGGTGGCAGCGCAAATAGCCAAAATGAGGTATGAGCCGGCGTTTGAGCATCGCCATAGTGACGGGCATAGACATCAGTCACGAGAAGGAAAACACCATGAATGCTCCCCAAAAAACTCCGGCAGAACAACTCTATCAGGCCGCGCGTGACCTGGTTCCCGCTCTGCGCGAGCGCCATGCGCAAACTGCGGCACTGGGTCAATTACCCGAGGCGACGATTAGCGCCATGCAAGACGCGGGCTTCTTCCGCATTATGCAGCCCGCCCGCTATGGGGGCTTTGAGCTAGACCCGGATGTGTTCTTCCGCGTCCAAATGATCCTCGCTGAAGGCTGCATGTCGACTGCCTGGGTGCTGGGCGTCGTCGCTATTCACAACTGGCAACTGGGCTTGTTCGATGATCAGGCGCAGCAGGACGTTTGGGGCGAAGATGACTCCACGCTGATCTCTTCCTCGTACATGCCGGTGGGCAAAGTTGAACGGGTTGAAGGCGGCTACAAACTATCCGGACACTGGGGGTTCTCCTCTGGCTCCAAACACTGCGACTGGGCCTTCCTGGGTGCTATGGTGCCGCCCAACAATCCCGGAGAAGCCCCTGACTATCGCACTTTCCTGGTGCCACGCAGCGATTACGAGATCGCGGATAACTGGAATGTCTCAGGCCTTGAAGGCACCGGCAGCCATGACATCACCGTTAAAGAAGCCTTTGTTCCGGAACACCGCACCCATCGCTCTATCCATGGTTTCGAGTGCGACAGCCCGGGCAATGCGGTCAACGACCACTATATTTTCCGCCTGCCCTTCGGCCAGATTTTTGTACGTGCAGTGTCTTCCTCGAGCATCGGCTGCCTGAAAGGCGTAATCGATAGCTACGTGCAGATCAACAAAGACCGAGTGGGCCTTAACGATGGCAACAAGATCGCCACCGACCCGGATGCACAAATGGCACTGGCCGAATGCATCGCCGCGGTAGACGAGTGCCAAACCGTGATGTTCCGCAATTTCGACAGAATGGTCGACGCTGCCAAATCGGGCACGCAACTGGCCATCGAAGATCGCATCAAAATGCGCTTCGATGCGGCACTGGTATCGCGCAAGTGCACCGATGCGATCAACCTGATGTTCAACGCTTGCGGTGCTCAGGGCATTTTCACCGACCACCCGCTAAACCGCGCCTGGCTGGACATCAATGCCGGTCGTCAGCATGTGGCCAACAACCCCTTCAAGTTCGGCCGCAATGTGGGTGGCGTGATGATGGGCGCAGACAATCAAGACTTCTTTCTATAAGCGCCTAGTGCGGTCTGAATTTCTTAATTTGGGGCTGGTTCCAGCAGTTGAACCGCCCTTGTTGATGCAGATCAAGCCTGGCACCGAGTGTCCATTTACACCCATAGCAGACCGCCAATGGGGCATTAATAATGAACCGACAAACCACGCGCTAAGCGGAGAGCAGCAAACATGACAGCAGCACAGCAAGCCACTCAGGTAAAACGAGAACCCTATGTGATCAAGGCAGAAGAGCGTGAAGAGCGCTATGCCCGCGGTTGGTACGTTATCGGCAACACCAACAGTGTCAGCCACAAGCCGCGCGAGCTAAACGTATTTGGCACCAAGCTGGTGGCCTATCGGGGTAAGGATGACGGCGAGGTTCATGTACTCAACGCTTACTGTCCGCACATGGGCGGCGACCTGTGCGGCGGCGAGGTTAAAGGCAACTCGGTATTGTGCCCTTTTCATCTGTGGAGCTGGGGTGCCGACGGCGTATGTGACGACATTCCCTACGCCAAAAAAATCCCCGATAAAGCAGTCATCAAGTCCTGGCTCACACTGGAAAAGAATGGCCTGGTGTTCGTCTGGCAAGACCCAGAAGGCAACCCCCCCATTGCCGAGCAAGAGCCTGAGCGCATGGAGGACTGGTATTCAGAAGACTGGACTGACTGGGAAATGGCCGCCATTCCTATTGAGTCACTGGGCCGCGAACTGGTGGACAACATGGCAGACATGGCGCATTTCGGTCCCATCCATTACTCCTCGGTTAAATCTTTCCGCAACACCATGCAAGGCCACAAGTTCGTTCAGTACATGGTGGGTGGACACGAAATCCTCACCGAGGGCGACGAAGGCCTGATCACCTCGGTGGCGACCTATGAGGGCCCGGCCTACATGACCACCACGATGACCGGCCTGATGGATGGCTTCCCAATGAAGGTGCACCTGCTGGTTAGCCACGTCCCAACCAGCATGAACCAGTTCGTCATCAACTTCGGCGTGATGATGAAAAAGTCGCCCAATGCCTCCAAGGCCCAGAACCAGGCCATGGTTGAGGAATACATGGAAAAGAACATCGAGTCCTTTCACCAGGATGTGGCGGTTTGGAACAACAAATGCATCATCGATAATCCGCTGCTGTGCGACGGCGATGGGCCCATCAACCTGGTTCGTAAGTGGTACAGCCAGTTTATGACCAATGCGGATGAAGTATCGCCCGGTCAGGTAAAGGCCCGCGAGCACGTGACCATGGAGGGCCCTACCGTCCAAGAGACCCTGAACAATATGGGCTTCTGACTCATTTTGGCGGCGGTAATGTGAGCTCGTTCACATTACCGGGATTTTTCGGCTGCCGTGGCGATCAAGCTGGTTCAGACTATACTTCACTAGGAACTGAGGTAGGGACCGAGGTTAAGGCAATGTCAGAACCAGCACAATTTGAAGTAAGAGAAGTTGGCATAGGCTCCAGCAGCGCAGACGCTGAAGGAGAAAAAAAGTATATGGGCGCCGAACGACGACGCGACCATCGACGCAGCGGCATGGATCAGCGCTCAGAAGTGCGCTTTGAGCCTGGCAAGGACGATCGCCGTAAAGACTGGGGTCGTCGTCACGATGACATCGCAGGACATATGTTCTAGGCGATCAGGAAGACTGTTTTACCAACACATGACTTGAAAACAAGGTGGCGCTCAATAGCGCTACCGCTCCTCCCTGGTGGGCCACCGCCAACCAAACAGGCACATGCAGCAGCAATGTGCTGATGCCCATAATGACCTGCAGCCACAATGCCCCCAGCAGCAAACTGATTGCCAACCCACCGCGTGCGGGCAAGCCACTGCGCCAGCTACGCCAGGCGAACACATGTATCAAGGCAAACAAGAAGTAAGCGAACATACGGTGATTGAACTGGATGGTCGTAATGTCTTCAAACATTGCCAGCCACGCGGGATCCGACCCATAGAGACCCGCCGGTACAAAGCTGGTCCCCATTAAAGGCCAGGTGCTGTAGGCAAAGCCTGCGCGGGTACCCGCCACCAGGCCTCCGGATAGAATCATCAGGTACACTAGGCCCACCAGCATCCGTGAATACGTCGCCTGCGGATGTCTGCCTTTACCCTGAGGGAATAGTAAATCAAAGGCCACCCAGAGCATGTAGGCATAAATCGCAAAGGCCAAGCCCAGGTGCGCGGTTAGCCGATACTGGCTCACCCTGGGATTGTCCACCAAGCCGCTCTTCACCATGTACCAACCCAACAGGCCCTGCAAACCGCCCATCAAAAACAAAATCCACAACTTGGGCATCACCCCCGCCCTGACCCTGCCTTTCATTGCGAAGAAAACCATCGGTACGAAAAACAATACGCCAATCAGCCGCCCCAGCACCCGATGTAGATACTCGTACATAAAAATGGACTTAAATCCGTCCATATCCATGCCGCGGTTAACTTTCAGGTACTCCGGGTACTGCTTGTATTTGTCAAAGGTGTCCTGCCAGGCCTCGTCCGATAGCGGCGGAATCACCCCCATCAGTGGCTTCCATTCCACCATCGATAGGCCAGAGCCTGTCAATCGAGTGGCCCCGCCCAGCATGATCATTCCAAAAATGACCGCCGCGCAAAGCAGCAGCCAGCTGGCGATCTGGCGGTCGTAGTCTTTCTGTCGTTGGCTAGCTAACATTTACCTAAGCATCTATCGAATTCAGTTGATTTGAGTGCGGTAAGTTCAAACCCGTTCGAACAGCGCTGCAATCCCCTGCCCGCCACCAATACACATGGTGGATACCGCATAGCGGCCGCCGGTGCGCTCCAGTTCGTACAGTGCTTTCACAGTAATCAGTGCGCCCGTCGCCCCAATTGGGTGACCTAGGGATATGCCGGATCCGTTAGGGTTTACCTTCGCTGGATCAAGGCCAAGCTCTTTCACCACCGACAGCGCCTGGGCGGCAAACGCCTCATTACACTCCCAGATATCAACATCGTCCTGCGATACGCCGGTTTTTTCCAGCAGCTGACGGACAGCAGGAGCAGGTCCAATGCCCATAATGGCGGGGTCAACACCGGCCAGGGCATAGCCCACCATACGGGCCATGGGCTTGAGGCCGCGAGCTTCAGCGGCGCTCTTTTCCATCATCACCACGGCCGCGGCGGCATCGTTAATACCAGACGCATTGGCGGCGGTGACCGTGCCATCTTTCTTGAACGCTGGACGCATACCGGAAATGCTCTCGGCAGTAGCATCCATTCGCACGTGCTCATCCTGGTCAAAAACAGTCACGCCTTTGCGGGTCTTCAGTTCTACCGGGAGAATCTGTTCTTTAAAGTACCCAGCCTCAATAGCGCGCTGGGCACGACGGTGGCTCTCGGCCGCCAGCTCGTCCTGCTCTTCACGAGACACACTGTACTTATCCGCCAGATTTTCAGCGGTAATGCCCATGTGGGTATCGCCGATGGGACAGGTCAGTGCACCCATCATCGGATCTTCCATAGTGGCATCACCCATGCGCGCTCCAAAGCGAGCCTTGGGCAGCCAATAGGGGACGCGCGTCATGGATTCTGCGCCACCGGCTACCGCCGCGTCGCAATCGCCCAGCAGGATCATCTGGGCGGCAGAGATAACAGCCTGCAAACCTGAGCCACACAGGCGGTTAACGGTGAGTGCGGGGGTCTCGATCGGCAGACCACCTTTGAGCGCGGCCACCCGGCTCATGTACATGTCTCGGCGATCGCTGTGAGTCACCGAACCGATAACGCAGTGGCCAATATCAGCGCCTTCAAGACCCGAGCGCTTGACCGCCTCCGCAACCACTTGACCGGCCAGCTCCGTAGGAGGAACATCCTTCAAACTACCGCCAAAATCGGCAATTGCGGTGCGAACACCGCTTAAAATGACTACTTCACGATCACTCATTACTCATCTCCGAACTATCGGTTCTTTCACTTGGACTCGAGGCGGGCGCCACTTTACCAGAACACCCGGTGGAATTCAGGCCCATTCAGGCCTGTAACTGGGGCAAATTGCGGTACAACTCTAGGGCCTTGGGGTTTGCCAGAGCGTCGGTGTTTTTCACCGGCCGATTGTGCACCACATTACGTACTGCCAATTCGACAATCTTGCCGCTGATCGTACGGGGGATATCAGTAACTTGCACGATCACCGCTGGCACATGTCGCGGCGTCGTGTTGTCTCGAATCGACTGCCGAATGCGTGTTTGCAGCGCCTCATCGAGCGAGACACCGTCTTGCAGCACCACAAACAAAACCACTCGCACATCGTCCTGCCATTGCTGGCCGATGACGATACTTTCCATGACCTGATCAATCCGCTCTACCTGCCGGTAGATCTCTGCGGTACCAATGCGCACGCCGCCGGGATTAAGCACTGCATCGGAACGCCCATGAATGACAAACCCGCCGTGTTCGGTCACTTCTCCATAGTCCCCGTGTGCCCAAATATTCGGATAGCTGTCGAAGTAAGCGCTGTGATATTTACTACCATCGGCGTCGTTCCAGAATCCAACCGGGGCACAGGGAAAGGGCCTAGTGCAAACCAGTTCCCCTTTTTCCTCAACCACAGGCTGGCCTTCGTCATTCCAGATTTCAACAGCAAGCCCCAAGCCCGGTGCCTGTATTTCACCGACATGAACCGGCAAGGTCGGACAACCACCAACAAAACAGGACAGAATATCGGTTCCGCCGGAAATGCTAGAGAGACAAACATCGTCTTTAAAGTCGCGGTAAATGTATTCGAAGCTTTCGTGTGACAACGGCGAGCCTGTAGAGAGAATCGCTTTCACACTCGTAAGATCATGGCTTTCACGGGGCTTATGTCCCGCTTTTTCCAGTGCAGCGATAAACTTAGCGCTGGTACCGAAAACGGATATCGCTTCACGGTCGATGGCATCGAGCAATAGCTTTCCATCCTGAGCAAAAGGCGACCCGTCATACAGCACCAGTGTCGCTCCGGTGGCGAGACCGGAAACCAACCAGTTCCACATCATCCAGCCGCAGGTGGTGAAATAGAAGAACACATCCTCGCGGGTCAGATCGACGTGCAGGCGGTGCTCCTTGATGTGCTGTAACAGCGACCCGCCAGCGCCATGGACGATACATTTGGGCACACCGGTCGTGCCCGATGAGTACATAATGTACAGGGGATGGTGGAAGGGCAGACGATGGAATGGCGCTTCTATAGCAGAGCGATCCAGATAATCATCAAACAGCTCCGCGCCCTTGATAGCAGCAATATCCGGCGCCTCTGAAATCACAGGTGCAATCACTACTTTCTCGACGCTTTGAATTTGCGCGCATATGGCCGCTACTCGCTCCAGGGAGTCACAGGCTTTGCCGTTGTAGTAGTAACCATCGGCAGCAAACAAAATCTTGGGCTCAATCTGGCCGAAACGATCCATCACTCCATTGATGCCAAAGTCGGGGGAACAGGATGACCAGAGTGCACCCAAACTGGTTGCCGCTAACATGGCCACCACAGTCTCTTCGATGTTAGGCATAAACCCGGCGACACGATCACCCGGCTGTACACCCTGGGTTTGTAACGCCGAGGCCAGCTGCGCCACCCGGGTATAAAGTTGCGCGTAGCTAATCTCGCGGCGCTCGCCGTTCTCTAATAGCGACACTATCGCCGGCCGGTCATCTCGATATCGCAACAGGTTTTCGGCGAAATTCAATCGAGTTTCAGGAAACCAACGAGCGCCAGGAAACTTGTCTCCATCTGCGAGAACCTGCGCCGTATCACCCTCTCCAATCACTTCGCCGAATTGCCAAACAGCACGCCAGAATTCCTCCGGACTATCTACAGACCAACGGTGCAGATCGGCATAGCCCGCACCCACAGCCCTGCCCTGCTCACGCAGTTGCCGCTGAAAAGCAGTGATCTGAGCATCTTCCACACGCTGGGCGCTGGGACTCCAAAGGGGCTGGGTCATGACGAGGGCTTCCTGAAACAATTTGCGCAATATGGATCAAGGCAATATATTAAACAAATTGATTATATTTATATTTTATTTAATTTTATAAATGAATATATCCCTGCGCCAATTGCGAGCTTTTGTCACCCTGGCACAATGCCAGTCCTTTGCTGAAGCCAGCGAACGATTGCACCTGTCTCAGCCCGCCCTCAGCGTCGCTATCAAGAACATGGAGCGGGAGACCGGCGGCAGCCTGTTCTCGCGCTCAACCCGTTCTTTGGAGCTAAGTCCGGAAGGGCGGCAGTTTTTACCGGTAGCGCGACGACTGCTTGCCGACTGGGACCAGGCCTTTGACGACCTGGGCCGCGCTTTTAGCTTGCAGCAGGGGAAAATCAGCGTGGCGGTTATGCCCTCCTTCGCCATGAACCAATTCCCCGAAGCCCTTGCGCCCTTCCAGCATGAGTACCCTGAAATCAACATCAGCGTAGAGGATGTTGTCATGGAGTCGGTGATCGATGCGGTGCGCGAGGGGCAGGTGGAATTGGGCATCACCTTCGAGCCGGATCAGATGGACGGTTTGGAGTTCACCCCGCTATTCACTGATCGCTGGATCGCGCTGGTTCACCCCCAGTCCCCGCTGGCAGACCGCAAACGACTGTCCTGGAAGGCGCTGATGGAAGAACCTTTTATCGCGATGAACCGGGGTAGCTGGTCACGCCATACTACCGAGCAGGCCATGTCCGACGCGGGTGTCACGCCAAGTCGCCTGTTGGAAGCAAACCAGTTAGCCACCATTGGTCGCATGGTCTCCGTGGGGCTGGGTACGGCCGTGGTGCCGCAGTTGTGTCGCCAACAAATGGAGAGTCTGGGTATTCTGTGTAAAAACATCGGGCAACCTTCCATTGAGCGCCAGGTGGGAATCTTTACGCGCAAGCGAGGCGCGCTGTCCCAACCAGCACAAGCATTGGTCGCCCATCTGTTGCAGCACTTCTCACACACCCGCTAGCAAGACTGTAGCCGCAAGCAGCGCTGTGGCGTAGAATTCGCCTCCTTTTAGCCAGCGCCTAAACCATGCCCTTACTCAAGCTCGACAAAGCCAGCCTCCACTACGGCACTCAGGTCCTGTTGGACAACGTAGAACTGAGCATCACGCGCGGTGACAAACTCGGCTTGCTCGGGCGCAACGGTGCCGGCAAAACCACCCTGCTAAAAATCCTTGCGGGCGAGCAAGCACTGGACGCTGGCGAGCGCTGGATTCGACCCGGTATCAAAATGGCAAGGCTGGAGCAGACTCTGCCCGAAGCGGACGCATTGTCTGTTTACGATGTCGTCGCTGGTGGTCTGGAGGAAGCGGGCGAGCTGCTGGCGCAATATCATCACCTGATACAAGGTGAGGATATGGATGCTCTGGCCAGAGTTCAGCACAAACTGGAAGCCGTTGATGGCTGGAACCTGCAGCAGAAGGTAGAAACAACGCTCAGTCAATTGCAGCTACCGGCAGATGCCTCCATGGGAGAACTATCAGGCGGATGGCGTCGCCGCGTCGCCCTGGCCAGAGCTCTGGTGAGCGAGCCGGACATACTCTTGCTGGACGAGCCCACCAACCACCTGGACATTCCGGCCATCGCCTGGCTGGAAGAGCAGTTGCGCAACTATCGGGGCTGCCTGATTCTTATCACCCACGACAGGCGCTTTCTGCAAAACGTGGTCAACAGCATCGCCGAGTTAGATCGGGGTCACCTCACTGTATGGCGCGGCGATTACAAAGGCTTCCTAAACCACCGAGCGCAGGAACTGGCGGCCGAAGAGCGCGCTAACGAACTGTTTGATAAAAGACTCGCCGAGGAAGAAGTGTGGATTCGCCAGGGCATTAAAGCCAGGCGCACACGCAACGAAGGAAGGGTGAGAGCGCTAAAAGCGATGCGCGATGAACGCAGTCAACGGCGAGAGCGTCAGGGGCGCGCAGACTTTGGCGTGGAAGATGCATCCCGCTCCGGCAAAATTGTGGCGGAACTGCAGCAGGTCAGTCACGCCTTCGACGACAAAATTATCCTCAAAAACTTCAACGCTATCATTCAACGTGGCGACCGCATTGGCATTGTGGGCCCTAATGGCGCAGGCAAGTCCACGCTGGTAAAAACCATGCTGGGCGAACTAACCCCGGACAGCGGTACCGTCAAACTGGGAAGCAAGCTGGAGATCGCCTACTCCGATCAGCTGCGCGGTCATTTGGACCCGGAGAAAAACCTGATCGACAATGTCTGTGGTGGCCAGGACTTTATCGAAATCAACGGCAAGCGCCGCCACGCTATCTCTTATCTGGGGGACTTCCTGTTCAGCCCTGAACGAGTGCGCACACCTGTAAAGGCGCTTTCTGGCGGTGAACAAAACCGGGCAATTCTGGCCCGCTTGTTCAGCAAGCCCGCCAACATGCTGGTATTGGACGAGCCGACCAACGACCTGGATATTGAAACGCTGGAACTACTGGAAGAAATTCTGCTCACCTTTGAAGGCACAGTGTTACTGGTTTCTCACGATCGAGAATTCATGGATAACGTCGTCACCAGCCTGATGGTGCTTAAAGGCGATGGCGTTATCGAAGAACAAGCCGGCGGATTCAGTGACTGGGAAGCCAGGGGTGGAAACCTTGCAGATTTAGCCTCGCCAGCCAAGGGGCAATCGTCATCTACCGCGAGTGCGACACCAGAACCCGCCAAAAAAGCCCCGGAGAAAAAGCGCAAACTGTCCTACAAAGACCAGCGGGAGTTGGACGCCCTTCCAGGGTTGATCGAATCGCTGGAAGCCAAACAAACTGAACTGGAAACAGACATGTCCGCCGCTGACTTTTATCAGCGGGATCATTCCGAAGTGCAATCGGTGCTGGATGAAGTCGCCCGAATTCAGCAAGAACTGGAGCAAGCCCTGGAACGCTGGACGGAGCTGGAGGACTAAGGCCCTACAGTACCGCCGCCACTGCCTGAGCCAGATAATCAATGTTGCGGGAATTCACGCCAGCGACATTGATACGTGAGGAATCCAGCATGTAAACCGAGTGCTCGTCACGCAACCTGATTGCCTGTTCGGCTGAAAGGCCCAGAAATGAAAACATTCCTTTTTCCTTTTCGATAAAAGCAAAGTCTCCGCCACTAGCGGCCTCTAGCTTTTCACGCAAACCCGAACGCAAACCATTCATACGACCGCACATGTCCACCAACTCGGTTCGCCACACATCATCCAGCGCCGGATCTGACAAGATACGACCTGCAATCAGTGCACCGTGGGCGGGAGGCATGGAATACACCCTGCGAGCGGCAACTAATGCCTGGCTCACTAAAGCCTCAGCATTGGCGCGATCACGACAAACGAACATCACGGCACCCGTGCGCTCCCGATAAAGCCCCATGTTCTTGGAGCAAGACGCTGCCACAATCATTTCAGGCACCCGCTCGGCTAGCAGCCGCAGCCCGGCCGCATCCTCTTCCAGGCCATCGCCAAGACCCTGATAGGCAATATCCACAAAGGGCACAAAGCCCTGCGCTTGTGCCATATCGGCGACCACACCCCACTGCTCCAGCGACAGGTCTGCACCGCAGGGGTTGTGGCAACAGCCGTGCAGCAAGACCACGTCGCCCGCCTGCGCCCGCTTGAGGTCTTCAACCATGCCATCGAAATTCACACCATGGCTGGCAGGCTCGTAATAGCGATACGTCTCAAATTCCAGCCCCACGCTGCCCAGCAGCGGCAAGTGCACAGGCCAGGTGGGATCACTCACCCACACCTTTGCCGATGGTGCTGCAGCAAACACAATTTCCGCGCCTATGCGCAATGCGCCGCAACCGCCGGGTGCCTGCACACTGCTAACCCGTCCATCCCTTAGGGCGGGATGATTGGCGCCTAACAGCAGTTGCTGCATCCCATCGTTAAATGCATCGACTCCAGCGGGAGGCAAATAAGCTTTGCTCACCTCCTCTTGTTCCAGCGCAGCCTGCGCCATTTGCACGGCCTTGAAGACCGGGCAAACCCCGTCTTCATTCATGTAAATGCCTACCGTCAAATCGACTTTATGCGGATTAGTATCGGCCTTGGCGATAGCCGCCAGACCCAGAATAGGGTCAGCAGGAAGACGTTCCAATTTATCCAGCATGGGTAATCCTCAGAATCAGATGTCAGCAAGCAGTTGTTTCAGGAACTGCCAGAAGGGTTCAACGGTTTCAATCTGCAGGCGCTCTGTAGGCGAGTGCGCACCACGAATAGTAGGACCAAAAGACAATATATCCACATCGGGCTTCTTGCTTTTGAGTATGCCGCATTCCAGGCCCGCATGAATGGCCTTCACCGCAGGACGGTGACCAAACATTTTTTCATGCAACACACAGCCTTGCTCCAGCAACGGGCTGGCAAAATCCGGCTGCCAGCCTGGGTAGCCAGCGTCCGGGGTAATCTCCAGATCAAAAGCTCGCGCTAATGCCAGCACGGAATGTTGCAGAGGTAACGACTGGTCTTCGTTAAAGAATCGGTAACTGGATTCCAGGTAAAGCTCGCCCTGCTGAAGCCTGAAAATCGCCAGGTTAATACTGATATCCACCAGGTCGGCAGGCTGCTCCAGATTATAAGCCTGTGCTCCATGCGGAAAAGCCGCGATCAAATCCAACAATCGCAGGGAATCAACTTCATCAAGACTTTGCTCCACTTGGGCCGGCTCAAGCTGCATCTCCAGCCCGGCATCTGAGGCGGGCAAATAGCCAATCGTCCGTTGTCGCAATGCTTCTAATCGCTGCTCCAATGCAACGCCCGCGCCCGCCTCGCAAACGAACGTCGCCGTTCCTTCACGAGGGATCACATTGTGGGCGACACCAATATCAATACTCGCCAGGCGCAAACCAGGCGTACCCCTGAGGCCCTCGCCCAACAACTTGATCGCGCTACCCAGCTGCTCATGAATCTGAATACCGGAATGGCCGCCCGCGAGTCCCCGCAGGGTCAGTTGCCAGCACTCGGTTTTCCCAGCGACAGGCTCCTCAGAAAAAGTACGGGAGAACTGCCAGCCCGCGCCGCCAGCACAGCCGATATAAAGTTCGTTCCAGTCCTCGGTATCCAGGTTAAGCATCAGGGTGCCAGTCAGCATCGATGCATCCAGGTTGAGCGCTCCACCCAGGCCCGTTTCTTCATCCACCGTGAACAGTAACTCCAACGGAGGATGCACCACTTCGGGGTCTGTCATCAGTGCAATTGCAGCTGCGCAGCCCACACCATTGTCTGCTCCCAGGGTGGTGCGGTCGGCACTCAACCAGCCATCGGCGACCTGCAATGTGAGCGGGTCGGTTTCAAAGTTGTGCTCTCGCTCAGTCGTTTTCACCGTCACCATATCGAGATGGTTCTGGATAATGACGGTGGGGCTGTTTTCTTTACCGCTGGATGCGGGCAAATAAATAACCAGATTTCCCTCGGCATCCATCGTGTAGCGATGACCCGCCTCTTCGGCAAGATCCAGCAGGTACTGGCGCACCGCCGCTTCCTGCTTTGAGGGCCGGGGAATCTGTGTAAAACGATAAAAGTGCTCCCATAAATGGGAGGGTTGCTGGGGATAATTAGCAGGTTTCATTGCAACCTTGTCTGGCAATTTGCGGGCGCGCCATTATAGCCCCACAGGTCATTTTTCACACAATTTACGCGTATTTTTTACGCCCAATTTCAGGCGCCTCGCCATAGACTGCGGTGGTAGTGGTTTAATAATGATTAGAGATAGTTATGAAAAGAATGGATGAAGGCAAAGTCAGCCTGGTGGAATTTCTCTCCAGCATCAAATTTGCCCGACAAAATTCAGCGCACTTCGATGCCCAAAGTAGCAACCGCTTTGCTCGCTTCGATCAACGGATACCCGTTAATCGCCAATTCGGCACCGAAGACTCCAGCCTGATTCGCAGCGCAAACTAAGCGACTGCTTCCTCGCGTGTCATCTTGACGCGCACACCCTGCTGCGCCCGTCGTTTCGGTTTTAGCTCGCCACTCTCACAAAGGGCGCAATTCGCTCACTCGTACAAATCGACCAACGCTGATCCGGCGCGACCATATGGTTGGCTATCACCGCAAAGACCAGAGGATTAAAGGGGAAGCCCACATGGCTAGCCATAACCGCCATGTTAGTAACGTAACGCGGATCACCCTCACAACGCGCAATACCCTTTCCGACGATACCGTCTGACTCACTGTATAAGGTCAACACCGGCACTTGCAGCTCACCGCCACTGTAGGTGTAGTCCACCCAGTGTCGCAGGGCCTCTTCCGATTCATCACTAGATTGCTGGTTCATCCGTGCCATCACACTATAGAGCGCAGTACCACGCGGATCACCAAAGGGGGTACCCAGCGTAATGGCCTGCCGAATAAACTGGGGGTACCGGTGGGCCAATGCCACGGCGTACAAGCCTCCCAAACTCCAACCGATCAGGGTGAGTTTACGGCCGGAGCGGTGAAACTCATCTTCAACGCGGCCAGCGATTTGCTGCTCGAGCTGAGCGCGATGGCGCATGAACTGTTCCATAGTCTCGGCACGAGCATCGCTGGCGTTGCGGCCCATGCCCCAGGGAATTGCGTTGTAGCCGCGCTCGTTGAGAAATTTTCGCAGCATGGCGGTGGAGCCGTCAGCACCCATAAAACCAGGCAGCGTCATAACGGAATGACCATCCCCCTCGGGCAAGCTTTTAAACAGGCTTTTACACAATAGACTGGTGCCAGCCTCGAGGCCCACGCGGG
Organism: Halioglobus sp.; assembly: GCA_039986455.1. Lineage (GTDB taxonomy): Bacteria > Pseudomonadota > Gammaproteobacteria > Pseudomonadales > Halieaceae > Halioglobus. Next base: position 23,274 of record JBDWQQ010000014.1, read on the forward strand.
CAAGCTCACTGATACTGTGTCTTAATTTCGGGGGTCGTATGTCCGGGACGAAATGGCTCGCGGATGTAGGCATCTTATATTCCTGCGGACTGACGGGATCTGCCTCCATTGTCCCGACTTTAGACGCCCAGCAACAGGCCATTGCGCGCCAACCGGTTTAATAATTCATGCTAGAATCGCGCCCGTCGCCCAGGTAAGTCATTTGCCATTCAACCCATTGAGCCAATCAACATGAGCGAAAGCCGAGACACTATCTACGCAGACCCGCTGCGGGAGGCAGGTTTATTCACCTTCGACGAGAACGTGGCCCGGGTATTTCCGGACATGATCAAGCGTTCAGTGCCCGGTTATACGACGATCGTAGCCATGACTGGCCTATTGGCCCAGCGCTACGCGACCGCCGGTAGCAATCTCTACGATCTGGGTTGCTCGCTGGGCGCATCCACCCTGGCAATGCGTCAGGAATTACGCGGTAAAGATTGCCGTATCGTCGCCGTCGACAACTCCCAAGCCATGCTGGAACGCTGCCGCAGTATTATCGACACGGATACTCACGAAACGCCCGTAGATTTAATTTGCAGCAACCTTGAAGACATCGACATTGCAGATGCATCGGTGGTTGTACTCAACTTTACCCTGCAGTTCATTCCACTGCAGGTGCGCGACGAAGTCATCCAGCGGATTTACCAGAGCCTGCGCCCGGGTGGCGTTATGGTGCTCTCGGAGAAAGTCACTTTTGAAGACCCCCATCTGGATGAACTCAACATTGAGTTACATCATGAGTTCAAAAGGGCCAACGGCTACAGTGACATGGAGATCGCGCAGAAACGCGCAGCCATCGAGAACGTACTGCTGCCGGAAACACTGGCCACACACAAGCAACGAATAGCCAACGCCGGTTTCAGCTCCTGTGACGTTTGGTTTCAATGCTTCAATTTTGCCTCTCTGGTCGCCCTCAAGCAATGAACTACCAACCACTGATCGAACAATGGCAGGGTGGCGACCTCGACCGATGGGCGCAGCTGTTACCCGAGCAACTGGAAGCAGGACTGTCCCACCAACGCTATGGCGATCTCGCTCGCTGGATGGACGTTCTGAACTCACTTCCTAAGATAGAGGCTGACGAGATCACCCTGGATGGCTCGCGAGTTGGCCCAAGCTGCAATACGCCTTTATCGACAACAGAACGGGCCTCGCTTAAAGATAAGCTCATGGGCCTACATCCCTGGCGCAAGGGGCCTTTTGACGTGTTTGGTGTTCACATTGATACCGAGTGGCGCTCTGACTGGAAGTGGGACCGGCTAGGAAACGACATTGACTCATTGCAAAACCGCCGAGTGCTGGATGTGGGTTGTGGTAGCGGCTATCACTGCTGGCGCATGGCTGGCGATGGCGCCAGAGAAGTCATTGGCATCGACCCTACTCCGCTGTTTGTCGTGCAATTTTGGGCGCTGCAGAAATACCTGCAGCAAAGCAACGTCTGGTTATTGCCCGCGGGCATCGAACAGATGCCCGATAAACTCAGGGCTTTTGATACCGTCTTCTCCATGGGCGTGCTTTACCACCGACGCTCTCCCATGGACCATTTGCGGGAGCTCCGCGATTGCCTTCGCCCTGGGGGCCAACTGGTGTTAGAAACTCTGGTCATTGAAGGAGGACTCGGAGACACGCTGGTTCCCGAGGGCCGCTATGCGCGTATGGGTAATGTGTGGTTCCTGCCCAGCTGTGACACGCTGTGTAGCTGGCTGAAGAAAACCGGTTTCATTGAACCTGCTGTTATCGACGTAGGGTTGACCTCAACCGATGAACAGCGCTCAACCGAGTGGATGACCTTCCACTCGCTGGCCAATTTTCTTGACCCCGACGACAGTAGCAAATCCATCGAGGGCCACCCCGCTCCGCGCAGAGCGATCGTTACAGCAAGAGTGCCTGGGAGCTGGAAACCACTGCAAGATTGAGCAAACACGTCACCTGTACTCACACCAACAGGACAGCTAAACTTGTTCCGCCTGCGGTGAAAGCGCCCCAGTGCGAGAACACGGGTTAAATTCCATTATCATTAAGGAGCGCTACTTGCCTTCCCATTTGCAAAAGCAGCTTGATACGTTGACCGGCTCAGAAGCAAATTCCCTACTGTGCAACATTGGCCGCGGCATTGAAAAAGAGAGTCTGCGAATTACGCCCGATGGCTCTCTGGCACAAACGCCCCACCCCAGCGCCCTTGGCTCGGCGCTGACTCACGGTTCAATCACTACCGATTATTCCGAAGCACTGCTGGAATTCATCACACCGGTAGACACGGGTATCGAAAGTAGCCTCAACACCCTGGAAGACATACATCAGTATGTCTACAACCAAATCCCCGAAGAACTGCTCTGGTGTACATCGATGCCCTGTTTGTTGGGTGAGGATAAAGACATTCCGGTCGCACAGTACGGGAGTTCAAACGTCGCGCAGATGAAAACCGTCTACCGCTATGGTTTGGGCTACCGCTATGGCCGAGTCATGCAGACCATCGCCGGCATTCACTACAACTTTTCTATGCCCCAGGCATATTGGGACCAGGCCTGGGCTGAAGCCGGCAAGCCCGGTGAACTGCAGGACTACATCAGTGAGCGTTACCTGGGACTGATTAGAAACTTTCGCCGTTACTCCTGGTTGTTAATTTATTTGTTTGGCGCCTCCCCCGCAGTTTGCGGCAGCTTCCTGCGCAACCAGGACAATCATGGCCTGGAACCTTTCGGCGATGGACACAGCCTGTACCTTCCTTACGGAACAGCCTTGCGTATGGGCGACCTCGGCTACAACAGTGATGCACAGAAAGACCTGAGGATTTGCTACAACTCGCTGGCCAATTATGTCGAAACATTGCGCGCCGCCATCATGCAGCCACATCCCGACTACGCCCATTTGAGTTCGGGAGAATCGGGCGAGTATCAGCAACTAAACGATAGTCTGCTGCAAATTGAAAACGAATTTTACAGCCCCATTCGACCCAAGCGAGTCACGCAATCAGGTGAAACACCGTTACACGCCCTGACTGAAAGCGGTATCGAGTACATTGAAGTGCGCTGCGTCGATGTCAGCCCGTTCTCACCCGTGGGCATGGACGCTGAGCAAATTCGATTCCTCGATACCTTCTTGCTGTATTGCCTGCTGGAAGAAAGCCCCGCCTGCAACGAAGACGAGCAAGACTGCATGGCAGCGAATATGGAAGCTGTGGTCAATCGCGGTCGCGAGCCAGGGTTGGAATTGCGCTGCTGCGATGGCCCGCGCCTGATGTCTGACTGGGCGAATGCACTGCTAGGCGATATGGAGGACATCTCCGGCGCACTCGATCATGCCCATCGCTGCCATGCCTATGGTGAATCACTGCGAGAGCAGGCTGCAAAAGTAGCAGACCCGGAGCTCACTCCATCAGCCAGGGTACTTCGTGAAATGCGTGAACAGGACAAGCCCTTTTTCCGTTTGGCACTGTCCTACAGCCAACGCTGGGCGGAACACTTTCGCCAACAACCCATTGATCCAGACAAGGCCGCAGCATTCACTGCACAAGCCGAACAGTCCGTTAAAGCGCAGCAGGAAGTGGAAGCCGCAGATGAGCTCAGCTTCGAGCAATACCTGGCTAACTTTTACGGCCAATACGACACTCTACCACGGCCTTGAACTATCTCGCCCACTTCCAGTTGGCCTGGCCCGAAGATGAACTGGTTGTAGGTGCACTGGAGGGCGATTACCTTAAAGGACCGCTCATAGGCCAACTTCCCATCGGTATAGAGCACGGTGTACGCCTGCACCGGGCCATCGATGCATTTACCGATCAGCATTCGCAGATGGCCGAGATGAGACGGCATTTCCCTCTGGAAATAAGGCGCTACTCGGGCATTCTCATCGACCTGAGCTTTGATCATTACCTCAGTAAACATTGGTCGACCTATAGCGCTCTGCCGCTGGAAGCCTTCAACGCCCATGTTTACCAAAGCCTGCAAACGCATCAACACTATCTTGGTCCCAGCGCACAGCGCATGCTTTCGCGAATGCTGGAGTATGATTTGCTTGGTATGTACGGTCAGTGGGACACCATTGGTGCCACCGCTGCAAGAATCGGCGAGCGCTTTCGTCGGGGCAACCCCTTCCTGCAGGCAGAGCAATACCTTGAGCCTGCAAAAGAGCAACTGGAGCGCGTCTTTCTTAACTTTTACCCGGAACTTGTTGAATTTTGCACACTTAAAAAGCAGCAGTTGAACTTAACATCAGGCTGACCATCGAACACAACTGAGCTGTTATTGCATAGCGACGCAAAAGCCCCTAACGTAACTCACTGAACTTCAAGGAACCCGTTTCATGTTGCAATCCCTATCCCCGAGACTGGTCTTTGCCGGCCTGGTCATTCTGGCAGTCGTCTCCATGGCCTTTGCGATGCTGTACCTGGAGCGCTACCTCAACCTCGCCGCCTGCCCACTTTGTATGACCCAGAGGGTCTTTGTTGTTGCCTGGGGTGTCATCGCCCTGATCGCAGTGATACATAACCCCAAAAGCTGGGGAGTTCGTGTCTATGCGGTGCTTTGTGGTTTGTCTGCCATCGTCGGTGGCGCCGTGGCTGGGCGCCACGTGTGGCTGCAGTATTTGCCGCCTGAGGAGGTGCCTGCCTGCGGTCCCAGTCTTGAATACATGCTCGATACCCTACCGTTCTCAGAAACACTGTCTATCCTGCTGATGGGGGACGGAAACTGCGCTGAAACGATGTGGACCTTCCTGGGCTTCTCAATTCCAGAGCAGACTCTGGCCGTGTTCGCCGTGGCGACAGCCGTCTGCCTGTGGCAAACTTTCCGCACACTTCCCCAGGACCGTTGATATGCCAGACCGTAATCCTCAGGAGCAGTTTGATGCGGTTGAAAGCTTACTCACCCGATGGCTAAAAGAGCGCCGTGAGTTGTTGGGCAAATACACCGAGATCGCCGTCGGCATGGATGGATTGCTCGACAATGAAGCGCTGGATCTGCGCCAACGCGGCCTCTGCCAACAGCTGGTGGATTACGTCTCTACTGGGCACTTCGAAGTGTATCTGGAATTATTTCAAGAGGCCGAGAGCTTTGCTGACGGCAGTAATGCGGTGGCAGAGGCGCTAATGCCCGCCATTGGTGATACGACTGAAGTGATTCTGGCTTATGAGGAAAAATACACTGCACAGGACAGTGATAAAGCGAAATTAAAAAGAGACCTTTCGTCTCTGGGGGAAGTGCTGGAATCGCGCTTCCTGCTGGAAGACAAACTTATCGCCGGTCTTCACAATAGTCACCGACGTCAGCAGAGCTGACGCCGGCTTGCATACTTACTCAGCGGCGGCTTCTGCCTGGCTGGGGATCGATATCAGTTCAACGTCAAAGATCAACGCTGAGTTTGGACCGATCATCTGACCAGCACCACCAGCACCGTAGCCAAGCTCAGGCGGAATGTGCAGCTTCCACTTGGAGCCGGCAGGCATCAGTTGCAGCGCTTCGGTCCAGCCGGGAATAACCTGACCCACGCCGAAAGTGACGGTTTCGCCACGGCCGTAGGAGGAATCAAACTCTGTACCGTCAACGAGCGTGCCGCGGTAGTGAACTTCTACCGTATCTTCCGGACCAGGCTTGGCGCCTTCTCCAGCTTCAACGATTTCATACTGCAGGCCACTTTCGGTAACCATAACGCCTTCTTTTGCCTTGTTGGCTTCCAGGTAAGCATTGGCAGCGGCCAGATTAGCCTCACCCATTGCAGCCTGAGTCGCTTGCTGCTCGGCCATCATCTGCTCTTGGTAGGCCTGCATCTCAGAAGCGATTTCTTCCTGGGTCATCTTACCTTCTTTGCCTTCGGCACCGTCACGGAAACCTGCGACGAAAGAATCGATATCCATGTCCATTCCGTCCTGAGCCATACGTTGGCCCAAACCAAAGGCGATACCGTAGCTCAGTCGTTGTTCGACGGACTCCAGAGCGACTGCATCAGCGGCGGGCGCGGCAGGCGCAGCGGCGCTTTGAGAGCCGGTGGACTGTTCATTACAGGCTGCCAGGCTGACAAGGCCAACCACGGCAAGCGGCAGTGCGTACTTCTTCATATCTCTATTCCATTATCAAAACTATCGGGTCGGGGGCATCCGGAACGCCCTTGTGCCTGCCAAAACGCCTCCCTGATCAAGGTCGGCCCTGGCACGGTTCGCCTGGGTTTCACCATCGTTAGGTAGCATCGGGAGAGGAGATCTCGCAGTGGGCGAATAGTGTACTACCGGCCACACACCGTTGCTACCCCCGGCACATCAGGCAAAAAGCGTCTCCGGAAGCGCTGGTTATGACCACAAAGCGCGCGTAAAATTCGCCGCCTTATGATTATTTTACGTGATATAGAACTGCGCCGCGGAGCCAAGCTTTTGCTAGAGGGTGCACAGCTTACTATCCAGCCCGGTCAAAACCTGGCACTTATCGGCGCCAATGGCAGCGGCAAGTCCAGTCTGTTCGCCCTGCTTCTGGGTGAACTGGGGGCGGATACCGGCGAAATTGAAGGCATGAACAACCTGCGCCTGTCACACATGGCACAGGAAGTTCACGCCACCTCACTTCCGGCAGGTGAGTATGTTTGGCGAGGAAACGAGCAGTTGTCGCAACTGATGGACAAACTGGCTGAACTTGAGGCACAGGGTGACTATGAACTGACCGCTCCCATCCACACCGAGCTAGAAGCAATCGATGGTTACAGTGCAGCTCGTAACGCAGAGCTCTTGCTACAGGGACTGGGTTTTGCCGACGGCGCTGCCGCCCGGCCGGTTAGCGATTTTTCGGGCGGTTGGCGAATTCGCCTTAACCTGGCGAGGGCCTTGATGACCCCCTCGGATATGCTGCTATTGGATGAGCCAACCAACCACCTCGATCTGGATGCCACCCTTTGGTTGCAGCAGTGGCTGCAGCAGTACCCCGGCACACTTCTAATGATTTCTCACGACCGGGACTTCATCGACTCAACCTGTGAGCGCATTCTGCACATTGAACGACAACAGCTGGAAAGCTATAAGGGCAATTACTCTCAGTTTGAAGCGCAACGCGCGGAGAGACTCGCCAACCAACAGGCCACTTTTGAGAAACAGCAGCGTCGTATATCAGAGATCGACGATTTCGTGCGCCGCTTCCGGTACAAGGCCACCAAAGCCAAGCAAGCACAGAGTCGACTGAAAGAACTGGAGCGCATGCAAACGGTTGCGCCCGCTCACATTGATTCACCCTTCGACTTTAGTTTCCGGGCGCCGGATAAATCCAGTGACCCTCTGCTACGACTCGATGAAGCCGGACTCGGCTATGCAGGCAACCCCATACTCAAGGGTGTCGAAATGCAGCTTCGACCGGGCAGCCGCTATGGCCTACTGGGTCGCAATGGCGCCGGTAAATCGACATTACTGAAATCGCTGGTGGGGCAATTGCCTCTGGTGGGCGGCCAACTCACCGTTGGCGAACACTGCAACATCGGCTACTTCGATCAACAGCAATTAGAAGCTCTGGACATGGAAGCCAGCCCTACGCTGCATATACAGCGCCTTAGCCCGGAGGCCAGAGAGCAAGACATACTGAATTTTCTCGGCGGGTTTGATTTTCGGGGCGACGCCGCGTCCAGCCCTGTCGCGCCGTTTTCCGGTGGCGAGAAAGCCCGACTTGCGTTGGCCATGGTGGTCTGGCAAAAGCCCAATCTTCTGGTGCTGGACGAACCGACTAACCACCTCGATTTGGAAATGCGACACGCAATGGAAGTGGCGCTGCAAGCGTTTGAAGGTGCTCTGATTCTGGTAAGTCACGACCGTCATATGCTGCGCAATACCGTAGAAGAATTGCTGCTGGTCCACGACGGCAAAGTAGAGGAATACAAGCAGGACCTGGACGGTTACGAAAAGTGGGTGTTATCCAGCTTTCGCAGCGATAAGCCCACCGAGCAGGTCGTCGACAGCAGTGACGGTACGCGTAAGGAAAAGCGACAACAGGCCGCAGCCCATCGCGAGAAAGTTCGTCCACTCAAGAAGAAGCTGGATAAGACCGAAGCTGAAATGACGAAAATCGAAACATCGCTCAGCACACTGCAAACACAGCTGGGCGATCCCGATATTTATAACGAAACCCGAAAACCAGAACTCTCGGATCTACTGCAGCAAGAGGGTGAGCTCAAAACAAGAGCAGAGGCTTTAGAGGAAATCTGGCTTGAACTGCAGGAAGAAATTGAACAGGCCGAGGGTGCGGCGGCTGGCTGATGCCATGGCTTGCTCAGCCACGCACCAATAACAGTTTTTCTGAGCGACTCAGGTTTTTAATAGCGGCTTCGCGCACCTGCGCAGCACTGCGATCAGCAGCCGACTCAGACCAGATTAAAGTAACGGGTCGTCGACCGCTGGTATACTTGGGCCCGCCTACAATTTCACCGTTATGCTGTCGCAATCGTCGAGACAAATCCCGTGCGATACCGGTGTACAGCGTGCGATCAGCACACTCCAGAATGTAAACTGACCAAGCTTCCGACGATTCTTTAGTTACCACAGCGTGCAGTCGCTCGCTCAGACCAACGACAACACTTCTTTGACGCAATCGCCAATACCTGCATACGCCTCGGAAACGGTTCCCGCGAGCATATACGCAGGCGTAGTGACCATTTTTTTCTCAGCGTCCACACGTGCCTCGGTCACGGGACACTCCAGGTGCTCTCCCCCCATGGCATTGACCGCAGCCGCAGTATCCGGGTCGGTGCCAATAGTGCAACGGGTACCCTCGCCGCAAATCGCAGCGGCCATCACCGGCGCTATGCAAATCAGCCCAATCGGTTTACCCGCCTGATGGAAGGACTGGGCAAGCTGCAGGAAATCATCCTGGACAGCCATATCAGCGCCGCTCACCGCAAAATCACACAGGTTTTTAGCGGCGCCGAACCCGCCTGGCACCACCAGGGCATCAAAGTCATTAACATCGGCTTCGGTCACGGGCTTTATGTTGCCCCTGGCGATACGCGCTGACTCAACCAAAACATTACGGTTCTCGCCTTCAGCCGGCTCGCCAGTGAGGTGATTGACTACGTGCATTTGGTCGCGGTCGGGTGCAAAACATTGGTAGCTGGCGCCCTGTTGCTCGATGCTTAATAAGGTCAGCACCGCTTCATTGATTTCTGCGCCGTCGTAGAACCCACAGCCAGACAGTACTACAGCCACTTTGGCCATTTGTTTTCTCCTTTCGCTTCATCAGTCCCGCAGATCGTCACCCCCGAATAGGCAGAGACCTCGTTAAGCAGATGTTACTGGATTCCCGCCAAAGCGGGAATGACAAGGCAGTGTTCGTGCATTGGCGGGAATGTTGGCTCAGTGCCTCAACCGCGATTAAAACGATGATACCGCTCAACCAGAGACAGTAATTTTTCGGGCTTGCGCGCCTTGCGCCACTCTCCGGCGAGGAACTTATTGCTCTCACCCAAGGTGGGATAAATATGGATAGTGCCGAGAATTTTATTGAGCCCCAGGCCGTGCTTCATGGCCAGAACAAACTCATTGATTAACTCTCCGGCGTGATAGCCGACAATGGTAGCGCCAAGAATTCGGTCGCTCCCCGGACGGGTTAGCACTTTCACAAACCCCTCTGCCTCGCCATCGGCAATGGCCCGGTCCAAATCGCTAATATCATAGCGACTGACTTCATAGGCAATACCCTGCTCAGCAGCTTCTTGCTCATTCAGGCCGACACGACCCACCTCCGGATTCGTAAAAGTCGCCCATGGCACCACCGAGTAATCCACTCGAAATTTTCTAAAGCGCCCAAACAGGGCATTCACCGACGCATACCAGGCCTGATGACTTGCCATGTGCGTGAACTGATAAGGGCCGGCAACATCGCCGGCTGCCAACACATTAGGAAGTCGCGTTCGCAGATAATCATCAACCTCAACCCGGCCAGCCGAATCAAGTGATATTCCCAGGGATTCCAGACCCATGCCCTCTACATTGGCCGTGCGTCCCACCGCCAGCAGCACCTTGTCAAAGGCCAAGTTCTGAACCTCGCCGTTGATTGACACCTGACAGCTATTGACCTCAACGGCGGTAAACTGCACTGGCTCGGCATGGGTTAGCACGGTCATTCCTTGCGCGGTGAATGCGGCAAGCACATGCTCAGACACATCAGTGTCCTCTCTGGGCATCACGCGATCAGAATGGGACACCAGCGTCACGTGACTACCCAGTGAGGAGAAGGCCTGCGCTAACTCACATCCAATCGGACCGGCTCCCAACACCAGCAAACGAGCGGGCAGCGTCTCCAGTTCCCAGATCGTATCCGAGGTCAAATAAGCGACGTCGTGCAATCCGGGAATATCAGGCACCCGGGGCCGCGCTCCGCTGGCAATGATGATATTGCGTGCGCTTATGCGCCTGCCGTCGACCTCGACTTCCCAGGGAGACACCATTTTTGCTTCACCCTGCAGGCAATTGACGCCCAATGAGGTAAAGCGCTCCACCGAGTCATGTGGCTCTATAGTCTTGATCACCGATCGAATCCGTTGCATCACTTCGGGGAATCGAACCTGCACGTCCATGGGCGCTAACCCAAACTCCTCTGCCCGCTGGGCATAACGCGCCATGCGCGCAGACCGGATCAGTGCCTTGGAGGGAACGCAGCCTGTATTAAGGCAGTCACCGCCCATGCGATGACGCTCGATCAGGGTCACTTTTGCCTTGACCGTAGCGGCGATCAGCGCAGACACCAAGCCCGCCGATCCCGCGCCAATAACCAGGAGATTGTTGTCAAAGTGTTTGGGCTTATCCCACGCCGCCAGTGATCGCCGATTCGCCAACCAGCTCACTATCCATTTGGCCGCTAGAGGGAATATGCCCAGCAACACAAATGACCCGAGCAACCCGGGAGACACGATGCCTGCCAGTGAATCTAACTGACCCAACTGTGTGCCCGCATTCACATAAACCGCGGTAGCGGGCAGCATTCCGAGCTGTGATACCCAGTAGTATCGCCAGGTGGCGATGGGCAGTAAGCCCATTAAAAGATTGATCAGGAAAAACGGGAATAGCGGGACCAGCCGCAATGTGAATAAATAGAAGGACCCATCTTTGGCAAAACCCTCATTAATTGCACCCAGCTGACGACCAAAACGTTCCTGCACCCAATCCCGCAACAGCGTTCTTGAAACCAGGAATGCGAGCGTTGCCCCCACACTGCTGCCAAAAGAAACCAACAACAACGCGTACCAAAAGCCAAACAACGCTCCGCCTGCCAGCGTCATCACGGCTGCGCCGGGAACTGAAAGCCCCGTCACCACAACGTAGAGGCAAAAATAAAGGCACCCTGCCAGCAGCGGATTTTCTGCGTACCAACCGCGCAATTCCCCGATACGCTGCTGTACGGTGGTCAGCTGCAGGTACTGCCCCAAATCCAATGCGAACCAGGCAAACAGAGCCAGACCAATTATTACAAGAACCAGCAGTTGTTTTTTGTTCACAACGTCCCCATACAGAGAATTAAGTCGAAAGAGATCACCGGCCCAACGCCGCCAACTCGAGTTATAGCACAGAGCACTAAGGTCATTCCTAAAAACTCTGCCCACTGCCTTGTACCGCATCGGGCCGGTGTTATCATGACCGACTTCTAACTTACGCGGTTTGCACAACCGCAGATCAAACGGAGAGCAACATGTCAGACCAGATCGTACACGTCAGCGACGCCACTTTTGACGTCGAAGTACTTAATTCCGATATCCCTGTCCTGGTAGATTTTTGGGCAGAGTGGTGTGGCCCCTGCAAAATGATTGCGCCGGTACTGGATGAGATCGCTGCCGAATACGAGGGCAAGCTTAAAATTGCCAAAGTAGACGTAGACGCCAACCCCGAAATTCCACCCAAGTTTGGTATTCGCGGTATTCCAACCCTGATCGTATTCAAGGGCGGAAACGCAGAAGCCACCAAGGTTGGTGCTCTGTCCAAGACCCAACTGACCGAATTCATCCAAGAAGTGGTCTAAATGCCTCTGGATTGATTCGCATCATTGCGACGGCCACTAATGAGTGGCTCCATTAGCGTTTTTGCAATGGAGAAACTCAAGTGGCCGAACAATCCCGAGTACCAAGCGCGGCAGACAGTGCCAACGATCATCTGTCGACGACCAGCGAACAAAACCCTTACAACCCCCCGCAGCTTAAATCCAAGCTGATCGGAACGCTCGATTCCCCCGATGCCATCCGCGACCTCTTTATCAGCGGCGTGTTTCCGTACGACTCAAAAATCAGCAGTGATGAATACGAAGCCACAAAACGCCAATTGCAGGTTGAACTGCTGAAGGTTCAACGTTGGGTGAAAGAAACCGGACAGAAAATCGTTGTTCTGTTTGAGGGGCGCGACGCGGCCGGCAAGGGCGGCACGATCAAGCGGTTTATGGAGCATCTCAATCCTCGCGGCGCTCGCGTTGTGGCATTAGAGAAACCGACAGAGCAAGAGCAAGGCCAGTGGTACTTCCAGCGCTACGTTAGCCACTTCCCAACCCAGGGCGAAATCGCGCTGTTCGATCGAAGCTGGTACAACCGCGCCGGAGTTGAGCGGGTCATGGAGTTCTGTACCCCCGAGGAGTACCTGGAATTCATGCGCCAGACTCCCGAGGTCGAACGAATGATGGTGCGCAGTGGAATAAAACTGTTCAAATACTGGTTCTCGGTCACTCAGGAGGAACAACACGCGCGCTTCGACAAGCGCCGCAACGATCCTCTCAAACAATGGAAGCTTTCTCCCATCGATCAGGCGTCCCTGGACAAGTGGGAGGAGTACACCGAAGCAAAAGAAGCGATGTTCTTTTACACCGATACCGCAGACGCGCCCTGGACTATCGTTAAGTCGTCCGACAAAAAGCGAGCTCGCCTCGCCTGTATGCAACAGTTCCTGAGTCAGCTTGACTATCCCGGCAAAAACCACGAAGTGGTGAAGACAGACCCATTGATCGTGGGTCAAAGCTCGCATGTGATCGGCAAGTCTCGGCACATTCTCGGCCCATCACTCAGCGCCTGGTAGCAGCGGCGATACGATGACTGGCTTCGGGGCGATTTATTCGACCCCGGAGTCCATTTGGTAGCCTTGGTAAACTTAAAATTAGCGGTAGACGGCCCCTGCCCTGCGTGCTACATTTTCCCCCGTTGCACATTCCCGTGCCGCAATAATAACTCTGCTACTCATATTACAAGCTCCATTCTGCTGGCCAAGGCCCGCGTGCATTCCCCATTAACCCGAATCCCCTCAAGCCTGAATCGCACTATTACTCTATGAATCTTACTGATCTAAAAACCAAATCTACCCAGGAACTCATCGATATCGCCAAAGATATGGGCCTGGACAACATGGCCCGGTCCCGCAAGCAGGACATTATCTTCGCGATCCTCAAGCGACACGCCAAGAGCGGCGAGGACATCTACGGTGACGGTGTACTGGAGATCCTGCAAGACGGCTTCGGTTTCCTGCGCAGCGCCGATAGCTCTTATCTCGCCGGACCCGATGACATTTATGTGTCTCCCAGTCAGATTCGACGCTTCAACCTGCGAACTGGCGACACGATTTCAGGCAAGATTCGTCCGCCCAAGGACAGCGAGCGCTATTTCGCCCTGCTCAAGGTTGGCGAAATTAATTTCAGCAAGCCGGAGAGCGCCAAGCACAAAATTCTGTTTGAAAACCTGACACCCCTGTTCCCCGATGAGCGCCTGACGCTGGAAAAGGGCAACGGAAGTTCTGAAGATTTAACCGGCCGTATCATCGACCTGGTGGCCCCGATCGGCAAAGGACAGCGTGGTTTGCTGGTGGCACCACCCAAGGCCGGCAAGACCATCATGATGCAGAACATCGCTCAGGCGATCATCAGCAACAACCCTGACTGCCATATCATCGTACTGCTGATTGACGAGCGCCCGGAAGAAGTGACAGAAATGCAGCGCTCAGTGGGTGCTCGTGGTGCTGAAGTTGTCGCATCAACATTCGATGAGCCTCCGTCACGTCACGTGCAGGTGGCCGACATGGTTATCGAGAAGGCCAAGCGTCTGGTAGAGCACAAAAAAGACGTGGTCATTTTACTGGATTCTATTACTCGTCTTGCACGCGCTTACAACACCGTTATCCCGAGCTCCGGCAAGGTACTAACCGGTGGTGTAGATGCCCATGCACTGGAACGGCCCAAGCGTTTCTTCGGTGCCGCACGAAACATCGAAGAAGGCGGCAGCCTATCGATTATCGCCACCGCGCTGATCAATACCGGCTCGAAGATGGACGAAGTCATTTACGAAGAATTCAAAGGCACCGGTAACATGGAGCTGCATCTGGATCGCAAAGTGGCTGAGAAGCGAGTGTATCCCGCAATCAATATTCGCAGCTCCGGCACGCGTCGTGAGGAACTCCTCACGGGTGAAGAAGAACTGGCACGCATGTGGATTCTGCGCAAGCTACTGCACGGCATGGAAGACACTCCAGCGATCGAATTCCTTATCGACAAGCTTAAAGACACCAAGACCAATGATGAGTTCTTCTTGTCAATGAAGCGCAAGTAAACGCCTTTAGCCTTCAGCTAAACAGGACTTTTTCGCTCCTTTACTCGCACCCCTGGCACGCCTTTTGTACCTGCCGGGGGCTGCGTTCAAAGTGCCACCCTTGGCCGCTAGGCTTGGGCTATCCATGACCCCGGACACCCAACAAGCACCACAGCAATCACGTTGCTAAGGCCGCATTGAAAGTGTACTGTCGACCACCAACGTCCGTTGAGAATTGCCATCAGTGAAGTACAAGGATCTGCGCGAATTCATTGCCGAGTTGGAACAACGCGGTGATCTGGTTCGCATAACAACCGAAGTCGACCCCAATCTGGAAATGACCGAAATCGCCGACCGCACCTTGCGCGCCGGTGGCCCTGCCCTGCTGTTTGAAAACCCCAAAGGCTACAGTACGCCAGTACTGGCTAACCTGTTTGGCACCGAGCAGCGCGTCGCACTGGGCATGGGGGAAGAAGAGGTAAGCGCACTGCGCGATATTGGCGAACTGCTTGCCTACCTCCGCCAGCCCGATCCACCCAAGGGCATGCGTGATCTGGTCGACAAAGCCCCTGTCCTGAAGCAAGTACTCAACATGGGGCCCAGCACGGTACGCAACCCGCCCTGTCAGTACCACGCAAAATCCGGTGATGAGGTAGATCTATATCAGCTGCCTATACAAACCTGTTGGCCCGGAGACGCCGGCCCACTGGTGACCTGGCCTCTGGTCATCACACGCGGCCCGGAGAAAGAGCGACAGAACCTGGGTATTTACCGGATGCAGCTGATCGCCAAAAACAAGTTGATTATGCGCTGGCTCTCACACCGTGGCGGCGCATTGGATTATCGCGACTGGCAACTGAAGCATCCCGGTAAGCGCTACCCGGTGGCAGTCGCCCTGGGCGCAGACCCGGCCACCACTCTGGGCGCAGTAACCCCGGTTCCTGACGGTATCTCAGAATACGCTTTTGCCGGTCTGTTACGCGGCAGTAAAACCGAAGTCGCTGAATGTTTCACACCACTGTGCAGGGAGCATGAGCTGAAAGTACCGGCTACCGCAGAATACATTTTGGAGGGCTACCTCGAACCGGGAGAGGAGGCAGACGAGGGGCCGTTCGGTGATCACACCGGTTATTACAATGAAGTGGAACGTTTCCCGGTGTTCACCGTAGAGGCAATCACCCACCGTGAATCGCCAATCTATCACAGCACTTACACCGGCAGACCACCCGATGAACCCGCTGTGCTGGGCGTTGCGCTAAACGAAGTCTTTGTACCTCTGCTACAGAAGCAGTTTCCTGAGATTGTCGATTTTTATCTGCCACCCGAGGGCTGCTCCTATCGCATGGCGGTGGTGACAATGCGCAAGGAATATCCGGGTCACGCCAAGCGAGTCATGCTGGGA
>JBDWQQ010000015.1:0-26230 GCA_039986455.1 Halioglobus sp.
CGGGTTTGACAGCCAGTAACTATCATTGGCGTTAGCGGCGTACTCGCGGGTTTCCAGCTTGGGCAAGCTGTCGTAACCAAAAATGCCCTCGGCAGTGCCGTCGTCGTTACCCCACTCGCAATCGGGGTCTGCACCGTCCATGGTCACAAAACCAAAATCGGTAAGCAGGGTTTGCAGAGTACCTCTAATGCAGCTGTTATATTGCGCTACAGACACATTCGGGACGGTTGAGATATCGCCATAGAAAGCGTCGCCGTATCTATCGGCGGCGATCGTATTAACCCAGGGTGTACCTATGGAGCGCAGTGCCTCTTTGAACTCGCCCAGGTCTTGCGCTCTGCCCATCTCGACCCATTGCTCCATGCCTCGAACATTATCAAGGTTAGCATCGCGATAGGTAAGCAAAGTACCGGCGGCATTTGGCCAACCGCCCAGCAAGGGACTGACTTCACCCAGGTCTACGATCGGCCCAAAGTGGGAGAAGTAAAAGGTGTGCTCAATGGTTGCTCCTTCACCATCGGTTACTGAAACAGTCTCACTGGTGATTTCACGCGCCTCGCCATCAAACACATATTCCATAGGGTTTTCAGGGTTTAACGTGAGCTCGTAAAACGTAAAGCGTGTACCGGTACTGACCGTATGCGACCAAGCCAGGTTCTCATTAAATCCAATGACCGGAATCGGGAGCCCACCTAGCGCACCTCCCATCACATCGTACTCATCACCCAAGGTCACATGAAAAGCGAAAAAGCGGGTAATACCCTGCCAGGGAAAGTGAGGGTTACCAAAAAGAATACCGGAGTTCGTCTGGGACGCCTGCTCTCCGACTGCATAAGCATTACTGCCAAGTTCAGAGTCCTTGGGTAGGCCTATAGCGGTGTTGACTTCCTCACGGTCCAGCGTCGCCAACAGCGAAGCCAACTGCTCTTTTGAATATTGAGGATGGATAGCGGCCAGCATTTCCGGTGGCGCTGCTGCTACTGCGTAATCTGCCAACGGACCAGTACTGGCTCTTAAAACCAATTTGTGGATAAGGCGCATCGCATCCATAGAGTCAACTTCTCGCACCCACTCCTCACCGCGACATCCTTCCTCACCCTCGGCAAGGTTTTCTACGCCTGTTTCTCTCAGATAGCGATTCACGCCGGCGGTGTAGCCGACCAGGTTGCTCTGCATGTAATCGGGAAGTGAGTCAAACAGACGAGTCATTCGCTCATCGGTATTGAACAGTGTGTACACCAGGTCTTCATTAAGATTCCCCTCTTCTCCGAGGTACTTGGCCGACTCACCTTTAGCTCGCACGTACTCACGCATCAGAGTGCAGTAGTTTTCCTTGGAGTAGGCATAGCCCATTCCGTAGCCCGCACTGCCCCAATCATCGGCGGTGACATGCGGTATGCCGTACTCAGTCCATACCACGTCAGCAGAATAGGTCAGCTCCGGCTCGGGCGGCTCAATCGGCGGTGGCTCGACAGGATCCGTGCGATCGGATGAGTCACTACAGGCCACAAGGAAAAAGGAAACGAGTGCTACTAGCGGCAGACGGAATCTACCGAGAAAATAAGTCATTGAGGGGCCCCTGCCACTGCATTTTTCGAAGGACGTATTGTACCGATGCGCTGGGCTGCGCAGGGCATTGCATGTGGTCATATTTGGCCAGTTATCAGTGATATCTGGCCACGTCTAAAGATCGCGAAAATTGGGCTTACGCTTCTCCATAAAGGCGGTGATTGCTTCAATGTTTTCGGGCGACCCTGCTTGCCTGGCCATCGCGTCTTGCTCAGTCTGCATGGCTGTCTTTATCGCAGGCAAATGATGCGTTCTCAGGCTGCGCTTGATCTCACGAAGAGCGTTCACTGGCCACTGGGCAATTTCCCTCGCTTTAGCAAGTGCGTGCTCGTATAAATCAGCAGCGGGCAGTACTTCAGCCACGATCCCCTGTGCCAGCGCTTTATTGGCATCAACCCACTCTGCCGTGTAAAACAACTCCGCTGCCCGTTGTGCTCCAATGTTTGCCTGCAGCATATAACTGCTGCCCCACTCTGGCGCCAGTCCAAGGCTGGCAAACGGTAAACGCATACGCAAAGTGTCAGCGGCATAGACGATATCAGCGTGAAACAGAACCGTCGCACCTCCGCCCACAGATGCACCCTGAACCGCCGCGACAAGTGGTTTATCAAATTCGGCTATTGCTAACGCTGCGGCGTTGAACAAGGCCTGGGGGTCTGCGCCTTCTTCACTAAAGCCCGACAAGTCAACGCCTGAACAAAAGTTGTCTCCCGCGCCGCATAGCAGCGCACACACGACCGAATCGTCTTCTGCCGCTTCGCGAAAAATATCGTGAATACCTGCCCACATGGCATTACTGATCGCATTTTTCTTCTCCGGCCGATTGAAAGTAACAATCAGTACGCCGTCGATGTTTTCGCTCAGAATTTGGTCTGTCATGAGATTCCTAGTGGTGGAAAGTGACCGTATCGTCCAGCCGCGCCCTGTCCGTAAGACAGGCATTTATCGGTGCATCAGACTCGGGGTAGCCGAACGACAGCCCAAACAACAACTTGTTACTGGCATCGACATTGAGCGTTTCGCGAATGAGGTCAGCCTGAAAGCTCAACGCTGTCTGCGGGCAACTTCCGAGCCCGTGTGCGGTGAGAGAAAGCATCACGGTTTGGGCATACATTCCCAGGTCTGCCGCTTCACGTAAGCCAAACGGCTCAGGCAGAAAGAAGAAAGCCACGTGGGGCGCATCGAAAAAAGTGAAGTTGCGCATAAACTGCACATGCCGGGCAGCCTTATCGGAACGCTCAATGCCCACGGAATCGTAAAGCGCCTGCGCTGATCCATGCTGTCGTTCTTTGTAGACGCCCTCGTAGGAGCCGTCGTAAGGAAAGTCCATGGACATGTCACCGGCCATGAAGCGATCTGACATTTCGGACCTGAGCTTTTCTACGCTCTCACCGGAGGCAACATGAACCAACCAGGGTTGTGTATTGCAGTTACTGGGGGCTCGCTGGGCAACCTGAAACGCCTTGGTCAGCAGTTCATCGCTAACAGGCTCCGGTTTGAAAGCGCGCAAAGAGCGACGCCCTTCCACGACTTGGGCAAATTCTGCACTCAGATCGGTCATGATTATCAGTTCTCCAGATGGCGGGACGGCATTATGAGCAGTTGTCAGGTGCCAGTAAACTCAGCGGGACGTTTTTCCTTGAATGCCCTCATGCCTTCCTTTGCGTCACTGGAGGCAAACACGGGCCCGGCCAATTCGTCAGACGCTATCATTGCTGCATCTTCAGAGAGACACTCCTGATGCTCGCGCAAAGACTTGACCACAGCCCTTACTGCTAAGGGTCCATTGCTGCAGATCTTCTGCGCATACTCTTTGGCTGCTTCCAGCGTTTTACCGGGGGGAACCAGTTTGTTGATCAATCCAAAATCCAGCGCTTGCTGAGCCGTAATATGCTCACCGCACAACAACATTTCCGCCGCCAGACAATAAGGTATCTGCCGACGCAAACGAATGGTAGAGCCAGACATGGGGTAGAGACCGCGCGCCACTTCAGTGACACCAAAAATAGCGTTGTCTGCGCCCACACGAATATCGGTACCCTGTAATATTTCCGTACCACCCGCTAATGCATAACCCTCAACAGCAAGAATCAGCGGCTTATTCGGCCGGTTATCTCGCAGCAGCGCCTGCCAATGAATATTGGGCACTTCTGCCATCAGTGACATGAATTCTTCAGTGGCCCGCTGCTCACCGTCCGCCCCCGCCTTGAGATCCATCCCTGCACAAAAAGTATCGCCGTTTGCAGTCAGGATCGCGCAATGCAGATCGTCGCGTTCATCCAATAGTCGCCACGCCTTATACATTCCCAGCAGCATCTCAGGACTAAAGGCATTTTTCGCCTCAGGACGATTGAGGGTCACAATCAACACGTTGCCCTCTTGTTCGACAATGCAGTTCTTGGTACTTATTTCTAACTCAGCCATAGTTATCTTCCAGTAGTGTTGACGTCAGGCAATCAGGCACTCGCCCGACAAAGCAATTTCCAGTGCTTTCGGATATGCAGGTTTTCCGCTGGGTGCACGCGGCACCTCATCGACTAAGTGCAACTCACGTGGCAACTTGTAACCTGCTATGTAGTTCCTGGCGTCTTCTTGTATTGCTGCAAGGCTTAACTCACTATCACCCCTTACGGCGACAACGGCAGTGACTTTACTACCAAAGCGTTCGTCGGGTGTCGCAACCACCAGGCAGTCGAAAATGGCAGGGTTTGCCTTCAGCGCTTGTTCCACCTCTTCCGGAAACACTTTCTCGCCTCCGGTATTGATACAGTTAGAGCCACGACCGTAGACCGTAATACTGTTGTCTTCTTCCAGTCTCGCTTCATCGCCCAGCAGCAACCAGGGCTTACCATCAACCTCAACAATGGTTTTCGCAGTTTTCACCGGGTCGTTGTAATAGCCCACCGGGATATACCCGCTACGAGCAAAAATACCCATTTCGCCAGGCGCTACATGCTCGTTCGCTTGTCCTTCAACGTCGGATATCACCGACATAAACTCGCTCTTGGTGACATTCCCGAGACCCTGACCTTTTTTGCCGCCACCGTCCATGCCCATGTTGCCACTTTCGGACGACCCAAATGAGTTAGTAATAAACACGTTGGGGAAATGCGCTTTAAAAGCTTCCTGCTTCGATTCTGAGAACACCGCGCCGCCTGAACCGACACTGAATATTGAACTCAAGTCCCAGCGACCTTCATTCACTTCCAGTGCATCTAGCAAGGGAACGGCCATGGCGTCGCCGACAATCGAGATTGCGTTTACTTTTTCTTTGGCCACAGTATCCCAAATGCGCTCACCCACAAGGGAGCGGTCGGGGCTCAGTACCACCGTATTGCCCGCCAACAACTGTATGCAGGCATACCACCAGCAAGCGCCGTGCATTAGCGGTGCCAGGGCCATACCCACAATCGGGAAGTCGCCTACTCTATCGACGATTTGCTCGGGTTCGGAAATTGCTCCATCGGGGTGAAACCATCCGCCGCCACCCATGGCGGCAAAAAATACCGCTTTATGAGGCCACATGACTCCCTTGGGCATACCCGTCGTGCCACCGGTATATAAAATGAACAAGTCTTCATCAGCGCGCTCGCTAAAGTCCCTGGCGTCGCTCTGGCCTTCCATCGCCTGCTCGTACTCCACCGAATGAATAGACTGCGGGTCAAAATCGCTGCCGTCTTTCACATGGATGAACGTTTTCAGATCCGGGGCTGAGGCTAAGATCTCACCGATATGAGGTGTGAACTCCTGATTGTGAATGCAAGCCACCATATTGGCATTGTCGAAAATATACAGAAGCTCATCTTTGACGTAGCGGTAATTCACGTTGATGGGAACCGCGCGAATTTTAAAACAAGCCAGCATGCCTTCGAGATACTCGTTGCAATTGTAGAGATATAAACCGACGTGATCGCCCGCCTTAACACCGCGAGAAGTCAGGTAATGGGCCATGCGATTGGCGCGCTGCTCCAGCTCAAGAAACGTCGCGCGTTGATCGCCGCAAACCAGCGCATCTCTGCCCGGCACCTTGTCGGCCACCATTTCGTACATGTCCGCAATATTGAAATGCTTTTTCATCTTTGTCTCCTAACTCTTCTCTGCACCGACAACCCACATGGCAAAGAACTGCGCACCACCACCATAGGCATGGCCCATCGCAAGCTTTGCGCCCTCTACCTGATGAGCACCCGCATCACCACGTACTTGTCTTGCCGCCTCGGCAAAGCGAATCATGCCTGAGGCCCCAATCGGGTTTGAGGACAATACGCCGCCGGAAGGATTCCATGGAATATCACCACCTTCATCCAGCGAGGTCGCGCCTTCCATCGTTAATTTCCAGCCCTCTCCTTCAGGTGCAAAACCCAGGTTCTCCAACCACATGGGCTCGTACCAACTGAACGGCACATACACTTCAGCGCAATCCAGGTCACGACGGGGATCGACAATACCCGCCTGCTTGTAGACGTCTGCAGCACAGTCTTTGCCCGCCTGCGGATTCACCTCTTCACGACCCGCATACATGGTGGGTTCGGAACGCATGGCAACACCGCGTATCCAGGCGGGTGGCTTGGATGCCTTATCCGCCAATTCTTCGTTCGCAATCACCATGGCACAGGCACCGTCGGACGACGGGCAAGCTTCCAGGAATCGAATGGGGTCCCACAACATGAAAGACTCTTCCACTTCCTTCATGGTGATATCCGGCTTTTGCAAATGCGCCAATGGATTGCGCGCTCCGTGCAGCCTATCTTTCATCGCGACCTTAATGCCCACGTCATAGGGCGCCTCAGAACGACGCATGTACTCGCGGATAATGGGTGCAAAGTAGCCACCGGCCCCCGCATTCAAATGCGTTGAGAACGGCTGCGGCGTGGACAGCGCCCACATCGCATTCGATTCCGATTGCTTTTCGAAAGCGACAGTTAGCACGCGCTTGAAGGTACCGCTTTGTACGTGGGAAGCTGCCACCAGCGCCGTTGAGCCACCAACGGAACCTGCGGTGTGTACCCGCAGCATGGGCTTACCATTACAGCCCAGAGCGTCTGTGAGATAGATTTCGGGCATGATAACGCCTTCGAACATATCCGGTGCTTTGCCAATAATAACCGCATCGATGTCGTCCCAGGTTAGATCTGCATCCTGCAATGCGTTCACCGCTGCCTCGCGAACCAGGCCTGCAATAGACACATCGTCGCGCTTGGTGGTGTAACTTGTCTGGCCGATACCGACCACTGCTGCCAGGTTCGCCATTACGCTTTCTCCACTACGGTTACAAGATTGTGCTGCAGGCAAGGGCCTGAGGTTGCGTGTGCAACGCCCCGCTCGGCATCGCCGGCAACAATGCGATTAAACACCTCGCCAATGCGTGAGAGGCCAGACGCCATCATTAAATTGCCTGCCAGAACGCCGCCACTCGGGTTGATACTCGTGCCCTCACCCAGGCCCAGCGCCCGGGTCAATATGATTTCCTGGTGGCTGAATGGAGCATACAATTCGGCCACATCAACACCGCCATTGGCGACACCTGCCGCTTCTGCCGCCAGTCGCGTAGAGACCGAGTCTGTAAGATCGCGCATGCCCATATTGTGGCTTTCTATACGATGGTCAATGCCCGTAATAACGGCATAAGGAACACCCCATGACTTCGCCTTTTCTACGGTGCAGATAATCATTGCAGAGGCACCATCAGATACCGGAGAACAGTCACCCTTACGCAATGGCGACACATAACTTGGTTGGGCCAAAACATCCTCAGGACTCACGTCCCCCGCTAACTGTGCGTAAGGGTTGTTGCGCGCATTGCGACGTGACCGAGAAACTACCTCTGCCATATCCTGCTCGCTGATTTTTTCCTGATCGAGCAGCATCCTCGCCTGCATAGCGGCCAGTGAAATAGTGTCCACCCAGAGCGGTGCCAGGTAATAAGGATCCAACTGCTGTGACAGTACGATGGGCAACTCGCCGGGAGACGACTTTCCAAACCCGTAAATCAGCGCCGAGTCTGCGTGCCCCATTCGAATTTTTAGTATGGACTCATAAAGTGCCCAGGCCGCATCCATCTCCACGTGCGACTCCTTGATCGGAGGCACTGCACCAAGGGCATCGACACCGGCAACAAAGGCAAAGGCTGCCCCCTGCAAGTAGTCGCAGCTGCCTGAGCACACGAAGTCCACGTCCTGCGCATTATTGATACCCACCTGACTGAACACTTCTGACAGGACAGGCATGATTAGCTCAACTTCGTTGCAGGCACCTACATCCGAAACGGCTTTTGATTGGTTGTAAGCAACAATGGCTATTTCTTTCATCGTATTAAGCCTCCCAACCTTCGACCGGCATCTTGCCGATCCTATTGACCGGCACATCCGGCTCATCAATGGGTTTAAAGTAACGAATGTTGTCCATTGCGTAGTCCCATTTTTCTTCGGGCTTCCAGACGGCCTGCACGCGCTGACCGATACGTACCTCTTCGTTAACGCATTCACTCATCAAGTGAATGAACGACAAATTAGCGCCATCGGCAACCAGGTTAGCAATAATGTAGGGCGGCTTAATGGGGTTATTCGGAATGGGTATTGCCACAATGGTAAAAGACTCCACCGTTGCCTTATCTGCTAGCACCACTTCTTCTTGTGTGGGCACACCACAGGCAGCACAGGATCCACGCGGCGGGAAGTAAACCTGCTCACACTTAGGGCAACGCTGACCTGTTAATACACCTTTCTTTACCTGCGACAGAAAGCGCGCTGGCGCAGCTCCTGCCGTAAAGTTGTACTTCAAGTAAATGGGCGCTTCGATACCAGTAATCGGTTCAGATTGTTCGCTCATGACAGTCGCCTCCTAGATCAGCTCAAAGCCGTTAATATCGGTGATAAAACCGATGGTTTCGTCCGCCCAAACGACTCGGACCCGAGCACCCGTGCTCACTTGGCTCTCTTCATCGGCACGCACCCAATGAGTCATTGGCACATCTGCCCCATCGAGCTTGATCATCGCCCATGCAAAGGGCTTGTCGCAGGGGTGTGCTTCGCGAGGCTCGGTAATCCAGGCCCAGCTAACAATTTCACCTTCTTGCCCCACGGAAACAAACTCGCTCAACTCCTCGGCCGTATCAGGGTCATACTCCATAGGCGGAACCACGACCCTGCCGTCACTGGCTTTAATGCCAACAATATTGCGATCGCGAAGTTCTGTGAGGAAACGACCGATTACCGGTCCGGTTGAGCGGGTGTAGGTATAACCCAGTTCAAATGCCTGGTTGAGAATTTCGGGCTGTGACACAGTCACTTTCCTCCCTGAGAGGTTTAATCGAGGTCTGGCAGTATCAGGGAGATGACCAAAACGCTCAATGACGCATTGGATCAGCTACAAGTGACATTTCAGATCACTATGGTGAACCACGCTCGTTTAACCGAGATAAGGTATGGCAGCAGCGGCTGTTTACCGCATAATGGCGTCAATTGAATCAACCAGTGCAGGAGACAAGAATGTCCGTTTCAGCTTCAGGGTACTTACGAATAGGCTCCACCGACGTGGACGCGTGGATGGATTTCGGCACTGGTGTGTTAGGCATGATGGATGCCCAGCGTGAAGATGCAGCGGGCGCCCGGTTCCTGCGCCTGGACGATCATCCCTTTCGCTTTATGATTGAACCCGCCCAGACCGATGGCTTGATTGCCACCGGCCTGGAATTTCCCGATGAAGATGCCTTCAGCCGCACTTGCGAGGCTCTGACCGAAGCCGGACATACCGTCAATCAGGGTTCAGCGGATGAGGCAAAACGTCGCTGCGTTACTGCATTCGCCACGACGGCAGACCCATCAGGCAATACCGTTGAACTCTATTGGGGAAGGGAACTGGATTATACGCCGTTGATCTCACCCCAGGGCATTCCCGGCTTCGTAACGACCTACCAACAAACCGGCGACATGGGCTTTGGCCATCTGGTTCTTCCGGCCGTGGATTTCGATGCGACTTCGGCGTTTTACACCGACATTATTGGAATGGGCATTACCGATATTCTCTACCCTCCAGGAATGGACGGTGCCAGGATCAACTTCATGCATGCCAACAATCCGCGTCAGCACTCATTGGCGCTGTTCAACGCCCCACACCCACTAGGCGTCGTTCATATCATGGTAGAAGTCGAAACGATGGATGAAGTGGGCCGAGGCATAGATAGAGCTCAGGCAGCTGGCTCCCATTTCCTGGCCACTCTGGGTCGCCACGTGAACGACAACATGTGTTCAGTGTATCTCCTAGCACCGGGTGGAATCGCCGTAGAATTCGGCTACGACGGACTACTGATTGACCCGCAAACCCATGTGGCAACCGTGTCCACCGAAGGTGACCTTTGGGGCCATGAGTACAGTTTTCCCGGAGTGAATTAATAATCACTCGAATCTGCTCTCTCGCGCTCTTTTCAGGGGCGTGAGCGAGCGTGATGGAAGACAGTATTTGAGAGCTACTCAACCCTGACTTTTCAGCGATGCTATTCTTTCTTCAATGCACTGACGAAGGCCAACCTCATATAAGTCGCTATACGCCTCCCAAAACTGTAGCACTCCCTTCCTCTGGAGTGCCCTGTCTGCCCGTTTTAGTCCTTTTTGAAATTTTTGCTGATACGACTGCAACCGGCTTTGACTTCAGCAATCGTATCAATCGTTTCCCAGTTCACTTACTTCACTTCCACCGTTACCGGAATCCAACGGTTCAAAATGTACTGCAGGCTACCGTTACCGCGCATCAGCCTCAGCGCTCTATTGAGCTCGCCTAAAAGGGCTGTATCTTCTTTGCGCACAGCCCAGGCCAACATTTCTTCGGTCAGGGGCGAATACAGGCTGATCAGATCGTCGTTGTCCATGCCATTCGCCAATTGCCAGCTGGTAGGTGCATCGTGAATATACATATCGATGCTTCCCTTTCGCAGCGCTGCGAAAGCCTGCTCGGTATTTTCAAATTCGCTAACGATGGCATCGGGAAGATCACGCTCGGCAAACTCAGCACCTGTTGAGCCGGCTTTAACGCCTATGCGGACACCCTCTCGATAAACAGCCCAAGGCTGGGAGAATCGCCCTAATCTGCTTTTATGCATAATGGCCATCTGGCCAACCCGCAAATAGGCGTCAGAGAAGGCAACCTGCTGACTTCGCTCAGCGGTAACGCTGAGGCCCGACATAAGGACATCGACCTTACCGGCCAGAAGAGCCGGCACCAGTTCCTCCAATGGAAGCTGAACAATCTTCATTTTTTTGGACAGTATTTTACCCACCGCCTTCGCATTATCGGCTTCAATGCCAGCGAAACGCCCATCCTGTTTGAAGTGCAACGGTGGATAGTCTGCCGACATCCCAACGCGCAGCGTGCCCGCCGCAACGGCGAGTGAACTGGCAAACAAAAGGCAGACTAACAATAACGATTTTCTCAACATAGATTCCTCACACTGATCGGTGTAAACGCGTTCGCATCAGAACTTTAGCATTACTGGGTCTCAGTCCAAGTTAAATCTTCAAAAATTGGCGTGCTTCAGTCAATGATGTTTCTCAAGTAGTATGAGGCGTAAGCAAGAGAAGGACACTCTCCATGAGTTCTCCCGCACCGCTGAGCAAGGCGACGATAGAAAGCTGGCTTGAAGAAGCCCGTGTGGACTATTACACCTGTGATCGCTGCGAAGGGATGCACCTCCAGTCGCTGCAGGACATGGAAGGCATTATCGACAGCCGGCTTTTCCTGGAACCCTGGGGACTACTGCTCACTACTGAACTTGAGATTCGCCCCATGGCGCTGCTGCCACTGGCGGCCGATTTAGGGCGCCTTAACATGGACTACCCCACACTCAAGTTATTTCAGGATGTTGTAGACGATGCCACGCCGCAGCTGGTTATCGCAGGTACACTGCTGGGCGGCGCCGGTGCTAGTCTTGAGCAATTTGCGACATTTGTTGCCAGCACTGTGACAGCGACCCGAGGGGTGGGAAAAGAGTGCTTGCAACTCAACTACCTATTCGCCGAAGCCGGCACCACGGAGCATCCGGGGCCAGGCGCCCTTCACTAACGTTACTCAGGCTTAAACTGGGCCAACCCGAATCGTTTTGCCATGAGTTGATCGAATGCTCGTGCTGGCAGTAGCTTCTTCATCCATACCAAGGCAAAGCTACCTTTACCACCGCGAATCACCATTGGCGGTGAGTCTTTCAATAGTTTGGCCACCACAGGCCTGATAAATTCATCGGTGGGTGTGGCGCCTTGTTGGCCGGCCTGGGCCCTGGCCTGAATGCCCGCTTGCATCGGCTGGTAAAGAGAACCTTCAGGCAACCGCATAGCCTCCTCGGCATGGTCACCAAACGAGGAAAGAACGCCGCCCGGCTGAATGGTAATGGTGCGAATACCAAATGGCGCTAACTCCATCCGCATGGCATCAGTTAAAGAGTGCACACAGGCTTTACTGGAGCAATAGGCGCCGGCAAAGGGCGTGGTCAGCAGTCCCACGATACTGCCCACCACAACGAGGTCTGCCACACCATTGACGGCCACCGCCTTTCGCATCAACGGAATGGCTGCCCGGGTAACCGCAACTGGCGCGATCACATTGGTTTCGTACTGCTTGCGCAGATCTTCTCTTTGCAGGTCGATGATGGCACCTACCTGTGAGAAACCCGCGTTGTTCACCAACATATCGAGTTGGCCGGCTTCGGCCTGAATCTGCGACATTGCGCTAGCGATGCTGTCATCGTCATTCACATCAAGAGTAAGTACACGTAAGCCCTGTTCGGCCAAATCAGAGATACTCTCCGGCCGACGTGCTGAGGCATAAACCTCCAGGCCTTGTTGATGCAGCTCAAGCGCAAGGCTGCGGCCAATTCCGCTGGAGCAGCCGGTGATGAGAACTGTACGTGCCATTACTGAGTCCTTTTCTAGTCTTTCTATGCATTGTAATGCGAGCGCCCTACTGGGGACCACGGCCTACGCAACGCAGATTCCTCAGTGTTACTGGAACGCAATGCAAAGTACAGCCAGAACACGGCGCCGCGATCATTTCAGGATCAGTTAAGCTTTTGGGATAAACTGAATCATCAGCACCCAAAAGGCGCCCCATGACAAACCTGATTCGTTCACTAATCACACTGAGTGCCATCGCCCAGTGTGTCTTCCTCTATCTGTTCGTACTGAGGAACTCCCCTGGCCTGTCTTCGCCGCTTGCGTTTTCGATCATTGCCATTGCCTACGGCACTCTTTTTATCGCACTTTGCTATGTCGTAGTTAAGACATCAGGCAGTAGACAGAAAGCTGATGGGGGTTCCGTTCTCGTCTCGCGCATACTGATGATTCCGCTGAGCGGCATTATCGTTTTGGTATTTGTGGACGCTACGGTTACTGATTATTACCAACCCCTTTCCCTATACGATGACGCTATCGCTGCGCTGGCAGTTTCCTGGGCAAGTTTAGTCCTCGCCGCGTTAAGCATCGCAACCCGCGGCGCCCAAAACTCTCTGGAGATGTTACGTTCCAGCATTGCACTCATCGTTTTAGCGCTCTTGGGGTGGCCCCTAGCCGCCTCATTAACATTCATCAATCAACCTGCCTTTGGCGCTGATACCACAGACGTTCGCCACATTTTTGTCGGTGGCCAACACGGTTACGATATCTATCGGATTCCAGCGTTACTGTTCTTGCCAGCGGGCAGTGCACTGGCTTCTGGAGAAACTCTGTCCAGCGGGCGGCTCATCGCATTTGCAGAAGCCAGGCGCGACGGAAGCCTGGATACCGGCGTGATAGACCTGGTGATGCGTCACAGTGATGACGACGGCAAAAGCTGGAGCGAGCAACAATTGGTCTGTCGGCATGAAACCGAAAAAGGCAGGGGAAAATGCGGCAACGCCACTCCGGTTTTCGACGCTGATGCGGGCAATATCATTCTGGCTTATAACCTCAGCGGAGTTGAACAGAGTGACCAAGTCGATCAAGCCGGTGTTTTCCATACAGGCAATGTGATCTTTAGCGGCGATGCGGGAGCTACTTGGACAGACCCAATTCAAGTGACTGACGATAATTTCGTCTTTGGACCGGGTCATGGCATTCAAAAGCGACTCGCCCCTGCAACAGGCCGACTGCTTTTACCAGGCTACCTAAGCCGACACGCTATGGTGCTCTTCAGTGACGACAACGGCGCTACCTGGCACCGCAGTGCGCCGTTGGATACAGGCAATGAAACTGAGCTTGCAGAGCTTGGTGATGGCGCGCTGTACATGACGACACGGCATCGCGCGTCCATTGGCCGGCCGCCCCAGCCCAATGGCCGTCTCTATAGCCGCTCTGTCGATGGCGGCAAGCATTGGACTAACACCCAAACACAAACCGATTTGCCGACTCCGGTCTGCCAGGCATCGGTACTGGCTTATGAAAGCAAGCTCCTCTTGTTTTCGAATCCCAGTCATCCCAAGAGTCGGGTCAACATGGAAATCAAACTTAGCGATGACGGTGGGAGCAGCTGGCCCGGCACAATACCCGTGTTCTCCGGGCCTTCAGGGTACTCACAACTGGCTCAAAATGAGGCGGGGGCAGTCTTTGTTTTATTCGAAAACGGCGTTATGTCCTACTCCGAGCGAATAACGCTGGTGCGTGTTCCCGCAGCCGCCATCCCACTCTGAAGCTAAAGCTGGCCCGCCCAGCGAATCGCGTTGCTGATCAACTGGCGGAACTCGGGAATGCTGTAGGTGGCTCCCTGATGCCCAATAGCGCTATACAACACCCTGCCCTGACCCAGCGAGTGGCGCCAGGCAATCGGATGCTGTCCCTCCATATCGTCGCGCCAAAGGGAGTTACCCCCTGTAGTGATATAGCTGTCAGTGTCCATCGTGAGCAACACTTCATAGCCCTTATCTGCAGGGTTCTCGTCAAAGGCATACCACTCCTCATTCGGCACCGCCCAAGGCGCAGGCAAATGTGAGGTCACGTCAACGTCGGGGTCAACGACCAATACATCCGCATCTTGAAATTGAGGTGACTGGGTATGGCCGGCAAACTGCGCACCGATCAGAGTGTCCACATACCAGTCCCACTTGTAATACAAGTCACCACCAGATGCGTGAATCCCTACCCATGCGCCGCCCTGCTCTATCCATTGCTTCATCGCAGCGCGTTGATCAGGTGTAAGGACATCGCCGGACACATTATTCCAAACGACAACGTCAAACTTAGCCAAACTTTCGGGATTGTGTGTTGCCGCGTTGTCGGTCGCGTAGATATCCCAGCCGTTGTCACTGGCAATATCCGCGAGCATTTTTGAACCTGCTGGCAGCGCATCAACGTGCACGAAGCCGTTGGCTTTACTCAAGACTAAAATTGCGGGCTTGGTAAATTCAGGTAACACCGGCGCATCATGGTCGTAATCTGCTCTGGGTATAATCCCCTGGGACTTCAGCACGAAATAAGCCGCGGCCACTAACGCCAGAAGCAGAACAACTAAGGTTAGAAATATTTTTTTTATCATGGTCGACTCATTTTATATCAAATATAGCCTTCGGCCATTTGCTTAACCGCATACTCACAGGCCCGAGCGGTAAATGCCATATAAGTTAGGGATGGATTTACACAGGAAGCAGATGTCATAAACGACCCGTCAGTGACAAAGAGGTTTGGAACATCATGAGCCTGATTGTATTTATTTAGCACAGCCTGATTGGGGTCATCCCCCATACGCGCAGTACCCATTTCGTGAATGGCCTCACCGGGCATAGACATATTTTTGCGCCCTGCCGGCACTGGCACTACCGCGCCAGCGGCCTTCAACAGTCGATCCGCATGTTTACGCGCGTCTTCTCTCAGCTTGTATTCATTTTCTTTGAACTCAAAGTCGAAAGCGACCTGAGGGATACCATAGCGATCTACTTTGCTTTTACTGAGGTACATTCGATTGTCTTCATAAGGCAGACACTCGGTAAAACCCGACAATACAAAGATCCACGGCCCGGGTTTGCGCAAATCGTTCTTTAATCCAGCGCCAAAGCCCTTGGCATTAAAACCCGTACTCCAATCCATGCGCAGAGTGTAGGTTTGAAAGCCATAACCACGCACAAAGTCGGCGTCAGCATCCTGTCCGTCAAGATTTCTAAAGCGTGGAATGTATAAGCCGGTCGGTCGATTACCGTGGAAGTAGCTGTCCATGTTATCGAGAAAAAGACCCATCCCACTTTCACCCAAGGTATGGTCCATCATGTAGTGGCCCAGCACGCCACTTCTATTGGCCAAGCCATCGGGAAATTGCTCGCTGGTTGAATTCATGAGTATTTGCGTGCTGCCAACCGTTGACGCACAGAGAAAGAATATTCGGGCTGAATAGCTCTGTCTTTCCCCTGAGACTGTATCGATAACGTGCACACGGGCTATTTTTCCCGTGTCAGGATCATACTCCAGTCTTTCAACCAATGAGTTAGCCCTGACGGTTAGGTTCCCGGTGGCTTTAGCAGCCGGCAAAGTGGAGCTGAGTGAGCTAAAGTAACTGCCGGTGGAACAGCCTCTCGGACAGGGCCCACAGTAATGACAAGCACTGCGTCCGGGCAGATCTTCTGTAAGAATTGCGGCCCGGGCACTGGTGAGCGTGACATCCGGTGCTTTCTTTTTCAGACGGCTCTCGATGGTTTTTTCCAGCGCGAACCAGGGCATGGGCTTTTGTAACTCACCATCAGGCATCTGTGGCAGCCCTTCGTTCCTGCCATTGACGCCAATAAATTTTTCTACGTAACTGTACCAGGGGGCTATTTCGTCATAATCGACTGGCCAGGGTATACCGTGCCCATCTTCAGCATTCGCCCTGAAGTCCTGGGCACTGAAGCGATAGCTTTGTCTGCCCCAGAGGACCGAGCGCCCGCCTACCACATCTGCTCGCGCCCACATGAAAGGTTTGCCCTCATCATCTGCGTAGGGATTGTCTTTGTCGTTGTTCCAGAACTGCCTGTTTGCTTCATTCAAGCTACCGGATTTACTACCCCACTTGTACTCCTCGCTATACAGTTCCCGTGGCCGCTTACCCTGATACGGCAGTTTCCAATCCGGGGCATGTTCACCCAGGTAACCGGAGCCATGTTCAAGGGGCTTGCCTCGTTCCAGGACCAATACCTTAAGGCCCTTTTCAGTTAGCTCTTTAGCGGCCCAACCTCCGGAAATGCCCGACCCCACTACCACCGCATCAAAATCAATATTGTTAGTTTCTATCATCGAATTTTTCATCCCAGTCGCGTCAGCCAGCTACTATCGTCAGGTGACAACGGTACATCGCCGTCGAAATACATTGGCATTGCGCTATACCTAAGCACCTGAGTGCCCCCGACTTCCGAGGTAAAGAATCCCCAGATCGTCAGCTCTTTGATCTGGCAAATAAAAGGCGCATCACTGATAAAGTCTCGTTGCACATTAGCAAAATCGTACCAGGAGGAATCCGATGCTTCGGATTCCATTGCTTCCATCACTGCCAACTGCTGTGCCGACTCAAGCTCATCAAAGCGAGAACCAAAGTCCGACTGCATTCGCGCTTCCAGTGCATCCAGTCCTGACAGAAAAATCGCTCTTTCCTCATCGTTAAACCAGTCCGCAGCCATCAATTCGATAAACCGGGGAACACCGGCATCGATTGCGCCCGGCGTCTCAGTGCGCGGAATCACAACCTCGCTCATGGCAGCGATCACTTTGCGCTGGGCTTCGTTCAGTAAATCACTAGCGCCCGCGTTATAGTTAGGTGCTGCGGCCAGATACACCTGCTGCTCTTTCGTAAGAGCGACACCCAATTGGCTTGCGGTCACACCACTGACAAGTATTGCCGCACATTGCAAAAACTCACGCCTGTTCATTTTTATTGCCCCTGCCAAAAAACAATGGGACAAGGCCAATAAGCGCTGTCACCAGAACACAAGTTAGAAGTTGATAGTCCCATGTACCGAAATAGTAACCGGCCGCTTTAAACCCGGAATAGCCCCAGTAGACCGGCCCTAAACCCGTGAGATGGTATAGCTCATAAAACATTACCGCCGTTGCGGGTAATAGAAAATAAAGATAAAGACCCACCAACACCGCTATTAACCATCTTCGCCAGGACCCAAGCATTCTCACTCTCCACCAGCTTCACAGCCGGTCTTTAATAAACCGTATACCATCACGATAGACTTCTTCAGGTGAAGAAAAAGCATTACGCCAAACGTTCGCAGCTTGCGCCAACTCTGGATCTGAAGTGCCAAAGGACTCAATCACTAACCAACCGGAATAGTCGATGGCTTTGAGCGCTGCAAAATTGGCCGACCAATCAACCTGCCCTGTTCCCAGCGCTCCGCGATGGCTTTCGCTGAGGTGCACGTGATTCAACTGCCCCTTAATATGATTAAGCGCTACATCAGGCGCGGGGTCTTCAATATTAGCGTGATGCGTATCGTAGTGAACGCCTACGTTGCTCAAGCCCACCTGCTCCACCATACGCTTACAATCGGCGGAGGTGCAGATCAAAAACACTTCAAATCGATTGAGAAACTCAAGCCCAAGACTTACGCCACAGCTCGCCGCGTACTCGCCAGCGGCGTGCAGGCATTCGGCAGACCAGTTCCATTCATCCGAACTTGCTGCGGTACCGCTAAAATATTTGTGGGCTTGATAGAGTCCGCCAATAATCATGCTCGATCCGATGGTATTGGCGTCATCGACTGCACGCTTAAGGTTCTCCAGCGCCGCCGACCTAACCGCTGGATCAGGCGAAATCGGGTTAGTGTCTAGCCCCACAAATGCAGAGGATGTACGCTCAAGCCCCAGGCTATCGCAGGCCGCTGCCATTTCTCGAAGTTGCTGCTCAGGCTGACCTACGAGCGGGATTTCAACACCGTCAAAGCCGGCTTCCGCCAGGCCTTCAAAAATGGGAGTATCCCGGGGCGTTGTCTCAATGCCCCACAGCAGCATATTCATACCGATTTTTACATTCATGTCAGCTCTCAGCTCGTGCCACTTTGATCGCCTGCGCCGGCCTGATGCAGGCCATTTTTTCTATCATAGAGCCAGATAACACCAAAGACGGGCAACAGCAGTAAGGGCACTATCGCCACAGATTGAAAAGACTCTACCGAGGCATACCGCACAGCCTCATCCATAGCCTGTGGCGATAATCCGGCGAGCTTGTCTGCACCTCCGGCGGCCTCAGCTTTAGCGGAATCGAAAATGGCACCCATTTTCGGCAATACAAACTGGATGGCCATGCCTCCGGCAAATCCCATCAACCCCATGGCAACGGCCCCTCCGCGTGGGAAGCGCTCGGCAACAATAGCGAGCATCGTAGGCCACAGATAGCAAACGCCCATTCCCCAGACGGTCGCCGCTGCGAACGCAAGGATGGGGCTGGTAGCGAGACTCAGCAGGTACAAACCGACGCCTGCGGCGACGCAGCTGACAAACATCAAGCCCACTGAAGAAATACGCTTAACAATAGGACCCGCGAAATGACGCATCACAAACATCAAAGCGCTCACGTAGACCAGCAAAAGAATTCCCTGCATACCAACGATGTTGGAAAGCGCAATATTCACCCACTGACCGGGTGCCAGTTCGGCCGATGCGGTTAAAAACATGCAACCCCAGAACACCCAGAACAAGGGGCGCTTGAGTAACTCTGTGAACATTTCACCGTAACTCACACCGGAAGCAACACGCTCGGTTTGCGGAAACACAGAGCCTGCGACCATCGCTGCCAATACCAGCGCTGGAATCAAGAGTACGAACATATTGATTTCCCAGGGCAGGTTCGCAGCGCTGATTCCCACGCCGAGCAATCCCCCGACGACAATGCCGGCCGGCCACCAGGCATGGAGTATATTCAAGCGATGGGTTTTTTCTTCAGGATAAAGCGCTGCCACCATAGGATTAGATGCGGCCTCTACGGCGCCCCACCCCAAGCCCGTTAACAGCAAGCTGATTAACACCACGGTTTCAACAGAGGGCCCAACGGGCATCATGGTTGCAGCTAACAGACCGACTGAGCCAGCGACATAGCCAATGGCTGACAGCAACAACATTCGCTTCATGCCAATCAGGTCTACCAATGCACTACCAAACAATAAGGTCAGTGCAAACCCGGTAAAAGTGATACCCAATGCTTCCCCCACCATGGAGGCAGAGTTCGCTAGATCGATCTTGTCGTAAATATCCGCCTGTAAATTCGGCGCAATATTGGCCCTGACCGCGAAGCCCAGGCCAATCATGAAGATGGAAAGATTACCGACGTAATAGAGGCGCTTACGATCTATGGTTTGCTCACTCACTGATTTCTCCAATTTATTGTTTTACTTTTAGAGTGTTCTGATTATAAACCGAGTATCCGTCGGTTCGCTTCTTCATCGGCGCCACTGCCGGCAAAATCGTCAAAGGCTCTATCTGTGGTGCGGATCATATGCCGGTTAATAAAATCAACGCCTTCACTGGCACCGTCTTCGGGATGCTTTAAACAGCACTCCCACTCCAACACTGCCCAGCCCTGGTAATCATACTTGGCGAGCTGACTAAATATTCGAGAAAAATCGACCTGACCATCACCCAAGGATCTGAAGCGCCCGGGTCTATCCTTCCACGACTGATAGCCCCCGTAAACGCCAGACCTGCCATTCGGGTTAAATTCAGCGTCCTTCACATGAAACATTTTTATGTGCTCATGATAAAAGTCGATGAACTGCACATAGTCCAATTGCTGCAGTAGAAAGTGGCTGGGATCGTAGAGGATATTGCAGCGAGGGTGATTGTCGGTTGCCGCCAAGAATCGCTCAAAGCTGACTCCGTCGTGCAAATCCTCCCCAGGATGAATTTCATAACAGACGTCGACACCGGTCTCATCAAAGGCATTTAAAATCGGAACCCAACGCTCAGCCAGTTCAGCAAACCCCGTTTCTACGAGACCCTCTGGCCGCTGAGGCCAAGGATACATCGTGTGCCATAGTAGTGCGCCGGAGAACGTGGCGTGAGCGTCAAGACCCAGGTTCCGGCTGGCCTTGGCGGCCATCATCAATTGTTGCACCGCCCACTGCTGCCGTGCAGCCGGTTTGCCTTTGTGCTCCTCGGGCGCAAAACCGTCAAACAACTCGTTATACGCCGGGTGCACCGCTACCAACTGCCCCTGAAGGTGCGTCGAAAGCTCAGTGATTTCTACCCCGCCCTCAGCGCATACTCCTTTCAACTCATCGCAATAGTCCGCGCTTTCTGCTGCCAGCTTCAGGTCGATAAGACTGGATTCCCATGTGGGGACCTGTACTCCCTTGTAACCCAGGTCACCCGCCCACTTCGCCATGCTCGCTAAGCTGTCGAAAGGGGCTTGCGTTCCCACAAACTGCGCCAGAAATATGGCAGGGCCTTTCATCATCGACATTGTGTACTCCCTTCTATCGGTTTAGTGCTGTTCAAATCGGTGCCACTTAATATCGCTCGCACTGGAGGCCACCGCTAACTCAATGAAGCTCATTCCGCGTACAGCTTCATCAATACCCGGGCAATCTTGTGCACGTAGAGAGGCTTCTACCCCCGCCTCGCGAGCGATAATTTTCCCAGCGAAGGCCATGTAGATATTAGCGAAAGCTTCGAGGTAACCCTCGGGGTGCCCCATGGGCGCACGCGTATTCGCGCCGGCCAACTCGCTCAGGTAAGGGCCGCCGGTACGCAGCATTTCTGTCGGACGGTCAGGCCACTTCAGCCAGAGTGTATTGGGTTCCTGCTGCTTCCACTCAAGACCACCCTGCTCGCAATACACTCTAATGCGCAAGGCATTTTCTTCACCCACGCACACCTGGCTTGCGAGCAACGCGCCCTTAGCGCCCTGCTCCATGCGCAACAAAATGGAGCCATCATCATCAAGCTCCCTACCGTCAACGAACGCGGTCAAGTCCGCACACAGCGCCGTGATTTTTAAGCCGGTAACATATTCGGCAAGGTTGGCCGCATGCACGCCAATATCTCCCATACAACTGCTAATGCCGGCCTTAGCCGGGTCTAGCCGCCATGCCGCCTGTTTGTTGTCCTGATCTTCCTGTCGGTCCGCCAGCCAGCCCTGGGGATACTCCACAACCACCTTACGAACCTTACCGAGTTCGCCCCGGGCTATTCGTTCACGTGCTTCTTTCACTAGCGGGTAACCGGTGTAGGTGTGAGTTAACCCATAAAGCAGCCCAGTCTCCTGAACCAGTTTTCGCAACTGCAGCGCCTCCGCCAGATTAAAAGTGGCGGGTTTGTCGCTCATCACGTGAAAACCGGATTGGAGTGCTGCCTGCGCAACGGGAAAGTGCAGATGATTGGGCGTGACGATGGCGACAAACTGCATTCGCTCATTGGCCGGTAGTGCCGCTTCGGCAACCATCATATCTTCGTAGTGGCTGTATACCCGATCTGGACTTAAGTGGAGTGAGGCACCCGAGCGTTTGGAACAATCCGGATCACTGCTGAACGCGCCACATACCAGCTCAATGTCGCCGTCTAACGCAGCGGCCATACGGTGAATCGACCCGATGAAGGCGCCTTCGCCTCCGCCGACCATTCCCATTCGAATTCTAGCCATGCCTCGCTCCCAACAATGGATACTGCAACAGAATCACCCTGTCGCAGTCTCTTCAAACACATCACTTCATCATCCTATGAGCGGTTGCGTATTTCTTGTAGAAATTCCGTTATGATTTGTATAATTTCGGCGCTGGAGCCACAAAATGACAAAATTGGTTTTTGAGTCTCTGGGCGGACTCGCACAAAGCTTTGTCGCATTAGACCTGATCCCAGACACCCACGCATGGGTCAAAGACCCGTCTGGTCACTTCGTCTATGGCAACCGTCTGTTCTGCCAACGTTTCGGCCTGCAGGACCCTGAATCGCTACGGGGCAAAACAGACTTCGACCTGGCGCCCCAGGACATGGCTGAACGCTATCGCGCGGATGATGACAGTGCCTTACAGGGGCAGGAGGTCAATGATCGCCTCGAGCTCATCGGCGGAGCTGATTCAGTTGAATGGTTTCTGACCTCGAAATGGCCCATTTACAACCCGGATAATGAAGTCATTGGCAGTATGGGCATCAGCCGCCATCTCAACCGTTCAGAGAGTAAAACACTGCCTTTTCAGGAGCTCAGCGCCCCCATCGACTATATTCGCCAACATTTCGCTAGCGATATCTCAGTTGCCGACCTGGCAAAGGCAAGTAATTTATCAGTGAGCGCTCTGGAGCGCCGCTTTCGCAAGCATCTAGACAAAACACCCCACCAGTATCTCAACGAAATTCGCCTAGACCACGGTCGCAGCCTGCTAATCAATACGGACAAAGCAATCGGCACCATCGCGCTGGAAACAGGCTTTGCCGATCACAGTCATTTTACGAGAGCCTATAAAAAACACTTTGGTTTTGCTCCCAAAGCGCAGCGTGACCCTGAAACCAGAAACGCGCCCTGAGCCCATCTCTCAAACCCTGCTTAACCACTTGAAACTAATGCCTATTAGTCTATAGTGGAGCGATACATCAGCCAATATGAGTAGACACCATGAGCGAATGTCCTTTTGCCAACTTTCAGAACCTTATCGACCCTGATACCTATGCCAACGGCATGCCCTATGAGGAATTGGCTCGAATCCGTAAATCTGGGCCGATTCATTATATGGAAGACCCGACCATGGGCGTCCCCTACTGGCTGGTGACCGGTCGTGATGAAATCGACGCAATATCCAAAAACCCCACTCTTTTCTCCAGCGAAGCACGAACTGCACTCGCCGATGAACATAGCCCGGAAGATGTTGATGCTATTCATAGCAACATGACGATCAACATGGATCCGCCCAGGCAGCTAAAGTCGCGCAAAATAGTCAGGGCGACCTTCACACCGCGCGCTGTGGATTCCTACGAAGCCCGGTTTCGTGAACATGCGAAAAACATCGTCGATGCGGTAGCGTCACGCGGAGAATGTGAATTCGTTGAAGAAGTCGCGGCAGAACTTCCCTTGCTGGCGATTCTGGAACTCTGCGGCATTCCCGCTGAGGACCGCAAAGACTTTTTCGAATGGACCAACACCATGATGTTCAACCAGGACTCCTCGCTCGCCGTTGATAAAGAAGCGGCAGAAATGGCTTCCTTCAAGGTCATCGAATACGCCATGAAGTTGGCCGCACAACATCAGGAAAACCCCAAGGATGACATCATCGGCGCACTGCTTCGGGGTACAGCCCGAGAAGAAGGTCTCAGTGAAGACGAGTTCGTTTGGTTCTTCCTGATGCTAATCGCAGCGGGCAACGAATCCACTCGCACAGTGACCACCCACGGGATGAGAATGCTGATGGAGAACCCCGATCAACTGGAATATTTGGTCGAAAATCCCGACAAGATTCCCGGAGCCTGCGAAGAAATGCTGCGCTACAACACCGCGTTTATCCTGATGCGCAGAACGGCTATGGAAGACACTGAAATCAACGGCAATCACATTAAAAAGGGCGACAAGATTATTCTGCACTACCATACCGTGAACCACGACGAATCTGTTTTCGGTGAAGACGCCATGGATTTCGATGTGCGACGTGCTGAGCGAATGCCTGACCTATACAACCAGCATCGGGCATTCGGTATCGGGCAGCACTTCTGTCTGGGCACCCACTTGGCAAGACTGGAAATGCGCGTCATGTTCGAGGAGATCATTCCCCGACTGCGTCACCCTAAATTAGCCGGTGAAGTCGAGTACACCCGGTCCAATCTCGTGGCTGGCATTAAGCGCATGCCCATTACTTTTGACCCTGAAGTCAAAAGCGGTGAGCAAGCGGCTTAAGGCTGGGGTAAATGCCGCTGGTACAATCACATTCAGTGACGGTATCGGCGGTGCTTTCACACTAGATGGATAGGCATTTTTGAAATAATTCGCTCGGCCATCCATGAACCATCAACCACTAGCTCGTCATCGCGGACTGTCGCCGTTGGTGGAAGATGTCGAACAAAACCATCCACGATGTTGCTCAAAAACGCCATGGCCAACTTCCTGCCAATACACGCATAGAAAGACCCGCCAAACACAATATTATTTTCTCCCGTAAACACTCGATTAAAATCCAGCGCCAGGGATGATGGCCAGTGGTTATGATCCATATTGATGCCGGGAAAGAAAAGACAAACCACTTCGCCCTGAACAATGTCGAAACCATCGATACTCATGGGTTCGTCGCACTGCCGCGACAGAGCCTTAACGTGATTATCTCTTCTGAGTAGCTCCATAATCACCTGCTCCCGCTGTACCAACTCTGGTTGTTCCCTGAGTAACTGCAAAGCGCCATGATCACGGAGCAGGGTTCGCAGGATAAAGGCCGATGATATGCCCACCGTATTGCTGATAGAGGTTAAAAACATGCCGACAATATTCGCCACTAACTGCTCTTCCGTCATTCCGCACTCGCGACCGCCTGCAATTAGCGAGTGCAGCGGAGATGCCCCGTCAAGCTGGTGGTAATGCTCCTCCATATACTGGCGCAGTCGAGCAAGGCCGGCATCACAATCAGCGAGCAGCGCTTCATCGTAAAAATTCTCCAGCGATTTAAGAAAGGCACAGCCAGACTGGTGCAGTTCAGTCAGCTCAGAATCACTGTAGGGGAGTTTGCAGGCGTCCAGAAAGACACGCATCGGCAGTGTGGCAACATCGTCTATATAGTTTTCAATCACCCCGCCGTTAGCCAGCTTAAGAAATATCGGTTCTGCTCCGGCGAATGACGCACGCTCTGCCACATCGGCAACAAAACGGCCGATAGCTGCCTTAAACTTCAGGTTCGGAGCACCGTGTGTGTAACTGTGTTGGAAGTGCCAGGCACGGTTAGGGAATCGCTGCGCGTAATCGCGCTCCAGTTTCTGCAATTCCTCGTTATTGCCCATTGCTCGAGGAAATTTTTTATTGAACATCACCGCCCTGCTTTGCTCAAAGCGGAACAGAAAATTCATATTATCTGCGTGAAAACCGAGCACATCTGGGCGGTCGTAGAGGTCTTTGAGGTAGTCGTACGGGTTGAGCGTGAAATCGGCGTCAAACACCGACACCCCTAGATCTATAAACTTGTCCATGCCGATGCAGCCCCTCGGAAAATTCTAAGCGTGTGTGCTAGATGATTACGGACGAGCACCGCCGCACAATACGTCTGTGGCATGTTCGGTATCCATAAACTCCTTCAGTTCCAACAATTGCCCGTCGCGCCAGGTCAGTAGAAAGTGGTAGTGATTGCTATAGGCCTTACCCGATGCGTGAGTGCCCGTTGAGGTGGCTTCCACGGCCACTCTATCGTTCTCGGCGGTCATATTAAGCACCTTGAACACCAGGCCTTCCGGAAACGCTTCCAGCACTCCGCCAGCGAAGCCGCGTATTTCTTCCTTGCCACGGCTACCTGAGATCAAGGTGTTACCCATGGTGACCACCCGCCCCTCGTCGGCATAGGTATCGGCTATCGCATCGGCGTCCCCCCTTTGCATAGCCTCAAAAAATACCTGTGTTAATCGTTTGTTTTCGTCGACCGTGGACATGGAATAATCTCTCCTTAAAAAATGAATTCTAGTCGCAGCTCAGCACAACCTTGCCAGCAATCTCGGCCTTATCAATACGCTCATGCACGCTGCGAACCTGCGCCAGCGGAACGACCGCTTCAATCGCCGGATCAAGCTTCCCC
>JBDWQQ010000016.1:0-9488 GCA_039986455.1 Halioglobus sp.
CAGCTACACGTCAGAACTCGCATCTATGAGGCGGTGGAGGAAGAGTTTTCTTTATCGTTCAGCGGTGATAACTCTTCGAGTGACCCGTTCTCCCTCTCGTTGCATTCGGCTATTCGTCGGCAGATTCCGACCGGGGAGTGCTCCATCGACAGTATCGCCAGCGACATGAACGTATCTCGGCGCACCTTGCAACGCCGCCTGAAAGAGCGGGACACTAACTTTCAACAGCTCTTACAAGGCGTTAAGTCGGGACTGGCCCGGCGATACCTGCAAGAGAATCGCTTGAGTGTCATCGAGATAGCGTTTTTGCTTGGCTATGGTGACCCTTCTTCGTTTTCCGCAGCATTTAAGTCCTGGCATGACTGCACCCCCACGGAGTATCGACAAGATACTCGTTAATCTGGCACTCGTATCGATCACTGTCTGAAGTGAGCCAGGCGGCCGGCTAGTCCCACCAGGGGTAGAACGGCGGCATGTCGGTTGAACTCTGATCG
This sequence comes from Halioglobus sp., assembly GCA_039986455.1. GTDB lineage: Bacteria > Pseudomonadota > Gammaproteobacteria > Pseudomonadales > Halieaceae > Halioglobus. Next base: position 495 of record JBDWQQ010000016.1, read on the forward strand.
GTGAAGTTTGCCGCTCGCTTCTCTCTAAAAGATTCAACGCCTTCTTTGCCACTATTGAGACTGGCATAGAAAATGGCGAGCGAATCTACTTTATGGGCTTCAACAGGGTGGGGCGCTGCTGAATTGCGATACATCATTTGCCGGGTCAGGGCGATAGCGACAGGACTGTGCTGCGCGATTTTTGCGGCGATGCGATAGGCCTCCGCCAGCACATTTTCTGCGGGTAGCACTGCTTTCACGAGGCCGGAAGAAAGCGCTTCGTCCGACTCGATAATATCAGCGGTGTAACACCATTCCAGTGCTTGAGAAATACCAACGATGCGCGGCAGAAACCAGGTTGAACAGGCCTCTGGCGTGATTCCGATTTTGTTGAACACAAAACCGATACGGGCTTTTTCGGACGCCAGGCGAATGTCCATGGCGCAGGTCATGGTTGCGCCGATGCCGACCGCGGCGCCATTGATTGCAGCGATGACCGGCTTTTTGCAGTCGTAAATTGCCAGGTTCACCCGGCCGCCTGTGTCTCTGACGCCGGCAACGATGTCGGGGTCATCAAGTTTGCTGTCCATGTCTTCCATGGTGGGCGAGAGTGCTTCATCCAGTCCAAACACATTGCCGTCTCCCGAAAGATCCATCCCTGCGCAAAAAGCACGCCCCGCGCCCGTGACCACAATGGCTCGAATGTTATCGTCCTCGCTGGCACGATTGAACGCATCTATAAGTTCATGGGCCATCGCCACCGTGAAAGCATTGAGATGATCCGGGCGATTTAGGGTGAGGGTCAGGATGTAATCCTGAACATCCCAAAGTAAGGTTTCATATTTCATGGATAGGAGTCCTGACTGCGATTTGAGTTCGAAGCATTGGGTTGGGGAGTTGGCATGGTAGCGCCGGGTAGTGCCATCGACAAGCAGGGGGATACATAGACCGGCGCTTATGGAACAATGACGAAAGATAACAATAAGGATAAATGATGAGCACCACTCCGGTAGCCAGTGCCGAATCAAAAGTGACTAGCAAGGTCGCGGGATACGGCTTGTTCATGCTGACCCTGGTTTATGCCTTTAACTTTGTTGACCGCCAGATACTGGTGATCTTGCAGGAGCCCATCAAGAACGAGATGGGTTTATCCGATACCCAGCTGGGCCTGTTGAGCGGCTTCTCATTTGCGCTGGTTTACATCACCGCCGGTATACCCATCGCCTATTGGGCAGATCGCAGCAACCGCCGCAATATTATTACGGTGGCTCTAGCCGCCTGGAGTGGAATGACCGCTTTGTCTGGTCTTGCACAAAACTATACCCAATTGCTGTTAGCGCGCATCGGTGTGGGTATTGGCGAGGCAGGAGGAAGCCCACCCGCACACTCGATGATCAGCGACTACTATCCACCGGAGCGACGCGCCACTGCCATGGCGATCTATACGACGGGATTGCATCTTGGAATACTGATGGGGTTCATTGTCGGCGGCTTGGTGAGTGAGTTCTACGGTTGGCGTATTGCTTTCTTTTCAGTGGGGATTCCGGGTGTGCTGCTAGCGGTCGTATTCTACTTCACGGTTAAAGAACCGCCGCGTGGTCAGTGGGACGATGCGGTTAATAAAGCGCATAAGCCTTCACTGGGCGAGACCTTGAAGCATTTATCTTCCGTTCGCAGTTTCTGGTACCTCGCTCTGGCGGCAGGCGCGACCTCGTTTGCCGGTTACGGCAATGGTAATTTTGCCCCGTCTTTCCTGATACGAAATCACGGCTTCAGCATTGGTGAAGTGGGCGTTGTCTTGGCGATTTTTGGTGGTGGCGGAGGCATGGTTGGAACCTTCCTGGGTGGCTATTTCGCAGATCGCCTGGGTGTCAGGGACCGTCGTTGGTATGTCTGGCTGCCCGCTATCGCAGGCATTATCGCGGTGCCTTTGGGTTTCCCTTACTTGCTGTTGGATAACACCGTGGCCGTTATCGGCCTGATGTTTTTTGTCACACTTTTTCTCAATACGTATATGGGGCCAGTCGTGGCGACTTGTCATGCATTGGTGCCCCCGTCTATGCGCGCCATGACCTCTGCGATCCTGTTTTTTGTTTTGAACATGATAGGGCTGGGATTGGGGCCGCTGACGGTGGGGTTGCTGAGCGACCTATACCAGCCACATTTCGGTGAGGACGGCTTGCGTTACGCGATGTTGACGGTGGGGGTGTTGAGCACGATTGCGATTGTGTTGTTCTATCTAGCCGGAAGGCATCTTGAAGCAGACATCAAGAAGGCCCGTTCCTTTGGCCAGGAAGCGGCTTAGTGTTCGCTGAGCTTTTTTGCGATCCAATACCATACCGCCAAATTCATGTTGAGTCCGATGTGGCTACCCAAAACCTCTATGTTATGGACATTGGGGTAATCTCCGCGCTGAATTGAAGTCCGCCAGTTTACGACGCCATCTCCGCGCGTATAAATGGCTGTCGTGGGCACCGGCGGTGGTGCCGGATTCACCATCTCCTGATGATCTTCAGGATTCAGTCTCCGATAAAGGCGTGAAGCATGAGATGCCTTTTCATGCCCGGGGCCGAAAGGGCTACCGAGCGTGATGACTTGACGAACAATGCTGGGTTCCATGCGGGCAATTTCGCGGGCGTATATTCCCCCCAGAGAATGACCTATCAGGGAAACTTTGCCGCCCCCGGCGATCGCCAGGTTTTCCAGGTCTCTGGTAAAAGTATCTGTATCGAAGCTGTTTGTGCCGAGATTGCGGCCCTGTTGCCAGCCGCTTGCCTGATAGCCTAAAGATGTCAAAAAGCGGATAAGGGGGCCGTTGCCGCGATCATTGCCCAGAAAACCCGGGATGACCATGATGGCATGGTGGCTCTTGGCCTTCGGCATTTTTCGAAGCAGGGGGGAAGTAACGCCCAAGATCGCGGCGTCAATGAGTGCTCTTGGGCCGTCGGATATGGCCAATGCCAGAGAAGGAGGCTTCAAAAGACCTTCCTTTGCAGGTTTGAAATGATTTCTTGTCGCTTCTTGAAGCCGTCCCGCTTGCGTCTATTGCATGAGCAGGGCAATGGTTTATCTACTTCGCACATTCACTCAAGTCCCTATGAACCAACTGTATTGTGCATCCACCGTATAGTGACGAGGCGCATTTGGCCAGCTCAATACTGCACCGCTGACGTTCAAACTTAATGCCTGCGCTGTCACCTTGGTGACAGTTTGCTGTGATTTAGATTGTTAGCATGCGTGACTCGAAGACCCGCATAACATCGCCAAGAGGCAGGACTATGAGCGCAACGACAATCGAAGTGACGACTTTTCCCTATGAGCAGGCCATGTTGGAAGAGTTGAATACCGAGGGGTATTCGAGTTTGCTGGACATGTTCGATAGCGCTTGCGAGCAGTATGCAGAGCGAGTTGCCTTTACCGCGATGGGTCAGGACCATACTTTTGCCGAAATTGAGCGTTTGAGTCGTGCTTTTGCGGCCTGGCTTTTGGGTGATGCCGGTCTAGCGCCGGGAACCCGCATAGCCATTCAACTGCCCAATATCACCCAGTATCCGATTGTTGCCTGGGGTGTGTTTCGCGCGGGAATGGTGATCGTAAATACCAATCCACTTTATACCGCGCGGGAATTGGAGCACCAGTTCAACGATTCAGGAGCAACCGTACTGGTGGCGTTGACAGAATTGCTGCCGCAGATTGAGGCAGTATTGCCGAACACGGGGATCGAGACGGTAATTTGCACCAGCATTTTCGACCTGATGGAGTCCCAGCCGCGCCCTCAGTCATCGCTGCCCGGGCTGATTAGTTTGCCCGAAGTTCTGCAGGCAGGTGAGGGCAAGGCCTTGCCGCAAACAGAAGCCGAGATGAACAGCGTTGCGCTGTTGCAGTACACCGGAGGTACTACCGGTCCTGCCAAGGGCGCTGTGCTGACCCATGGGAACATTTTTGCCAGCACGCAGCAGGCAGCGCATGCAGCAGACCTGGATGAAGGTGCAGTGGAGATCGTGATAGGCCCTATGCCCCTTTACCATATCTATGGTTTTACTATGAACGTGGTCTCCACCTTCTGCGGTGGCGGTCAGTCCGTACTGATTCCCGACCCTCGCAATATCGACGAGCTCATCAGGGTGATGAAGCAATACCCCTTTACTGCCATGGCAGGGGTGAATACGTTGTTCGTGAGCATGATGCAGCACCCGCAGTTCGACGAGATTGATTTCAGTGAGGTCAAAGGCGTGATTGCCGGCGGTGCAGCGCTGGTGGAAGAGATCGCCAGTGAATGGTTTGAACGGACCGGCAGTCAAATCTTTGAAGGCTATGGTTTGTCTGAGACAGCGGCTACACTCACCGGCAACACGCGCAAAGAAAGACAGTTAGGTACAGTCGGTAAGCCAATGATATCTATGGAAATTAAGGTCGTTAATGACGCAGGGAAAACACTGGGTTCAGACCAGGAGGGCGAGCTGTTGGTTCGCGGTCCACAGGTGATGCATGGCTACTGGAACCGGCCGGATGCGACAGAGGAATGTCTGGACGAGGAGGGCTGGTTTCGCACCGGTGATATCGCCAAGGTCCAGCCTGACGGATTCGTAAAAATATGCGATCGGCTCAAGGATATGATCCTCGTGTCGGGCTTCAATGTTTACCCCAATGAAATTGAGGGCGTGGTCTATACTCATCCCGATGTCATCGAGTGCGCAGCCATTGGCATACCAGACTCTAAAAGCGGCGAGGCCGTTAAACTGTACGTTGTCAGTAGCAACACTTCGCTGACCAAAGAAGCCCTTAATGCGTTCTGCCGCGAACAATTAACCGCCTATAAGGTTCCCAGATTCATAGAATTCAGCAAAGAGCTGCCCAAGTCTAATGTCGGCAAAATTCTGCGTCGGGAGCTGCGTAACTGAGGCTCAGCTTGTATTTCCAGATTAATAGTGGCATAACTAGTGCCGAAAAAATTAGGCACTCATTTAAAACGAATATTACGGAGTAACCGATGGCTGTAAAAATTGTACCCAAGGACGAGATGGTCAACGCGATTGGCACTAAATTCGAGCCCAGCGCCTGGATTGAAGTTACCCAGGACCGTATCAATACCTTCGCTGACTGCACAGAGGATCACCAGTTCATCCACGTCGACGAGGAAGCGGCCAAGAATACGCCCTTTGGCGGGACTATCGCCCATGGATTTCTGACGCTTTCACTGCTGTCAAAGATGGTAGAAGGCAATGGCGTGATGCCCGAAAATACGGTGATGGGCCTTAACTACGGCTTCGACAAGGTTCGTTTTCTCGCTCCTGTAGCCTCCGGCAAGCGTGTGCGCTGCCATTCTGAAGTGATGAATGTGGACCGTAAGGACGACAACCGTTTCCTGGTCAAGCAGGGTATTTCGGTAGAAATTGAGGGCGAGGAAACACCCGCTTTGGTCGCCGAGTGGTTGTCCATGGTTATTGCCGGCTAAGAACACTTCAAGCCGGTTGTTACTCGTTCTATTTCCCGCCGGTGGCCGACTAAGCTTTGGTATTGGCGGCCACCTACCTGATTCCCATCAGATGATGAATCGGGAACGAAAGAATTTATCTCAAAGGAGTTTTGTAAATGTCTATTCGCTATGACGGCAAAGTTGCCATCGTTACAGGTTCCGGTCAGGGTCTTGGCCGCAGTCACGCTATTGAACTTGCCAAACGCGGCGCCAAGGTCGTAATTAATGACTTGGGCGGCAGTGTCGATGGTTCGGGCGCAGGCTCTGAATCGGCTCAGGCCGTGGTCGCTGAAATTGAAGCGCTGGGCGGTGAAGCGATTGCCAATGGCGCAAACGTCGCCAAGTACGATGAAGTAGAAGCGATGGTCAAGCAGACCATGGACAAGTGGGGCAGGGTGGATATTTTGGTCAACAACGCCGGCATCCTGAGAGATAAGAGCTTTGCAAAGGGCGATCTTGGTGATTTCAAACTCGTAGTCGACGTGCACCTCATGGGCACCATTAACTGTACGAAGGCTTGCTGGAACATCATGCGAGAGCAGAACTATGGTCGTATTGTCGTCACTACCTCTTCTTCGGGCATGTATGGAAACTTCGGCCAGACAAATTATGGTAGTGCAAAGATGGGCGTGATTGGCGCCATGAATACCTTGGTACAGGAAGGTTCCAAGTTCGACATTCGAGTCAATGCGCTGGCGCCTACTGCTGGGACACGAATGACAGAAGGGCTAATTCCGGAAGAAGCCTTTGCGTTGCTGACGCCAGAGACTGTCACTCCAGCGGTTCTGTATATGGTGAGCGAAGATGCGCCGAACAAAACGATTATCTGCGCTGGAGCGGGTGCTTATTCGATCACCAAAATCATTGAGACTGATGGCGTTTGGCTGAAGCCAGAAGATCAGACTCCAGAAGGGATTGCAGCAAACTGGGACGCGATTACCTCCCCTGTCAACGAGCGTCAGCCAGAAGCGGGCTTTGAACAGACCGTCAAATTCACAGGCAAGGCGATGGAAGGCTTGGGCCTGGTCGATCAATAAACCACTTCAAGGGCGCCATCGGCGCCCTTTTTTGAATCATTGGAGAGAGTTATGAAAGAAGCAGTCATTGTATCTACTGCACGCACCCCAATTGGCAAAGCCTACCGCGGAGGCTTCAATAACTTGGGCGGCGCCAGTTTGGGTGCCGCATCCGTTGCTGAGGCCGTTAAGCGTGCCGGCATTGATCCCGGTGAGGTTGAGGATGTCATCATGGGTTGTGCTCTGCAGCAGGGCCCCACGGGCGCTAATGTCGCTCGCCAGATCGCGTTGCGCGCAGGTCTTCCAGTCACGACCTCTGGCATGACTCTGGATCGACAGTGTTCGTCCGGTTTGATGGCGGTGGCTACTGCGGCAAAGCAGGTGATGTACGACGGAATGGATGTGGTTGTCGGCGGGGGCCTGGAATCGATTTCCCTGGCACAAACTGAACACATGAACTTGCATCGTTTCGTCGACGATGAACTTATGGCGATGCACCCCAACATTCATATGCCCATGCTGCAAACCGCCGAGACGGTCGCCCAGCGCTATAACATTTCTCGCGACGCGATGGACGAATACGGTCTGCAGTCACAACAGCGCACTGCTGCCGCTTACGAGGAGGGCAGATATGCTGATGAACTTGTAGATGTCACCTGTAAGCGCACCATCTGGAACAAGGAAACGGGTGAAGCGTCAGAAGCCGAGGCGACTGTCTCAGCAGATGAGGGTATTCGCGCCACAACGGCTGAAGGTCTGGCGACTCTCAAGACAGTAGTAGAAGGCGGCACCATCACCGCAGGTAACGCGTCGCAGTTGTCGGATGGTTCTTCCGCTCAAGTTGTGATGGATGCCAAACTTGCCGAGCAGCGTGGCCTTGAGCCTTTGGGGATGTACCGCGGTATCGCAGTCGCTGGTTGCGAGCCTGATGAAATGGGTATCGGTCCGGTGTTTGCTGTGCCCAAGTTGCTGAAGCAGCACGGATTGACGGTCAATGATATTGGCCTGTGGGAGCTTAACGAAGCGTTTGCAGTACAAGTGATTTATTGTCGTGACCAGCTAGGCATCGACAACGATAAGTTGAACGTCAGCGGCGGCGCTATCTCTATTGGTCACCCCTATGGTATGAGCGGGTCACGCATGATTGGTCATGCGCTGATCGAAGGTAAGCGCCGTGGTGTGAAATATGTTGTCGTTACTATGTGTGTTGGTGGTGGCATGGGCGCAGCTGGTTTGTTTGAAGTGGCCTGACCCACGGGAGATTTTTAATGAAAGCAATTACCTGTAAAGAGCATGGTCTGCCCGATAAGCTTGAGCTCACAGCCGATTGGCCCGAGCCTGAAATCGGCGAGAATGATGTGCTGATTGATGTTAAAGCCGCGGGCCTTAATTTCCCTGACGTATTGATGATTCAGGGCAAGTACCAGTTTCAACCGGACATGCCTTTCGTGCCAGGTGCGGAAAGCGCGGGCGTTGTTAGTGCGGTAGGTGACAAAGTCACCCGCTTCAACGTTGGCGATAAAGTGATTTCCATGGGCGCCTCAGGCGCATTCTGTGAGCGTATCGCGGTGAACGAGTTTGGTGCTTTTCCCATGCCAGACGGTTTAACCTTTGAGCAGGCAGCGGGCGTCAGCATTACGTACTTCACGTCGTATTACGCATTAAAGCAACGCGCCAATATTCAGCCGGGTGAAACCCTGTTGGTGCTTGGTGCTGCCGGTGGCGTAGGCACGACTGCCATAGAGCTTGGCAAGCTGATGGGAGCCAAGGTCATCGCTGCCGCCAGCTCCGAAGAAAAGCTGGAGTTGTGTAAGCGGTTGGGTGCCGACGAGGTTATCAATTACTCCGAGGACTCTCTGAAAGATAAAGTGAAGGAATTGACGGGCGGCAAGGGTGTTGATGTCGTTTACGACCCTGTGGGTGGTGATTTTGCTGAGCCAGCCGTGCGCAGTATGGCGTGGAAAGGGCGTTATCTGGTGATTGGTTTTGCCAGCGGCCCTATCCCCCAGATTCCCCTCAATCTTACCCTGTTAAAAGGTTGCTCCTTAGTGGGCGTTTTTTGGGGTCGGTTCTCTGGAGAGGAGCCCGAGGAAAATCTCAACAACATCACTGAATTGTGGGAGATGTTCACCCAGGGCAAACTCAATCCGGTGGTGACTGACGTATTCCCCATGGAGCAATATGAGGATGCGTTTAATTGCCTCATAGAGCGTAAGGCGAGAGGGAAAGTGATTCTCACAACTCAGTGAGATGACTTTGTAAATTGGGCGAGCGCTGCCAGTGATTCGATTTTTTATAAATTCGATGATTGCGGCTCTCGCTTTTTCGATTAAGTTTAGGCCTCACGGTGAGTTTACTTCTTGCCAAGCACAGCGTGTTGAAAGCTAGTTTGAGCACTGCCGACGACTTGGGCGGCTGTCGCAAACAATAGGTGTCGCAGCGCTGAGTCAGCGTCCGGTCTATGTTTAAATTGCACAATAAATTTGAGGTATCGTGTCACCTGAGTGACATTGATAAGACGAT
>JBDWQQ010000017.1:0-3073 GCA_039986455.1 Halioglobus sp.
AGAAAAATGTGCCTCAGATGGAGTATAGAATTATTCACAGGAGTGGTGAAACACGGCATGTCGTGCAGCATTACATGTTACTAGAGCAGTCTGAGCTCGACAGAGCTATTGTTACGATTCAGGATGTTACCGAACGCAAGAATGCTGAGGCTCAACTCGTGCAATCATCGAAGCTTATTACCCTGGGTGAAATGTCAGCTGGCGTAGCCCACGAGTTGAACCAACCTCTCAATGTCATCATGCTTGCGGCTGAAAATACCGCTCACCAATTGTCGCAAGGCACAGTGGATGATGCTTACCTGAAGAACAAGCTTGAACGTATCATATCGCAGGCTGATAGAGCTTCAACGATCATAGACCACCTGCGAAAGTTTGGCAGGGAAGCGAAGGAAGAGTTTTATGCGGTTGATCTAAGAGAGGCGGTTTCTGGGGCGCTGAACCTTATGGGTGAACAGCTCAGGTTGGCCCAAATTGAGATTCAGACAGTTTTCGAAGACGATTTTCCGCTGGTGATGGGGCATCAAATACAACTTGAACAGATGTTTATTAATCTTTTTTCTAACGCATTTCATGCAATCAAAAAGAGTGACCCTGCAGAGAAAGTCATACTTATCGAGGCATTGAAATCCAGTAAGGGTGAGGCGACCATAAGAGTTTCGGACAGCGGCGGTGGTATTCCTGAGGCTGTGCTGCCTAGTATTTTCGATCCTTTTTACACTACCAAGAGTATCGGCGAAGGTACCGGCTTGGGTTTGTCAGTGAGCTATGGTTTTGTTCACGACATGGGTGGCACGATCACTGCGTCCAATACGGCAATGGGGGCCTGTTTTGAGATCAAGGTGCCGCCTGCTGAAGTTGATGGTGAGAATGATTAGATGATTAAGAATTGGGTTCGTAAGAAAAGTCAGCTTCTGCAGAGAACACGTATTCTCGATTTTTGTGAAGCTACCGATGTGTCTCCATACACCGGGAAAGAGCATCAGTTTGTTTTTGTCGACAGCCGGGATTGGGTCAATGTTGTGCCGGTTACCCAAGACAACGAAATTGTGATGATAAGGCAGTATCGTCATGGGAGTCAGCAGGTCACGCTCGAGATACCGGGAGGGATGGTCGATGCGGGGGAAAAGCCGGTGGCGTCTGCCGCACGCGAGTGCCATGAAGAAACAGGATACCGGGTGACCAATCTTTCCAGCCTTGGAGAGCTCAACCCTAACCCAGCTCTGTTCAACAATACGCTACACACCTTTCTTGGTCGTGCTTCGAAGGGTGATCCTGCTGAACACGCCAGTGAAACGGAAAAGACTGAAGTCGAACTGATTCCGATAGAACGTATCAGGCCGCTATTACTGGACGGCACGATCGATCATTCGCTGGTGTGTGCAACCCTTTGGCGGTTGTTGGATAGCTTTGAGCAATAGCAGCCAGGGCTTGCACGTATACCGGTATCAGCGCGTGGTGTTCGCCTATTGGTCTATTGGAGTGCAGGCGAGTACCCAATTCGGTGCACCCACATCTCACTCTGGTTGAGGCTAGCCTATCAAAATAGCGTGTAGCGCCTTTGTTTAAAGGGGTTTTGCACTATTGGCCCAATAGTTGCTAAATGTAATCAGTCCCCACAATTTTGAATTACGGCAAAGACGCCTGCTAACTCAACCGATACACAGGTTGAGCCTGCGGGCGTTTGCCTTTTTTAAGGAGAAAATCATGGCAGTATCATGTATCCGCCGTTCCATCCTGGCAGCCGCCGTCCTGGGCACTAGCATTTCCCCGGCTTTCGCCGAGGGAAACACGGCTGACGACTTCACCAGCATGTTCACCGAAGGCAAGGCCTCTTTCAATTTCCGTTATCGCTATGAGTATGTGGATGAAGATACCTTCAGCCGCAATGCCAAGGCCTCGACGCTGCGTTCCCGCTTGAGCTTCGCCTCTGCAGATTACAAGGGTTTTTCCTTCCTAACCGAATTCGATGACGTGACGGCTATCGGCAGTGACAACTACAACTCTACTGCCAACGGCAAGGTGGAATACCCGGTCGTCGCCGACCCCGAGGGTACTGAGGTGAATCAGGCCTGGGTCAAGTACGGAGCGGGTGGCGCCTCTGGCACCTACGGCCGGCAGCGCATATTGCACGGAAACCAACGCTTTATCGGCGGCGTGGCCTGGCGCCAGAATGAGCAAACTTACGATGGCTTTCGCGCCATGTACAAGGGCGACCACGGTCTGACCTTGGATTATGCCTATGTCTACAATATCAATCGCATCTTCGGTCCAGACGATGGACCTGTTCAACCCGCCGATCACCACGGAGAAAACCATCTGCTGCGCGCAGATTGGAAGTTTGCCGAAAACCACACGGTCAGCGGTTTTTACTATGGTCTGGATATAGATGAAGACGTTGCTTACGCACCCGGTAAAACTGTTGGCAACTCATCAGATACCCTGGGCGTTGAATACAGTGGCAAGTTTGGGCCGGTGGGTGCCAAGGCTGCCTATGCGACCCAGTCCGATGCCGGTGACAATCCTGCCTCTTATGATGCTGATTATTACATGCTGGAGGGCAGCTTCGGTTTCTCAGGGCTGACGGCTAAACTCGGTTACGAAGTGCTGGGAGCTGGCGATGGCGTCGGGTTCAAAACTCCTTACGCGACCCTGCATAAATTTCAGGGTTGGGCTGATAAGTTTCTGATCACACCCGGAGACGGCATCGAAGACGTCTATGTAGGCCTTACCGGCAAGCTTGGGCCTGTTGCCTTGGGCGGCTTCTACCACGATTTCAGTGCAGAGGATTCAAGTGCAGATTGGGGCTCGGAGATCGATTTAGTGGCTACCTGGAATTACAACAAGAACTGGATGTTCCAACTTAAGTACGCCAGCTTCTCCAGTGATTCCGATGCCTATACCGATACCGATAAGGCTTGGATGACCGTCAATTTCAAAATTTGATGTTGGAGTATCGATATCGGGGCGGCTTCATTGCCGCCCCGCTTAATTCATAACGTGAATAAAACGCTTTCTTCCGGACAAGTGCTTCGGGTCATACTCGTCGACGACAGCGCTTCGCGCGCTGCGGCCG
>JBDWQQ010000018.1:0-87616 GCA_039986455.1 Halioglobus sp.
AGTTGCGAGTCGGGGCGCAACTCTACCGGGTCGCAGTAAGTGTCATCTACCCACCGCAGCAAAACGTCAACCCGCTTCAGCCCGTCCAGCGACTTCATCCACAGGAAGCCGTTGCGCACGACCAGGTCGCCGCTTTGCACCAGGGGAAAGCCCATATAGTTGGCGAGGTAGGCATGCTCAAAATAGGTTTCGTTCCTGGCACCCGGAGTTAACAGGGCAATCCGGGGAATATCTCCCGAGGGCGACAGCGAGGTAAGTTTGAGCCGCAGTCGCTGGTAGAAGTTGGCGATACGGTGAACGTGACTGTCGCGGTACAGGCTGGGAAATACCCGAGACATTACGGTGCGATTCTCCAGCACATAACCGGCGCCTGAAGGTGCCTGGGTTCGATCTGAGAGCACGCACATGGAGCCATCCGGTCGGCGCACCATATCCACAGCGTGGTGAATCAGTTCATGATCTCCAGGCAGCTTAATTCCCTGACAGGCCCTGAGGAAGCCGCCGTGGCTGAACAGGGCTTCCGGAGGCAGGACGCCATGGCGTATCAAGTCACGGGGGCCGTAAAGGTCGCGCAGGATCAGGTTGAATAGCTCTGAACGTTCCAGTAGCCCCGCCTCTATATCAGCCCAGTCTTCGCTGCTGACAACGTAGGGCACGGGATCCAGTTCCCAGCTGGCACTGGGGCTGCCGGGCGGTCCGTAAACATTGTAGGTGGCACCGTCATCGCGAAGGATGCGGCGGGCCTTTTCTTTCCGCTGGCGCATTACCTCGGGACCGAGATTGCGGATACTGTCCAGCAGGTAGTCCCAACCGGGCTTCCGGCTTCCGTCATCCTGCCTAGTCTCGTCCTGCAGGTCCGGCTGTGGGCCGTATTCCAGGGGCGCGGCAGAAATAGGCTCTACCGGCGTTGGGTTAAGCGTCTGGGATTGAGACTGGGACATGGGTTTACGAATTACCTGTTGCGCCTGGCGCTACCAAGGGCCCGGTATTATAACCGCAATCCGGTCCGGGAAGGCTACCGGGGCCCGGGGCTGCGCATATCCAGAATATAGGGGTACTCTCCCGCTGGTTCCTCCGGTGGTGGCTCCATGGGTCGCGGCACCGCTTCGCTGGGGAAGAACTCGCGCAGCGCTGACACTTCCGGCATCGGGATAAAGGGACCCTGCGTGTGACTCACCGTATCGAAGCGATTGATGCGGCGGGACTCTGCCTCGAAAGCATTGACCGGGAATGTCTCGTAGCTGCGGCCTCCCGGGTGAGAAACGTGATAGGTACATCCACCGAGAGAGCGGCCATTCCAGGTGTCGATCAAGTCAAAAGTCAGTGGCACGTGTACACCGATAAGCGGGTGCAGCGCAGAAGGCGGCTGCCACGCCCGGTAGCGCACGCCACCGACAAACTCATCGTGGCGGCCAGTACCGCGCATGGGGACCCGACGTCCGTTACAGGCGATAACATAGCGGCCTTCGGTCATGCCGGTTGCCCGAATCTGCAGGCGTTCAACTGAGGAGTCCACATAGCGAGAGGTGCCAAAACTGGTGGTTTCCTCCCCCAATACGTGCCAGGGCTCTACCGCCCAGCGAAGCTCCAGTTCAATACCGTCCAGCTGTACACGTCCGTAATGGGGGAAACGAAACTCCTCGAACGGTAACAGCCAGTCCAGGTCAAAGGAGAAACCGTGTTCACGCAGGTCGTCCACCACGTACTTCATGTCCTCCCAAATATAGTGGGGCAACATGAAGCGGTCGTGCAGTTCGGTGCCCCAGCGCACGAGGGGCTTCTGGTACGGCTCTTTCCAGAAACGCGCCACCAGGCAACGCAGTAACAGGGCCTGCACCAGGGCCATACGCGGGTGGGGTGGCATTTCGAAGCCACGAAATTCCAGTATACCGAGACGACCCGCCGGCCCTGAAGGCGAGTAGAGCTTGTCGATACAAAACTCTGCCCGGTGGGTGTTGCCGGTGACATCGATAAGCAGGTTGCGCAGCAACCGGTCTACCAGCCAGGGCTGGGGCACTTCGCCCTCGCTCATCTGGGCGAACGCAACTTCCAGCTCGTAAAGCATCTCGTCCCTCCCCTCGTCGACTCTGGGAGCCTGCGAGGTGGGGCCAATAAACATGCCGGAGAACAGGTAAGAGAGGCTGGGGTGGTGCTGCCAGAATGTGATCAAACTGCGCAGCAGGTCCGGACGCCGAAGCATGGGGCTGTCGGCCGGCGTGGCTCCCCCCAGGGTGATGTGATTACCACCGCCGGTACCCGTATGCCTGCCGTCCAGCATGAATTTTTCAGTAGACAGACGCGACAGCCGGGCTTCCTCATACAGGGCACTCGTGGTTGCAACGAGTTCTTCCCAGTTATTGGAGGGGTGCACGTTGACCTCGATTACTCCGGGATCCGGGGTCACCAACAGTTTTTGCATGCGCGGGTCTTTGGGGGGCTCATAGCCCTCAATGATCACCGGCAGTTTTAGTGCCGCAGCGGATTCTTCCACCGCTGCGATCAATTCAACGTAATCCTCCAGGTAGTCAAGAGGTGGCATGAAAATACAGAGCCGCCCATCACGTGCTTCGACACACATGGCCGTGCGGACCACCTCCTCGTAGTCGGCGGGTTCCTCGACCGGATCATCCGCGTGACTTCCGGCGTCGGCAAACTGCATGTCCTCGCGTCGCACCAACTCTTCACGTGGTTCAAAAGGATCACGTTGCGGACGATAGGCATCGGTTTTCTCAGCCAGTTCCGGAAGATCGCCCAGGGGCAGGCGCAAGCCCATGGGGGAGTCGCCCGGGATCAGGGTGATACGCTCGCGACGCATCGGCCAGAGGCTACTACTCCAGCTTTTCTCGCCCTCCTCCACAGGCCAACCCGTACTGCGCGTCAGCGGAATGACCACACCGGTGGGGGTACTGAATCCGCGCTCTATCAATTTCGCCAGGCGACGGCGGTCCAGATCACCTTCGACTTTGTGTGCCAGGATATCCAGGTTTTTAGGCAGATTCTGTTCCTGCATCAGGTAGTACAGGCCGTCCTCATAGGCAGGCTGGCCGCAGGCCCGCGGCAGGCCCAACAGGTCACAAAGCTGGCGACCAAAACGCAGGGCATCGTTTACGTCCCGTTTATCGTCCTTGTCGATTCGGGCCAACAGCGAGTGGTCCTGCCAAAGCGGTTCGCCATCCTTACGCCAGAACACACCCAGGGCCCAGCGAGGCACCTCTTCACCGGGGTACCATTTGCCCTGGCCATAATGCAGCAGGCCCTTGGGCGCAAAGCGATCCCGCAGTTTGAGCAGCAGGGTTTTGGCTAAGCTGAGTTTGTCCTCGCCCAGGGCGTCGGTATTCCACTGATCCGATTCCATGTCATCAACTGAGACAAAGGTAGGCTCTCCGCCCATGGTCAGGCGCACGTCGTCTTGCTCGAAACGCTGGTCCACCGCTTTGCCCAGTGCCAGGATGTGCTGCCACTGCTCCTCGCTGTAAGGCTTGGTAACGCGAGGGTCCTCCAGAACACGGGTGACTGTGTTACTGAAATCGAACTCGACTTCGCACTCATCGGTAGCGCCGGCAATGGGCGCGGCTGACACTGGGTGGGGTGTGCAGGCAAGCGGAATGTGGCCCTCGCTGGCAAACAGTCCAGAGGTGGGGTCCAGCCCTACCCAGCCGGCGCCGGGCACGAATACCTCGCACCAAGCGTGCAGGTCGGTAAAATCTTCTTCTGTGCCAGAGGGGCCGTCCAGTGATTTTTCATCCGCTTTCAACTGCACCAGGTAGCCGGATGCGAAACGCGCTGCCAAACCAACGTGACGCAATAGTTGCACCAGTAGCCAGGCCGAATCACGGCAAGATCCCTTAGCTCGCTCCAGTGTTTCTTCCGGTGTTTGTACTCCGGGTTCCAGTCGCACCAGGTACTCTATGTCCTGCTGTAGTTGCTGGTTTATCTCCACCAGGAAATCGTTAATCGGTTGTTCGTCTCGATTGATTTCAGCCACTCGCTTATCGAACAGTGGGCCACACTCATCCGTTTCCAGATAGGGCAACAGCTCTTTCTTTAACTGCTCGGTATATTTAAACGGGTAAGTCTCCGCGTATTCTTCCACGAAAAAATCAAAGGGATTGATGACCGTCAGCTCGGCGATCACCTCCACGTCTACCTCAAACTCAGTGCACTTCTCAGGAAAAACCAGTCGCGCGAGGTAGTTACCGAAAGCATCCTGCTGCCAGTTGATAAAGTGCTCGGCAGGCTTGATTTTAAGACTATAACTGTGGATTGGAGTGCGCGAGTGAGGCGCCGGCCGCAAACGCACGGTGTGCGGCGACATGTTGACGGGCCGGTCGAACTTATAGGACGTCCGGTGATTGATTGCTACCCGTATAGTCATGAATGCTTACCGCTGCTTGATTGAAGTGATGGTGTTGGCTCTTTGTTAATTTTCTGGGAACCAGCTTCGGTTAATAAGTTCGCCGAGCTCGTTGAGATCCAACTGCACCCGGTCGATAAACGTTTGCAGTTCTTTCAGGCTTGCCTTTTGCGGATTGAAGCGGGCCAGCCTGCGTCGGGCGCGTTCCAGCGCTCGCAGTGGTTCCTCGTTGTTCTCCAATCGTTTTAATTCGCTGCGGATACTGTTGAGGCAGAAGACCAGTGAACGGGGAAGCGTTGGATTTTTAAAAAGAAAGTCCACGACTGCATCAGCCTCGGGCAGTGGCCCGATGTGCCGGCGATAGGTGCTCCTCGCAGAAAGGCTCTGCAGCAAGCTGCCCCAAATTAATGGGTCGATAGTGGGGTTGTGACGCTCGCTACCCAACAGCGCGCCGGCGCCAGCGTCGATAACCCGGGTAGTCATGTCGGCTCGCTCCAACAGGTGTCCCAGAGCCATAAAGCGGAACGCGTTATCGCGGCACATAGTGGTTAGTACCAGACCCGATAAGATCTGGCAGCGAGCTTGTATCTGGTCCAGGAACTGATGACGATTGCGCCGGCCAATTGAAGTTTCGGCGTGCTCCTGAGTGTAGAGGTAAAGCTCATTCATATGCTCCCAGACCTCTGAGGGAAGCACATCGCGGGTGGTACGCACATTCTCACGTGCAGATTTAACTGACTGTCGGATACTGCTGAAGTTATCTTCATCGGCGATCAGGAACTTCAGGACATTCTGTTCGCTGTAGGCCCGATAGTTACGTTCAAAAACGGGCTGGCCATCGAGGACGCGCACCAGTACATCCCATCCCAGATCGGTACCCTCGGGGATATCCATCACCAGGTGACTGTATGCCTGGGTGAGACGGGCCATATCCTCGGAACGCTCCATATAGCGCGCCATCCAGTAGAGTCGCTCGGCGACGCGGGAGAGAACCCTCATCGGCTGCCCTCCACAATCCACGTATCCTTACTACCGCCGCCCTGTGAAGAGTTGACCACCAGTGAGCCTTTCACCAGAGCCACACGGGTAAGCCCCCCCGGTGTGACCCAGGTGTCCTTGCCACTGAGGATGAAGGGGCGCAGGTCAAGGTGACGGGGCTCCACCCTGTCATCGATATAAGTAGGTGCAGTAGACAGTGCAAGCGTAGGTTGAGCAATGTAATTGCGCGGGTCACTCTCGATCAGTTTTGCGAATTGGTCGCGCTGCTTTTTGGTTGAATGGGGGCCCACCAGCAAGCCGTAGCCGCCTGATTCGTTGGCCGGCTTAACCACCAGTTTGTCGAGATTTTCCAGCACGTACTCTCGGTCTTTATCATCCATACACAGGTGGGTTTTGACCGAGGCCAGGGTAGGTTCTTCCTTCAGGTAGTACCGGATCATGTCGGGTACGAAGGCGTAGACCACTTTGTCGTCCGCCACGCCTGCGCCGGGGGCGTTGGCGATGGCAACGTTGCCCTTTTTCCATGCGCGCATAATGCCCGGGACTCCCAGCGCGGAATCCTCCCTGAAAACTTCCGGGTCAAGGAAGTCGTCATCGATGCGGCGATACACCACATCGACTCGTTCCGGGCCGTCCACAGTGCGCATGTACACGCATTCATCATCGCCCGTAAACAGATCCGATCCCTCCACCAACTCGGCGCCCATGCCACGGGCGAGAAAGGAGTGCTCAAAGTAAGCCGAGTTATAGATACCGGGAGTTAGAACGACAATGCAGGGGCGTTTTCGATCTCGCGGTGACAGGGAGGCCAGCGTGCCGTAGAGCTGGGCCGGATAGTCGTCGACCGGCTGGATACTGTAGTTCTCGAACAGCTCCGGCAACACGCGCTTGGTGATCTCCCGATTCTCCAGCATGTAGGACACCCCCGAGGGAACGCGAAGGTTGTCTTCCAGGACGTAAAATTTTCCATCCTTATCGCGCACCAGATCGGTGCCGCAAATATGAGCCCA
Organism: Halioglobus sp.; assembly: GCA_039986455.1. Taxonomy (GTDB): domain Bacteria; phylum Pseudomonadota; class Gammaproteobacteria; order Pseudomonadales; family Halieaceae; genus Halioglobus. The sequence goes on from JBDWQQ010000018.1 coordinate 6,364, forward strand.
GGCACCATAACGGGGCGACATACCCGCGCACTGGGGTTTGTAGTTGCCCGAGTCCAATACAATCTCTGCGGGCAGGATGCCGTCGGCGAGAATTTTTTGTTTGTTGTAAATATCGTCAATGAAGCAATTCAGTGCTTTCGATCGCTGAGCCAGGCCGCGACTCACTTTTGCCCAGTCCTTGCCACTGATGACGCGTGGAATGATGTCGAAGGGCCAGGCCCGATCGATATTCTTACCCTCGGAGTAGATGGTAAAAGATATGCCCATCTCCCTGATCGCCAATTCCGCCGCATTGCGTCGGGCCGACATTTCCTCCCGAGACAGCGCCTGTAGCATATTCACTGCTCGCCTCGCGCTTACCCGAGGCCTACCCTTGGCGGTGATTAGTTCGTCGAAGAAGTCGCCGGTGTTGTAGGATTTCCAGCTCTTGTTCATGTGTCCCCATTGTTTTCTGGTTCGCGCCCTCCGATATGCAAACGTCGGGCCATGCTAAGGGTATAGCCGAAATACTACAGGCGTGCAATGGATTCTGGTCGCCTTGAGCAAGACCGCTCGCAGCGCTGGTTCGATTTGCCTCATACAACGCAAGCGAGAATGGTCTGGCGAGCAAATAATGAAGATGGCTATACTCCTAAGCGGTGAGCTGCGGATTCGAATTCTGCCCGGCGGACACTACCTGAAAACAGGACGAAATGATCTCGTGAAAAATACGGCTTACCTCGGCATGCGACCTGGCGATCTGGACGACAAGCCCTACGCAAAATACTGGAATCCCGAAATGCAGGGCCTGTCCGAACAGGTGGCACAGGCAGTGATGCAAAGTCCCCTGCCAAAAAGCTATGGCTTTTCGCACAAGGAGAGCCATCATCTATTGGAACCTCAGCCAATGATCTTTATAAAGTGATACCGCCCGACATGGATAATAAGGACCTACTGGAAGCCATTAATCAGGTAATGCCCTATGGCAAGTACAAGGGAAGGCAGCTGCTAGATCTTCCTGAGCCCTACTTGGTGTGGTACCACAGCAAAGGCTTCCCTCAGGGCAAGCTGGGTTCACAATTGGCTTTGATCTACGAAGTAAAGCTCAACGGGCTAGAAGGAATGCTTCGACGTTTCCAGCAGTAATTGAGGTACTGCGAGAAGCTTCCATAGGTCGGGTTGTACTTTCTGAGCATAAACCATCAACTCCGCGGAGGTTCTGGATGATCATCTGGACCAAACGACTACTACTCACCTTCACAATCGCCGGCCTACTGACCACCAATATACTTACTCTCACCAATGCAGCATTCAACGCGGCCGTATCTGGCCTCATGGGAACTGCCCTGGGTATTCGAACTGTCTCCAGCGCTATGCAGACAAAAATTACTTCCCAGGATAAGGCCCTCAAAAAGCATCAGGCCTCCGCCATAAAGCGTAAAGCAGCCACCAGGAGATTCGGCACTCGTCTGGCCACTAGAACAAAACGTGTGGCGGCTAAAAGCATCGCAGCCATTCCTGCTGAGTCGATTCCACTGCTTGGAATCGCCGTGCTAATCGCTGATACGGGCTACGAACTCTATGCCGCCTGCGAAACGATCACCGACCTGGATCAACTCTATGAAGACCTGGGTATGACAGGTGAAGTCACTGACGATGCAATGCACAGTGTCTGTGAACCGGAATTGCCTGATGCGGGAGATGTCTGGGATGGAGTGGTTGAGAAATCCGGAGAGTGGCTGGACCAGGCGAGGGAGGCTATGCAGTAACTGGAGCAACCGGCTGATAAAACTTGAGAGTCGCGCTTAGCGTTTCCAGTAAAGCAACCCTACCCTTGAAGCAGCCTACTAAAAATTTTCGGAAGCAGCTTAAGGTTATAGTATCCTCACGGTCTACAAAAAAAGAGTGTGTTGACGATGCCGGTTCTCCTAGCATTCCTTCTGCTGCTTTGCACCCTATCCTTACAAACACAAGCCGAGTCGCCCTATTCCCAAGGCGGCTGGCCGACCCTGCACTATGACGCAGGTAATCGCCGCGCCGTTGACGTAGATATCCTTGAATACGAGTACGATTCCTGGGACGCGCTGGCCGGTGCCTCAGTATTGACTGCACCGGTCACCAGTCCAGACGGTCAGCAGCTTTACGTTACCACCGGGCTGCCTCGAGGCAATAGCAACCTGCACGCACTAACCATTAACGGAAAGATACTGTGGCAATCGGGACCCTGGCGCGATGCGTCAGAAGGCATTGATCCCTGCGCCCTGCTCTCCAGCCCTATTGTCGACCACGAGGGTGATATCTATATCGGCGACTGCAACCAGTTATTTGCCTATCGGCCCGATGGAACAATGAAGTGGGTAACAGACCTGCCGCCTGTGCAGCCAGATGACTGGGTCGCCGCGGGCGAGCACCCGGTGAACGCGCTGACCACGGCCGTGTTTACCACCGAGGTATACGTTTTGGGGGTCACTAACTTCGGCGACGTTGTGCTGGTCGATCCGGAGACAGGCATGGTACTTAATGAGCCTTACAGGCTCCCCACCCTGCTCTCTCCCTACTCTGAGCTTTTTCCCCTTCCCGACGGTCTGCTGAGCGGCGGGCTGGTAGATGCACAATTTAGAGAATGGATCTGGCAGTTAATCTTCGGCGGCAGTATGCGCTCGGCTAACACCCCGGCGATCTCCAGCGATAACCGGGTCTTTTTAGTCGGCAGCAGCACTCAAGAGGGCATCGGCGCTTTGATCGGCCTGGACCTGGACACCACTACACAACCCGCGGCCATTCACGAAGCATTCATCACCGACATCGGTATTGGTAGCGGCTCCAGTCCGGCACTGGCTCCCGATAGTGACGAGGCTTACGTCTGCGACGAAGAAGGATGGTTCTACGGTGTAGATACGCACTCAGGCGCGATAAATTGGAAGATCAAAACCCGCGCAACGGCCGGAGCCGCAGCCGTCGGTAAGGATGGCGTTGTCTACGCCCTGCAGAACGCCCCGGAACCTGTCATCGCGATCTCGCCAGAAGGTCGTATTCTGTGGCAGGGAGATCTCTCTAGCGTCTCCAGCGGCCTGCCATCTTCCTGGCTACTGGGCGAGCCGACCGGTTCTGCCAATGGCAACCCGGTAGTCACTGATGACGCAGTGCTTGTTCCCGTGGCATTCGGTTATAAGCTGCCCATCATCGACGTGATGGTGCCCGTCACTTCACACGTCGTGGCCCTGGATTTGAAAACAGGCAAGGCGTTAAAACTGATCGTGTCACTGCCGGACGACTCCAGCGGCGTTACCGGCGTTCTGCCGAACGGGACTCTCGTCAATAGTCTGGGCGCTGTTACGTCGTCCGCCGTGGCACAACTAAAGCCCTTTGCAGACCTGTTATTGCCGGGCGACCTTGAAGTGCTGACAGCCAGGGGGGGCATGCAAGTGTCTACACCGCGGCAGGAGTAATACATCTGCTGATACAGCGTGCGTTAATACAAGGAGTTACAGTGGCTATGTATGCGTTTTTTCATAGAGTTTTAACCGCGTGCTGCCCAAAATCTGCCTGCGCACTTCAAAAAATTGAAGTACCACTCTCAAAACGTAGGCCGTTACAATGACAAAGAAAGCTAACGGAACACCAGCGATATGAAAATCACTCTTTTGGGTTCAACCGGAAACCTCGGCCAGGAATGTCTAAAGCAATGCCTGGACGCAGGTCATGATGTCACCGTGCTCGTACGCAACCCAAATAAGCTACAGGAAAAGGCCAAAAATCTAATCACTATTGTAGAAGGTGATGCGCTTTCATTTGACGATGTCATAACGGCGATGCCACGAGGTACCGATGCAATATTGTTTGCTATTGGCGTAGATGAAAAAACCTCACCCCAAAACTTGTGTACTGATGTCACTGAACTCGTACTTAGAGCGATGAGACAAAACAACATACCCAGGCTGGTATGGTGCGGAGGTGGTAGCAATCTGCTGGAAGAAGACGTCATCACCTTCGGCGCAAAATTTTTACGCTGGTACTCCGAAAATTTTCTCAAGCATCGACATACCGACAAAGAGCATCAGTTGACGCTGCTGCAGAAGAACACAGATTTATACTGGCTTGGTATTCGTCCATTGCAAATGAAGCATGGCGCCAAAACGGAAGAATACCGTTTGGGGTTTAACGCTTTTAGTGGTCTTTCAAAGATCACTTTTTCCGACTGCGCTCACGCTATGATTCAAATGCTGTCCGATGACACATGGATCGGTAAAGCCCCTATCGTTCAGTACTAACAGCATTCGCTTGTGTGAGACCAACGAGACCCAGGCAGGAAACTTCTATAGCCTGGCGCATCGTTTACTACAGCGCAGTCTGCAGGCGCCGCCGTGTTGACCATTCTCGCTCCGCTATCGGCCAATCGATTATCAAAGTTTTGACGAGACTGTAACTGTCAAAACATCAGCTATTCATACGTAACGCTTAAAACCACCAAGTAAAGTAACCGACCACTCCAACTATGATGACTGATCAGCTTGCTGGTGAGGATATTAGATCTTTTCTGGCAACTCTAAGAGCGCTAAACCTAGCGCAATTAGAAACAACCCCAGCTGGGCCACTTTCGGCAAGAAAGAGATAGCTGATACATTTCCACTTTCTTCTTACTTTTTGGATTGAAAATGCTCTATAGTTTGACGTTAATCTCGCGATAGTATTTTTTGAAATGCTTTACCAAGAACGCAAACCGCCCTTTAAATCATATACAGGTACTGAACCATACCTGTTTGTCAGCTACGCACACGTAGACGCCAATTGGGTTTATCCAAAGATCGAATGGCTACATGAATGCGGGATTCGCATTTGGTTTGACGAAGGTATTACAGGCGGTGCAACCTGGACAGCTGAGGTAGCCAGTTTCCTGGAAAAGAGTGCCGGGGTTTTGTTTTTCGCGTCTCCAGATTCGGTGGCCTCTAGAAATGTAAACAACGAGCTTCATTTTGCTATTGATTCAGAACTGCCGTTGCTTATTGTCTCAGAAGAGCCGCAACTACTTCCAGCTGGCCTGCGTTTAGCGCTTGGTCCACAGCAAGCTGTTATACGCGGAGATCTGTCACTAGCAGGGTTTCAAGGAAAACTAATCAACTCCATTGCCGACATTTTCGGTATTGATGTGAATCAAGAGTCGGCCGCCAAAGACAATCTATCTGGCATAGATGCACAGGAACGCACTAGCATAGCGGTAATGCCTTTTCGAAATCAGTCTTTGGACAATGAAGACGATTTATTTTTGGCCCAGGGCATGGCAGAGATACTTGTTTATGCTCTTCAATCATTACGCATGTTCTCGGTTATCTCATCGGAATCCACGCAGAGCTATAACCCAGAAACAGATCTTCGCAGGGCCGCAAAGGATCTCAGTGCAGATTTCGTTATAAGTGGAACCCTAAGGCGTTCGAAATCGCGATTGCGTGTCACCGTATCAATGATGGATTCCCGCACCGCCTTGCAAATATGGAGCAAGCGTTACGATTGCAACGAAGAGGACGTTTTCGAACTCGAAGATCGTCTGGCCAGAGAGATAGTTGCAGCCATCGAGCCCGAAGTGGTTCTTCAGGAAATGCGACGTGCCAGTCGACTAAAAACTCAGGACAAAGCGGCCTGGGACCTATTTCTTGAAGGGCAGTGGCAGTTTAACTCTATGACCTTCGAAGGTTTTAGCAAGGCGCGTGATCTATGGACTAAAGCCCGGGAAATGGCCCCCAACTTTGCCCAGCCTGTCGCGGGACTGGGCGGCGTCGCTATGTATTCACTCCTTCATCACCGAGGCAGATTTTCGGATACGGAGGCAGAACAGCTTCGAAAAGAGGGGTTACGCTTTGCAAAGGAAGCCGTCGCGCTAGACCCCTCCTATCCGATCGGCCATATCGCTCTTGTTGGTTTTATGATTCACCAAGGCATGTATGAGCAGGCGCTGAACACAGCCATCCAAGCCCAGAAAATGTGCCCAGCCAGTTTTAAGGTGCACGAGTGCCTGGCATTCTCACTGATGCGCTCTGGGAAATTTGAAGAAGCAATAAAAGAGTATGATAAAGCGGAGCGACTCAGCCCACGAGACCCTGGCCTTCCTGAACTATACAATCAACGCGGTGCCTGTCACTTTTTTCTGGGCGCTTTCTCCAAAGCATTGGAGCAGGCAGAAACATCCCTTAATGCTCAGCCTCATTACGTGTGGCCACACATTTTCCGCGTGCTTTGTTATTACAATATGGATAGTCGAGATATGACTCTAGGCGCCTTGCAGGATTTCGCTCGTGAGGTTCCAGACTTCCATATAGACCAGCTGCTCGAACTTGATCCAGCCCTGGGCAGTATTTTCATTGAAGGCCTTCAGGTTGCCGGATGGCAACCTGAAGCTCATTCCCTCTAACCTATGGATTAGGCTCCAGACTAGATTCTGTTACAACTAACAGATCGGCTAAATCCTCTTCAGCCACTGAACTCAGAAATTGTAGCCCAGGCTAACACCATAGGTGCGTGGCTCTAACAGAAACTGGTTAGTTGCTAGACCTACATTCTGGTCGCCCAAATATTGGCCGGTAATATGATCGTCGTCCAAGAGATTGCGTCCCCACAGCTCAGCGAACCAACTCCCTTCGGCGCTGTACAGCGTCAGTGTCGCGTTCCACACATCCCACTCTTCAACCGTATCATTGCCGGTATTAAAGATTCGGGTATAAAACTCGTCCTGCCAGTAATAATTGGTTGCCGCAATCAGCTCCATGCCGCTTTCGAGGTAGAACCCGTAGGACACACCCAGGTTGACTGAGAAATTAGGTGCATTGGGCAACTCATTACCGTCCAGATTTTTTTCCAGACCAGAACAGGGGAACACGCCTTCTGGACAACCCGGGCCAATGTAGAGATTGGAATTTGGGCTTGAAATAATGTTTTCGGTAGTTCCCAACTTGTTGATATCTGCAGTATCAAGGCTCGAGCCTCCGTCCATTTCGCTATCTAACCACGCGAGGTTCGCACTAAAACGCCAGTTATCTGTGGGAACCCAAACAAATTCGCCCTCAATACCTTGTATTGCAGCATCATAGTTGAGGTTCAAGGCCGTCTGGTTATTGATTGTTGAAATCTGCAGGCCTTCATAGTCGTAATAAAAGTAAGAAATATTGGATTGCAGAGTCTCACCAAAAAGCCGGGACTTTACTCCAACCTCAAAGGCGTTAATGTATTCTGGATCAAACTCCGCCAGCGAGGGGTCTTCTTCCAATATGGGAGATGACCCGGCAATAGGATTAAAACCCCCTGACTTATAGCTGCGAGATAGCGTTACATACGTCATCACGTCATCGGCCACGTCCCAGGTAACGTTAAATTTACCCGTTGGCTCTTCCCATTCACCGCCAAAATCCTCGTACCCTCCGTCCGGTGCAGTGGGGTCATCAAGAAAGCCCAGGTAGATCGTACGCTGCTTTGAGCTCTTCTCTTCTTCGGAGTACCTCAAGCCAGCCGTAACCAACAGGTTCTCGCTAGCCTGCCAGTACAGTTCCCCAAACATCGCCCAAGTCTCAAGCTTATAGCCAGTCGTATCGTTATCGAACAAGCGCTGTTCAGGCGGTATGCCAGTCGCCTGTCCATACAACTCCAACGCAGCAGAGTAAATATAGTAATGAACATCCGACTCATAATCGAGGTAGAACCCTCCCACCATAAAGTTCCAATCACCACTGAAGTCTGAGGCCAGACGAAGCTCGGCGGTATACTGCTCAGGCTCTGTGGTCGAGCGATCATTAGAGTAAGCCCGGTCAACAGTAATGACGCCATCGGGACCACGATCTACATCAACTTCCAGCGGCCATTGTTCGGACGCCACGGTAAAGTCATAATCGTTACGAGCATTTAAATCCGACTCGTGATAACCAAGCACTGTGGTCAAGGTGTAGTCAGCAAAATCGAGGTTCGACTCAAACGATATCATCAAGTCCTCCACTTCATACTGCGGAGTGAAATCCAGAAATTGCTCGCGAGGATCACTACTTTTTGGCGAATTAGCGAAATCATCAGCAGGGAAACTTAAACCCAGAATGCTGCCCGCTACCTGGGTCAAAAACCCAGTCACCGTAGCACCGCTGTTGGTCACCTCGTCAGCCAAACCCGTCGGCAAACAGCCCAGAATCGCTTCTTGATCTTTCAGGCACTGCTGGTTACTCCCGCGCATGCGACCCGAATCTTCTTTGAAGTAATTGATAACCAGCGTGGCATCGGCGTTGTCGCCGGCCCAGCGCGTTGAAGATCGCAGAGACCACATGTCCCTGCCATCAATTTCATCGCCATCGAACTCATTATCAACGTAGCCATCTCTTTCGTTATAAAACATGGCAAATCGCTGCGCCCACTGGTCGCCCAGGGGAATATTTATCGCACCCTTGGCCTTGATGTGGTTATAGTTGCCGAGTTCCAGGGTAATATCCCCACCGAACTCATCGGTCGGCTTGTTAGTGATCATGTTGACCACGCCAGCCGTGGTATTGCGACCGTAGAGCGTACCCTGTGGTCCCCTGAGAACCTCTACTCGCTCAGCATCGTAGAACTCGGTTTCAAAAATTCGGCCGCCATTGAGATAAACCCCATTAAAGTGAACGCCTGTGCCGCTGTCTGTTGCGGAACCCACCCCCAGGTTACCGATGCCCCGGATAGAAATTGCGGCAGTGGTGAAGTTATCTTTGCTCATTAGCATATTGGGAACGTTAAATTGCAGGTCCAGGGGTTTGCTAATCAGAGCCCTATTCAGCTCATCACCACTGAAAGCACTCACAGCAATGGGTGTATCCTGAACCGTAGTGGCTCGTTTCTCCGCAGTAACAATAACCTCTTCCAAAGCACCTACAGACTGGGCGAATGCCTCGGAGGCCATCAATCCGCTAAAGAGGGTAAAGGACAGCGCTGTGTTTTTGAATACGATTTTTTTCATAGGAATCCGCTACTTATTATCTAGTTTTTTGAATCACTTTCTCCAAGTTAGCAGAAAACAGAGCTAACGTGTAGATCATTCTGAATGGAAGATTTCTAGCTAATAATCAACTAGTTGCAAGAGTTGCACCTGCAGCACTTTACTTAGCAACTAGCGCCCGTCCCTTTCGTTTGGCAGCGAGCGCATTGCAAGGTAGCCTAAGTGGCCCTGATCCCACCCCGTAACGATATGCTGCAGCTTTCAGATGACAAACTCCATCTACGGAAGAAACGATGAAAACGAATGGTCTACAAAGCACCAAAAAAATACGCTTCTTAACAATACCCCTTTTATTGCTATCAGGATGGCTGCCAAGCGAAGTGCAGGCCTCTGAATCGTATGCGCTCGTGTATTCCTCAGGTGAGCCGACCGGCAGAGAAGTTTACCTTGCGGATAAAGAAGGCAAGTCGCGTATCAAACTCACAGGCGAAACTGGAAATGATGGCTATCCGGCGGTTTCGCCCGATGGTGAACAACTGGCGTTTTATGGCAAGTACGATGACCGCAAAACATGGTCAATCCACACGGTCAATATTGATGGCAGCAATATGCAGCGACTGACCCACACCAATAAGGTGTGGGATAGCGCACCCGCCTGGTCTCCCGATGGGGAAACTATTGCCTTTGGTAGAGAGTACCGAAACGCACAAGAGGAATGGCAAGAGGAAGTTTGGCTGATGAATGCCGATGGTTCCAATCAACGCAGAGTCCAATCAATTCAGGGTCGTGCCCCCTACTTTTTGCAAGACGGAAGAATACTCTTCCACTCTAAAATAGGGCCTAGCCAAATTTGTATAGCGGATATCGATGGCACTAACATTATCAAACTCACCGATAATGAAGCTAACGACTGGTCGCCAAAAGTCTCACCTGACGGCACCAAAATCGCTTTCATCTCTAATCGAGATGGCAATCAAGAGGTGTACACAATGAATGTCGACGGGTCCAATCAAGCACGCATTACATTTAGTGATGAAGATGACTGGGGACCTGCCTGGTCAGGCGATGGAGGCAAGTTGTTTTTCAACTCCAGAGACAGCGAAGGTGTCCGCTACGTCTATAAAATGAACAGCGACGGTTCCTCAATTGAACGGATGCTAAAGGGTGGATCTCAGGTTACAACTGCAAAACTCGTCCCCAATAGTAGTTTGGACAAACTATTTGGCAAACTGCAATAAGAATACAAAGGCGTCTATTTTTGATATGCCGCCTCAATCAAACGCAATTTTAAATCAGCTACATCAAGCCGGCTTCGGCCCAGGCACAGGCACAGGCACAGGCACAGGCACAGGCACAGGCAGGCTACTTTTCATAGCTGCATAAAGCTATATAACCTGTCCTCACCAACCTTCATTAGACAAAACGATTAAGGGCGCTGCATCCTAGGCTGGCTTCGCCAAGTGTTTGGCTCTCATTCTGTAGGGTGAAGCCAGAATTACTGATGCCCTCGCCAGTTTAGCCACTGAATTAGCTAATGAGTCCTTAGCCCCGCTTATGGTAAAGTTTGCTGATAACCCGAGCAGGGAAAGGTGAAGGCATCCCTTCTACCCCTGAATCCCATTAGGAGCATAAAGTGAATCGGCTATTCTTATTGATCATTATCAGCGTGCTCACCGTGAGCAGCGCGCATGCAAGCCTCAACGCAAAGGTCTGGCCATCGACTGACAAGGCAAAACAATTCGTTAAGGACAACATCATCATCGGCATGCTGGCGAGCCCCTATGGCACTGGCTGGACAAAAAACGAGCAACTGCTGACCTATTTCCAGGAAGCGCGAGACGCCGGTATCACTGGGCACGCCATGACTCTGGCCGCCGCTTCGCATAACTGGGACGAGTTAATACGTCAGCACCATGCTACTCGTGCCGCTATGGCCGAGGAGTCCGACAAATACATTTTCGTACGCACCACTCGCGACATCGAAGCTGCGCACATACAGGGCAAGACAGCAGTCATCTGGAATTCACAGACCAGTACAATTCTAGAAGAAGACCTCTCCAGAATGTCCACGCTAAAAGATATGGGCATCGCTAGTATGATTCTCGCCTATAACGATCGTTTCCGAACCGGCTCCGGGTCGCTTGCAGCCTACAATGGCATGGACGAGGGCCTGACTAATTGGGGGCGTGCAGTCGCCGATGAGATGGTGAAGTTCGGGATCATTCTGGATCTGAGCCATACCGGAGCGCAGACGGCTGCTGACGCGATGAGTCATATGGAGAAAAATCATCCTGGAGTGCCCTTCGTATTTACTCACTCTATTCCGGCCGGTTTGTACAAGAATGAGAAGCACGCTACAGAAAGAGGCTGTTATCGAAACATTTCTGATGACGAGGCTCTGCGAGCCGCAAAAAGTGGGGGCTATGTTTCACCTACTTTTACTGAGTGGATGGTAGACGGTATCTGGCCTGAAGACCTTTCACCAAAGCATGCCGCTGACATGATTGACTACTACGCCAAATTGGTCGGTGTTGACCACGTTGGAATCGCCACAGATGACATGTTCGACGTCTCGCTCGTCGTCGACTTCGCTAAAAAGAACGCCTCGATGTACAACGATGGCGGCTACATGATCAATGCTTTCAACAAAGGCGCTGATGACTCTGCACCGCTCGCGAGGATACTACCTGCGGTCACAGATGAGCTGTGGAAACGCGGCTACTCAAACGAAGACCTGGCTAAAATTTACGGCGGCAACAAAATGCGCGTATATCAGCAGGTTTGGGAGGGTGTACCAGAAGGACAGTGGGATGAGCAGTATTTGGAGCGAGTCAATCTACGCAAAGAGTTGCTTGAGAAGTATCAATCCCGCTAACAACTGTCTTTTCATGTCCGCTACGTAGCCATACGGCGGACGTTGAAAGTGGGGCCGCTCCATCAGCGGCCCTTGCCGTCCCAATGTTCACCTATGCGATCGCAGGTCCCACAACTCTCTAACCCGCCATCAGCCTATGAACGGATAGTTTCGCCGACTGGGGGCTTTACCTCATAGGCTCCCGTGAGCGACCTTAAGTGTTAGTACCTCAGCTCTGTAAAACTGGGGTCAATGCGCCAGCTCTGTCCCTTTATCAGGGGCAACATCTGACCTATGTCATCACCCACCTCCGACTCGATCAGCGCATTCAATTTATCATTGAGGGCCACAATCAGTTCGCCGTGTGCCTTAGTGTCAGTAGCCAGGTTGCGCTGCTCCAGAGGATCATTCACCAGATCAAACAATTCCAAATCGTTATACGCCAGTAACTGCTCCATTGTTCGGGGCATATGATGTTGCAAGGGCGAGAAATAGCGATTGAACTTGTATCGACCGTCACAAATAGACCGAATCGCTCCGCGCTTGGAGAGATCTGGACGAAAGCCCTGATTTGGAAGTTCCTTGGGATTCCCCCCCTCCGCCAGATAGTTGGCAATACCCATGAAGAAAGCATCATCGACAAAGCCGATCATATTGTAATTAAACAGCGCGCCATCCCTCAGTGTATCCACCTTAGCCGCTTCTGGATCTCGCAACAGAGGTGAGATATCCCGTCCGGGCAGTGGGTCAAGTGCCTCTGAATCTCCACCGGCTACACTCACAAGGGTAGCGGCGATATCTACATGGGAGGTTACTGCTTGGCATCGTTTGCCGCCGGGGTGCCCCGGGTGAACAATCGTCAAGGGCACGTTGTTCTGCTCTCGATAGGCAGTTGCTCCCTTGCCTGTTAGCCCATGAGCCCCACCCAATTCCCCATGGTCTGACGTGAATACAATAATGGTGTTGTCTGCCAATCCAAGATCATCGAGTTCATCCAGAATTTTCACCAGTTTGGCGTCAACGTCTCGCAGACAGTTAAGGTAATAGGTGTTCAAGCGCGTGAGCGCGTCATCCTTATGTGGCACTGAACCGCACAGAACTCCTCGGGAGTTGCGAAAATTTTCATGTGCCGCCGGCCTACCCGCTCGACTCAAGCTTTCCCCTCGAGACTCTGGCAACGAAACATCCCAGCGCTTTTTATAGAGTGCGTTCGCTGGCTCGCGGTTGAGATGCATCAGCTCTCTGCCCGATTGAATCGTCTCGCCCGGCAGGTCAGTGTTGTAATACATAACATCGTGTGGGTTGATAAGATTGACAGACAAGAACCACGGCTTACCCTCTGTGCGCAGACTTTCCCCTCTGCCTCGAAGCCAACTCAGCGCCCCTGCCGCGATGACGTCGTCGTGTAAATAGCCGCCTTCAGTGTGGCCAATAACATCTCCGATGCCGAAATAGTCCGAAAAGCCATAGGCTTCCATCTCGTCAACGAGAATTTTCTTGGGTGCATGCAGGTCGTTTGCAGTCTCAAATTCTTTCGTCAGGTGCCACTTCCCCTTGTAGGCTGTGTAGTAATCCTGCGCACGCAATAAATCACCAATGGTATCCACCTCCGTGGACATACTGCCGGACCATGAAAAGTTGGTATTGTCGAACATGCCGTTGTTCTGGATATGCTGACCCGTATAGATAACCGCTCGAGAAGGGGTACACACACAGGAGGAGATTTGGTGGTTCTCAAACACCACGCCGCGCTGGGCAAGTCGTTGATGACCAGGAAGGTCATACCCAGGAGGCAATGTATTGGTGTCAAGCATGCGTTCCTGATCAGTTACGATCATTAGAATGTTGTAAGGTTTGCCTGAATCATCCGAAGGCTGAAGGGTGCTGCCAGTACTCGCCTGAGCGGAAGATAAAAATTCCGCTGTAGCTGATGATCCCAGTGCGGTCGCTGCCGTGCCAGCAAGAAAAGCTCTGCGTGAAATTGACATAATTATCCTAAACTATTGATGAATCATAAGGCCCAGAAAAGAACCGCAGTTTGCCGCAGCTTAAGCATGATTGCGAAATGCCACTCGTTATCATCCCGCTATCATGTCGGCTACTGACTAACGACTACTTTTCTTCGATGACAGGAACGCGTCTACCATTCGCTGCGTTTCCGGGCGAAGGTTTTCAACTCCCTCGTATGGCGTCGCAGTTATTGGCTTCCTGTCGGGGTACTTTTTCTTGAGTCCCTTGTGGCGTTTCAACATCGAGGAGAACTGTCCACTTGCCCAGGTGCCCATCTTGATCCCTTGGTCCCAGCGTTCCTCCCGGGGATCGCGATATAGATCATAGAATCCGGCCGAGAGAATCGGGTTGGTCATTGGTGGCGCCAAGTGAAACTTGTACTTGTTTTTAACGATGGATTTCAGCGAGTTCTGCTCGTAAATGTACACGTAGTCACGACGGCCGTGTGTTTCGCCCAGCAGGAGCATTCCTGACTGATCAACACCATCTACCACGCGATCTCTGGGTATTTCATCCGTCGCACCGGCGAGCCTCGCCATCGAAGTGTATACATCAGACACATGAACAATATCTTCGGCCATGGAACCCGGCTCGATCATGCTAGGCCAGCGTATATAGGCATTGACCCGCACCCCTCCTTCCAGATGTTCACCTTTGCCCCCACGGTAGATACGATCAGACGCTCCGCTGAGCCCCATATAATTCGTCATAGTGCCGTTATCGCCCATCACCATAATGATGGTGTTCTCTGAAATACCCAGACGATCGACCTCGCTCATAATGTCTCCAATCCAGTCGTCGACGTCCATAATGGCTTCGGTAAAGCTTCCCCCATTACGAGTTCTAAAGGCGCCGGATTGCCTGCGATCGAAAGTCACTGGATAGAGCGGCCAGTAGTTGAGGAAAAATGGCTCATCCTGAGCTGCGAGATCTTTCAGTTCACGCATCACGCTAGTCTGGTATCGCGCGTTCATCTGCTCGTATTTTTGCTGAGTCCAATTCTCACCCGGCTTCAGGTCTACCTCGTAAAGCTTGCCATCTCTGAGCTCCACACCTGTCAGCATGTCTCCTGCCTTGAAGGTAAAGTTCTGATCCAGTACCAGTTCGTCTGGGAAACTGCCATCCGACCAAAGACCGCGAGTAATGTCACTCTGCTCTGCCTGTGGATTCATCAGTGCGAGCTGGGCCTGTTGGTGTATCGGAAACTCAGCGCGCTGAAAACCCTGATTATTGGCAAAGGACTGTTCAATGTCTCCCATATGCCATTTGCCAATATGCGAAGTGTTGTAGCCGGCACCTGCGAGCACCTCAGCCAAAGTGACTTCAGCTGCGGGCAGGCCCTCGCCTGTCAGAGTAACCTTTGCTTCATTGATACCCGTCCGAATGGGCAGGCGCCCCGTCATCATCGCTACTCGTGTAGGCGTACAGGAAGGCTCGGTATACATTCGCTGCAAGCTCATCCCCTGAGAAGCCAGTTTGTTGATATGTGGCGTGCTATAGCCACGGATAACATCAAGCCCCGGCATACCAATTTCACCAAAGCCCAGATCGTCCAACAGTATGTAAATAATGTTGGGGGGCTTATTGTTATTGCGCTTGCGAAAATCTGCCAGCTTCTGATCAATGACCTTATCGTCACTACGCCAGCGCTCACCGTTTTGCGCTTCGATTACGTAGTACTCGGCATCATGGACAATGTCCTTTGCGAAGGTGGTGCTAGCCAAACTTAACATTACGGACGAAGCCGCGATTGTACGCAAAATACTTATTATTGAATTTTTCATTGTTAGTTCCTCTGAAATTTTTGCATTCGTTTCGTGCTCGGCACCTTCACCAAAGTCACTATCAATCCCAGGCGTTAATCGACTGAACGAGTAAGTGATGTGCGGCCGAGGAGATAGACATCTTGTTGCGGCGAGCAATGTTCTCCAACCGGCTGTACTCCAATTGAGTGAGAAAAGTCACCGTACGCCGTGACCTGGCTTCTTCCGCCGGTTTAGGCGGCCTCCCGAAACGAGTAGGTACACAATCATCCTGCTTTTCCATAGCGTCCTCTGGTGGTTTGCTAAAAGCTGCTCATCTACACTTTTGTGTGCCAGAAAATTCTGTTGCTGAACAATAGCGAGAGTGCAAATAACCTAATATCCACAGCGTGTAGGTGACTATCCATATAGTCCCCTTTTTACACCTTTAACCGCTTTCTCCGTAGGGTTTTAGCGCCATATCCGCTAACGACGGTATACAGAGCCCCGATTCATTGCTCCCAAAATAAGTGGCAACTGTCATTGATTTACCGGCAAACCACTGCTTGAATACTCTCGCTGGGAATACAATCCCGATGACTCCAGGTTGAGCACCACGCATGGACATGCCACTGTCATTCAGCCCAATCGCGGCAACCTCCTCTATTGCAGAAACAGAAGTGCTCTTTGCTGATCAGTTAGCTCAGTCCCGCATAATGAGCGCCGAAACCGGAACCGATTTCAGCGTGGAAATGAACGGTGTTCCTCTAGGTCCCTGCCTACTATCAGTACTACATCACCACAGCGGCTATGAAATTGACTGTGGCGACATAGATAACGAAGACTCCATCGTCTTTGGCTACGGCTCAGGGGGGCAATCTGTTACTTTTTTCGATGGCGCTGGCTTTGTTGCAAGCGAAAATGGGCTGGTCATTACCAATCACTTGAATGTTAGGCACACAAGGGAAGCCGGAAGTTACGAATTTCTACTCAGATGCACCCGGGACGCATTAATGCAACGGCTGCAGGCTAGCCTGGACAGACACGTGTCAAAAACACTCCTGTTTGAACAAACAGTCTCGTTAAATGCGCAGAAAGGAATACAGGCGCGCTTTGCCATTGATTATGTACTGCAGTCGCTCGAATCCAACCAGGCCATTCTTGACAACCCCCTCATCATGGCAAATTTTGAGGAACTGTTGCTCAATGCGATCCTTTCACTTCCTAACAATTATTCGAATCAACTCGACGGTCCTGTTAGCGCCTGCACCGCGCCGGCTGTAGTGATTCGATCGGAGGCCTTTATGGAGGAGAATGTCACGCAGCCCATCACATTAAGCGACGTTCTGGAACATGTAGCCTGTAGTCGAAATACACTATTCAAGAACTTTAAGAAATTTCGCGGCTACACGCCCCTGGAATTTTTATTCACCAAGCGGCTCGAACTAACCCGAGAGCGCCTACTCGCAGCGCAAGAAGAGGATACCGTTACGTCGATCGCAATGAATATGGGGTTCTCCCATATGGGGCGATTCTCCAATATGTATCAGGCGCGCTACGGTGAGATGCCTTCCCAGACCCTGCGCAGGCGGCTCAGCTAGAAATCTTCGGATATGCCCGCCGCCGCACCCTGAGACGACTCAGTGCGTTACACCTCCTCTCATTGTTTGATCCAGTCGCCCACACTGCGTCTCATTCACTATACGACAGCGGCTTTGTTTATTTTCATCGACTTGAGCTAATATGTGCCCCGTTGAAATCACCAGGATCCATGCATGAGCAACAATGTTGACGCTCTCTTCAGCCCCTATACTCTGAACAAGCTCGTACTGAGTAATCGCATTGTCATGGCTCCCATGACCCGTGAGTTCTCTCCTGAAGCCATACCGGGTGCTGATGTCGCCGCTTACTACCGGCGTCGAGCTGAAGGCGGCACCGGTTTAATCATTACTGAGGGGACGACGATTAACGATCCGGTGGCCTCTATGGGTGAAAGTATTCCGGCCTTTCATGGGGATCAAGCACTTGCCGGCTGGAAGCACGTTGTTGATCAGGTCCACGGTGGCGGTGGCAAGATCTTCCCTCAACTCTGGCACACGGGAATAGCCCGTGATCCTGCGAAAATGAACAATTCCGATGTACCTAGCGCCAGCCCATCGGGCTTACTCGCGCCCGGGAAGAAAATCGCAGAGCCGCTGACGATCACAGAAATTGAAACTCTTGTTTCGAGCTTTGCAAGTGCGGCCGCCGATGCCCAACGCCTGGGATTTGATGGTATCGAGATCCATGGTGCCCACGGCTATCTAATCGATCAGTTCTTCTGGGAAGGATTAAATCAACGCAATGATAGCTTCGGCGGCAGCATGGAGAACCGTGGTCGATTTGCAGCAGAGATTATCAAGGCCGCCAGGGCTGCAACCGGCCCTGATTTTCCCATCGCTCTGCGTTATTCGCAGTGGAAGCAGCAGGACTTTGAGGCGAAACTCGCTGAATCCCCTGAACAACTGGAGCAATTCCTTTTGCCGCTGGTCGATGCTGGCCTTGACGGCTTCCATTGCTCTACCCGGCGATACTGGGAACCGGAATTCGAGGGCAGCGATCTCAATCTCGCAGGCTGGACCAAAAAAATCACCGGCAAGTCTACGATTACCGTTGGCTCAGTCGGGCTGAGTGCTGATTTTATCGGCGCAATCGTGATGAAGGAATCCAGCGGCGTTCGGGCTATTGATGATCTGCTAGCCAGACTCAATAACGACGAATTCGATTTAGTCGCAGTGGGTCGTGCATTGTTGCAAGATCCACAGTGGGCCAATAAAGTCCGAGACGGCAAAGCGGAATCAATCGAGAGCTTCGATGGGGAAGCGCTGGCAAAGCTGACATAGCTTGGCGGAGCTAGCGTCCGCAGTTATCACAGTCTACTTCCTGCAACATGCACAGAGACAACATCAACTTGCTTGATAGTGAAGGCAATGCATGGACTTGCGATGCGAGCCATTATAGCCTTGCTGGATTCGCCCAAAATATCGGAACATAACATGACCGCAACACGCCTGATTTTCGCCTTTGTATTGAGCTTTTTTCTCAGTGCCGTCGCGTCCGCAGCGCCGGACTCAAAGCCCTACCCTGCACATCAAACATCCTATGCCGCTATCCAGGCAGACATCGCGCAAGCGCGTAAAACCGCCATTGAGGATGAGACATTACTACTCATAGCGCTGGGAGGTAACTGGTGCCACGACAGCGTTGGCTTTGTGGAGAAGATGCAGGACAAACAAGTGGCCGCACTGTTCCAGGATCGGTATACGGTGCAGCTGGTAAACGTGGGTAATCTCGAATTTATTCGCGACATCGTGAAGCAGTATGACGTGCCCGTTATCTACGGTACCCCCACCGTATTGGTGATAGAGCCCAATAGCGACAGCCTACTCAATCGCGATAGCCTGTCTTATTGGCGCAGCGCAGACGCCCTTAGCATCGACGATACCGAGAAATATTTCGCGGCGTTTACACCCGGTCAAATGCCCGAAACTGAGCAAGTCGGGGCTGAGTTGTCCAACGCCTACGAGCGCATAGCCGATTTCGAGCAGGAACAGGCTGAACGTCTCTATGTGGCTTATGCAGATCTGGGCCGACTAATGACCGATAGCGGTGACAGCAAACCGCCAGCGGATTTTGTTGAGAAGTGGCAGAACGTCGGCGCGATGCGTAGCAGTATTACCACCGACCTGGCTTCCCTGCGCGCATCTGCCCGAGAGCAGGACCAGAGAGGGGTTAACCCGATTGAACTGAACTTCCCGCATTACGACCTGTATATCGACTGATACAGCAAAGAATGAGTATGTAAGAAGCCTGTTGCAGTCATTTTCGTTTACATTTCTGAGGTACCACTATGCCCGCGTTCTATAAGGAATGGCTTTACAAAGCCAAGCGCTCGATGACCGCCATGGTTATTACCAAGCCCCAGCCCAAGGCCCTGAGTTTTACGGGCGCCAATTCGGTAAAGGATTTGTGTCGAACCATCAGTCAGTTCGGCATCAACAAAGTGCTAGTTGTTACCGACAAGCCACTGCTTGAGCTTGGCGTGCTGGACACAGCTCTGGCATCACTAACCGAAAACGGTGTGGCCCATGCAATTTACGATGGCGTGCTTCCCGACCCCACACAGAAAGTCGTTGATGAAGGCATCACAGTGCTAAAAGAGGCACAGTGCGATGCGGTCATCGCGCTTGGTGGTGGTTCGTCCATTGATGCGGCAAAGGTGATCGCACTGGCTGCTGCTAACGACTGCAAAGCCGAGGGCTGCCTGGGGCTCAAACAGTGCAAGCAGCCTGCCCTACCCTTCTTCGCTGTGCCGACTACGGCAGGGACCGGCTCTGAAGCCACCATGATCGCAGTCATCTCTGACAATGAAACTCATGAGAAAGGCGGCGTCATTGATCCCGCACTGATCCCGCGCGCAATCGCTCTTGATCCGGTGATTATGAAAGATCTGCCGCCGCACATTACCGCGGCAACCGGCATGGATGCACTCACCCACGCCATCGAGGCTTATATCGGCGTTTGGGAAATGCCGGAAACCCGTTACTACTCGATGAGTGCTATCAAGTTGATTTTCGACAATCTGCCGGAGGCCTGTGCAAACGGCGATAATCTTGAAGCGCGGGAGGCAATGGCGACGGCTTCTTATTACGGTGGATTGGCAATCACTAATGCCCTAGTAGGCTACGTTCATGCGGTGTCCCATAACCTCGGTGCCAAGTACGGCGTACCGCACGGCCTGGCTAACGCCATAGTGCTGCCTCATGTGCTGGAATTAATGAAAGGTGCCGCCGCCAAGAAAATGGCTGATATCGCAATTCACGCCGGTTTGGGTGAAGCTTCTGAAGGACACGCGGCGCTCAGTGACAAACTGATTACCAAAGTGCGTGAATTAAACGCAACCATCGGCATTCCCACCACTACCGATGTCATTCGTGAAGAAGATATCCAAGACCTGGTCGACGCTGCATTGAAGGAAGGCAGTGGTTACCCCACCCCCAGGTATCTTGAGCGCAGCGAGTGCGAGGCCCTGGTGCGTGGCTTGATGGCCCTTAAAGCGTAGAGATAGCTCTGCAAATGTGACAAATGAGTCACATAATCAAGGTTATAATCAGCGCCATCATACTTCTGCATGCGCGTGACAACTGAGAGCCCATAACCTTGAGTGCCGGCAACAACATACCACTGCTTCTCGTGGAGGACGATTCCAGCCTTGCCGGGACCCTGGCGGATTTCCTCACCGGTTTTGGCTATGACATTGATTTCGCGTTTAACGGGCGCAAGGCCGTCGAGCTGGCGAGCACCAATGAATACGCGGTGATCATCATGGACGTATCCATGCCCATCATGGATGGCCTATCCGCATGCCAGCGCCTGCGCACCGACCTCGGCGTAAAAACCCCTATAATTTTTCTGACTGCCAGAGATACCCTGGATGACAAAATTGCTGGCTATCGCTCCGGCGGAGATGACTATCTGGTCAAGCCCTTCGCACCTGAAGAGCTGGCTTGTCGGCTGGAAGCGCTAAGAAAACGGCCACCACTGGCCACGAGTGCGCAAGTGAATATCGGTAACATGACCATTCATCCTGGCCGACTCGAGGTGATTTACGCTGACAAGACGCTAGAGCTTCACGACACCCAAATCAGGTTATTGGTAATGCTGGCTAAGGCTGCGCCGGAGATTGTCACCAAGCCGGTTCTCGAGGCTGGGCTATGGCCAGACGAGCCGCCGGAGAGTAACCCGCTGCGCAACTACGTTTATCGACTTCGACGCCTATTGGACGAGCGGTTTGGCCACGACTTCATCAGGACCGTTCACGGTAAGGGATATCGCATTGAACTTCCTGACTAGCACATTCAGCCGCCGCATCCTGCTGTTGCTTTTACCGTTTACCGTACTGGTGATCTATGGTTACAGCCAGCTGATTGTTTTATCGATGAAGGCCGCAGAAAACCGCACTGTTCAGGAGTACCTGCTGGCAGAGTATGCTCAGTTCGAGCGCAGTTTTGCCCAGACCGGTTCAACCCAATTGCCATCGACCAGTAACCTGTCTGCCTGGTGGGACGATGATGCCGATTTACCAACGTCATTTCGCGAATTCGAGCCCGGGATACACAAACTCAAACGCAGTCAGCACTTGTTGGTTGCCGAACCGCAGGACGACGGCAAGCGAGCCTATTTCGTGCTCAATGAGCCAGATCTGGGAACCAGCAAGATGGTTCGCCTTGAAATGGAATCAACCATCAACCTGGCGGCCGCCATCGTTCTAATTACAGGAGGGCTGTTGGCCTTTATCGTGGCTCGGTTACTGTCGCGCCCGGTCAGAGCGCTGGCAGAAGACGTAAGGTCGGGCGGTCAGCCCGGTAAGCCATTACAAGGCCACAATCGCAATGACGAAATCGGTTTACTCAGCCGAGCAATGGGAGACCTGATCAATCGCATGGACAGCGCCCTGGAGCGTGAAAAAGCGGTCACCCAGTATGCCAGTCACGATATGCGCACCCCTGTTTCCGTCATCCGAACCGCCCTTTCAGTGCTCAATATGTCTGAATGCGATGAGCCAATGCGCACACGTAATTTGAAACGAATTGATGAAGCCTGTGCTGATATCGAGGACCGCATCGAAGTACATCTTTGCCTGGCACGCGAGTCCACTGAACTATCGAAAGAAAATTGTGACCTTCGCGAAATGTTAGAAGATGAGCTTGAAAAACACAGGCACACCATCGACGCCAAAGGCCTCGATGTCTCGATAGAGAGTGCCAACAGCGGCTACCTCACCGTGCGCCCGATGCTGCGCATTGTGATGGGAAATCTTATCCAGAACGCTGTTAACTATGCAGAGAGCTCAATCCAGATAGCAATTAAGGCCAACGGCGTCACCATCAGAAATGACGTTGGAATTATAGAGAATCAATTTGAAGAACAGGGACTAGGCCTGGAGATCGTCCAGAGAGCTTGTGCTCGTATGAGTTGGAAGTTTTCTGCCGGACGACATGACAAAGAGTTCGTCGCCCAGCTAACGCTAAATACAGAGTAAATAAAGGACGCATTCGCATGAGACAAGATGAAATTGATGATCAGGTTTTCGAGTTGTACGACGAATACTGCCACGGACGCATCGATAGGCGCCAGTTCCTGAGGCGCGCGGGGCAACTGACCGTTGCCAGTGCGGCTGCCCTCACTATGGCTCAGGCGCTATTACCCAACTATGCCGACGCGCAGGAAATTCAGTTCACTGACGAACGTATCAAGGCAAACTGGGTCGACTACCCTTCGCCAGAAGGAACCTCAGGAAAAATGCGGGGCTACCTGGTGGCACCTGTCGGTGAGGGCCCCTTCCCCGCCGTTCTAGTCATGCACGAAAACCGAGGGTTAAACCCCTATGTCAAAGATGTCGCCCGACGATTCGCCGTCGCCGGCTTTCTCGCCTTGGCACCCGACGGACTGGCCCCCATTGGGGGTTATCCCGGCAATGACGACGACGGGCGTGCCTTGCAGAAAACCCTTGATCAGGAAAAGCTCCGGCAGGACATGATCAACAGCGCGCTCTATGTGAAGTCTCACGAGCTGTCGAATGGAAAGCTGGGCGCCACCGGTTTTTGCTGGGGCGGCGGTACCACAAATTTCCTTGCCACTGAGCTCGGCGAAGCACTGGATGCAGGTGCTCCATTCTACGGCAGTGCCGCCGCCACGGAAAAAGTCCCGCAGATAAGCGCCGCCATTCAGGTTCATTACGCAGAAGATGACAAACGCGTCAACGCGATGCGACCTGAATTCGAAGCAGCGCTTAAGAACGCCGGCACCAACTATGAAATGCATGTCTACCCTGGCACGCGCCATGGCTTTCACAATTACTCGACGCCGCGTTATCACGAAGAGGCAGCGCAACTCGCATGGACGCGAATGGTCACGTTTTTTCGTGAAAACCTGCAAGCAACTTAGGCCACAAAAGGATTGTTTTGATGCCGGTTAAACCGAAACTAGGCCAAAGGGCACTGCCCTTTGTAGTGATCGGAGTGGTGCTTGTCACCGTCTGGGCGCTGCTATTTAACAAGCCAGTTGCAAAGAAGCGTGCCGTCGACACTGAGGCGAGAATCGTTGTTGAAGTGATTGAGGTTCAGCGAGCAAGCATCATGCCTCAGGTCTTGTCCTATGGCCTGGTTGAGCCACGTGTCAGTAGCAGTCTGGTCGCTCAGGTCAGCGGCAGAGTAGACAGTGTGTCCGAGCGTTTCAGGGATGGTGGCTTTTTCCGTCAAGGAGAAGCCTTGCTGCAGATCGACGCGACTGACTACGAAATCGAGGTGGACATCGCCCAGGCCAGCCTCGCGGAGGCAGAGCAGCGACTGGCCGTTGAACTTGCTCTGGTCGCTCAGGCCAAAACAGACTGGGCGCGATCCGGAAACAAAAACTCCGCAAGGCCGCTTGTTTTAAGAGAGCCGCAACTAAGAGCCGCAGAGGCGAACGTTAGCTCAGCAAATGCGCTGTTAAAGAAAGCAAGACTTAATCTGGCTCGAACCTCTATTGTTGCCCCCTTTGACGGACGCGTATTATCAACCAGCGTTGATCTAGGCCAGGTAGTTTCGAACAATGCAGTGCTTGGAGAAATCTATGCGACAGACGCGGTCGAGGTTCGATTGCCCATCAAGAACGATGACCTGCCGTTGCTGGATTTGCCTGAGGACTACCTGGATCAGGAGAGCACGGCTCGCGATCTACCATCAGTGAGAGTGCGTTCGGAGCTCGGCAAGGAAGAAATATGGCAAGGACGTATTGTTCGTACCGCGGGATCAATTGAAGAGAGCAGTCGCCAACTCTATGTCGTCGCCCGAATAGACGATCCGTTCGGACAAAAGGCAGAAGGTCGCTTCCCGCTGAAGATTGGTCAGTATGTGACAGCAGAAATCGATGGCATCTCGCTTGATACCGCAATCAGCATCCCTAACAAGGCGGTTTACCAGGGCTCTTACGTCTATCTCCACCGAGAAGGCGCGGTCTACCGCACGCCCATTGAAATCGCCTGGCAGAATGGCGATATCGCCATTATCTCTGCAGGCATAAACCCGGGGGATCAATTGGTGGTATCTCCCCTGGGTCAGGTTGTTTCGGGGACAGCGGTGAAACTCAACTCTGAAACCGGAGGGTTGGAGCAATGATTGCCTGGTTTGCCCGTAACGACGTCGCTGCAAATCTGCTGATGATATCCATAGCACTGCTCGGGTTTTATACACTGACCCAGAAAATCGCTTTGGACTACTTTCCCGCGTTTGAAAGTCGATGGATCGATGTACGCGTCGCCCTGCGAGGCGCTACTCCCGAGGATGCTGAACTGGGCTTGGCAACCAGGATCGAAGAGGCGATTAAGGATCTTGAGGGTATAGAAGAGTACAGCAGCTTCTCTGTTGAGGGCGGTAGCGAAGTCGTGGTCGAGGTGGAAGAAGGCTACGATCCCCGCCTGCTGCTGGATGATGTCAAAAATCGGGTGGATGCAATCAACACCTTTCCTGCCGACGCCGAGCGCCCCGTTATCTCACTCTTTCAACGCCGCCGAGCTGCCATCACGCTGACAATTTCCGGGGATGTCTCAGAGTTGGAAATGCGTGAACTGTCTGAGCAGTTGCATCAGGACCTTTTGCAACTGCCCAGCGTGACTCAGGTTGATATAGAGGGCGTGCGCAACTATGAGGTTGCTGTCGAGTTGCGACAGGATCGACTCAGGGAGTATGACCTTACGCTGGACCAAGTCGCCACTGCGATATCACAGAGCTCGCTTGACCTGTCGGGAGGCAATATATCGGCACTTGGCGGTGATGTGCTAATTCGCTCAAAGGGACAAGCTTACAGGCGCGATGATTTTGAAAAAATTGTTATAAAAAGCAATCCCGATGGCACTCTGCTGCGGCTTGGGGATGTTGCAACCGTGACCGATGGATTTGAAGAGAAAGCAGTTCGAACGCGCTTTAACGGACGAATTGCCGCGATTGTCGATGTTTTTAGTGTGGGCGACCAGAGTGTTATTGAGGTCGCCGACAGCGTTAAAGCCTACGTTGAAACGCGCAGGGAAACGCTGGGCAAGAATATCGAAATTCACGATTGGAACGACCGCTCGATCTTCATCAAGAAGCGTATTAACACTCTGGTGAGCAATGCTGTTCAGGGCGGCGTACTTGTCATCCTGCTGTTGTCGCTTTTTCTCCGGCCCTCGGTGGCTATCTGGGTATTCATCGGTATACCGGTCAGCTTTTGTGGCGCATGGATCCTGATGCCGATGCTGGGCGTAACCCTGAACATGTGGAGCCTGTTTGGATTTATCATCGTACTAGGCATCGTTGTAGATGATGCGATTGTCACCGGTGAAAACGTGTTCAGTCATTTGCAGAAGTCGGAATCCGGACTACAGGCGGCCATAAACGGAACCCGGGAAGTGGCCATACCGGTCACCTTTGGTGTACTCACCACGATCGTCGCCTTTGTTCCGCTGCTCTATATTGACGGTCGCAGAGGCCCTTTGTTCGCTCAGATACCGCTGATCGTCATTCCCGTACTCCTCTTCTCCCTGATTGAATCAAAGTTGGTTCTTCCCTCGCACCTAAAGCACATTAATGTCGGCAAGGAGGAGAACCTCAACCGATTGCAACAATGGCAGCGTGGCTTTGCGGGTGGATTTGAGCGCGCAATATTGAAGTACTATCAGCCGGTACTTGAACTGTGTGTGCGTAACAAAGCGACTACCGTCCTTCTGTTCGTCGGGATTTTGGTGATCTTTGTCACCGCTCTATACACCGGGCATACACGATATACGTTTTTTCCCAAAATACCGACAGAGACTGTCCGGCTGAACTTAACCATGCCGACAGGTACGCCATTTGAAGTGACTGATTCTCATATGAACAGAATTCTGGCGGCCGCGCAGGAACTGCAGAAAGAATATACCGACGAGGCGACCGGCCAGAGCATTATCAGCGACATCCTGACTCGTACCGGTGGAGGCGGAGGCGTAGCCCACCAGGGGTCGGCCAGATTTGAACTGGCGCCAGCCGAACAGCGCTCTGTCGAGGTGAGCAGCCTGGATCTGGCGAAGCAATGGAGGGAAAAAATCGGCCCTATTCCCGGCGCCGAAAATCTCGCCTTTCGTGCCGAGTTTGGTCGCACCCGTGACCCCATTGATATTGCTTTACGGTCGGAACGTTTTCAGGACTTGGAGGCGCTTTCCAGCGAAATCCAGCTACAGCTGCAAAGTTATGACGGTGTGTTCGATATTCACGACAGTATTTCTAAAGGCAAGGAAGAACTTCGTATAGACCTGAAACCCGAAGCGCACTTGTTGGGTATAACCCGTTCGGATGTTATTCGCCAGGTCAGACAGGCCTTCTTTGGTGTAGAGGCACAACGTATTCAGCGCGGGCGCAATGACGTTCGCGTGATGGTGCGCTTCCCTATCAGCGAACGCAACTCTGCCGCGTACCTCAACAACATGCTGATCAGCAATAACGATGGCAAACAGATTCCTCTGTCTCAAATTGCCACTTTGACGCCGAGCACCAGTCCCACCGAGATTAAGCGAGTCGGTGGGTATCGAGTGGTTAACGTGTTCGCTGATGTAGAGAAAAATAGAGTGAACATGACCGCCCTTGCCTCGGAGATGGGGGAGTATCTGGAATCGACCGTGGCAAAATACCCGGGAGTGACCTACTCAATAGGTGGAGAGCAGCAAGAGCAGTCAGAATCCACTAACAGCCTGCTCTACGGCATCGGCGCTGTACTGTTTGTGATCTATTGCTTACTAGCGATACCCTTCAAATCTTATAAGCAGCCGTTTATTGTCATTTCGGTGATCCCATTCGGAGTCATCGGGGCAATGATAGGACACTGGATAATGGGCATGGACGTTACCATTATGAGCTTGCTCGGATTGCTGGCGCTCATGGGCGTATTGGTGAATGACTCTCTGGTACTGGTTGACTACATCAATAAAAAGCGTGAAGCAGGATCAGCCATGCTCGAGGCGGTGCTAAGTGCCGGAACAGCACGTTTTCGCCCTGTTATGTTAACGTCATTAACCACATTCTTTGGTTTGTTGCCGTTACTGTTCGAGCGAGAAACTCAGGCACAATTTTTGATTCCCATGGCGATTTCGCTTGGTTTTGGCATTATCTTCACAACTTTTGTGACACTCTTGCTGGTGCCTGTAAATTATCTTTTGTTTCTTGGTAAAGACGAGCCAGAATCTGCACCGACTGTTTCAGTATGATTACGGCGAGAGCGTGCGCTTAGCGTTTGCACAGTTCCTCCGCTTTCGCCGACCGCGTGGGGAGGACTTGCAATCAAGCAATGACCAGCCAGCCGTGTCACAGATTCAACCACCACGGATGCCGCCTACATACCCGGCGGCGTAAACGCCTCGGCTTCATAAAAAAACGCCTCCATACCTTTGGGCGGATAGTTTGCTATCAGCGCCTGAAAAGCCGCCATATGGGGCTCGGTGAAGTGCGCAAACAGGGCTTCCTTAGACTCCCACTTTTCGGTAATTCTGAGTTTAGATGGATCATTCACTTCGACACTGAAGCAATAGTCCAGACAACCCGCCTCCAAACAGCTAGCGGTTTCCATCGCTGCTATTCCCTCTTTCATAGCGGCTAGGTGCTGAGGGTCTATTTCTACCGTTACATTAACGACTATCATTATTTGCTATCACCTTGTTGAGAGTAATGAGACGCCGCGATTGGCGTTGGTGGAAGGCTAACATGAATCTTATGGCTGGAAATCTTCGGCGGGCGATTGAACGCACTAGTTTCTGGCGCTCTAAAACACCACATTCAATCAGAGCGAGAGAAATACGTCCTTTCTATTCCAGTCCTGCGAAGCCTCTCTTCTCTAACCAGATCATAAAAAGGCCCGGCGCCTGGGGCTAGTTATCGATCGAAGACAGCGATTCCTCATGGAAAGTTTGACCATAACGTCGATTATTCACGTTGACTGAATTTTGTTGAATCGGTTAATCTTTAACCAACCCCAGCTTCCGAGATTACGCCAAAATGATTCACTAAACCTGTCGTCCAGATATCACTTTATTTTTTGGATTTACAGGGTTAGTAGGCGTAGCTCGCTACTCGACATTTCTTTGCTTATCACTTTTCAGTCAGTCGCTATTATCAGTGACTGTACCGGCATCGATCTGATCTTTCTTTAGCTTCCGGCTATGGCTGTTGTCCCTGTCACACAGGAGGCAAGTTATGCCTGTATTACAGACTTACAATATTAGCCATCACTTTGATAATGGAGAAACACTGCTTCAAAGTCTCTCCTGCTCCATGACCGAGCACAGAGTGGGATTAGTCGGACGCAATGGTGTCGGCAAATCTGTGTTTGCTTCAATACTGAGCGGTGAAATACTGCCATCAAGCGGCACCGTTACGCGCCCCGGTTCCTTCTCTTGGTATCGCCAGCAACCGTCACAGTTCTTATCGGGCCAGCGCTCTATCGCTCAATTTCTGGGAATAGACTATACCTTGAAAGCGATCAAACACATTGAGCTCGGCGATTGCGCTGATCATTGGTTTGACGAAGTGAACGAGCAATGGGAATTACCGGCCAAACTCGCCACACAACTTAAGCAAATGGGGCTCCCTCACGATCCGGATTTTCCATGTGCGCTACTCAGTGGCGGACAACTGGCTCTGTTACAGCTGTGGCAGTTATTTGAAAGCGATGTCGAGCTGCTCATTTTAGATGAACCCTCCAACCACCTCGATAGCAACTCAAGGCAATGGCTGATCCGTTCAATGCAGGCTTTTAAGGGCGCGATTTTGCTGATAAGCCATGACCGAACTCTACTGCGAGAAATGGAAGAGATCTGGGAACTATCAGAACTGGGGTTAAAAGCCTTTGGCGGTAATTACGATCATTATGCCGAGCAAAAGCGCAAAGAGTTGCACGCGGTGGAGCGTCAGCTCGCCAGCGTAGAGAAACAGAAAAAAAACTTGGCACGGCAAGCCCAGGGCAATCGAGAAAAGGCAGAGCAGAGAGCAGCACAAGGTATAAAGTTACGCAAAGCTGGCAGTCAGCCGAAAATGTTACTCGACGCTAAAAAAGACAAAGCCACCGCTCGTGCGTCCAGTCGAAGTAAAAACGAGCAACTTAGACACGATCACCTATGCGAGAAAGAACAAACACTGATAACAAGAAAAGAGCAGGTCAAAACCCAAAAGCTCCATTTTTCAGCCGGCCACAGTCGCTCACGTAACGTGATTTCGATGCTTGAAGTTGTGCTGCCCTTTGGTTGTGACCAACCCATCACGCTGCAAGTGCGCGCCGACGATAAAGTTCACCTGATGGGGAACAATGGAAGCGGAAAGTCGACACTGCTGAAAACCTTAATGGGAGAGCTCTCAGTTCAAGCAGGCGAATCTCGGGTGAATACGCCCCTGTATTATCTCGATCAGCACTTTGGCGCGATAAACCCAACGCTTTCTCTGCTCGATAACCTGATGCTGAAGTGTGCTGGAATCCAAGAGAGCCAAGCGCGCACCTTGCTTGCAGGTATCGGGTTTCGTCGCGACACCGTTTCTCGCCTTGGCGCAATGCTCAGTGGTGGCGAGAAAATGAAGCTTGCGATGTTGATTGTCAGCCACCAGCCAACCCAGCCACTGTTGTTACTCGATGAGCCTGATAATCATCTGGATCTAACTGCGAGCAACTTACTGGCCCGAGCGCTTCACGATTATCGAGGTGGCTTTATCCTGGTTAGTCACGACCTTGATTTTGCCTTAGAGTCAGGTGTAGTGAGGCAGATAGATCTGGATACTAATAATTAGATGATTTAAACGTGACGACTGCTAAGCTATCAATTCTAGGGGCCTATTCCGGAGTGTCTATCCTGTATCGGAGATCTCTTCATATTTGGACTAGGCTCTTTTCGGAACAGCAGACAAGGTAACAGAGTGCTATCGGTGATAGTCTCGGTATACTGCGGCTGGCCTCTAATTTAATGAGCCTTCATCACCTGGAATCTAAAGTGAACTCTCAATCACCAAACCACGACCAGAACACAGATAGCCAGATCATCGTGCAACAGTATCGCGCGATCATGGATATGGTTCAGTTAAATTACGGCCGACGAACGTCGACCAATCGTTTCTATTTATCGCTCGGGAGTGGGCTGCTGGTTTTTCTGACCTACGCTGTTGATCCCACCATGGACGTCGAAATCAAACAATCGGCTGCGGCACTGGTCGCTGTCGTTGGTCTTGTATTATGTTTGGTTTGGGGCATTCAGATTAGATCTCTTAGGCACTTAATCGGTATACAAATGACACTTGCAATAGAACTGGAAGAGCAACTTCCATTCCGCTTCTTGAAGCGACAAAGGGAACTTCAGGGCAACCCAGGCTATTCCATCCGCTACGGCTTTGTAGAGCAATTGCTGCCTTTTTTGATGTGCTTCCCATTTTTGCTCATACTGTTTCTCGCGTTCTTTCGTCATTAATTCATCAGCAAGTGGCCGAAGGCGGCAGCCCTCCCCTCGTCATTCAACGTACGCATTATTGAATTTCAATGGTAAGCAGCGTCAGCCAAATTGAGCATTGGTCATATTTTGCCATTTCCCACTCGTTCACCGTAAATAGCGGACAGCCAATTTGCCGACAGGCCGTGCACAACAACGCTGAGTAAGATGGTCCACACGACAACCTCAACAATGGTACTGGTGCCGGGTAACTTCTCGCCAATAACTAACACGACAAACACGATGCTGGCCAAGCCTCTTGGACCAAACCACCCAATGAACAATTTAGTATCTAGCTTTAAACCCTTTCCAAGCAGAGACAGAAAAACCGGCAACATGCGAACAACCGTGAGACTAAGAGTTGCGTAAAGTAATACTTCCCAACTGAATCCTTTGACTAAAATTTCGAATGTAATGGTCCCGAAGGCAAACCAGGTCAACATCGCTACGGCATCGCCTGTGCCTTCCGCCGCGTTCAAAAATTGCTTCTTGTGGTGTTTCGTTAGTGCACCAAAGGTCAGGCCGCCCACAAAAGCTGCGATGAAACCGCTCCCTCCCAGCCATTGAGCTAAACCAAAACATAGCAGCGCAAGCGCAATGATCGGCATTTGCAGCCAGGTGCCGCTGACCCAGTTGCGGTTTGCACAGGTCCGCAACGCATACCCGCCGACCATCGCCAGCGTGAGACCAACGATCAAACCAATCCCTATTACTTCCAGCGGCAGTTTAACCGCCAGTTTTGCCGATTCGGACGCTTCCACAGAACCCGCTGCGAGCGCGATAAAAAATAATATGACTGGCACGCAGATACCATCATTCAGCCCACTTTCAACGTTCAGGCTTTCACGCACTCTTGCCGGCACTGCGGAATTCGTGACTACCGCTTTTCCCAGTGCCGCATCCGTCGGCGCCAGCATCGTGGCAATCAATGCAACCTCGAAGACGCCAAGGTCTTTGAAGATTAAGAAAGCCAGACAGAAACCCAGTAAAATAGTCAGTGGCAGTCCAATCAGCAGCAATCGAGCCGGTATTGCTTCCACCCGCCTTAAAACACTCAAATTCGCGTTGGATGAATCAGTAAAAAGACAGATCGCGAGCGCGATTTCAGCAAGGCGGCTGATCGTTTCACCATCCGCCTTCAAATCGATCAGTCCCAGTACGTGCGGACCGAGGAGCATGCCCACAGATACGTAGACGAGTGCGCCATTTATAGGGGCCTTTTCAAGACGCGAAGCGATCAGGCTATAGAAAAACGCAAATGCCGCGAAGATGGTTAAGACTTGATATTCAGACATGCATGATTCCTGCGTGGCTCAACGCCTTAATCATTGCCGCCACGCGAAATACCTTACGTTGTTTCAAATCCTGAAAGAAGGACATAGCTTCTAATTCTTCCTTGAAGACAATGGTTAGCCTATCAGTAGTCGCACTGCACAACCATCAACCTTTTGTGCTCAATGTTCCAAGCTCTCTGCGGTAAGTGCATCAATACACCGTCAGGCATTTCAGAAGACGAATTTTACGACTACTGGCTCAACAAGCATGGTCCGCTCGTGGCCTCTCACGCAGCATCCTTGAACATCAAGCGCTATGTCCAAAGCCACGCAATAGACAATGATTTTGGCCACGCGATCTCATCAGGGCGCGGCATGGAAGTTCGAGATTATGACGGTATAGCCGAACTCTGTTGGGCAAGCCGAGGAGACCTTGATTTAGCCCTGCAAACAGCAGAAGGAAAGTCTGCAGGCGCGTTATTGGCTAAAGATAAAGCAGCTGGGCCTACGGTCGAAACACCCGCGGACTGGCGCGCACATAAGCGAATTGCGGGCAAGCTTATTCGCCGGTTTCGGGATAACTATCAAGCTATTGCTCCCCTGAAGCCTCTTGAAGCGCCCCCCGGATCCCCCATTTAGGATCGCGAAGATGACACTGGACCTGGAATCGCTAGAGGCTTCGCCATTGACCAAACGGCCACGATCAGGTAATTCTGGAATAGAGCAACGAATGCTATCAGTCAATTTGAGTTGTCATAGAGCCTGACTGGAGCACAATAAATTTTGAGAGATTTATGTTTGATCACGTCGTATTTGGGGTTAGCGATTATGCAGGCAGCAAGGACTTTTTCATTAAGGCCCTGGCACCACTCGGTGTGGTTATAATTTCGGAAGGGCCGCTGGGCGTCGAGCTATGCGGCCCAAACAGCAATGCATCGCTATGTATTCGCCGAGTCGAGCAGGCAGCCAACCATCTGCACTTGGCCTTCGTGGCGGAGAGGCGCGAGCAAGTGGATAGTTTTTACGAAGCGGCAATTGAGGCCGGCGCTAAGGGCAATGGAGCCCCCGGGCTTCGCCAGAATTACCACTCTAACTACTACGCGGCCTTCGTTGTTGGGCCGGACGGACACAATATCGAAGCGGTATGTCACGAACCTGAGAAGCCCGCGAACCAAATCCTATAGCTTCGTTGGGTGATTAAAATTAAGATGCTCACCTAGTTATCTAAAAACAATCGAGACGACGCCAGTATGAGTGCCAGCAACAGTTTTTACCGTTACTTTCTCAACCCGGTGATGCGCAATCTACTGCGCTCTCCTCTGCATGGCATTACCAGCAAAAACATTGGCATTGTTCACTTCACCGGGCGGAAAAGTGGCCGAAGCTTAAGCACACCCCTTAGCTACACCCGAGAGGGCAATACTGTGCGACTGCTGTCTAACCAGAACACTCGGTGGTGGCTTAATTTCAGGGGCCAGGATGTGAAGGTAGAAATGGAGATTGCCAGACAGCGCCACCCCGGCACGGCCACATTGCTCGAAGGTGACAGCGATGCATTGCGAGAAGGAGTACGTCGTTTCATTCGCGCGCTACCGCGTGATGCAAAGGTCTACGGGTTGGAGCTGGATAGTAACAAAGAAGTCGTAGACGCAAGTCTGGCAGAAATTGCTGACCAACTCATTTTGGTAGAAATTGAATTGGACAGCTAGTTTCTAGTGTTAGGCGCAGGTTCCATTAAAGATAATGTCAGATAGATCTTGCAGGCGCTTTTCGTAGGACACTCTGCAAGGCCATCATGTAAGGTATTCAAATACGCGCACCCGCTTAACGGCATAACTGGCCTGCGCAGGCGACACTAGTAATCTATTAAGTTTCCCAGTCCTCCTCGAACTGGGAGAAATCACTTTCAGCTTGCGCCTCGTTATCGGCAGCAGCGTCGTACTTGGCATTACAGGCGTCGATCGTCGGCTTGGCGGCGACATAGTTCGCAATCAATTCTTTGGTAATCGATATTTCCTCAACAAGGCTAAGGTCAGCGCGGTCTAGAATCCGATTGGTCGTAGACTGCATGCCTTCGTTTAGCGGGACGGCGCAGCGATGAAATGGCATCACCTCCCCCACTAAATCTTGCTTGCCTTCCTGAAACATGAACGCTTCGTTCGTGTCGACAAAATAAACCATGTCTACAGTGCTATCGCCATCCAGATCCTGCACGCACATGCTGAGAATCAAGTAGGTATCGCAAACGGTGATGCCCTTGGCCTGCTCAGCTGTCTTATCGGGAGTGATCGAACAGCCCTGCACAATCGCTATCGTCATCAGTAGCGATAAGCACTTGATTTTGAAGTGATTGATGCTGAACACTATCTTAATAAGTCCTTTCTATCTGCAGAGGCCGATTATGACGCAATGTCTCGATCATCTCCATGTCCGGCAACGGTTCCTACTCAGAATTGGACTTACTGTTGTTCGGCCAACCAGGCTTCGAAACGCACGCGAGTGTCATCATTCATTGGATAGAGCCCAATAATCGAGGCACCGGCTTGCACTTGCTCCATCACCCATGCCTCGTACTTTTCCATCCCTTTCGCCTCGCTCGCTATGTCATCGGCGATTTCTGCTGGAATAATAATGACACCATCACCGTCGCCAACCGCAATATCGTTGGGGAACACGGCGACGCCGCCGCAGCCGATAGGAACGTTAAGATCCAGCGCTTGATGCTTGGTCAGGTTGGTGGGAGCCGACGGGCTGGCGCAGAAAGAAGGCATGTCCAAACTGGCGATGTCGTCCACATCACGCAAGCCGCCATCGGTCACGACGCCTGCGCACCCCCGCACGGCCAGGCGGGTAGCTAATATGGACCCCGCCGATGCGGCGGTTGCATCCTGACGGCAATCCATCACCAAAACATGCTCAGCCGGTATCTCTTCCACCGCTCGGCGCTGCGGATGGTCGGAATCACGAAATATCTCAATCGGATTCAGGTCCTCACGCGCTGGAATGTAACGCAGGGTATAAACCGGCCCCACCATCCGCTTGGCGTTAGGGTTCACACGGGCTACTCCCTGCACGAACTGGTTTCGAAGGCCGCGCTTAAAGAGCATCGTCGCGATGCTTGCAGTGCTTGTGTTCTCGAGAATCGACCGGGTTTCTGGATTCATAGCTATTGTCTGCCTTGCCAACGGGTGTTAAATAAGTATATCAATGTCTATTCTAATATATTAGAATTATTTTCATGCAAAAGCTCACTTTTCATGCTCAGCCGCTAGCCGAAATTCTGAATGCCGATCACCTAAGTGGTGAAGGCAGCCTTGTGGATCAGACTTATGCGCTACTTCGAGAGCTTATTGTAAACCTGTCTCTGCCGCCTGAGTCGGCGCTGGTTGAACAGGAAGTTGCACGCGTACTGGAGATTAGCAAGACACCCGTGCGTGAAGCCATCATTCAGCTTTCTCGCGAAGGATTGGTGAAAGTCGTTCCGAAAAGCGGTAGCTATGTCACTGCTATCAGTCTCGAGCGATACCTGGAAAATTTCTTCGTGCGCACTCAACTGGAAGTTGGATGCATAAGACTCCTGGCTAAAAAGGGCATTGCCCGAACTGAGGAAGTGAGACTCAAAACACTATTGAACCAGCAGTGCGAAGCTCATGAACAAGACGACAGCGCAGCCTTCTTTAAACTGGATGAAGACCTGCATCGATGCTTCTTCGAACTTGCCGGCCTCCCCGGAGCCTGGAAAATCATGCATTCGGCCAAAGCTGACCTTGATCGAGTTCGCCACCTGAAACGCCTGTTTGGCTACCGACAACCTCGTTCAGTACTCGACGAGCACGCTGCCATGATCGATGCCGTCATTGACCGCGACCCCAATGCCGCGGAGCGAGCGGTATTAGCCAATATCGGCAACGTAGACAGTGAAATGGATCTGCTTGCCGAGAATCCACAGCTACTGCGAACTATCGAAGATCTCAACAAACTCATTTCATTGAACCGAAAAGCACGCGGCCTTCAAAAAGGCGCGAGGCCATAACCATGGATCTCAATGTCACAGTGGTCGCCATCTATTTCGTGTTCTTAATCACGATCGGCTGGGCATTCAGGAACCTCACGTCAAACACCAGCGACTACTTCAGGGGCGGCGGCAACGTACTCTGGTGGATGGTGGGCGCTTCGGCATTTATGACGCAGTTCTCTTCCTGGACATTTACCGGTGCAGCCGGAAAAGCCTACACAGATGGCCTGGCTGTTTCGTTTATTTTTGTAGGCAATGCGATGGGGTACTTCTTCAACTACCTCTACTTCGCGCCTCGGTTCCGTCAAATGCGTGTGGTGACTGTCATCGAAGCGCTGCGACTCAGGTTTGGCAAGAAAAATGAACAGGTCTTCGCCTGGGTCAGCATGTTCACATCGATGATAACAGCCGGCATCGGTCTGAATGGCCTGGCGATCGTCACCTCGACCATTTTCGATTTTGGAATGGAAACCACCATTATTGCTACAGGCATGGTGGTCATCATCATGTCAGTAACGGGCGGCGCCTGGGCCGTTATTGCCTCTGACTTTATGCAAATGATTGTCATCATGGCGGTAACAATCTCCTGCGCCGCAGTTGGGATTTACCATGCCGGCGGCATTACCCCCATCATCACTAATTTCCCCTCCGACTTTGTCGCCGGAACCAATCTCAATTACATGAGCATATTTTATATCTGGGCGTTCAGTATTTTTCTGAAACAAATCGGCCTGACCAACAACATTATTTACTCTTATCGGTATCTGGTGGCAAAGGATTCAAATCATGCCCGCAAAGGTGCCCTACTCGCCTGTTTGCTAATGACGCTTGGACCGATCATCTGGTTCATTCCCGCGTGGTTCATGGCGAGCTCAGGTGTCGATCTTGCGAGCATGTATCCTGAGCAAGGCGCTAACTATTCTGAAGCGTCTTATTTGGCTTTTGTGAAGCTCTACATGCCTGCCGGCATGATCGGGCTATTGGTCGCGGCCATGTTTGCAGCCACGATGAGTTCTATCGATTCAGGTTTGAATCGTAACGCTGGCATTTTTGTAAAGAACTTTATTCAGCCTATTTTTGCGCCGAACATGCCAGAGCAACGTCTGATGATCGTATCGCGAGTGGCATCGGTAGGCTTTGGCGCCATCATTATTTTTCTGGCGCTGTTCATGAACTCGCTGAAGGAACTCAGCCTGTTTGACGCCATGCTGTATATGAGCGCATTGCTCGGTTTCCCTCAAATGATTCCGAGCTTCCTCGGGTTCTTCATTCGAAAGACACCGGACTGGGCTGCGTGGGCAACCATACTGGTGGGTGCTCTCGTTTCCTATATCGTTGCGGTGG
Source organism: Halioglobus sp. (assembly GCA_039986455.1). Lineage (GTDB taxonomy): Bacteria > Pseudomonadota > Gammaproteobacteria > Pseudomonadales > Halieaceae > Halioglobus. The sequence goes on from JBDWQQ010000018.1 coordinate 44,061, forward strand.
TACTGCAGCCTGAACATATCGAACTTTGGTTCGGCTTATCATCGGAATTAACGCATCGAGAGTGGGTCGACCTCATCGTCGCGATCAGCCTGATCAGCCACGTGATTATCACGGGCGGGTTTTTCTGCCTGACAACACTGTTCTATCGAGGTCTGCCCGATGAGCGTGAAGAAGCAGTCAGTCGCTTCTTCACAAATATCGCTACGCCTCTGGTGAAGAACGAAGGTGATCATGCTCATCTGGATAACCGCCAGCGCATGCTTCTGGGTCGCATGGTTGCCATCGCGGGACTCATGGTCATGGCGATGATGGCGCTGCCAAATCCATTATGGGGTCGTCTGGTCTTTCTGGCCTGCGGTTCGGCCGTTTTCTTCGTAGGCGTTATGTTGTTTATGGCTGTCACGGACGTGCCGCCTGGCCACGACTCCGATGCAGACGATACTGATGCGGCTGATGATCTCACCCATCCACCGGAGCTAAGAACATGAAGATAACCAATGCTGAAGTTTTCGTCGGCGGGCCCGGCAAAAACTATGTCACGCTAAAGATCATGACCGACCAAGGCGTCTACGGGTTGGGAGATGCCACACTCAATAACCGAGAGACACTACCTGCTCAGTTTTTGCAGGACTACCTTATCCCCTGTCTGATCGGCATGGACCCACGGAACAGCGAAGACATCTGGCAGTACTTCTATCGAGGCGCCTATTTCAGGAAAGGACCCGTCGCAATGGCCGCTATCGGCGCTATTGATATGGCGCTTTGGGACATCAAGGGCAAAGTGGCAGGCCTGCCTGTTTATCAGCTATTTGGCGGCAAGAGCCGCGATGGTGCACTGGTTTATGCACATGCGACCGGTAGCGACCTAGAGGACCTTCTGGACTCAATTGCGCACTATGTGGAACTGGGCTATCAGGCTGTGCGCGTACAGTGCGGTATCCCCGGGATGGAAACCGAAGGCTACGGGATCGCGGAAAAGGGTGAAAGTTCTAAGCACTTTATTACTCAATTTGGTTCGTTACCCAAGGAAGAAATTTGGAGCACCGAAAAGTACCTGCGTTACATGCCGACAGTGTTTGAGGCCATTCGTGAGCGTTTTGGCCCCGAACTCAAAGTATTACACGATGTTCACCACCGACTACTCCCCCGCGAAGCCGCAGCTTTCGGCAAGGAGGTGGAGAAGTACAATCTATTCTGGCTGGAAGATCCAACCCCGGCAGATGATCAGTCAGCACTGAAAATTATTCGCCAGCATACAACTGTGCCCATTGCGATCGGTGAAGTTTTCAATTCTATATGGGACTGCAACCGCCTGATCGAAGAAGAGCTCATCGACTTTATTCGCGTTTCGGCAACCTATGCAGGCGGTATTACCCACGTGAAACGGATTGTTGACCTTGCCGCAATCCACCACGTGAGAACCGGGTTTCACGGTGCCCCCAGCCATTCGCCGATTTCTATGGCGGCCCAGGCCCATCTCAACGCATGGGCGCCCAACTTCGGCATTCAGGAATACCTGGTTCTAGGCACACCCGAATGTGATGCCCTCTTCCCTTCGGCACACCACTACGCAAACGGAGCGTTTCACGTTACTGACGCACCGGGACTCGGCGTAGACTTCGATGAGAAGGAAGCAAAACGATATTCATACAAACGCGGTTACCACCCCATTGTGCGGCTGGAAGATGGCACGCTCTGGAATTACTAAAAGCAGCGAAGTACGGTGGCCTCGCTCGCGATGCAGCCAGCGCGTTGAAATGCGCTGAATATTAATGGCAACGCTGCTCCTGCAGGTTGCCAAGCGCCCTATCTGCCACATTAGTCCACGGCCCTGCTCGGAACGTGCTAGAAACCCCACTACAAGAAAATTCGCACTTGACCCAAGTGGACTGGCGTTAGAGACTCAACGGCGTGTACAAACCAATCGTGAGCGAGTCGCCTTTGCCCGCAAACTCTGAAGCAAATTTACAATCCACTGGATTCGCGCATTCCACGCTCGGTATAAAGCGCTTACTGATTCCATTACTGACCACCCCGCGAGTGGCACAGGCCATCAAGTGGGTGGTCTATCTGTCGCTGCTGGTCAATACCGGTCAATATTTTTTCGATGATTTCCTCGCATGGCAGGCGACATTTAACGGTATTACGCCAACCCTTGCCGAGACATTAGAGGAATTTACGACCTCTATTGATATGCTCGCCTGGATCGGGCTGATCGTTCTGCTCGAACTCGAAACCTATCAACTGCCTGATGAGGCCTTCACCCGCTGGGTTACCCGCTTCATCCACGGCGGGCGACTGCTTTGTTATCTTGGCATCGCTTACGCCGCCTACGGCTACACTGCGGCCACCGTCGGCAACTACAACGTTCAATTGATTGAAGGCGTAAACAACCTTTGCCAATTGGCGGGGCAGGACCTTTGGTTACAGTGGAATTTGGCTGACTACTCCGCTATCACATCGGACGCCTGCGCGGCTTTGCCGAAGGACACAGCGTTCTACCGCATCGAAGGTGAAACGCTCGTTTTTGGTGCGTCTGTCTTGCCCTACATTCAATGGATGGGATGGGTAGATGTGCTCAACGCGATCGTCTGGCTGCTTGTTGTTGCGCTCATAGAAGTTGAAGTCCGCCTGCAGTCAGCGGACCGATTCGCCAGCCGACTCTTAGGGCCCACACGAATCGCCAAATCATTCTTTTATCTCGTGCTAATTGGTAATGGCGTGCTATGGGCTGCGCAGGGGCATGTTCTCTATGCCTGGGACGCCTTCCTGTGGATATTCGGTTTCTGGGCCATTGAGCTCAATCTGGCTGAATGGGAGCAGGAGCGATTGCAAGAAATGGAGGCGCAGTAGGCGACTAACGGTTGGCGGGAGCGCCCTGCCCCAGCGCGTCGATAACTTAACGTCACTTTTCAAGCGCTAAAAAAGCTATCCATTCAGGTTTCACTCACGTAGAAGGCGTATGAGCACATGCACAAGAAAATACCACTAGCACTACTTTTTCTCGTTTCAGTGGTATGTCAGGCCAGTGAACTGTCTTTCTCTAAGCCAACAGCGTTTGCTTTCGGTGCCAGTTTGGAGCAAGTTAAAACGGATCTAGAGCATTTGTGTCGCTCGATTCAGGTAAAGAAAATAGCACCCATCACTTCACCTTTAGCCAAAACCTCCCAAAATCAAATTGATTGTTCAGGTTTTCTCTACGCGGGTAAGGAAAGAAAGGTTGAGCTGGTATTTCTCGATGATCAGTTAGATATTGTGTGGATCTTATTCCCGGAAGATGAAAAGAATATCTTTCTTAAGGGTTTTGAAGCTACCTATGGTGAGCCTTCAATGGTCGTGGAATATGGCGCTATTTTCCTGCAGTCAAATGCCGCCATTAGAAACTCGCCCTCGGAAGTATTATTCGCTTCAGACCGGCAGGTCAAAATGATGCTCAATCAACTCAAGCAACAGCAAGAAAAGCATTCAGATTAGAATTTTCCTTGGCGCATCTGTACACAGAAGCCAAAAAATAATCGCACCACAGATGGATTCGCTGACGCTTTTTTGAAACCTTGCCTTGAGCCTAGCGAGTTGATCAGAATCAAATATTGTCGCTGTTGATCTATTCACGCACTGATTAGTTTTATACGCTATATTAACTGTTACTCACCACTATAAGGCGGCTAATGCCATGAAATTCAAACTAGCTCTGTCCAGCGCGGTTCTTCTGTCATCACTAACCCCCTCTGTTGCCTGGTCTGATGGTTATGTGGGCAGCATTTTGAGCGACAAGGAATCGCTCAGGTCCGAGATCGATAAGAGTGACCTTAAAGAAGATGGCTACTCCCCCTACGCGGGCAAGAAATTCCCTACCCAAGTGCTGTGGGGAGATACGCACCTGCACACTAGCCTTTCATTGGATGCGCGCGCCTTTGGTGTCACTGTAGACCCGGAGCATGCCTATCGCCTTGCTCGAGGTGAGCAAATCACTACATCTCACGGCGAGCCACTGAAGTTGTCTCGACCACTGGACTGGCTGGTTGTAGCAGACCACTCAGATGGTCTCGGAGCGATGGATGAGGTGATCAAAGGCAACCCCATGCTGATGAAAGACCCCAAAGCCAAAGAATGGCACGACCGACTGAGCAAAGGTGGTGAATCAGCGCTAAATGCGACCATGGAGATTATCGAAACTTTTGCGGGCATTACCGGAGAAGCCATGCCTGCAGCTATCGTTGATCCGGCGTTCGTAAAAAGTGTCTGGGATCGCTATCTGGATACGGCCGAAGAATTTAACGAGCCAGGCCGCTTCACTACCCTTATAGGCTACGAATGGACATCGACAGAAGGCGGCAACAACCTTCACCGCAATGTCATTTACCGCGACGGCAGAGACGAAGCTAAGCAAATGCTGCCCTTTACCGCAGCCGAGAGTTTTAACCCCGAGGACCTATGGCAGTGGATGTCTGGCTATGAGAAGAAATCGGGCGGCAAAGTACTTGCGTTAGCCCACAACGGCAATGTGAGCAACGGTTTGATGTTTCCTGAGATAAACCCTGAAACGGGCGAACCTCTCACTGAGGCCTACGCTGAGACTCGCATGCGGTGGGAGCCCATTTACGAGGTGACCCAGATTAAGGGAGACGGCGAATCCCATCCGTTCCTTTCGCCCAATGACGAATTCGCAGGCTACGATGTGCTATGGGACAAGGGCAACCTCGGACCTATCGTGAAACAAGACGCGATGCTGCAATACGAATACGCCCGTGAGGCCCTGAAAAATGGCCTGAAAATTGGCGAGGAACTGGGAACCAACCCCTATAAGTTCGGCATGGTTGGATCGACCGACAGTCACACCGGCCTGGCCACTGCAGGGGAAAACAACTTCTTCGGCAAGCACTCAGGCAAGGAGCCTCATAAAGGTCGCTGGGAACAACTGGTCGGAAACTTCGGAGAAGTAAAGTACTACGGCTGGGAACAAGTGAGCTCGGGCTATGCAGCGGTATGGGCGACCGATAACACCCGCGAAGCCATCTGGGACGCGATGAAGCGAAAGGAGGTTTACGCGACCACCGGTTCACGCATGATGCTGCGCTTCTTTGGCGGATGGGACTTCACCGAGAGTGACGCAAAGCTTCGTGACCCCGGCCTGATTGGTTATGCCAAGGGCGTACCTATGGGCGGAGAGTTGACCGCCACACCCGGCAAAAAAGCACCCAACTTTCTCGTTGCCGCCATGAAAGACCCCCTCAGTGGTAACCTCGACCGCATTCAAGTGATTAAAGGCTGGGTGGACGCCGAAGGCGAGACTCATGAACGTGTTTATGATGTTGTTTGGGGCGATGCCGACAAACGCCGCCCCGACCAGAATGGCAAACTTCCATCGGTAGGCAGCACGGTTGACTTGGAAAGCGCGTCTTGGATGAACACGATTGGTGACCCTGAGTTGATCACCGTTTGGACCGACCCTGATTTTGATCCCAAGCAGAGCGCGTTCTACTACGCTCGCGTGATGGAGATCCCGACGCCCCGATGGTCAGCCTATGATTCTCAGCGCCTTGGCGACAAGATGGATTCGCAGGTACCAATGACCACGCAGGAGAGAGGCTACAGTTCCCCTATTTGGTACAAACCTTAGGCAAAGACAACGAGAAAGGCAGCAAAACCTTATGCTCTAATGCCGGGTTAAAACGTGGGCAGAATTTTCCGCTACCCGGTGTTTTTTGCATTCACCCTTTCGTTGCAGGCGATCAGTGCCCCCACGCATCTCGTCAACGAAGAGCCTATCAGTATCGAAGAGGTTAAGCCTGGCCTCTTCCTTGTCGACTTTGGACGTGTAGCGTTTGGTAACCTAAGCCTCACTGCAATTAAGAATAAGCGCACAAAGGCGACCGTCAGGTTCGGAGAGGCGCTGGAAGATGGCCGCATCGATCGAAGTCCCCCCGGAACAGTCCGCTACGAAAAAGCGAAAACGCGCCTGACCGCGGGCGAGCCAGTAATCGTAGCGCCACGCAAGGATAAGCGAAACACCAGTACAGGAAATTCAAATACCCCTCCAGCCATTCTTACACCCGAGGAATGGGGCGTACTTGTTCCTTTTAGGTGGGTAGAAATCAGCGGATTCTCCGGAGAACTCGACAAAACTCAAATTACCAGACGTGCGGCGTACCTGCGTGACTGGGATGACGGTGCCGCCCAATTTGAGTCTTCAGACCCGCTCCTCAATCAAGTGTGGGAGCTCAGTCGTTATTCGATCAAAGCCACCTCCTTCGCCGGGGTCTATATCGATGGCGACAGGGAGCGCATACCCTACGAAGGGGACGCCTATTTAAATCAGTTAAGCCATTACTACACCGATTACGACCGACAGATGGCCCGAGACACCTTTGACCACTTGATGCGCCACCCAACCTGGCCCACCGAATGGGCGTCACACATGATATTCATGGCGCACGAGGACTGGATGCATACCGGAAATCGACAATGGTTGGCTCAACGCTATGAAGCTCTGAAAGACAAACTTCTCCTGGAACGCGCTCGTAATGACGGCCTGGTAGCAAGTAACGAAAAGCAGATTGATAAAGGTGACCTGGTGGATTGGCCGATAGGAGAGCGTGATGATTACGTGCTTTCACCCATTAACACCGTCGTAAATGCCTTCCATCTAAAGTCGATCAAGATGATGGCAGACATGGCCATTGCTTTAGAAAACGAAGGCGATGCCAAACATTATGAGGCCATTTACCAGAGAGCACTCACTGCGTTTCAGACGAAACTGTACTCGCCAAGCGATGGCCTTTTTCTCGATGGTGAAAACGTCAGGCACAGCTCTCTTCATGCAAATCTGTTTCCATTGGCTTTCGGCCTGGTGCCTGAGGAGAATCGGCACAGCATTGCCGTATGGCTGGCTGCGAAAGGTATGCGCTGTTCCGTTTATGCGGCGCAATACCTTCTTCAGGCACTGCTAGAAAACGGTTTTGGTAAAGAAGCGTTACAACTGATAACCGCAAAAGGTGATCGCAGTTGGCGCCATATGCTAGACAGTGGCGCTACCGTTACCTGGGAGGCCTGGGACGTTAAGTACAAGCCTAACCTTGACTGGAATCATGCCTGGGGGGCTGCCCCTGCCAACCTGCTACCCCGCTATGTGCTCGGAGTAGAACCGCTAGCGGCGGGATGGAAAACTGCCCGTATTCGCCCTACCCCCGGTGACCTTGCCTCTGCCCGCGGCACCATACCTACCGTACAAGGCCCAATTCACATCGACTGGAGTAACGACGATACGTTCAAGCTCAACCTTAACCTGCCCTCGGGTGTCAGAGGCCAAATTGAACTGCCAGCGTTGCAAGGTTCAACCGGAATAAGTATCGATGGCAAAAGGGCAATAGCGGATAAAGTCGGCGAACTTTGGATTCTGAAAGAGCCTGTTGAAGGTAGCGTCAGCGTCGAAGTTATGAAGTGAAGTGATAAAACTATAAATAGCGGCGGCCCTGCCCTTTCATGAAAACTTCAAATACAAGTACCCGTTCTTCAGCCCGTTGAGCTAACGATTAATTGCCTATCATCAGCTGCAAATGGGCGATAAATCACGGTATGATCTATCCGAAAAGGGCGGTTTGCTTTGCAAGAATAGCCAATACGATTAGGAACAGCAGCGTTGAACACACCATTCCCAGCCTATCGCGGTGATCAGGACTATCTCTTTGTCTGCTACTCGCATACAGATGACGATATCGTCTACGCGGATATGGAGGCGCTGCGCCAGCACAACGTGAATCTATGGTACGACGAAGGTATCTCAGCGGGTCTGTCCTGGCGAGGGGAGATTGCAAACGCGATCCCCGGCGCCCAAAAACTTCTGTTTTTTATCTCTAAGAGCTCGCTTGAGTCGACCCATTGCTTGAGAGAAGTTCACTTCGCGATTGACCACGATATTGAAGTCATTCCCATTTACCTGGAACCGTGTGACCTGCCACCTGAACTTGCATTAGTGTTTAGCAGAGTTCAGGCGCTGTTTAGATTTTCTGATAACCGATATCTTGAACACGTGCTCGATGCCATCAATAAACGAGAAACGTGGGTCGACTCTTTCAAACAGCAAAAAAATAAAACAAAGATTCAAGCCAACTTCACCACCATAGCGCTCGCTATTCTGATCGTTTTTCTGGGTTATGCGGCTTTCGAGTACACCAACGCTAAAACGCAAAAAGCCTCAAGCTCTAGCGAGCTCCAAGCAGAGAAAAATACTGAGGAGAATAATCTCCTCACGAAATCGCCTGAGGACATGTCCATTGCCGTGCTACCTCTGGCGAATCTAAGCACAGATGCAGAAAATGATTATTTTGCGGCAGGCATTCACGAAGAGATTCTGAACCAACTCGTTAAAATTGAAGCGATGAAGGTCACCTCACGCTCCGCTGTACTGCGCTACGCTAACTCCGAGCAATCGCTACGCGAAATTGCTAGTGAACTGAACGTAGGCACCATCATGACCGGCAGCGTGCGCTTTGCCGGCAATAAAGTACGGATTAAAACCGAATTAGTCAGTGCATCTGACGACGTTTATCTGTGGGCTGAGTCTTACGAGTTCGAATTGGACGACATTTTTGCTATTCAAACTGATGTGGCTCTTAAAGTCGTCGACGCCATGCACACCTCGCTGTTACCGGCTGAAATCGAGAGAATCAGACGGCCGCCAACAGAAAGTACTGAAGCCTACGCGCTTTATTTACAGTATAGGTACCAGCTCGAACAAGAGAGTGGCTCTGCCAACTTAGCTCCAGATGGGTGGATAGAAGCGGGTATTCGCAGGTTACAAGAGGCTATCGAAATCGACCCCAGGTTTGCTCGCGGTCATGCCGAACTGGGTTATGTGAAGTGGCTTAAGGGACAAATCAAACTAGAAGAAAAGGCAGAGCTGTATGACGCCGCTGCCGCACACGCCCGCGCAGCCATCGCTATAGACACCGACGTCACGACTGCTTACGAAACCCTGGCGAGGGTTGCCTTTGACAGGCTTGAGTGGCAATCCTGGAAAAACAACGCCTTGAAGTCAGTTGAACTTAATGACCTGGATGGGCGCGCCGCGTTCAGTTTCGCCATGACCTTAGCCAATGTGGGGCAGTACGCAGAAGCCTATCACTGGTATGAAGTCGCAATCTCCAAGAGCCCCTCGGTACCTTACTATCGTGAAGCCGCAATCGCCGCGCATATTTGGGGCGGTGACTATGCCGAAGCCCTGGCACAGACCGAGCAGTATCTTGCGGTGGGTGGCGATAGAAATGCCTACCATGCGTTTCGTGCTTATACTCAAAGTCGCCTGAGCCTTGCAGAAGAATCGCAACGCTCACTGGCAGAGGTTTCTGACGCACCCATGCTCGTAGCCATGTGGGCAACCCCCGGGTACCGTGATTACTTGCGGTGTAAAGCTGGGGAAACAACGGCAGTTTTAAATGAGCTCGCACAGATAAAAATGGATGCAGCAAGGGAGCTCAGAACGCAGCATTGCGCCGCTGGGGCAAGCGATGTCGACGCCTTATTTGCTAGCTTTGAACGCACCATCAACGACGGCCAGATCATCTACCTCACAGATTTGGTCACTGACGAAATTAAAGCTGACCCTCGCTGGCAAGCTGCGGCGGACTATATGAACTACCCTAAAGGCTAGATCAGATACCGACTTAAGGCTTTACGCTAAGCCCTAGAACTTTTTATCGGTCACGGGCTTGGCATAGAACGTAGCATGACTCGGTTCGATGACACCGTTTGCTTTCGCATACTCCTCCCAGGCAGCGGCCATAGACGCAGTGCGGTCTGGATAGTCCGCAGCCAGATCATGTAACTCGCCGGGATCGGATGCCAGGTTATACAGTTGCCATTTACTGTTGCCGTAGGGTTCCGGTAGGTTTATCACTTTCCAATCGCCTTGCCGGTAAGCATACATCCCGTAGGCTGCCCAACCGATGCCCCTTTCAGAGGAAGGCAAAGTCGCTTGCGACTCTAGTAGAGGAGCGAAAGACTCACCCAGCAAAGGCACGATGGGTTGACCCTCATAGTTTTCAGGATATGTTGCTCCAGCCAACTGCAAAAAGGTGGGCATCAAATCCATCACATGGATCAATCGATTCGATCGACTGCCGGGATCTTTCAACTCACCGGGTGGTTTTATCACCGCTGGAACTTGAATCCCCCCTTGCGTCACGTAGCCCTTAAACAATCTCAGCGGCGTTGCAGCGGCATAGGCCCAGCCCGGACCTATGTCTGTTGATGACCCTGTGTAGCCCTTATTAGCGATGCTATTGTCATACTGTTTGAAAAACTCAGCCGCATCGCCGCCCATGGAAAGATAGTCGAGAATACTGGTGCGGCTTGGACCATTGTCCGACATGAACACAATCAGTGTGTTCGTATACTTCCCAGTGTCTTTTAGATGCTTGATCAGGCGGCCCACACTTGCATCAAGGTAGTCGATCATGGCCGCATAGATTTCCATATCCCTGGCACGCGCGGCTTGCTGCTCTGGTGTCAGTTCACTCCATGCCTTAATCCACGAAGGTCGCGGTTGCGGCTCAATCGTTTCCACAGGCAAACCAATCGCCTGCAGGCGGGCAAGCCGGCTTTGGGCGAGCTTGTCCCAGCCACCATCAAAACGCCCGCGATACTTATCGATGTACTCTTTCGGGGCGTGTAGCGGGTTATGCGGGGCCGTGAATGATAGGTACGCGAAGAAAGGTTTGCCGTCATCGACCGCATCAATATAGGAAGCCAACTCATCGGTGTAATATTTTGATGAGTAAAAATCATCCGGCAAGGTAGAGACTGCCATATCATCTCTGACATAACGTGTCTTGCTACCCGGGATTATCGCGCCCTGATCAGCGTAGTGGCTGGCTGCTCCATTGAGGAGTGCAAATGAGCGTTCAAAACCTCGAGACTTTGGTGCATTTTGCTTACTCCCCAAATGCCACTTTCCGGTCATGAAGGTGTGGTAATCCGCGTCGCGAAGCAGCTGGGCAATGGTGACAACATCCCGCCGCAGGTAACCTTCATATCCAGGCTGACCGTCCTGATTTTTGGCATTTGCTCCATGATTTCCGCCCATACCCGCCCGGTGGGGATCAACCCCCGTCATTAGAGAGCCCCGCGTGGGCCCACAGTTGGGTGAAACGTGAAACTGAGTGAGCAAAATACCCTGAGCAGCCAAAGCATCTATATTCGGCGTAGAGATTTCCGAGCCGAATGCGCCGATATCTGAATAACCCACATCATCGGCAACGATTAGCAGGATGTTGGGGCGCGAATCAGCCGTTGAGCTGACCCCGCCTTCCGAGCCCTGGGAGCTTAGGGAAATACTGATTAAAGCCAGCAGACTGGCGACCTTAAAAGGCGCGAACCTTAGTAAATACATCGTCTGTCCCCTATCGACAATCCAGCTACTTCAGCACGCCTTCGGTGAATGACGCGCCGTCATCAATAAAACAGTGTAGCCAATCCCCTGAATCCCTGACTGGCTTTCGCCGGCTTATTCTTCAAACTCCACATTCGTATTAGCACCTGACTCAATATCTTCGACGATGTACACCACCGTCGCCCCCTGATAAGTCGGTCTGTACCAGATACCACCGCAATAGTAGTAGTTAACGCCAGCCCTTACGCGTGTTGTATTGCAACCATAAGGCAGCGCGTAAAGCCTTTGATTTCGATATACGCGGCGGCGCGTTCGTCTGCGTGTGCGTCGTCTAACCCCGGCGACACTGCCTGGACTTGCCGGTCTACCCACCCGCGCCTCAACGAGGTGACTGGCAGGCAGGACTGTGGCAACCACCGAGAGAGTGGCCATTGAGCGCAAAAAATTTCTGCGATTCATTTCGTTACCCTCACTTTATTCTTTGGTGGTTTGCTGAATGAAGCCGATATTGACCGCCCCTTCAGGCACATTAAATACGAACTCTTCCTTGCTGATCTTCGGCGCAGTGTCCCATGCCAGGTTGGCGGTAAATCGAGGCGAACCGCTCTCCCATTTAGATGTCATGACGATTTTCCTGGGAAGTGGGCGATCGCCCTCCTCGATCCAAACCTGAAGGTCGACCTCAAGTCCTCTAATGACCAGTTGATGACAATCCACGCCGGCAACGCGACTTTTATCCGACAGGTAGATTATCGAATCGTCTGAATTGGCCAGTTGAGTCGACAAGTCTCTGTAAATCAGATCGATCAAGGGCGCTTCGACATCCAGCTCCTCAATCGCGAAATCTGCCGCGGCCTCTAGCTCTTGGGGGATGCTAGCCTGCCCGTAATAGTTATTTTCGGAACTGTATACGGTTAGGTTTCCCTTGTGAAAATAGATGTGCTTCTCTTCTTCGCCGTCGAAGCTTGCGATATGCATTGAGCCCGGGCGATCTATTGTCATCGTCACTTCATTGGAATTAACAACCATCAAACCCGCATCGAGCCTGGCATCGGTGAAAGCCGCCCCCTTTATCACAAGTTGGTCCAGCGAGGCTGTGTAGGCGCTCATCTTCTGTAACACGTCGATCGCACTGGCGTCTCGGCGCCCGGTCGACTCCTGCGCCAAGACCGCGCTAGTGTTGAACACTGCAACCATTAGCACTATTAACAATTTAATATTTGAAATCATATTCATGGTTCCACATAAACTTGTCGTTGCCGGGTACTCCCAAACAACGGGAAAATGCCCTCGAATCGAAGGCGGGTACTCATACTATAGATCAATCTCCGAAGCTTGAGGTGTCACCCCCATCCCAGGGGTAATCATCCAGCTTCTGCAAGTAATCGAGCATATCAAAGGGTAGCTCTTTAAATGCCGCCGGTGGCTTCGAAATAGCAATCGTTTCGGGCCTGGCATTCGCAATCCCCGTATAGGCTGGCCGGCGGGTATGGTGGCGATCTGGGTACTTGTTCTTCCACAGGTCGTGACGGGCACGCATACGTTTGAACGGTTCTTTCATATGGAAACCGCCAACGACCACAGGGTTAACCTCACGATGATCGTTATACAAGTCGTACACGGCGGTAATGCCGGAGTTCGCCTGAGACGGATCTTTGGATACCCAGTGCATTTTGTATTGATCTTTCGTCGTGGCGGCTAGCATGGGGCCCTGATAGATAAAGTTATAGTCACGGCGCCCTTTAGTATCTCCCCCAAACAGCAAGGCCGTTTGATCAAGTCCATCGATGATGCGATCACGAGGAATATGTTTAGTGGCGCCAGCGAGTCGGGCAAACGTAGTGAAGAGGTCAACCTGATGAATCATGTCACCCACTACTTGACCAGGCTCGATAACCCCGGGCCATAACGCCGCCGCCGGCACTCTTACCCCACCTTCGGTGAAGTCGCCTTTACCGCCCCTGAACATGCCCTCACCCAGACCTGCGCCAGCAGGTGGATTGTGCGTCATAGGTCCGTTGTCGGCCATCGCAATAATCAACGTATTCTCTGCAACACCAAGTTCCTCCAGAGTACTGCGCAAGGCCGCTATGTCAGGCTCTACAACCCGCTGATATTCCTCGCCCACCATGCCCCGTTGCAAGGTCTGCTTTTGAGGGTTAGCGATGAAGGAAATCCACAGTGGCCACCAGGACACATAGAAAGGCTTATCATCCTCTACGCTCTTTCTGATAAAGCTAAGGGCGCGCTTGCGGGACTCCATATCAAAATCCCTATAATCCTGCAGCTCCTTAGAGCCGTTGCGCCACTCGTTCGCTTGCTCACCTTTTTCACCCTCGAGGTAGAAAACAAAGCCCTTCTCATTCACGAACGTATTGTCACGCTTGTAGGGGTTGTCTGCTAAGAGCTCTTGCTTGTAACCAATAATGGCATTGGCACCCTCGCCAATATCGTTATACAGACTGGTCACCTGGTTATAAATTGCCCAGAACGCCTGATCAAAACCCTGATTGTGCGGGTAAGACTCTTCAGTATCGCCAAGGTGTAATTTACCGAAGAATCCGGTGGCGTAACCGGCCTTGGACAGCACTTCCGCCATGGTGACATTTTCTGCTGCCAGACCTGTGTGCTCAACCGGGAAGCCTATTTCCCAGGTACCCGTGCGAATCGCAAGCTGCCCTGTGAGCGTGGCCGACCGACTGGGTGTGCAACCTGGTTCCGTATACATTCGAGAGAACAGCATGCCCTCTTCTGCCAACTGGTTTAGTACCGGCGTGTCATAGCCACGAATTTTCTGGTACATAGGATCGCCAAACGACATCACCGGCTGATCGTCCCACATATAGTGAACGAGATTAGGCGGCTTACCGTATTTGCTGCGCAGTTCGGCTAGCTTTTCGTCCAGCTTGCCATCCTCAACCGCCCATACCTTACCGTTCTGGGCTTCAAGGATGTAGTATTCCGCATCGTGCACAATAGGCTTAGCAGCAAAAGCTTGCGTGCCGAGTAACCCCAGCAAGACGGCACCACCGCTACGTAATAGCCGCTTTAGCGGCCGTTTTGGCTTAAATGGCATTGTTGTTTTCTCCTTGGTAGAAAATTATTTCTTCAATTCATTAGTAATAATTTGGTGGACTGCAGCAGAAATCGCTAGGTCCTTGCTCGCTGCCAGGCGCTGTAGCTGCTCCAGCTCAGTTGGCGTAACGAAAGTCACGACTCGCTGCGAACGCGTTTTATCCGGCGGAAATGGCGGCCTTCCGAGCTGCTTGTTTGGCATATTTAGGGTGCCTACGCTGTGATGCCTCGTCTTTGTCACCCACCATTATCATGAGGCAAATGAGACAATTTACATTGCAGGTAAAACTATATAGAGTCTTTGGACTCACCCAGTATCGAAAATTCGTCAATACTTGGCTGGCTAGCATCATCACTGCGTTGTTAGCGGAACAGCTGCCAAGGCCACACTGGCCCACTTATGAATCAAATCCTTTCTACTCAGCAGGCATTTTCCTCAGTCAGTGAGTTTTCCGAAGCTATTTGCCGCCTGGGATGGTCTACCCAGTTTGGCCAACTGGACTGCGGAACCGGGGGGGCCAGATTTAATGCGGTTTTAGACCCGACTGCAATTTTGCTACGTGTTGCTTGCGATCGCCGTACAAAACAAGATGTTATACCGCCTCAGGGTTACCAGGCATTTGGACTCCCCGTTAGCCCGCTGGCTTCTTCGACCATAGAAGATAGGCCCTTGAGCAACAGCGATTTTATTTATATTGACGAACAGCAAGGCTTCTCCAGCGTTGGGGAACCTGGCTTCGATGCTTACACCGTCGCCATAGCACAGTCGAAGATGTCCGAACTGTCTCAAAATCTGCATTTACCTAACCCTGGAGAGAGCGCTCGCCTGTGGGGCACAGAAATACAGCCTGCTCCGGAGCGACTGGCCGCTGTCAAAACCATTACAGCGAACATTTTCAAACTGGAGCAAGCAACCTCGCAGAGTCTGGAAGTGCGCGCTTCCTTGAGCCAACTGATCTCGCTAGAGCTACCCAGTGCAATCCTCCAGCTTGGGCTACCGCAGGACACGGGGAAGCGAATTTCCGTTCGCAACAGAGAACTCGCGCTTAGGCGCGCCCTCGACTTTATTGAGGCTCATCCCAAAGAGGCACTCACTGTAGAAGCCGTGTGTGTCGCCGCTGCGACCAGTTTAAGCACCTTAGAGCGAGCGTTTAGAGAGCGGTTTTCGATATCTCCGAAACGCTACATCCTGGTGCAACGCCTGAATCAGGTCCACGGCGAGTTGATTCGTAACGGCGATGGTCGAAGCATTAGCGACGTCGCCAGTGAATGGGGGTTTTGGCACATGAGCCAGCTCGCAGCTGATTACAAGTCCCTTTTCGGATATCTACCTTCAGAGACCCGCGCAACTCTTCTGTAAGTCGCGCCTCTGTACAGTTAGTTCGAACCTGGACCGCGGGGCTCACATTGTTCGAACCAGAGCTTAGCGATCGATATTGACGAGTTTTTGATGTAACTACCCTCCCGTACCCTATAGGATTACTCAAAAGATAAGCACTACACATTAGCGACCTGGAGTGATGAAAATGACGAAACGACTACCCATTTACCTAACAACCATACTGACCTCTCTGCTTCTCTTTCAGGCGCTGCCCGCCACCGCAGATAGCACCGGCTTTTTCCTTGCGGGTGGCGTGAATTACAATGGGATAGATGACACCTTCGACAAAGAAGATTTCAATCCGCCGGAGGATCTAGAGAACATTTACGATGACACCAGCGTAGGTTTTAACCTTGGTGCCGGCTGGCGCTTTAACAAATGGATTGCAGTAGATGCAGCTTATTGGGACTTTGGCGAGTTCCGCTCCGAAAGCGACGCTATCAACGGCGACAAAGACAATCTGGACGCCACAGTATTAACCCTGGGCGGGGTTGCCTCGGTACCGCTGTGGATTTTCGACGTCTACGCCCGAGGTGGCGCTGCATTTTGGGATTTGGAAGGTGACCGTTTTAAAGACGATGGCACTGATCTTTACTACGGTGTCGGCGCTGCGCTCAATATCTTTGGAAGCCTGGACATCTACCTCGAAGCGGTACGTTTCGACACGGAAACCGACATCAACAGCATCGGTGCTGGATTACGCTTTACATTCTAAGCCGATTGGCACGTCAACCCGCAGAGTCTGCAGCGACAGGGGCGTTTACCCCTGACCTGCAGTCATCTGAATGCAAGTCGTTTATATTCACGCATAGTCGATTAGTCCGACGCAGGATGGACTGCGCATAGCTGCAAGATCTTCTCAGTACCGCGTCTGGTGAAAACGCTTTCAAATTACTCTAAAATCACAATCTCCCTTTATCTACTTGTAATTAGCAGAGAGTTTTATGAAGTCACTATTCAAGACTGCCATCGCGGCAACAATCGCCTTGGGCCTGAATGTTCAAGCACAGGATGAAATCAGCCAGACCTTGATTCGCAACGTCAATGTCTGGGACGGTTTCGCCGATAAACTCAGTGAGGGACAAGACGTCCTGATTGAAGGTAACAGCGTAGCCCAAATTGGACGTGACCTGACAGCGGGAGACGCCACCGTTATCAATGGCGGTGGACGAACCTTAATGCCCGGGCTTATCGATATGCATACGCACGTCATGTTTCCCCGTGGCCTACCAGACCATGAAAACGTTTGGGACGGTGCTGCGTCTGGCGCCATGGCGCACGAGAGCATGCAGATCTACATGAACAATGGCTTCACCACCTTACGCGACATGTGCAGCCCTCCCAGCCTGTCACGGGCTATCAGTTCAGGCTCTCTTGAAGGACCTCGGTTTTACACGTCTGGGGCCTGTATTTCTTCTTACTCAGCACACGCTGACTGGGGACCACAAACAGCCGAGCTGGGCACAGATTCAAACCATACTCGCATGGGCACGTCCTTGATCGCCAACAGCCCGGATGAATACCGCGAGGCTGCTCGCTACAATTTTCGTCAGGGTGCACAGTTTCTGAAAATCTTTGTGGGCGGTGGCGTAGCCTCTTCCTACGATCCATTGGAATCCATCACCATCAGGCCTGAGGAACTTAAGGCTGCGGTGGAAGTCGCTGAAGACTTCGGCTCCTATGCCTGCATTCATGTTTATCAGGCGGAACATATCCAGATGGCACTGGACCAGGGTGTTACATGCATCGAGCATGGCTTTTTGATGGACGAGGCCACCATGAAGCGCATGGTTAAAGAAGACATTGTACTGTCTGCCCAAGCCTTCATGAGCTATACCGCGTTTCAGGACCCCGCCGGCATACCCGGTTTCGGACCAGAGCAAGTAGCCAAGGGCCTCAAAGTCAACAAAGGCGCCGACCAGATGTTCAAATGGGCCTCTGAGAAAGGGGTCGATATGTTCGCGGGCAGTGACATGTATACCTACGACGCGTTACCCAACGCCATGTTGAACATAACCCAACTCGAACGCTGGTTTACGCCGGTAGAGGCGCTAAGGGCGGCCACTTCATCGGCTGGTAAGTGGTTGATGAAAACTGGCCCGAAAAACCCCTACAAGGATGCGCAGCTGGGTACGCTTAAGGAAGGGAGTTACGCGGATGTTATTTTGGTCGACGGAAATCCATTAGAAGGTACCGAGGTTCTTGTTGATTCCAACAACGTCGTTCTGGTTATGAAAGATGGCAAAATTTTTAAGAATCAGCTCGATTGATTCATAACGATGGGTTAGCTGGCGTCTGACTGACTCTACGCAACTAGCCTGGGAAAGCCTTGCTGATACTTCGTTTGGAGTATCAGCGCCCTTTACTAGCGATCGATCAAGAACTCGAACGCACCTCTAACTCCGATTCGTGAGACCCTACCTAGCATATACCGCTAGGAAAGCCTGTTTACTCGAAAAAGCTGGCGGCCTTTGCTTTTATCTCCTCAGCCTTATCTTCTCCGGCATCGGCCAACTCCTTCAGATAAGCCTGACCTTCCGCCATCTTGCCTTTGATCTCATTCACCTGGGTGAAAAACTGCTCTTCAAGCTCTGCCCCGGCCGCGTCGGCTTCAGCTTGAGCCTTCTTCGCCTTGGCTTTCGCCTGCGCCGCCTCCAACTGCTCATCGTATGCAGCCATTTGCTTTTCAACTTTTTCTTTCATTAGATCGATCAAACTCATTGTTCAGTTATCCTGCTGCCTAATTCGGGGGTCGAATTTTAACTGATCAGAACGGAAACTGTAATGCGCTGATTCAATCAGCGGAATTTTGCTTCTCATTCAGGGTCGCGAGTCAGGCGACATCACGGGGTTGGAAATTTGCAGCTCAACGTCAAATTCACTGGCAAAATGCTATAGTCGGTTAACGCTTGTGAGGAAGTACCGGTGGATATACAAACCAAATTTACAATTTACCTCGTCTGCACCTGGCTGCTTGCAATGGCGGCAGAGTTAATTGCCGGCACTATTCAGGGCTCTGCCCGGCCCAAGCGTGACCTACTGTTCACAACCGTGTCTTTTTTTACTCAACCCATTGTCACTGGGGTCGTGATTGCATCGCTGGCGGCCTTGGGCATGGGCGCTCTATTCCCGAAGTATCAAGGCGCTTTGAGCGAGCTACCGGTATTCCCCGTTTTTGTCGTCATATTCTTAACCAACGAATTTTGCCACTACTGGGTGCATCGATTCGCGCACGAAAAACGCTGGATGTGGAAACTGCATCGCACACATCACTCCGGCATGAATATGAATGCCACCCTCATTTTCCGCTATAACCTGTTTTGGCCGATACTGCTGCCACAAAGCTGGATGGGAGCCATTGTGTTGTATCTGGGACAAGTGGAGGCTTTCTACTATGCAGTGTGGATCACTTTTACGGTCAATCTACTGACCCACATGAGCTTCCGTTGGGACCTAACCTTCCGTCAGCGATTCCCGGCAACAGAACCCTTCTGGCGTATACTTGAACGCATTATCACCCTGCCAGACGCTCACCAGGCGCATCACGCCTATGGCGCCGAGCAAGCGCACCCCAATGGAAACTACGCAGTCACTTTGTTCTTCTATGACATATTATTCGGAACAGCAAAGCTGCCAGTTATGCGTCAGGAAAAATTTGGGCTACCCATCTCGCCGCGATTACCCTGGGCGGAGGAGTTACTTTGGCCCGTCATCAGACAGCCGCTATTACCCAAGGCAACAAAGGTAGAGTAAACAGATGATTTTTTTCTCAAAGCGATAGTCTGAGCACTACTTACTCGTCATTCAACTGCGACGAAGGATATCCCCACACAAGGATTAGACCCAATGTCCGAGATCAGTACCAAACAGGACCCGGAATCTACGCTAGACCTCGGAGCATTGATCCACTCTGCAGCCGGAATCATCGCCCTGGTGCTAGGCGGACTTATGTACACCCGGGATTGGGCTCTACCATTGTTTTCCGGCCTCATGATCCTGTCAGCAGTGAGTGCCGTCTGGATATCCTGGCGCCAAGACGCTTGGGTGCCTGGGCACTGGCTTGCCATGTTGCCCATTATTGGAATCGCACTCGGCTATTTCATTGCGCCGTGGGGTTATACGCTGGCTTACGTCTGCCTTTGGATTGCTTTCCTTCACTTCGTCATTAGGGGTGCTCAGAAGTTAAAGGAACAAAACAAGGCCTTGAGCTAACCACGGATCGATAAAGCCCCTCCCTGCCTATGAAATCGAAAACGAAGCCCAGGTTCTTTTCCACATCGACCGCGGCCGCCATCATCATTGCCAACATGGTGGGAACCGGAGTATTCACCAGCCTTGGCTTCCAGCTCGAAGGCATTGATTCAACCTTCGTGCTCCTCATGCTATGGGTCGCCGGCGGCGTTGCAGCGATATGTGGCGCTTTGAGCTATGCGGAGCTGGGGGCGACTTTTCCACGTTCAGGTGGCGAGTACAATTTCTTAAAAGAAATCTATCACCCCTCGGCAGGTTTCGTATCGGGCTGGATCTCCGCCACGATCGGGTTTGCTGCGCCAACCGCCCTTGCCGCGATTACGTTTGGCACATATCTCAGCGCTGTTTTTCCACAGCTAGCGCCGACACCCCTGGCTTGTTCGCTGGTGGTGGTTCTCGCCGTAATTCACGGCAGTAACCACAAAAATAGCGGCGGAATGCAGGCGATATTTACCTATCTAAAAATTGGCTTCATCGTTGGTTTTTGCGCGCTGGCGCTGACACT
Source organism: Halioglobus sp. (assembly GCA_039986455.1). Classification (GTDB taxonomy): domain Bacteria; phylum Pseudomonadota; class Gammaproteobacteria; order Pseudomonadales; family Halieaceae; genus Halioglobus. The sequence continues at coordinate 64,662 of JBDWQQ010000018.1, forward strand.
AAACCGGCAGGACTCAGTGGCTAGCGTGGCACCAGCGGCGAGTGACATACCAATAATGTTGAGCGGTAGTTTCGCTGTGTCACTCATCTATGTCAGCTACGCCTATTCAGGTTGGAATGCCGCCACCTATATCATTAGCGAACTGGAGCGGCCCAAAAGCCAGCTACCCGTTGTTCTTATTAGCGGCACAGCCATCGTCTGCGCCATGTATGTGTTACTCAATTTTGTCTTCCTCTCAGTCGCTCCTAAAGAGGCTTTGGTGGGAAAGCTAGAGGTGGGCTACATTGCGGCCACTTATGTCTTTGGGGATTTCGGAGCGTCGATAATGGGTATTGCTATGGCGATGCTACTTATCTCTACCGTCAGCGCCATGATCATTGCAGCCCCGAGGGTATTGCACGCTATTGGAGAGGATTTTCCAGCATTTCGTTTCTTAGGCGTCCTTAATGAGAACGGCGTCCCCTCTCGAGCGATTTACACGCAGTCAGCCATTACAATCTTCTTCATTCTTACCGGTACTTTCGAATCCATTCTGGTGTTTGCAGGCTTTACCATGGCGCTAAATACCTTGTTTGCCGTTTTGGGATTGATGATTCATCGGCGACACAAACCGAATCATCCGCGACCTTACAAAGCCTGGGGATACCCTTTCACTCCTCTAATATTTCTTGCGCTCACCGGCTGGACGTTGACGTTCATTCTGCTTGAACGGCCACAGGAGGCCCTATTCGGGCTTGCTATCATCGCCGCGGGTTTTGGTATCTACATAGTGGCCAGGCGTATCACGTAACAAACAACCGGAGATTTACACGCTGTGATTTTCAACAAGATTAGACGAATAAAGCCGTACGCTTTCCTTCTTCTCACGCTGACTTTCACGCTGCAGGCATGCATGCCATCCATTTGGAACGCGGGGGACCTGGCCGATTGGGTACGAGAGCAGGCTATTGAGCAAGGATGCCAAGAGAACAGCATTGAGCTGGAAGACTGGTACCGTGAGACGGCACAGGGCAACGTCTGGCACGGCACCTGCCTGACAAAAGCTGGAGAGACTCAGAGGTTTGAGGTCAACGTCGACTCTGTTTGGACGCCATCAGAGCCTTAGACGCTCAAAGCCTTTCCATTGCGCTGCGCTACGTTCAAGCGCAGCTACCACTAGCCTTCGGTTGCCTCCTTCACATCATCAGCAACATCCTCTGCGGCGTCTTCGGCTTTATCAACGGCCTCGTCCACCTGCTTGCCCATTTTCTCCATGGGACCTTCTTCTTTAGCACAGCCGACGGTAAACACCCCCAGCACTATGGTAAGCATTGCGATCATTGTTATTTTCATTCGTGAAACCCTCTTTTTAAACGTGATTCATAAACTGTTCAGAAACTATTCGGAAATCGCATCAAAGAATCCTTAGAAGTATGACCTCGCCTGCACCCTACCCCAAGAAATCTTTGATCCAATGGTTATCAACTCACCTTCACTACCAACTTACCAAAATTTGCTCCCTTGAACAGGCCCAGGAACGCTTCAGGTGCGTTTTCCAGCCCCTCTACCATATCCTCCCGATAATGAATTTTCCCTTCTGCCATCCATTTGCTCATATCACCAATGAAATCAGGAATGCGATGAATATAGTTACTCACAATAAAGCCCTGCATCTTGATACTGCGGGTTAAAATCATTGCTTGTAGCATGCTCATCCGATCAGGCCCGGGGGGCAACTCCGTTTCATTGTAATGAGCAATAAGGCCACACACTGGGACTCTGGCAAAGTTATTCAGCAGTGGCATGACCGCCTCCCAACTTGAACCGCCGACGTTTTCGAAATACACATCTATACCTTTCGGGCAAGCTTCCTTTAACTGGTCTGCCATGTCGTCATCGTAGTGGCTGATACAGGCGTCGTAGCCCAGCTCTTTAACCGCGTAATCACATTTCTCTTTAGCGCCGGCAATACCCACCACCCGGCAACCCTTAAGTTTGGCGATTTGCCCCACTACGGAGCCGACTGCGCCCGTTGAGGCAGCCAGCACTACCGTATCGCCCGCTTTGGGTTCGCCTAGGTCAAGAAGGCCCACATAGGCAGTCAGCCCCGGCATTCCTAGCACGCCGAGTGCATAAGAAGGCCTGGGGATTCTGGGGTCCAGCTTCATCAAACCCTGCCCGTTGGACACTTCGTACTCCTGCCAACCTGAAGAAGCATTGACCAGTTCTCCCTTGGAAAACTTCGGATGATTACTGGCCACTACCTCACTCACGGTACCGCCAACCATCACATCACCCAGTTCTACGCGATCGGCATAGCTTTTTCCCGCGTTCATTCTGCCGCGCATGTAGGGGTCCAGTGAGAGGTAACGAGTACGCAATAACATCTCACCCTCGCCGACTTCGGGAATCGCAACGCTATCCAGCCGAAAATTCTTAGCACTGGGTTTACCTACTGGGCGAGAGTCGAGCAAAATTTGCGTATTCATTGCTGACTCTCCAACCGCCAGCGTGTTAAGCCCGACCGCGCCCAGTGCGGCAACAGAAGCCATTGAAAATTGACGGCGGTTCATGCTCATAATTCTTCCCAGTATCGATAAGTTAATGTGAATACAGTACCTCACTAAGGATAGACCAGATTAACTAAGCGATTCAGCTTTAATTGAACCCTTAGGCGCTCATTGGGCGCGCAAGTGAATATCGGGTTAACGTGAGCACGGGAATATCTTGACGGACTTAGATTAAGTCAACTTTAGATTTAGATAATTGTTTAAGTTATTACTAGAACGTTATATTCAAGGGCACAGTCACCCCCTTGAAATAACAAAGGCACTTAGGGTGAAAAGTTCTAGTTCACCATGTGCTACTACGACGTTAGCCAAAACGTCATGAGCTGAGAAATTCCGTCCAAAAAAACAGTAGAAAAAAAATTTTGAACGCCTTAATAAAAAGCCGAGTCACTATTATAGCGACTCGGCTTTTTTTCGGGCCCGCGCTGAGCTGGTTTTCAGGGGCAGACCGTCACCCCAGTCTCCCCCTTCACGCCACGGTAATCCGCTTCAACTACAGCGACGCCACAAGTAATACCTGTGACAAGTCCCGCAGCGTTAACTTCGATCACCTTATTGCTGCCATTCTGTCCTGTGACCTTCCATTGTGTCTGCGGATCAATAGTCAACGATCTCTCGCACTCATCACCCACATCGTTAAACACAAATATCCCGATCGCCTGCATCTGCACGGTTGCCCCAATTTCAGCAAGGCTGGGGTTCTCGGGTATGAGGAACACGCTCTCTGGCTTGCCATTGGGGTCCGTTGACTCACAGGCAACAACTTCTAAAAGCGTTGTAGCGACCAGAGCTTCGTAGGTAGCGCTAATCTCGGAAGCACCTACAGCTATTGTCTCCGCTGTGCCGTCGTTGGATACCACTGCGACACCAGGATTATCAGACTGCCAGTTACTAGCGTCGGTAACATCCTGCGTAGAATTATCTGCATAGGTGGCTATCGCGCTGTAAAGCCAGGTGGAGTCGACCGTCAATGCTGGAGCTACCGGCTGAATCAGCAAGGACGTTGGTAATGCGCCATCGACGATTACGGTACCCGACGCTGAGGCTCCAGAGAGGGTCGCCGTAACACTGGTTTGGCCCTCGCTAAACCCCTTTACCTGCACAGTGTCGCCAGTCCCAGTTATATCGGCAATCAAGCGGTCGCCCGTCACCCAGCTCGCATCTCTTGTTACATTTTCGCTACTGCCATCCGAGTACGCGCCAATCGCCGTATAGCTTGCAGACGTACCTACTGAAATAGTCGCTGATGAAGGACTCACCGTTAAGGAGACAAGCTCAGCATCCGTAACTGTGAGGGCTACCGAATCCGTTAGCGGGGTCGAACAGTTGTTTCCGCCCAACGCATTGGTAGGCGGGCAGTACGCGATAGAAATGTCTGCATTGCCTGATGCGATAGCAGCTACACTCCCGGATACAACAGTGGCGACAGAGGTGCTTGAGGTACTCCAACCCGCATCGGCTGTAATTTCAGTAAAGCTACCGTCAGAGAAGTTTGCGAATGCCTGCCAGTTTTCAGATCGACCCGCCGGGATGGATACAGGTTGTCCCGACTCGCGGAATGTATTGATCTCGACTGAAACCACTACCGCTGGGTCTACCGTCAACGCCACGCTGTCACTAGTAATGCTTCGAGTGCTGGCGCCTTGCCCGGCCGCTGTAGCAGTATACTCAGCAATCACGGTTCCCTGACCGGGAACTAACGCCTTAAAAGTCCCCGCATCTTGAGTCGGTGCCGCGATAGACTCTGGCTGCACGCTCCAGCTCGACTGAGCGGTAACGTCGAAAGACTGTCCGTCCGTATAAAATACGGCAGCTGTGTAACTCTGCGTTTGGCCAACCAACAGGGTCTGTGGCACTTGCGGCGTAATTCGCAATTCCTCAATGACCGCATCGGTGACCGTTAATGATGCAGTACCCACAACGCCAGGTGTCTCTGGCACCACGGCTTGAATGGTCACAGCACCCTGGGAAATTGCGTCCGCCAGACCGGTCTGCGTAATAGTTGCTATCGCAGTGGAACTTGAGCTCCAACTAACATCTTCATTGATGGGTGTAACGGAACCATCACTAAAGATACCCTCAGCCGAGTACTGAACCTCTACACCTTCACTGACAGAGCTTGTTGCAGGCGTCACGCGAATATCTTCCAGTACAGCCGACGTCACAATAACCGTGACGCTGTCCGACACCTCGCCCACCTGCGCCGTAATCAACGCCTCACCGGGCGCTTTCAGGTTGGCAAGACCAGGGGTTGGTTCATTAGCCACTGAAACAATACTCGGTTCAGAAGAACTCCAACTGCTCTCCTGCGTGAAATCCTGGTTGGAACCGTCTGAAAAAGTTGCTGTTGCTTCAAACTGCCCGGACGTACCAGCGGGCTCTGTCAGCCCCGCAGGTGTGACCTGCAGGGATTCCAATACCGCAGATGTCACCGTCAAGCTGGCTGTGCCTGAAACATCACCACTGGTGGCGGTTATAACAACCGAGCCTGGTGAGTTAGCGGTAGCAAAGCCAGTACTGTCGATTTCGGCTATTGCTACATCGCTGGAGGTCCAACTCACATCCTCGTTAATGGGTGTGGACGTGCCGTCAGAAAATTTGCCCGTTGCCGAGAACGAACCCGTTTTACCAGCAGGAATTTGAGCTGTTCCAGGGGTCACTGTTATCGAGACTAATTCCGCAGAAGTTACCTCAACCGAAATTTGGTCTTCTACACCGTCAAGGCTGGCTTTAACAAATGTGCTGCCTTGGTTATTGAGCTGCAGTACACCGGCATCTGACCCTCCACTGGTGACTGATGCGATGTTCTGGTCGCCGGAAACCCAAGTCACCGATTGAGTAATGTCGGCACTAGACAAGTTTGAATAAAACCCAGTTGCGGTCAGTTTGCCGCTGGTTCCAGCAGGTTCGATAAGCTTGGCCGGTGTGATCTGGATAGCCAGAAGTTCGGCTTCAACCACCTCGACCAACCCTGTGCCAGAAATAGTGCCTGAAACCGTGTCGACCGAAGCCGTCACCATCGTTGATGCACCCAAAAATAGCCCCTGCACGATCCCGTCTTGCGAAACGGTCGCGACCGATGGGTCGGCGACCGTCCAGTCCGCATCAACATTTAAGGGTTCTGCGGTGCCGTCACTGAACAGACCCGTTGCGACGATGAGCCCCAAGCCGCCCGTAGCTACCCGGAGCGGGTCCGGATCAAGCACTATTGACTCCAAAATAGCGCTGGTCGTCTCCACATCAGCATAAGCGATTGTGGCAGAGTCGCCGCTACCGAGCGTTGCGCTGACTCGGGTGACACCCACGTTGTTATAACTCAGATCAGCCCCGGTGGAATCGCCGTAGCTCACGGTAGCAACAAAGCCACTTTCGCTGCCCCAGGTGACATCCCCACTCACATCCACCGTCCGACCGTCGCTATAGAGAGCCGCAGCGCTTATTGGTGATGAGGTACCGGCCGCCCCAGTATTGGCCGAAGGCTCTATACGGAAATCGGTCAGCGAGGCCTCCACCACGGTCAAGGGTGTTGCCCCTTTCTTCCCGCCAAATTCGGCCGTTATCTCCGTGCTTCCAGTCGCGATGCTGAACGCCTCTCCCGCTGCGTTGATTGTCGCAACAGAGTCATTACTACTGGTCCAGGTGGCATCTGGTAGTGGCGCGCTGGAAAGATCGCTATAAATACCCACCGCTTCGTATTGCTGACTATTTCCTAACGGCATTTGAACATCAAAAGGTTGAACAACAACTTGCTCTAGCGTGGCAGGAAGAACCTCAACAGGGATACTTTGCTTCACGCCAGCAAAGTCGGCTGACACAGAAGTGGAGCCCGGCGCAACCAGCAGCAGCGTGCCGGCAGTTTCACCTGTCGCACTCACATCGGCAACAGACTCATCTTCAGACTGCCAGACTGCCTGATCAGTTACCAACTCGGAGGTCAGATTATCGTAAAAGGCTGTCGCCTCCAGCTGAATCAACGTACCAGCGGCGGCGCTGACACTACCAGGGGTAATCTGCAGTGCAGTAACGCGGGCCGGCCTCACTGTGACCGGTGCATCTTCCACTATCGACTCAAACGTAGCGGTAACATCTGCTTCACCTTCAGCAACGGTGTAAAAGCGACCAGGACTCCCGGGTACGGCTTGAATGACGTCGCCGTTGAGACTGTGCCAGACGGCATCGGCTGTTACGTCCTCAGAGCTACCATTGTCAAAGGTCGCAATCGCAGAAAATTCAACCAGCAAGCCGTCTGGGTATGTTTCACCGTAGGGCTCTACAAACAGATCGACCGCTACTGGTGCATTGGCTTTTACCTCTGCACTGTCGCCTAGCCCGGCAAAACTGGCAGTGACCGAGGTAGAACCAACGCCAACAAGCGTTACCTGACCACTGGGTGAGCCATCTGGCTCCCCATTACCCACCGTGGCAATACCCGCATTTGAACTCACCCATTGCGCATCTTCAGTCACATCACGCTGGGTTGCGTCAGTGTAGGTCATCGTGGCCATCAGTTGCGCGCTGGTGCCTGTTGGGCCCTCGATATTCGGAGGTGTCACGGTGAGCTCGGCGGGAGCTGGCGCTGTTACAGTGAAAGTGGTTTGACCATTGATACCCGACAGGGATGCAGAAATATTCGAGACACCGGCTTTAAGGCCAACGGCTTCCCCTGGCTGATCCTTGAATATAACCACGCTCTCCTGGCTGGAGCGCCAGACCACGTCATCGGTAAGGTCTGCAAAGCGCAGATTCGAGTAAACGCCCGTGGCAATAAACTGCACCGTCAGGCCGGCTGGTTCTGTGGGGTTCAGTGGCTTGATGATAATTCTGCGAAGTTCGGCATCGCCAACGGTAACAGGGATCGTGTCTGTTAAACCTTCGAAGCTCGCAGTTACCGTGCTTTCACCCGGAGCAAGCAGTACATACGCACCCTTGAAGAGACTAGCGTCACTCACAGTCACCACGCTTGTGTCTTCACTGGACCACGTAGCAAGCTTGGTCACATCGTCTTTCGATTGGTCGCTGTAGTGAGCTTCAGCTACGAGCGTGCCTATAGTCCCACTGGGGTCGTCAACAAGCGCCGGGTAGATTTGTAGATCATCAATTACTTTATCGGTTACCGATACGCCTGTAGAGCCAGACACGCCTTGGGAAGTTGCCGATATTTTGGCTTCGCCTGTACTCTGCGCCGTTACTACTCCATCGGCACTTATAGGCGCGATACTGTTGTTTGAGCTTGACCAGGTTACGTCATCGGTAAGTTCAGATTGCTTGCCGTTATTGAATGTTCCGATAGCTGTATATTGCTGATTTCTACCTTGTGGCAAGCTGGCGTTGACGGGCTGCACAGCAATGCCTATCAACACAATAGGCTCAACAGTCAATGTTGTATCTGCGCTGGCGCTCAATCCATCGCCGTAGTTCAACAATGCATTAATCGTAGTCGAACCTTCCGCAATAGCGACTGCGAGGCCACTGCCACTAATCTGTGCGAATTCAGGGGTGGAACTCGTCCAATCCACATCCCCGGTTACATCATTAGATTCGCCATTACTCAGGAATGCCGTGGCAGCGTACTGCTGACTTTCAGATGGAAGCAGCGAAGCATTTTCTGGCGATATCTCCAGCCGCTCTACCACAACTGGGATAGCCTCAACATCCAATACCGCGTTAGCCACGACGCTGACACCGTCGCTGCTAAAATCGGCGGAGACTTGGGCAGAACCAGGCGACAAACCCGTTGCCAGGCCGGCATCAGTGACATGTGCAACGGCACTCGGAGCGGCGGACCAGCTCACATCGCTGGTTACATTCTTCTCTACATCATCACTGTATATTGCTATCGCTTCGTACTGTTGAGTGGTGCCAACAAGAACCTCGGCTTGAGAAGGCTCGATACGTAAGCCCTTTAGAACCGACGAGGCTTCAACCGTGAGATTGCCAGCGTCACTAAGAGATGCATAGCGCGCTTCGATAGTAGCCTTGCCTTCGGCTATGCCCAGTGCACTGCCAGCATTCACGCTGGCCACACCCTTATCACTGCTTACCCATACAGCATCACTGGTAACGTCTTGCGTGCTCTCATCGCTATACACCAAAATTGCAGTGAACTGCGTGGTCTGCCCTGCAACGACTTTCGCCTGTTTGGGTTCAACCAACAGGCTTTCTATGACAATCGCGGGGGGCAAAACGCTAACCAATGCCTTGCCTGAAACAGGGTTACCTTGATACAGGAAAGTTGCTATGACTTCCGTCGAGCCAGTGTGATTTGCCGTTAGCAAAGCTGCGGTAGAAATAGTCGCAATTTCGGGCTGCGCAGTAGTCCAATCAGAATCCGCGGTAACGTCGATCACACTACCGTCACTAAGTACAACTTCAGCCGTGTACTGCTGTGTAGTGCCCGGGTATAGGCTAACGGTGGCTGGCAGTACGCGAACTTCCTCAATAACTACTGGCAGTGCTTCTACCATTAATATGCCCGAACCAGAGTAGGTTAAACCCTCATAAATCAGACTGGCGGCGATCGTCGCTGAGCCTTCGGCTAGACCCGTTGCAAGACCGGCATCTGAAACCTGCGCTGTATCGGGTGCACTCGAAGTCCAACTGGCGCTGTCAGTGATGTCCAGGCTACTGCCATCATTGAGGTTGAGCCTGGCAGTAAATTGCGCAGTACCGTCCACCAATACCGAAGCCTGGGGTGGAGAAACGATAAGTTCTGTTGGCTCGACAGCCAAAACCGTTAGCTCTGCGCTATCACGGTAGTCGACTCCATCGAATAATAACGTGGCGTTGATATCGACTTTCCCGGGTGCAATACCGCTCGCTATTCCGCTACCGTTAACCTCGGCAATCGAGCGATCACCAGAGCTCCAGCTAACCTCGGCCGTTACATCGTGTTGACTGCCGTCGGCTAGAACCACTTTGGCGGTGAATGGCTGCGTAAGCCCAACCAATACATCTGCTATTGCGGGCTCTACAATCAGCTGATCGATACCCGGTGAAGGCAACTCAACGGTCAAACTTGCCTCACCGTAAACGGGGCCCGATTTGGCGGGCAGACCAGCAATGATTTTTACGACGCCCGGTGCTCTGCCCGTTGCAACGCCTTGGCTGCTAACCTGAGCAATAGTCTCATCTGCACTGGACCACGCAGCGATGTTAGTGACATCTTGAGTTGTGCCATCTTCATAGTTCGCTGTGGCTAAGTATGAAGCGCTACTACCGACCAGCGTTGTCGCGGATGGTGGACTCACAGTAATGGAAACCAATTCAGGCAAACGCACCGTAATCTGAGAACTGGCATCAAAGGTCTCGCTTGCAGTAACCAATTGCGCACGCAGCGGCGTCTCGCCCGGCGCTAGGGCGGTTAGCAACCCACTTGGAGTAACAACAGCAATACTGGGATTATCTGTGCTCCAGGATACCTCGGCGCTAACATCCTGGGTGGTGCCATCACTCAGTTGTGCTGTGGCTGAAAACTGCTGCTCTCCACCGACTATCAAATCTGCTTGCGGAGGGGAAATTGTCAGTCGTTCCACTACGACGGGATCTGCCTTGACAGTCAGTTGAGCGTCGCCCGTTAAGCTTTGCCCCCCACTACTGAGAATGGCGCTAATTGTAGTTTCCCCTGCGGATAGGCCGTTGGCTTTACCGGTAGCGTCTATCGAGGCGACCTCTATCGCCGAACTCTCCCAAGTCACTGAGCCAGTAACATCAAAATCAGGCAAGCCCGGTATTATCAACTCTGCGAGGTAGGCCTGACTGGTTCCCTTCGCAATCTCTGCAAAAGCGGGGCTGACAACTAGCTGAGCATCGGGGTTGATTTCGTCTATCACGGTTACAGTTGATGTACCGATCACACCATCAAAGCTGGCAGAGACCACTGCCTGGCCAGTCTCGAGAGTAAAGGCCACACCGAAGCCCACCTCTGAGATGTTGCTGAGTACAACAACCTCTGTGTCCTGTGACTGCCACAGTACCGTCGCAGTGAGATCTCGCCGGCTACCGTCAGAATAGCTGCCCACGGCCGTAAACTGTTGTTTTACAAGCCGGGGTAAAGAAGGGTCTATTGGTTCAACCGTAATCGACTCTAGCTTGATATCAGCTGAGGAAATCGTTAATTGGGTCTCTCCGATGACCCCGGCATAGTCAGCCGTTATTGTTGTTTGCCCCGGAGCAAGGCCCAGAGCCCTACCCGCTTCGGTACTCCGCGCTGCTACCCCTGGGTCTCCTGAAACAATTGTCGCAACATCAGTATCGCTAGACTGCCAGGTCGCACTAACTGTCACATCCCGGCTCTCGCCCGAGTCATTTACTGCAATTGCCCTGTACTGAAGACTCTCTCCGATGCCGATCGTGTCGTTGCTGGGTAAAACGTCAACACGGACGATTTCTTCCGGTTGAGTCGTTACGGTGAGAGTTGTTTCCGTCTGCAACTCGCCTACGGCGGCACTAATCCGAGTTTCACCCGGAGCCGTGCCAACCGCGATACCTCGAGTCGGAGTATCATTGCTGATGCTCGCCACACTCGCCTCACTGCTGGCAAATTCAGCTATCTTTGTGAGGTCGGCATTGCGGCCATCTGCATAAATTCCGGTGACACGGTAAGCCACTTGATCGGTCACAAAAATCGAAGCATTCACTGGATCGATTTCAATACGCTGCAAGCTGGCTTCCACCACCTCCACGGGCGACCGAGACTCAACGCCTGAGTAGCGCACAACCAGTGTGTCTCGACCTACTGCAACACCAAGGGCAGTGCCGAAGTCGTCAATATCTTGAGGCGCTGCTTCCGAGCCAGGCTCATAAGCTTCAATAATCCCACTTTCGTTCTCTAGCCCCCAGTCAGCTTGGAACGTAACGTTTTCTACTGTGCCGTCACTGAGAACCGCGAAAGCGGCGTAATCTTGTGTGGAGTTAAGTGTAATTTGAGCAGTCGGCGGAAGAATCTGAAGCTCAGTAACCAGCGGGCTAGTTACAGAAACTGCCGCCTCTCCCTGCAGGCCGCCAAAGCTTGCGATGGCGGTAGTCTCACCTGGCTGCAAAGCGGTTACCAGACCGTCCTGCGCCACGGTGGCAACCGATGGATCAACACTCGACCAGGCAGCGGTCGCAGTCAGGTCCTCTTCTGTGCCATCGGAATAGCGGCCAATGGCGACCAGGTTAGCGGTATCTCCCGGTTCAAGCGTGAGTTCAGCTGGTTCTACAGAGATAGAGCTCAGACTAGGGGCATTGCCATCATCGAAGCTAGAATCGGAGCTTCCACAGGCAGACAAAACGACAACTAAAAATGCGGCAAACGCCTTTAATGCGATACTCATGAGTAAAATCCGTTACTTATCAGTTGTCAGTCTAGAAGCGCCAGTCGATGCCAAGGGTGAGCCCCTGAATGCTGTCGTGGTAGTATTTTGCGCTGCCGCCTGATGGCTTCAACGAGGTTTTGTGGTTCGTAGCTAAGTAGAAATAACGTACATTCACATACCAGCTGTCCACAAATTCATGTGCATAACCGGCCTGAACACCAAAAGCCGCTTGCTCACTCTCGGGCTCTTGCTCCAGAGTCTCAATCGGTGCGTCTTGCCACTCCAGAGTACTCCATCCAGCAACCGCGCCTAAGTATGCGATTCCACTTTGCCCGACTTTCCAGCCATAATTAATTGACGCGAGCCAATTCGAGAAGTCTATCTCGGTCGCATCTACATATTGATACTCGCCAGTGACAAACCAATTCTCTGCTAGATAACAACTCAGGTTTGCTCCTACTATCGTCCCATCGTCGGACGGGTCAAAAAGCAATTCAACTTGGCCTTCGTCGACGGAAAAAGAATCATCCAAGAGAGCGAAGCCTGCATTTGCTCCGACAGAACAACGTTTATCAGACGGCTGAGCAAACGCAGCTGTACTAGCGCCAAAAGCCAGAAACAGTAAAAACGTAGCCCTGATAGTCGACCTATCTATATCCATCAATATATCCTTCAGGTTACTGGTCATAGCAGTGTCAACACCCTCGAGTTTTGGCCAACGTGCAGCCTTTTCATAAATCGCGGCAAACCTGTAATATTACTATTTATCGACAAAAATAACTACCACTAACTAATGCGCTAGTTTGAGCGAAAAAATGCTCTGCTAGCCACTGGCAGCGTGAAAAGAACGTTCGAGATACTTAACAAGATAACAAGCGAGCTATTGAATTACTTCCTTATCCGGAAGGCATCAATAGGAAGGCATCGATAGAAAGCGAAACAACGAATACTGCATCGCAAACCCTGCTTCCATGGGTAGCGACAGCGTTATTCCACTGGCATGATAAGAATCATCTAAACAATGATCGACAAGGTTTTGTGAATGGTCTGCTACAGATTCATGCTTTTGGGTGCCCTTACACTGTGCCTCGCCAGTCCGCTTAGGGCCGAAGGAGAGTGGGAGTATGGCAGTAAAGGATGGGAATGGAGCAACTCCGAATCCGGTAGCTATTTGTGGGCGGGGCTGCGCATGCAGACTCGTTACAGTAATCGTGTCGACGACCCCCTTGAAAGCGACGATCTGCGCCAGGACGGAGAGGAAGGCGTTCGAGTCAACCGTGCGCGTTACAAGATCGGAATAGGCTTTAGAGACGATGCCACGTTCTACCACGAGTATGACCTGCGCAACGGGAACCTACTGGATCTTCGCGCCACCTGGACCCCAGCTAGCTGGTTTAACCTTAGAGCGGGTCAGTGGAAATCGGAGTACAACCGAGAGCGCATTGATTCTTCGGGCAAGCAACAGTTTGTAGACCGTTCAATATCCAATTACTGGTTTACCGCAGACCGTCAGAACGGGGTAATGGCCAGCGGCCGATTATTCGCCGAGCAAGCGGCGGACTCTAGCTGGTGGCTGGGCGTGCTCAATGGCAATGGGTTGAACACCGGCGGTGACGGCGGACGGCCTATGGTCGTGGGTCGTTGGCAGTGGAACTTTCTGAGGCAGGTACTGCCCTTTTCCCAAAGTGCGTTGAAACGATACGACCCGGCAAGAGGCTCATTAACCACTGGCTTTCTGATGAACGACAGCGCCTATACCCGGTTTTCCTCCAGCGGCGGTGGCCAATTGCCCGGCTACGAAGATGGCCAGGACAATCAGTATCGCCTACAGCAGACAATGCTCGAATACGTATGGCAGCAGCATGGCTGGTCACTGCAAAGCGAAGCTCACTACAAACACATTGAAGACCGACTCAATGGTGGTACCAAGAGCCTGTGGGGAGGCTATGTTCAGGGCGGATGGTTCCCGGTGATGCACTATCAAGACTGGCCGGAACAGCTGGAGTTTGCCGCGCGCTTTTCAAGGGTAGTGCCTGATCACAGGTTTGATGCCGATGAAAACGACGAGTTCACGCTGGGAGCGAATTGGTTTTTCAATGGGCATCGCAACAAAGTCACCATGGACGTTTCCTACCTTGAGTTCGATGACATCAACGGCCAGGAAGACGATGTTCGCATCCGCCTGCAGTGGGACATATCGATTTGAATGACACTGGGGAAACCGCGTTGAGCTGTGCGCATTTTACCATCACTGCGACTAGGCAATGTCGAGTGTGCGAGGGTTTGGCGCTATAGGCTTTTCGTTCTGTCTTTTAGATATTTTCCAATTTAACTTTAAAAGATTAATTCTTCCTCGTGTAAATTTTGATTAGCACGGGGGCTATCAACAACTGAAGTCCACCGTAAAGCAATACAGTAAACAGTACTGTGTCTCCCAACTGTGCAGTTGCACCTGCCGCGGCCGGGAACAAAGAAGCTTTGATCATTACACCCAAATTTGTGTTTCGAACAATCACCTCAAATTCCACCGCTGTAGAATCGGGTTTCGAAAGCTTGAACAAACGCGGCGCTGCCCAACCGGTCATTACCATCAGCAACATGAAGCAGACGACGAGACGTACGTTATCCATTCCAAAGGCTTCGATATCCAGTCGCCCTGCGCTTGCCGACCCCACTACAATCAACAAAATACCCAGTAGCGACGCTCGAATACACCACTTGGAGATCACCGCAGCGGGAACGGGGTACATATGCAAATAAGCCATTCCCAGCATCAGAGGCAGCAGCAAAGTCAGCCCTATCTCACTGACAATCTTCCCTGTTGGCATACTAAAACCCGCCGGTAGACTGTCGCTGATTAACAGCGTAAGAATCAGGGGAGTGGTCACCAGGCACGCCAGCGTAGTCACAGCGGTGATGGTAATAGATAGCGCGCTATTACCCCGAGCGAAGAAAGTAAAAATATTAGAGGTGGTACCACCGGGAATTGCTGCAAGTAGCGCGATACCAATGGCCAGCCCTCCGTTTAAACCCAGGCTGCGCAAAAAAATGAATGCGACCAGCGGCACAATGAGTAGCTGGACGCAAAGACCCAGGGTTACCGGTCGCGGTTTACCAATTATTTCGCCGAAATCCCTGACTGTTAGCGTCGCCCCCATGCCCAGCATGGCCATCACTAACTGAAAGCTGGCAAACCAGTATTCGTGCAGAACGTAAAAATCACCCATAGGTAGAACGTACCATCTTCACTGCTGACTTTGCTCCCAATAAGGAAAGATACGCCTTATTCATCATGCGACGATAAGGCACAGTACCCTATGAAGCTGGCACTGTGCATCGCGTTCTCCACCGCCGCCCTACTTTTTGCTAGCAGCATAACGCTCAAACCACGCGAGAATCGCCGATACTTTTGTGAGTAGCTGGCTGGGCCTGGCGGCAATCCCATGTGAAGCCCCCGGCATGCGCACCATTGCCGCATCCACATCCTGCAACTTCAACGCCTGATAGTACTGCTCGGTTTCGGCCATGGGCGTTCGCAGGTCAGATTCTCCGGTCAGCAGCATTGTAGGGGTTGTGACATTACCCACCAGCGATAACGGTGAGCGCTCCCAGTAACCGGTGGGGTCTTCCCAGGGCATTGCGGGAAACCAATAGCGGGTAAAAAAAGTGGGGTTATCAGCTGTAAGGGCGAAACTCGTCCAGTTAATCACAGGCTTGGCCACGACCGCCGCGCGAAAGCGGTCCGTTTTACCAACGATCCACGCAGTCAGTGTGCCGCCACCACTCCCGCCTGTCACATATAACTGCTTTTCGTTGACATAACCCTTGGCAACAACAGCATCGACCGCTGACATCAAGTCATCATAATCCTGACTCGGATAATTGTGGTGTATCTTGTTGCCAAATTCCGTGCCATACCCGGTGCTGCCTCTGGGGTTAACGTAAAGCACGACATAGCCCGCCGCAGCAAACAGCTGAACTTCCGCAGAAAAGTGAAAACCATAATCTGCAAAGGGGCCTCCGTGTATCTCTAGAATCAATGGATAGCGCTTGGCAGGATCAAAGCCCGGAGGCTTTGCGATCCAGGCCTGAATATCCAAGCCATCTGCTGAGGATTTGAGCCAAAGCTCCTCTACGCCGGCCATATTCCGACTGCCCAGTAAATTGTCATTCAGATGCGTTAGCTGGACTGGCTTGGAGTTACCCCGACCAACGGCAAGCTCAGCCGGCGACCCGGTTCCGCCGACGGTATAGGCAAAAACACCATTGCCGCCAACCGAGTAGTCAGCACCTGAATACGGCCGACTGAAAGCCTTGCCGCTCAAGTCGTCAGCATGTTGCTTCGTATTGCCAGAAAGATCAGTTGAAGCCAGATAAGTCCTGCCCTTCTCGTTGTACTGGTAGTAAATCCGTTTTCCGTCAGCGGACCATTGTGGGTTCTCGAAGTTGATATCTCTATTTGCCAATATCTCTTTCTGGTCACCTCCTTCTTCATCCATCACGTAAAGATGATGGCGCTGATAGCCCAGCTTTTCGTCATCAAAACCACGGTAGGCTAGCTGACCATTCTTCAGCGACACTGCAGGTGTCAGATCTTGACCTAACCTTGCTGTCATAGGCTTGATATTTCCGCTATCGATATCAACTCTGTAAATTTGGTTATTACGCGGACTCTGTTCCCAATTTTCGGAGCGATTGGCCGACAAGTAGAGCGCCTTGCTGCTGCGCGCCCAACTGACAGACGAGCCGTGCCTAAAATCCCCTTCTGTTAGCTGGCGTACGCTGCCACCGTCAGATCGCATGACAAAAACATGATCGAAACCCGCTGGGCGAAACCCTTTCCCATCGTCACGATATGAGACGCTTTCGATCACGGTTGGTGGAGCAGCCCAATCAGCACCTTCGGGCTTATCAATCAACTTCCCCATCACCGGTGCACTGCCCGGCACATGCATCACAAAAGCGAGCCACTGACCGTCGGGCGAGAACTTGAGGTTCTTGGGAGAGCTTGCAAGACGCGTCAACTGAGCTGTTTGTCCGGTGTCCAGCCAGTGCATAAATATTTGCGCGCCGGTGTCGTCCTTTGCGACCCACGCCACCCGATTGTCCTCCGGAGCAAGCGCGGGGCTACTGACATTAACCGCGCCCGAGGTGATTGGGCGATGCTGAGAACCATCGGTATTAATGCTCCAGAGATTGCTTCGACGGCGGTCTTTCATAATGTCCATCGAGTTCCGGAGATAGAGCACCCTCTTACCCCGACTATCCACTATAGGACTGCTAACGAACTGTAGCTCAAAAATATCCTGAGGCTGCAATGGAGAAAGCGACGTTGCCTGGCTACCTGATGCAGCCAGCAAGATGACAAGTAACAGAAATTTTTTCATGAACACGAAAAGAACCCAATAGAGAGTGAATGCGGCGCTATTATAGATGAATTCACCCCGGGCATCGCTAGCGCAGCCATGCTATTTCCTATTCTTAAGCACCTTAAAAAGCTTTCCTATAACCATCGGCTGCGAAAAAACTAGAGCGCGAGTGAGTGGCGTGCAAGTTTCCTAAGGCAGTTCTCCTATTGCCCTGAACGCCTCATCAATGGCCACGTGCGTATAGGCACTGGCGCCTGAGTCTGCATTGGCAACGACAATGTTGTCGAACGGCTGGCGCGCCAATTCGTGAGGCGCTTCACCCTCAGCAAACTCCGGGTCCCAGAGATTCATATATTCATAGGCGTATCCGTGCGGCCAACGATTAACGGTAATGGCAAGAATATCGCGCTGCACGTCAAATCCCGCTGGGCCCAACATGCCATCAAGCACCGTGCGCACCTCTCGCTCGTAATCTTCAAAGCTAAGGTTGAGCATAATCTGGCGAGACGCTCTGAACTGAGCCTTCAAATCGACCACATCTTTGGGTGGTGATATCGAGCCCCAAAACGTCAGGGGCACTGGGCCCTTATCAGCGGCGCGATGTTCAAAGCCTCCGGTGTTCAGGCCCTTGAACATAAATACGTTGGAATGCATTCGCCCTGGGCAGCTAGCGCCAGTAATACCGAGTTTATCCAGAGACTCGCTTGAGCGAATCAGCACATTGGTCAACAACAGCGGTATTTTGACCTGGTACTTCTGAGCGTTGCGCTGGGCCTCAGGCATGGTCGGACAGAGATGAGGAATAATGGAATGATAACAGGCGAGAACCCCGTGTTTCGCGCTCACCCGCACGGTTTTGCCCTCTTTGATATAGCTAACAGAAACGCCCTGCTCAGTATTGGTAATGTTGATCACTGTCGAATTGAGCCGCAAACGAACAGGGGCGTCGGCATTATCCAGTTGGCCGTAATCAAATTTTGCCAAGGCAATATTGTCGGCATTGGCATCTGGTGATACAGACGGTATCAGCGCCCGAACCTGCAAGCGTGCCAGGCTCGCGTTGCCATCAGGCCACATTGCGGGGTTATAGTCCCAGTCTGCGCTCGTATCGTCTTCCCCTAGCAGGTTTATCCCTGGCATGCCCTCATACACACACTCAGCGACCGACAGGCTTCGGGTCTCCACACCCCAGTTACCGTGATTGGCATTGTCGAACACTTGCAGCGCCTCTTCACCCAGGCCCCCGTGCTCCCGCAAAAAATCGTAGTAAGGCGTATTAGTGACGTACTGTTCGACCTCGTCATCGCTCATTTCTTCTAACACGTTAGTGCGCATGGCGAAGAAACGTTTGAGCTGCTCGCGAGCTTCCTTGCCCATCGGAAAACTATCAATAGAGGCATCCTGAGCGCCGGTTTTACCTCGGGTAAAATCACAGCGGGGTACCAACACATTGCGGCCGTAGTTCTCTTCGTCAAAAAAGATCGCCGGACCATTAGGGCCGTCACTACCGTACTGGAATTCCTTGTGCTTGATCATGTCTTGCACGTCCACACCCAGTTCCTCTAGCAATGAACTCACGGTCTCGCTAAAGCTCCAGTATTCGAGGTTATGAACTCCGCCAAGGGCGAGCCGCATCTGCCCTCCCTGATGAAATTCATTACGGCGGGCATGACCGCCGAAGTCGTCATGGTTCTCCAACAGCAGGATGCGCGAGTCCTCACCATAGCGCTTGCGATAAAAATGAGCTGCCGCCAGACCCGAGATACCGGCCCCAACCACGACCAGGTCGTATGTCTCGTTCAGGTCTACAGGATTAGGAAAACCCTTTCCCTCCCGCGCAAGGCGGTGGGCGTTTTCAAAAGAACCGGGATGAGAACCCCGCAGGCCCGTTTGCGTAGGCGGATAATAGGCAGTTGACGCATCCTCCATACCCTGGGCAGAAAGATTCAGTGGGAGCCCAAGACCCATCGTAGCCAAG
Organism: Halioglobus sp.; assembly: GCA_039986455.1. Classification (GTDB taxonomy): domain Bacteria; phylum Pseudomonadota; class Gammaproteobacteria; order Pseudomonadales; family Halieaceae; genus Halioglobus. The sequence continues at coordinate 83,854 of JBDWQQ010000018.1, forward strand.
GCGGCATCGTGAATGAAATCTCTTCGTGTAATCTCACGCTTCATGCCTAATTCAATATCTGATTTTTTCATTGAGTGATTCTTTACGTCATTGAGTGACAAGGGTTTCGAAGTAGCACCAGAGTGTGCATGCGCAATCAACAATCGGGCTAGGGCCTTAACGAGCGCTCGCACCTTCCAAGGAATGCATACACTGGTTTCAATATAGTCCAGAACCAGAAAAGACAAATCCGCGCCTATCGGGGCGCACAACGCTTGCTATTTAGGCCTAAACTCCATGTAATCAATCGAGGCCGCCATTCAAGCCTGCAGGCAATCCAGATAATGCGCAATCAACCACGAGGCAAACTATGAAACTCCTGCTTTCGGCTAAGAAATTCTTTATTCAAACGTCGACACTCGCGGCCTTTATTTTCAGCTTGAGCGCAGTATTACTGGCCCCGGCGAGGGCAGAGCTTGCTGATTTTTGCGACAAACTACCCCGCGCCGCCTATGAGCAATTTACCGAACTGCCGGTCAGTAACGATTGGTTCAAAGTTTACAGCGTTTCACCAGGGATATGGGCAATCTACGAACCCTATCAATGGCAAGAGGTCATTTCCTACCTGATAGAGGGTGAGGAGCGCGCGCTTTTGTTTGACACGGGAAATGGCATAGGAGATATCAAAGCCATCACCGACCAACTGGTCGACAAGCCCCTGATAGTGCTCAATTCTCACTCCCACTTCGATCACATCGGCGGTAATTACCAGTTCTCTGAGGTGCTTTCTCTGAACACTGAGTTTTCTAATCGCAACAGTAAGGGTCGACAAGATGCAGACACTGCAATGGAAGTGTCTGACGATGCCTTATGCCATGGTCTGCCCGAGGGATTAAAACCTGAAGACCATCGCCTGCGTGCCTACACGGCAACCGAATGGGTCGCTGGAGGAGACACCATCGATCTGGGCGGCAGGACTCTGGAAATCATTCACCTGCCTGGGCACACGCCTGACGCGATCGCGCTTATTGACCGGGACTCGGGTTTCCTCTGGACGGGTGATAGCTTCTATGAAGGCCCTATATGGCTCTATGCCCCAGAAACCGACCTTGCCCTGTACCGCGAGTCACTGGCTAAGATGGTCGCGCTGGTGCCAAGCCTGAAAGCACTGTTTCCCGCACACAATACGCCAATGGTAGATCCAGAAGTTTTAGTTGACGTGCAAAAAGCGTTTAACCAGGTGCTAGCGGGCGCAGCTCAGCCTGTCCCTACCTGGCCTGGGACGGTTACCTTCGAATTTGATGGCTTTGGTTTTCTGATGCGGGAGGATTACACCCGCCTAGAATAGCGGATTAAACTCATGGCGTTTTGACCCATTGCAAAGTCTTTATTGCTGAATTAGCATAAAGACCACACAAAAAGTAGGTATAGCTATGCGTCATCAATTCTTCGCCGTAGTTCTTGCAAGCCTCTCTGCCCTCTCAGTTACTGCGTTGGCCAATACCTTTGAAGAAGACCTTGAACAGGTCGACCGTGCACTCAAAGACAATCCCTCCGGTGCGCTAATGCAGTCCCGAGAATCTTGTCTGACGGCACGCAACCATGCCTATACCTTAAATAGAATGGGGGCCGAGGAACGAGCGCGCAGGGCCCTGCAGTACTGTTTTGATTCCCTGCAAATCTCTAGCGTAGAGGTGGTGCGAGTCACTGCACCCACTCGAGATGAGCTTCAGGCGAAAGCTTTCGTTGAGTACGATAAAGCGCTGACGCTCACACCGGATGTTGCCAATGGGCTCGCTATTTATCGCGAGTGCGCTGCCTGCCATGAGCCTGAAGGCTGGGGCCGCACCACCGGTAGCGTGCCGCAAATCGCAGGACAGCATCGCAAAGTCGTTATCAAGCAACTGGCAGACTACCGCGCTTCCAACCGCGACTCGGTTCTCATGGCACCGTATGCTTCAGTAGAAAGCATCGGTGGCACACAGGCACTCGCGGATGTCTCTGAATACATCTCCACGCTCGAGATCAACGTAGAGAATGGCAAGGGTCCTGGCGATAAGCTTGAGCTAGGCAAAGAGCTCTATGTTCAGCACTGCATGGAATGTCATGGTGACAACGGTGAAGGCAACAATGACGGGCTGAACCCTCGCATTCAGGCCCAGCACTATAAATACCTGGTAAGACAATTTGAATGGATGCGAGATGGGAAGCGTCGTAACGCCAGCGCAGAGATGAACGCTTTGAGCCAGCAACTGGACGACGCCCAAATTAGTGCCGTATCCGACTACGTCTCCCGACTACAGCCCGATGAAGAACTGCGCGCGCCCGCCGGTTGGAAAAACCCTGATTTCAATTAAATCTGAAACCGTTATAGACCCACCTGCGACTGCCACTGAGACGGCGCCCATTCGATAATCGCTTCTGCGTCTTCAGGCAGCAGGAACCCCGCGTCTACCGCCGCCTCAGCTGCCTCAGTGACCGCCGCCTCGAAGCCAGCCTCATCGATGTAACGTGCGGCCATGTCACTAGCGTCGAACAAGCGTGTGGTACCGAACAAGCGACAGAACCCATCACCGGTATTGCCGACACCCGACAACACAGCGCTGGGCGCATCCACATAAGGCGTGCGAATACCGCCAACGACATTGCCAGATACATCTAACTGGTAATCGCCCTGCTCCGTCAATTCCAGCCTGTTGGCATAAGGCGGCACGCTGCCCGAACGCATCCACTGATCCATCTCACGTAGTGCGGTGTTAAAGACATAATGCATGGGCCCCGAGTTGAACGGCAAGTCGCAGCTAATAAACCCCGGTAGAGAACTGCTTTCGACGACCGCCGCAAAGCTGGCATCTCCCACGCTATCAGTCCTACCCGCAACAATGGTGTAATAATCAGCGTGGGCCGTTCCAGCGACTTCCCATAGCAACACATTCCCTTGGTCGGGTTGGCGAGCAGCGAGATAACCAAGGTCGGTCACGTCTGTCTCTGTCTGGAACGTCATCACTGGTACATTAATGTCTTCTCGAATTCTCGGCGCCTCAGGCGTGGGAATTTCCGCCAGCGGGTCCTGCGCTAATGGAGAGCTGCTAACCCCACGGCTGTGCACAATATAGGCGTCGTAAGGATTATAAAGAGGATGGACCGCGTTAATGTAACTTACCAGGCGACTCGCTGATTGCGACTCCCCTACAGCAAGCAAAAACATGGCTTCGCGATCACCTAACAGTTCAGTTGCCGCAGCGCTGCGCAACACGCCAGCCACCTGAGTGAAAATATCGTACGAAAAGCTATCACCAGGGTGGAGTAACTCTCCGTAGCGTTCCGGATTAACGGCTTTCAAATATAACGGAGCGAGACCCCCTTCCCGGCCATCGATACCCACTTTCTGGGCACTGACTCCTATCCAAATATGACCACTTCGATACATTTCCACATGCCCTGTACCCCAGCTCGGCGGCGTATCAAAACCGGATGTGACATTCAGCCATTCCACAATGACGGTACCACTGAATGTTCTGCCCGGCTCAGGGCGATGAACAACAATCCGAGTACGGTACGATTGCTGCTCCGCAGGTTCTGCCTCCCAATTGCCGTCGGGTAACAGTTCATTCACATTGGTGAATGCACTTGCCTCGCCCTCAATGAAGTACTCTTCATCCTGATACCCTACATCCGCCAACTCGAATGATTGCGCCAATAGCGCGAGATTACCCACATCCGGCGGCGTCAGTATTTGAGCTTCCGTGATAGGAAGGTAGGTAGGAGGCGGTTCCGGTGGTTC
>JBDWQQ010000019.1:0-6866 GCA_039986455.1 Halioglobus sp.
AGAGAATCCATCGCGTGTTGTATCTGTCTGGATGTTGATAACGCCACCTGCGTCGGCGCCGTACATCAAACCCTGTGGTCCGCGAAGAATTTCGACTCGGTTAACACCCGCGCTCATCAAATGCTCGAAGTTGGGACTAATCTGAATGCCAGAAGGGTCTGATACATCAATGCCATCTACGTACGCGCGCGTGCGGTAGCCTTCTTCACCTCGTATGCGAACGGTAGCCGGTGCTCCCATGCCGCCGGTGTTCGTTACCGCCACGCCTGGCTGAGTGCGCAACACGTCGTAAAGCGACGCAAAACCACGAAACTGAATTTCACCGCCCGAGACTACTGACACCGAAGTTCCAACTTCCCTGAGGGGCATGGGAACACGCGACGAGACGACGATTATTTCTTCGAGCTTGTTACTGTTTTGTGCGGAAACCGCACTCGTGGCCACTGCCACAGCGAGTGCAGGAATTAGCTTGTTCATGTTGAGATCCTCAATTGCCAAAATGGGCGACTGAGGGAGGGGATCCGGGAAACACAGCGTAGGCGCTGGGCAACCGTGTATGAAGCCCTCCGCTCCATCGTTGCTTGGTTCTGGCTGGTTTCGGGCTCTCAGCACATGCTGTTGACCGTTGCGGGGGCAGCGGAGGAGGATGCAGTGCATCACCTCACTTCCCATTTAACCTATCGTGACTGAGCAAAAGCTCAGGGGGATAGGCACCTGGACCGGTCGAGGACTCTAGGGAAGTTGCCTTTGACTGTCAATCAGTAAAATGTCAGTCAACAGGCTTCACGGGCGGCAGCTGCCAACGACTTTGCAGAAAACGTGGCTGTGGAAGATAGATTCGCATCGTCAGCGCAAAATTTCCCGGCGGACTGGGGAGCCAGTTTGCCTGAGCGTCTTTAGTTTCTGGCGCTGAGTGCTGGATGTGCAAATCCAACGAGCCATCAGGGTTGTAAATCAGAGGGTCTCTATCGCCTATCGCATAACGACCAAGGGGGTTCGATACTAAAAAGCCGGCTTCGTCGTAGACGGTTAAGGACCAAAACGCATCGGCGGGCGGTGTTTCGCCTGCGGGGAAATGTAATCGATAGGATTTGACGCCTGTCAACAGATTGCCGTCTGCATCCAGCTTGGTGTTAGGGTAAACGGCCTCCTCCGGCGGCAGCGCGCCCAGACCCACCATGGCGACACCGGTACGTACACCATAATGCGTACCATAAACACCAATCAGGTCTCGTCTTACAGACCAGCCATTCTCCAAGGAAGACTGCTTTGCCAACTGGCGAGTAATGCCCTCGTGCGTGTAATGTTTGGCTAAATCCAGCAGCCAACTTGAAATTGGCCCCGTGTTAAACGATTCGCCAGGCACCAGACCAACACTGGCAATGGTGGCAAGTATTTCTGCATCCGCGGAGCTAGGCGATTGACTCGAAAGCAATTCAGAAAACAGCGTGAAGAATGCTCTACCACTCATGTCCTCAATGGTTTGGGCGGGATCTGAATGTACCTCTGTCACCAGAGAACGCTCGCCGTCGATATCAGCCTCGACGCTTTGCGTGTTGCGCTGACTAAGTGACGTAGGTGACCTAGTTGACGCAGGTGACGTGAGCGGCGTCAGTAAGAACTGATCCTGCAAACTGACAACATTCTCGATGTCTTCAGGACCATTGGTCTGAATTCTGCCAATGATCCACACCATGTCGGTAGGCGATCGAATGAGCTTCTTGCCTTGCTCAATTTCACCCTGCCATTCAGGGCCGACAATGAGATACTCGCCGGCGTGGGTGCCGTGAGAGCGTTTTCCCACCGTGGCGAATACGTTGGTCCAAGCGTCCATTAATGGCATCACGTAGTAACGCCCTTGTGTGTCCGGAACACTCAAAACGACGGGATGATCTTTCAGGTCCAGCCAGGCGATGCTGTAGAGCGTGTCGTTGTTGGGGCGCACCACATTACGAAAAGTGTGATCGGGGAAAACCCGCCCGTGGTTGAACGCAGTGACAGGGTTTGACGCTGTCTGCGACTGCCGGGTCAATTCCACTAGCACCAGAGGATAGCCATAAACATAGGCCTGTGCAGCGGCTTTAACGTAGGAAAAGGCGCTGTAAATTCCAGCGAGAACGAGCAAGATGGCAACAGCCAAAGTCGTTTTTAGCTTGCCGCTCATGTTCCAGGAAGCTCATGCAGGGACTTTTGAGTAGACATATTTATTCTCTGGCGTTGTTTTGTCGCGTCACGAGTGTCCTATATGTCCGCAATCAAATAAAGTAGAGGCAGTGATACTGGAGCAGCATAATGACGGAATCCCGTAAGCTTTGGGAAGACCTGTTGGGCCAACTGTCAACACGGCAGTCGCAGGCTGAGGACATGGGTGGCCCCGAGAAGGTTGCCAAGCAACACGCCAAGGGGCGACTGTCGGCAAGAGAACGCATTGATCTTTTGTTTGACCCAGGCACATTCAATGAAATTGGCGCACTCGCCGGTGGCAACCACCCCGCTGGCCACCCCGCGCTGGCAGGCGACGGCTGTGTGGGCGGCACCGGCAAGGTGAATGGCCATAGTGTTGTTACGCTGGCAGAAGATTTCACGGTCAAAGGCGGGTCAATTGGCCACGCCAATGCAGCAAAGCGTGCTCGTATCGTGCGACTCGCACTGGAACAGCGCTTGCCGCTGGTGATCATTCTGGATGGCGCTGGCGAACGCGCGGGCAACACTCAAGAGCGCTATCCCAATACCCCCAACGATCTCCAGCTGGTGGCTGACCTGAAGGGGGTCGTTCCCGTTGTCAGCATGGTACTGGGCTCATCCGCCGGTCACGGCGCGCTCACTGGCATGTTCGCAGATTTCATCATCATGCTTGAAGGGGCAGCCATGTTTACCGCAGGCCCTCCTCTGGTGGAAGCCTCACTGGGCCTGACCGCCACGCCAGAAGAGCTCGGTGGCGCACACATGCATGCCACGCGCAGCGGCGTCGTTCATAATTTGGCGATCAGCGAGGAAGATGCATTCTCGCAGGTGCGGTATTACCTTTCGCTCATGCCACAACGGGCTGGTGAGCGTGCGGATCAATTCACCGACTCGCCTTCGGCACAGCCTGGTATTCGTGAAGATATACTGGATTTACTGCCACCAGCGGGTAACCAAAGTTACGACATGCGCTTGCTTCTCGCCACTTTGGCGGACGAGGAGTCGGTCTTTGAGCTACAACCTGGCTTTGGTGGCTCTATTATTTGCGCCGTGGCGCGCATCGGCGGCATTGCGATGATGATCGTTGCGAACCAACCTCTGGTGATGGCAGGTGCTATCACGCGCCCGGCAGCAGAAAAAGCGACCCACTTCATTGATGTCGCCAACCAATTTGATCTACCACTGCTCATGCTACTGGATAACCCGGGCGTTATGCCCGGCCCTCAATCAGAGGCCGAAGGCGTCCTCAAGGCTGCAGGCCAAATGTTTGCGGCCCAGCGACGCTATAAAGGCCAGAAAATAGTGGTCACTTTGCGTAAAGCCTTTGGCTTTGGTTCATCGGTGATGGGCATGAACCCCTGGGACAGACAGGCAATTAACATTGCCCTCCCCTCTGTATCACTGGGGGGTGTTCCGGCAATAGGTGGCGCGGAGGCTGCAAAGGTCACCGAAGAGGAAGCAAGCCAGCTACAGGAATTGCAATCCGGGGCCTGGGTGCCAGCCGACGCCATGGCTTTCGATAAAGTTGTAGACCCACGACTATTACGTAACGAAATTATCGACGTACTTCACAGGGACTGAGACACCCACTGAGCAGAGCCCACAATGGTCACTGCTTTATTCCTGATTCGCTATTGCGGCCGCCAAATCCAGGCAGCGCTTTGCCTCTTCTACATGCAGGGCTTCCACCAGGCGCCCATTGATAACGACAACGCCCTTGCCCTCTTTGGCAGCTTCTTCGAAGCCCGAGATAATGGCCGCTGCAGCGTCGACTTCATCTTTTCCCGGTGCAAAAATGTCGTTCGCTATATCCAGTTGCTTAGGGTGTATGAGGCTCTTACCATCGAAACCAAGGTCCCTGCCCTGCTCACATGACTGCTTTAGGGCAGCTTCGTTTTCAAGGTCCAACTGCACACCATCAATGGCTTCAAGTCCATTGGCGCGCGCCGCATAAACGCAAAGATTTAACGCCGCGATAAAGCCGAGCCGATCCTCTGTGTGCCTGACGCGGGTATCTTTGGACAAATCAGACGTCCCCAGTACCAATCCCTTTAGCCGCGGATGAGCGGAGGTAACCTCGGCAATATTGAGAATACAGCGGGGTGTTTCCGCCATCAGCCAGATGTCTATATCGCGATCGCAACCACTGGCATCGATAACAGCGATTGCATCGCACACTTCAGATGCGCTTGATACTTTGGGTATCAAGATACCGTCGGGAGGACTTGCCACCTTAGCCAAGCTCTGGATATCGTCATGCGCCCACGGCGAATCAAACGCATTGATACGCACTATCAGTTCCCTGTGGCCGTATCCACCGGCCTCCAACTCGGCCATTACCTGATCCCGAGCTGTTTGTTTGGCATCTGGAGACACCGAGTCTTCCAGGTCAAGGATAAGACTGTCCGCTGCGAGTGTGCGGGCTTTATCCAGTGCGCGGCTATTCGAACCTGGCATATAGAGCATGGAGCGGCGTGGACGAACTGACATGAAAAACCCAAAGTGTGAGAAAACAGCGCCTACCTTATCAGGCGAGCGCCTATACTCAAGTCATCACGATAGCTGATCGTTAATGCAGGCGGATTTGGCAGATTCCAACCTGTGGCTTGGAGACCAGCTTAACTACAATTATCTAAAACAACTCAGGACCTCAGCATGAATGTTAATTTGGATGGTGCGACAGACGGGCCGCTTAAAGGTATTCGAGTACTCGATATCACCTCGATGATTACCGGCCCACTCTGCAGCCAGATGCTGGGAGACCTGGGCGCCGAAGTGATAAAAATTGAGCCTCTGCACGGTGAGGTTTCGCGCTGGCTGGCGCCGCCCGACAAAGGCGGTCTTACCGGCTTCTACTGCCAAATGAACCGCAATAAACGCAGTCTGGCGCTCAACCTCCAATCCGACGACGGCGTGGCAGTGCTAAAAAAACTGGCAACTGAGGCTGACGTCGTGGTTGAGAACTTTCGGGCCGGCGTTGCCGACAGGCTGGGTATTGGCTACGAGTCACTGAAGTCGATCAATGACCGTCTTATTTACGCAGCAATCTCCGGCTTTGGCCCCACTGGGCCCTATTCTAACCGCCCTGCCTACGATCCTATTGCCCAGGGACTGGTCGGCATGATGCATATACAAGGAAAACCCTTTGGCGGTAAGCCGCAGCTGATTCAGTCAGCTATTGTCGATAAAACCACTGCAACCACTGCCGCGGGTGTCGTGCTCGCGGCACTTTACGCGCGTGACAGTACTAACGGAACAGGCAAGGGCCAAAGAGTCGATGTCCCTATGATCGACGCCTACGCCGCTAACTCCTTACCGGACATGCTGCCTGTAGATAGCTTCCAGCCTTCTGACATGCCGGACCCAGAACCACTGGCCGTATTACGTACCTTTGCAACTCTGGATGGCCACGTTGTTGGCATGGCGCTGCAAGATAATCATTTTCAGGGCCTGTGCGAAGCGCTGGAATGCACTGAGCTGCTTGAACGAGAAGGTATGCGCAATGTCGGTGAAAGAGTGGCCCAGTTTGAACCCTGGCTGGACGCCATCGAAATTGAAATCGCGAAATGGCCAACCGACGAATTACTCGCGCGCTTTGACGCTAACGGCGTGCCCTTTGGGAAAGTGAAAACCATACGAGAATTTGCTGAAGATCCGCAGGCAATACACAACCGCACGCTATTTGAAGCTGAGCATCCCGACATCGGAACGATGCGCTACGTGCGTTACCCCGGCCATTTATCAGAGACTCCAGCCAGTCTTACCCGGCACCCACCGAGGCTAGGCGAACACAGCAAAGAAATTCTCGACGAGGCAGGCTACACAGACTCTGAAATTCAGGCATTGCTCGATACAGGCGTGATCGCCTGAGATTACGCTGAGGCAGGCACGAGCTCGTGACTGCGGCGCACTCTCTTGCGCAGTCCAGCGGGCAGATCTCTCGCGACCTGCCGCAATAGTCGTTTACGGTAGCCTGTGGCTTGCCGATACGCTTCCAGCGAGGGAAAACGACACATAACAACGAGAGCATCTTGCGCCAATACCAGGCGTGAGGCGCCTTTATAAATGCTGAGGTAAGAGCCCAGCATTGCGGTAATCGAACGACTGAGGTGCATGTACTGCGTGTTGATCACTATGCCCTGACGGCTCATGACTGCGGCCAACCCCATAGCTAACTCAAGTCGTCGCTTCAGCCCTTCTGCGCCCTCTTTATAAAGTACTAACGGAAAATCCATGCCCAGCGGGGCAAGCCTGGATTCAGCCAGCGCCTCTTCTATTAGAGTTGTCATTTCCCGTTGACTACCCTGCTGTTGTTCAGGATGACTTCCCAACGCCAGCATCGCTTCAGCTATAGCCTCTGCGTCGGCGGCAAATATAGCCTGCAGATAACGAGTCGCTGGACGCCAAATTTCGCTGACATCCACACTGTTACCCCAGTCAATAAAATGCAATTCATGTTCGGTGTCTATCATCAGGTTGCCTGGATGCAAATCCCCATGAAACTCCTGATAGATGAACATATGTGAGAGCACCGTGTGCAAAAACGTGCGTCCGACTTTGCGTCTTGCTCTTAGCTCTGCGCGCTTACCCATACCTGTAAAGGCCGTTGCCAGGCTGCTAGCGGAATCGACATATTCCATCTCTATGATTCGACGAGTGGTGTGGTAGACCTCTGGAACATG
>JBDWQQ010000020.1:0-5036 GCA_039986455.1 Halioglobus sp.
CAACGACCTATTGAATGCCGACGACAATCTTTCAACACTGGGTGTGGAAGACAATCAAGACTACGCTGAAGGTGATTTCGCCTTTGGCGGTGGCGGGCGAGATGTGCTTATCGCCAACACAGGTCGTGATCGCTTGTTCGACTGGACAGGTGAGTTCAACAGCTTCTATGTGCCCTTTAGTCAGTTCGGTGCTCCCACTGTCAATCGCAAGATAGCGCCAGATACGGTGGAATTCCTGATCGATCTTGGCATAGGTTCAGGTGCGGATACCTCACTGGATGACTATGATGGTGAGCTTGGCATAGTGACGCAGAAAGATGATCTATGGAAAGATCAGACGGGTAAGCCCAGGGATCCACAGCCCGGCACAGCCAAGGGCAAAATCGATGACGTTGGTGACGTTGAAGCCGATCCAAAGGCCCTTCACGCCGATCAGGCACCGGTTCATGTTACAGCTGTCGATGTACTGAGCTTTCAAGATTTGGAGCAGATAGGTCGCGCAGCCGTAGAGCGTTGGATTGAAGCGGGCATACTGTCACCAGAACAGCTGGAGCAGTTGGCAAGCATGCATCTGCAGATTGCGGATCTTGGCGGTCTAAAACTGGCACAGGCATCTGGCGATGGCAAAACTATTTATGTAGACCCAACCGCCGCCGGTCATGGCTGGTTCGTAGACTCCACTGCCATGCAAGACGAGGAATTCGTTGCCGGTAAGAGCGGCATCGACGGCGCGTCTAACAAGATGGACCTGTTGAGTGTGGTGATGCACGAGATAGGCCACCAGCTGGGTATGGAGCACGGCGATAGCGGCGTGATGCACGAGTCGCTGGATGCGGGTGTTCGCTCTGCCGGGCTGTTGGCTGAGGGTAGCGTATATACCTTCAATGACGACAGTGGTCTGGCGGCAACTGCGAGCGACGAGCATGATCATGGCTGGGTAGAAGTTGCGACAGCCTCCATGGCTACTGATCACTCGAGCGAGCAAAACGCCCAGGTCGATTGGAACGATAGTTTCTAGTAAAACGCAGGGGCCACTGGCTCCGTAATATTGATAATGAGGAGTAGTGTTAGTGTCAAAAGATAAACAAGCGGAAGAGAAAAGCCCGGCAGAGGCTTCAGGACTAAAAGTTAACTGGGATTCTTCCAGCATGAGTACCTCGTACGCCAATGTGGTAAACGCCAACAGCACTAGGGAAGAAGTGTCCGTATTTTTCGGCACCAACCAGTCCTTGAGCGGTGCAGAGTCCAAGGAACTCACGGTCGAACTGGATAACCGAATTGTACTCAACCCCTATGCAGCCAAGCGCCTGAGTATTCTTCTGGGCAGAGTAGTGGCAGACTACGAGAATAAGTTTGGTGAGCTGAACCTGGGAGCTGCGCAAGAATAAGCTTTTAGCTACACAATTTACTGGCCCAGTGGGCGAGTAAGTCGAATAATGGCAGGCTTGTTCCTGCCATTTTTTGTTGTGGCGAAACAAAGCATTAATCGATTTTTGTGACCAGGATTTTGCGTAGGGAGCTTCATGCAAGACGCAGTCAATAATGATAAAAACACCGGGATAGACCCCAAGCCAGATTCCGGCGATGCCTGGAGTGAGTTCGTTTCAACTGACAGCCCGGCGAGTTATGCCCGCAGCTGGCTACAGCGCGTGCTGGGGCAATTGCAGGGGGTTAAAAGCGCCGCGGTACTCATGCTGCGCAGCGAAACCGGCAAGTTAGTCTCGGCATCACACTGGCCGAGTGAACAGCCGGTGGATCTCGCTTTGAATAACGTGGTGGATGAAGCGCTTGCCCGCAAGCAGGCTGTGGTGTTGCCATTGGTGGGCGAAGTGGGTCAGCAAGATTCGCAATTATGTTATCCGGTGCTGATTCAAGAACAGATTGTTGCGTTGATTGCGGTGAAATTAGCCGCTGCAGATGAGCAGACCCTAGAGTCCAGCATGCGAGGCCTGCGTTGGAGTAGCGCGTGGCTGGAGTTGTTCTACCGCCGGCGTCTGCCCACAGGTGAAGCTGCGCAATCTGAAGAGCTGGTGAAGCTACTTAATATCACTGCTTCAGCCTTGGAGCACGAGGGCTTTAACGCTGCGACAATTTCAGCAGTCAACGAATTAGCGACGTCGCAGGGCTGCACGCGAGTAAGCCTGGGTACTTGTGACAAAGGTTTTTGCCGTGTCGAGGCCGTTTCCGGTGCCAGCGACTTCTCCAATAAAATGCAGGTATTACAGGCCGTCGGCTGTGCCATGGACGAGTCTGTTGATCAGCAAGCCAGTGTGGTGTTCCCCAATTTTGATGACAAAGCAGTTTTGCTTAATCAGGCGCACAAGGCGCTCGCCACTTTCGATGAAGGTGCGGAGCACGCGGTTTGCAGTATTCCCCTGCCAGGCAGTGAGCAATATTTCGGTGCCATCACACTGGAATGGCCATCTGAGCATGAGTTTGCTGAGTCGCAACTGGAGCAGCTGGAATTGATCGTCGCGGTGTTGGGCCCGCTATTACACGACAAGCGGCGAGCCGAACAGTCCTGGTGGCGCCGAGGTATTGAATCCCTGCGTCAGCAGGCCGTTAAATTATTCGGCCAGCGTTACTACGTGCGCAAATCCATCATGGCGTTTGCGCTGCTAGCAATCGCCTTTTTCGCTGTGTACCACACTGACTATCGGGTCACGGCAGATACCCGCTTGGAAAGTACTATCCTGCAGGCGGTTGTGGCCCCTGTTGATGGCTTCGTTGATTCTGCCGAAGTCAGGGCAGGGGATGTCATCACCCAGGGTCAAACGCTCTATCAGCTCGATGATCGCGACCTGACACTGGAACAATTACGCTGGAGTAGCGAGGCGTTGCAGTTGGAACGGCAGATGCGTGACGCGGTGGCCGGTAGGCAGGCGGCGAAAGTGCGTGTGCTTGAGGCTCAGTTAGAACAAGCGAATGCGCAATTGGCGTTGGCGGGCGAGCAGTTAGCGCGTATGAAAGCAACATCGCCCTTCGACGGTGTGGTTATTTCGGGGGATCTTTCTCAGTCACTGGGCGCACCTGTGGCGCGGGGCGAAGTACTGTTTGAAATAGCCCCGTTAGATAGCTACCGGGTCATACTATTGGTGGATGAGCGCGATATTAACAGTGTAGAAGTCGGTCAGACCGGTACCGTAGTCCTGCGATCTGGCAGTGAATCAGGCATGTCGCTTACCGTCACTCGCGTCACACCCTTGGCGGAAGCCTGGGACGGTAGGAACGTGTTCAGGGTCGAGGGCCAACTGGAAGAGGTTCCTGACTATCTGCGCCCTGGCATGGAAGGGGTAGGCAAAATAGATGCGGGAGAACGGCGCCTTATCTGGGTGTGGACGCATCGATTTACCCATTGGCTGCGCTTGACCCTGTGGGAGTGGTTCTGAGGTTCCTATGGAAGAGTTGCTAAGCCCTGTCTGGGACAGCGTAGCAGACCTGCAGCCCAGTCTCGCCCCTAGAGTTCATTTCAATCGCCAGTCTTTTCGTGGGGAAGTCTGGTACGTGTTGCAAGACCAGACCAGCTCCCGCTTTCATCGCTTTTCGGCGATTGCGCATTATCTGATCAGTCATATGGACGGTCAGCGCAGCTTACAGCAGCTGTGGGATATGACTCTTGAACGCTGGGGAGATGCAGCCCCGGGGCAAACTGAAGTCATTAGGCTATTGTCGCAGCTGCATCAGCACGACCTGGTGATTTGTGACATGGGCGTGGATGTACAGAATTTGCTGTCGCGCACAGAGCGTAAACAGCGTCTGGGCCGGCGTCAGAAGCTGATGAGCCCCTTATCGATTCGCCTGCCCCTGATAGACCCCGATGCATTTTTAAACAGAACCGCTGCCTGGGTGAATCCAGTCTTTAGTCGCTGGGGCTTTTTGTTGTGGGCAGCGATTGTAACTGCCGGAATCGTGCTGGCAGGTATGCACTGGGGCGAACTGACCGGCAACCTGGCCGACCGAGCATTCGCACCCAACAATTTGTTAGTGATGGTGCTGATTTATCCCGTGATCAAATTGTTTCACGAACTGGGTCATGCCTATGCCGTAAAACGTTGGGGCGGTGAAGTACACGATATAGGGGTGCTGTTTCTGGTGTTCATGCCGGTGCCCTATGTTGACGCATCCGCTTCATCGGCGTTCCGAGATAAACACAAGCGCATGCTGGTAGGCGCTGCCGGCATTATGGTGGAGTTAATGCTCGCCAGCCTGGCGATGTGGGTATGGACTGAAACGCAGCCCGGTCTGCTGCGCGCCGTTGCATTTAACACCATGCTTATTGGTGGTTTATCGACCTTGTTCTTTAACGGTAATCCTTTACTGCGCTTTGACGGCTATTATGTGTTTTCAGACGCACTGGAAATTCCGAACCTTGGCACTCGATCAACCCAGTTTCTTGGCTACCTGACTCAGCGCTACGTGTTGCGCAGTAAGCAAGCGCAGCGGCCTTTGGCAACACCCGGCGAGGCGCGCTGGTTTGTGTCTTATGGCATTTCGGCCTTTTGCTACCGACTATTTATTATGGTCACCATTGTCAGTTTCGTTGCCGGACAGTTCTTTTTTATTGGGGTAATTCTGGCGCTGTGGGCGCTCAACGCGATGCTGGTGCTGCCGCTGTGGCGCAAACTCAAATTCCTTGCCAACAGTCCTGTGTTTCGTGAAAACCGCTTGCAGGCTGCGGGTATATGCGTTGCCATTATGACAACATTAGCAGTGCTCATTCTGGCGATCCCGCTACGCAGTTATACAACAGCAGAGGGCGTGGTTTGGGTGCCCGACAGTGCTGAGGTGCGGGCCGGCGGCGATGGTGTGCTGATGGCCGTTGAGGTCGACTCAGAGCAGGAAGTGGGTGCGGGCACGGCGCTCTTTAAGCTGGAAGACCCTTTGCTCGCCTCCGAAATTAAGGTGCTTGAAGCACGATTGGCTGAGCTTAATGCGCGCTTTCAGTCGCAAATTCGTGACGATGCAGGCCAAGCGCAAATAACCCGTGCGCAATACGAGACCGTTGCGGCTCAGTTGGAACGGGCCCAGTCGCAACG
>JBDWQQ010000021.1:0-23339 GCA_039986455.1 Halioglobus sp.
GGGGTTCGGGGTTCGGGGTTCGGGGTTCGGGGTTCAATATGCCCACGAAATTGCCAAGTACGGAAGTAACACATCGATCGGACTAACTATCTGACAGGCAATGCGCACTCACCCAATCACCAAGACACAGAGATCTGATTCCGCCCCTTCTTCTTGGCCTCGTATAAAGCCTTATCAGCCCGCGAGATCACCTCAGACGGCAATAAATCACTATCGGGCTGCACTGTCACCACGCCTTGGCTCACGGTTAGCACGTCAGAAACCGAGGAACTCTCGTGCGGAATCGCCTCTACTTCAACAAGTTCTTTCAAACGATTGGCCGTGCGCATGGCCGAGTCGTGTGATGCTCCTGGCAGCACTAGAATAAATTCCTCGCCCCCGTAGCGTGCGACCACCTCACCCGCTCGGCTGGTGGCCTTAGTCATAATATCCGCAAGCTTCTGCAAAACAGTATCGCCCGCGGGGTGGCCGTAAGTGTCGTTGTAGTTTTTGAAGTAATCCACATCCAACAGCACCACGGAAAGATTTGCGCCACTGCGTCGAGCACGGTTAATTTCTTCTTTCAGCGCACTGTTCACCAGGCGTCTATTGCCCAGGCCGGTAAGCTCATCCACATTCGCCAGATCAGTCAGCTGACGACGAGCATCGCGCAACTGTCGATTACGATCTCTCAGGGAAGTTGTCAGGTCACCCAACTCCTGCGACATGGTCTCCCGCTCCCAGCTCAGGGAAATCATATTGCGAAACGACATGTATACCCGATTACACACCACAACCAATACGGCGCAGAACGCCAACAGCGACAGGCCGATCACCAGGTTATAGGGCTGCTCCCAGTAGTGGATCAAGCTCCACCAGGCAATGGGCCACAGTGCTGAAAACACATAGACGAGAAAGTATTCGCGGATAATGACCGAGAAGCCCACCGAGATTGCAGTGATCATTACGATCAGAAGTAAGAAGGTGTACTGCATGGTGATGGGTACATGCTGCGCGGCATAGATGTAAACAGCCGCCCACACCGAGCCAGTAGCAGCCGCGCCCAAGATCAGTTTGAAATAGACTCTTTTCGCGTTGGTCAAATAACTACGATTGACCAGTGCATTGCTCATTTGCAGGGAGCGCATCAACAGCAGAATCAGAAAAGCGGCACCCCACAGCAAGATGGTGGTGATATTCAAAAATGGCCAGAAAATGGCCATGGTCGCCGCCACACCAATCAGGTGGGCAGTCACAGTTGCCAGCTGCCCATTCTGCATGAGCATCTCTAGTTGGGCGGCAAAAAGCTCGTCCCGGGGTATGTGGCGTTGGTAGATCATGCCGTTATCCTACATCTCACCCCTGAAAATCATACACTTAGCAGCTAAAGCTGC
Source organism: Halioglobus sp. (assembly GCA_039986455.1). GTDB lineage: Bacteria > Pseudomonadota > Gammaproteobacteria > Pseudomonadales > Halieaceae > Halioglobus. The sequence continues at coordinate 1,374 of JBDWQQ010000021.1, forward strand.
GACCTGTGTCACACCCTGAATGGGTCATTTATTGCTGAATGTGACTATTTCAGCGACACTTGAGCCAAATAAAAGGACCGGGACGGATCCTGTGATTTCCTGGAAGACATTACGCACCCTCTGCTTGGTGCTGCTATTGATACCCATTGTGCACCTGGTTTACCTGGTGTCGCGGGATACTGTGGCCACTTTAGACAGCTCCCCGAATGCCTGGTCCGAGGAGATCGATGCCTACGCCCGTCAAGACAGAGCCTCCAAACTCCCCGACCGACCTATCGTGGTCGTGGGTGGCCGGCGCGTTAAGCTCTGGTCTGGTTTGGAAGATTTGCTAGCGCCCCGCCCAGTCTTGATGCGAGGTCTGGGCAATGCGACTGTTGATGACCTCATCCATAATTATGAGCGCCTGATCGGCTTTTACCGACCTCACAGCATCGTACTGTTGCCCAGCAGCAGTGAATTCCATTTGCGCGCCAATAAAGATGCGGATGAACTCGTAGCGGGTATAAAGGAGTTAGTCGAACTGGACTTTAATCACCAGTCTACCAGGCGCTTTTACATAATCAGTCCACTAAAGACCCCACTGTATCCTAGCGACAATGCTACTGTTGATGAAACGGTTCGCTTGCTTCAGGAATGGGCCAGTGACACCACGCGCATTCAAATTCTGGATATAAACGCGCTGCTAAAAAATGCCGATGGTGAACCAAATGCGTCCTATTACCGGGCGGACGGTGTGAACCTTAACGAACACGGGTATTTGCGCTTATCCGTGCTATTGAAATCTGCCATGGAAGCTGACGCGGAGCTATTGGCTGATTCAACAGACTGAAACCCACACCATTGCCAATATGCGATAGAATTGGCGCCATGTTCTCTGAAATCCCATTGACACTTCCCGACACTCCGCTGCTGAATGCTGTCGACGCCGACAGGTCCCTACTAAGCGGTTACGATAAGGCACAGCTAGAACAACTTGCCGAGGAGCTGCGTGCCTACCTTTTGTACAGCGTAGGCCAGTCAGGTGGACACTTCGGCGCTGGATTGGGTGTGGTTGAACTCACCGTGGCGCTGCATCACGTATTCAACACGCCCGAAGACCGCATCGTGTGGGATGTAGGTCACCAGACCTATCCCCACAAGATTCTAACCGGCCGCATGAAGCAGATGCACTCCATGCGCCACGCCGGCGGCCTGTCTGGCTTTCCCAAGCGCAGCGAGAGCGAATACGACACCTTCGGTGTCGGCCACTCTTCCACCAGCATCTCAGCCGCCATGGGCATGGCGCTGGCCGCCCGCCAACAGGGCAGTGATCGCAAAGCCATTGCAGTGATAGGCGACGGCGCCATCACCGGCGGCATGGCCTTTGAAGCATTGGCGCACGCCGGCCATGAACGACCCAATATGCTGGTTATCCTTAATGATAACCAGATGTCCATCGGTCATAACACCGGAGGTCTGGCAACCTACTTCGCCAAAATCTGGGCGACCAAAACCTACCTGGGTATGCGCGAGCGTTCCAAGCGATTCCTGGAACGGTTCAGCTTCCTCTGGGAGTGGGCCAAGCGCACCGAAGAACACATGAAGGGTATGGTTGCGCCCAGCACCATGTTTGAGGAGTTAGGCTTTCACTATATAGGGCCTCTCGACGGCCACGATCTGCCGCAGTTGGTAAAGACGCTAGAAAACATGAAGGACCTGGAGGGACCACAGTTCCTGCATATCCGCACTGTTAAAGGCAAAGGCTTCAAACCCGCCGAAGAAGACCCCGTGGGCTACCATGCCCTCAACAAGGTCGAACCCAAATCAGCAAAGCCCGAGGACGCAGCCCCGCCAAAACCAAAGCTACCGAAATACCAGGACGTCTTTGGCCAGTGGTTGTGCGACATGGCCGAACAAGACGAGAGGCTGGTCGGCATTACGCCTGCTATGTGTGAAGGTTCCGGCATGGTGGATTTCGCCGAGCGCTTCCCCGATCGCTATTACGATGTGGCCATTGCAGAACAACATGCAGTCACATTAGCGGCTGGCATGGCCTGCGATGGCCTCAAGCCAGTAGTAGCCATTTACTCCACATTTCTACAACGCGGCTATGATCAACTCATTCACGATGTGGCTTTGCAGAATCTGGACGTCACCTTTGGTATCGATCGGGCAGGACTGGTCGGCCAGGATGGGCCAACACACCATGGGGCGTTTGATTTGAGCTACCTGCGTTGTATTCCCAATATGGTGATTGGTGCACCTTCCGATGAGAATGAGTGCCGCCAGATTTTACACACGGCATTCCAGCACCCGGGACCAGCGGCAGTTCGATATCCTCGTGGGACGGGACCTGGTGCTAAAATCGCCAAGGACATGGCATCCCTAGAAATAGGCAAATCAGTCACACTCCTTGAAGGCAACAGCGTTGCTATTCTCAACTTCGGCACCCTTCTCCCTGCCGCTCGCGAAGCCGCCGAAACGCTGGGCGCCACCCTCGTGGATATGCGTTGGGTTAAGCCAATGGATGAGTGCAGAGTGAGAGAACTGGCTGAGAGTCACGATTTGATTGTGACGGTCGAAGAAAATGCGATAGCCGGCGGCGCTGGTGCGGCAGTCAGTGAATTGCTGGCTGGTGCTGGCATTGTCACTCCTGTTCTGCACTTGGGCATCCCTGATGGGTATGTCGAGCACAGCGATCACAGCGCGCAGCTGGCTGAGCTGGGGTTGGATGGCAAGGGCATAGCCGAAAGTATCAACTCTCGAGCCCTTGGCAATGCAATACAAGACGAAGACGAAGACGAAACTTCATCTTCAGCAGCCCCCTTCGGCAAACCCACCCCTTCAATCGTCATTCCCGCGAAGGCGGGAATACACAACTCTTAAACTCGTAAAGGCAACCAACCGGGATGATCCACATCTTCCTAGGCACCAAGGCCCAACTGATCAAGATGGCCCCGGTAATGGTCGAACTACAAAACCGCGATATACCGTACAACTTTATTTTCAGCGGACAACACCAGGCAACAGTTGCCAATATCCGAGAAGAGTTCGGTTTAAAAGACCCCGACATCACGCTATATGAGGGTCGCGATATTACTGGAATAGTGCAGATGCTCTTTTGGTCTCTACGCATCGTGTTTTTCACCCTCTGGAATCGAGATAAGGTTTGGCAGGGCGACAAGGGAGGCGTAGTACTCAATCACGGTGATACATTCTCAACACTACTAGGCTCTCTACTTGGCCGAATTTCTGGGCAGAAGTCAGCTCATGTCGAATCAGGATTACGTTCTTTCAACCTGTTTCATCCATTCCCGGAAGAACTAACCCGAATAATGACTTTCAATTTATCAAATATGTATTTCGCTCCCGGAACCTGGGCACTTTCGAACTTGGAAAAATATAGCGGAATCAAAGTCAATACGATCCACAATACCTTGCTCGATTCACTGCGGATCAGTGAATCGAATGTTGAATCTGCTTGCGTCGACATTCCTACGGAACAATACGCTGTAGCCTCTCTACATCGATTTGAAAACATTTTTTCGAGTCAGAAATTAGGTGAAATTGTCGAGTTACTAATTAACGCAAGTGTTCGCACACCGTTGCTATTTATCCTTCACAAACCAACTGAAGAAAAACTACGTCAGTTTGGTTTTTTTGAAAATTTAGAAAATTGCAGTCAAATCGAACTTAGACCGCGTTACAGCTACTTTCAATTCATCAAATTAGTTAAGGGTGCAGAATTTCTGATAACTGACGGAGGCAGTAATCAGGAAGAGTGCCATTACATGGGTAAGCCATGCATTATTATGCGCACAACTAGTGAAAGACAAGAAGGTGTCGGAGAAAATGCAGTCATCTGTGACTACCAGGAAGATAGAATCTGGCAGGTTCTGGACAATCTTAAAGAATATCGCACTGCACCCAAAGACACGGACTTATCACCATCAAAGATCATCGTTGATGCCCTTACATGCACTCGAACATGAGTTGAGGCTACGCGCAATCGGTTGCTATGAAGATAGATAAATCCAATGTCAAACACTGGCTACTTCTGGTTCAGCAAGCCTGCTATACGCTCTTAAGCATTTGCTTGCGGCCCTTCCGCAAAGAGAACGCAAAGCCTCTCATCATACTATACGGCCATCAACTTTCTGGTAATCTTAAAGCGCTTTATGAACAGTGGCTACTAACCCACAGCGATGAACTGAATTGTTACTTCCTGACGCTTGACCCTGAATACCGTGACAAGCTGAAACGAACCGGCATTGAGGTTTTGAGTAGCAGTAACCTTAAAGACATGCTTTGTGCAGGCCGCTGCGATGCCATGATTACAGACCATGGCCTACATGCAATGAGCCTCATGGTTCGACTCACCAGCATAAAGTTCATCGATGTATGGCATGGAATACCTTTCAAGGGCTTTGTGCCAGAAGACTTCCGACTACAGCATCGCTATTCTGAGACATGGGTGTCATCTCCGCTTCTCAAACAGATATACGAGACACGGTTTGGTTTCGCTCAAGAAAAAGTTATCAGCACTGGCTACGCCAGAACCGACAAGCTGTTCCGGGGTGACACGCCCATCAATAGCTACCGGAGGCAAGCCGCCATACCTAAGCAAAACAAACTGGTGCTGTACGCGCCCACCTGGCAGCAGAATCACCGGGGCCACTCGCTGTTCCCCTTCGGCGAGAGCCAGGAGTCATTCATCGAAGCTCTGAGCGACATCTGTGCCGCAAATGCCGCCACGCTGGTGATTCGCAGCCACCTCAATGCTCACATCATTGAAAAGCAGTTTGATAACGTGCTCTACTGCCCAATGAAGGTCTTTCCCGATACTGAAGGGCTGCTGCAGGAAACCGATGTATTAATTTGTGACTGGTCATCTATCGCCTTCGATTACCTGGCTTTGGACCGGCCGACGATTTTTTTGGACGTACCCCCACCCTATCGCAACGGTTTTTCACTGGGGCCTGAGTACCGGTTTGGGGAGGTCGTGCAAGATATGACCAGCCTGCGGGAACAATTAGCATCGATACTCACAGATTGCGAGAACTACCGGGAAAGGCGGGGGACAATGCATGCGGATATCACTGTCCGGGTTTACGGCGAACACACCGATGGCAATGCCGCAACGCAGCAGCTTGATCGCCTTGTGGAAGTAATCGCCAAGAGCGATCAATAACGGATTTTCTCTATCACCTCGGTAGTGGAAATCGCTGGCGTGCGAGGCAAGTACACCACCTCACAGAGATCTTTGAACTCATCGAACTTGCCTTGCCAGTCGTCGCCCATGACCAAAAAATCAGCTTTATAGCGCTCGATATACTCGCCCTTGAGGTCCAGAGACTCTTCGAAGAAGGCATGCTCGACACAGCGCAGTGCGCTAACTATCTCAATTCTCTGCCCCTGATCATACACAGGTGCGCGCCCTTTCTTGCTGCAATTTAGCGCGTCAGTAGATACCCCTACAATAAGTCTTTCACCTAGCGAGGCCGCCCGCTCCAAGAGCCGCAGATGCCCAACATGAAAAACGTCAAACGTGCCGAAGGTCAAAACGGATCGAGTCATCTCAAACCCATGAGCGCCAAGTATTTTTGTGCTGCGTTTTCGGTGCTATAACCATCCGCCCTTTCCTCCAATACACCTTTGTCCACCCAAAAATTTTTCTCTAAAGAGCTTACAATGGCATCAGCCAAAGGTCGAACCTGGCCAACTGGAACGAGTTGCCCGAACCGCCCACCCTCTAAAATTTCACTAGGACCATGAGGACAATCGGTAGAAATAACTTGCGTTCCAGTCGACATTGCTTCAATCAACACATTTCCTAGACCCTCAAATTGAGATGATAGAACCACTAATTCACACATCTTCATCAAAGGCAAAGGATTTAGCTGAAACTCGACAAAACGTACATTACTGGTGATATCTAGGGATTCCGCTAAGTGTTTAAGCGAGTCCAGTTCATCGCCTTCCCCTACTATAACGAGTTGCGCAGGGGTCACTTCCAACACTTGAGCGAATGCCCTAAGCAATAGATCTACTCGCTTCTGAGGCCTCAGTCGCCCAAAGAAACCAACAGTCACCGTAGAGAATAATTCTCTCACATCGTCTGCAACGGGCTCACTCAACATGTCCTCGATTTTTTCAGATATAACAGGATTATAAATGACATGGACGCCCGTTCTCGCTATCCCAAGTGTCGACGCCACCTGAGCTGCCAAGCCTTTCGAAACAGCTACTATAGAGTCAGCTGACGATAAGTTCTTCTCGAGAAAGTACAAGCAAATTCGATACTTAACTTTCCTGATTTGACCTCCATCGGCGGCGAGACCTGCAATGGAGTTATGAAAGCCGAGGAGTAAGTTAAATGAGCCAAAAAAGCGGCCTTTCAAGAACAACAACACCGCGCTGACGTCTTCGTATGCGCTGATAACATGTGATGGTTTACGTTGCTTCAGATACCTGCAGAGCCCAATGTAAAAACGATAGGACGATGCGCGCCCTACATCAAAGAAACCAACATCTGCATGTAAGGAATGGCGCAAAGCTCCGCAAGGGTCACCTGTCACAATATCAACTTCCAGTCCAGCTAGAAAAAAGTGATTAGCAAGCTGAATATGAACTTTCTGTATGCCATTTAAGCCCAACTTTGGCAAAACAATGGCCACCCGAACCGCGCGCTTACCGGAGTACTTACATGACGTGTTTTTCATTTTAATCTTCTTGCAACGTGACGAATACCGAAATGCATGCCCAGCAAATATACGGCAAAGAATTGAATCAATCGTGATTCACCCCTGCCCAAAAAAAACATGACCATATAGCATCTACAACTCTGAATACAGGTAGATACTCAACATGCTCTCAGCAAAACTAGCTTATAAGAATCCAACAGAATGCCCGCCTCACATATGAAAGATTTACCTCAATCTAAAAACATAGAAAACCGAACATTTCTTTGAATGCAATTCATTTAAATCCTTGATGCTAAGCATCCTCATGCCGAAAAATTGGAGCGCAACCATGAAGACATACCTCTCAAACTATACTTAAAAAACTCCACGAGCCCTGTGTTTCGAAACACTATCATGCGTTTCTCTCGCAGCCTTCTATTGGACTGCGTATTACTGACCCCCTGCCCGTCAAAATTACAGAAAACATCAACAACAAATTCCAATTTCATTTCAGAGAGATAAGCTCGAATCAACCAGTCATAATCCGCGCAAATACGATAACGCAGATCAAATAATCCAATGCGAGAGTAAAGCTCCATACGCGCAAACACACATTGCTGCGGTATATTTGTAGCACAAAGCTCATGTATATTACTGAACTGAAATACACCTCCATCAGCGCCTCTCTTCTTGAGATGATCGTTGACGTACCTAACTTTTCCAAGAAGCATTTGAAGCGACGGATTTTTTTCAAAATAATGGACAGCATTTTCAACAGTTTCGGGTGAAAAAAACATGTCACCAGCATTCAAAAAGTAGACTATGTCTCCTGTACATTTTTCTAGAGCACTATTCATCGCATGATATATACCGCCATCGATATTACTTTCAAAATAACTGAACGCACCTTTTTTTGATAAAAGATATTCAAGTGTTCCGTCCGCAGAGCCCCCATCAAATACTATGTACTCAACCCTTTCGTACGTCTGAGAAAGAACGGACTCAACAGAATCGGAAATAGAACCAATTTCATTTAGACAGACCGTTACAATACTAACTCTCAATTTTTCCACATCTTCACTTCACATAGCCAACATATAATCTCTTGGACTCACAGGGCATAAATCCCATAGCCCTGCTCTCTTTTAGCATAACTCAATTCAGAAATCGGAACACACTTATGGCGTCGCCAGGAGAATGCCGCATAACCTGAGCTGTTCAAATCGGTAATCTAGATTAAACACTAAATAAAGAGGCTAAGAATGCAACCTGAAGCCAAACCAGTCGATTTCATCAAAAAAATACTTCAGAGCTAGTGCAAAAAATAGGGTAATCAATGATATAAAATGGAGTCAACTTAAGCGTGCTAACATATCGTAGATCCGTGAATTTTTGCTGCAAGCCCAACACACGAAACCCGAATTTCTTCATTGGGTCTGAGTATTCTAGAAAAAATCTCCCACGCACACAGAGCTGAGGACAGCTAGAAAAACTCTCTTTTTCGATGAAAAGATTATCACCTAATAAATAATATATCCGCCATTCGACGCTCTATGTATAAATTTTCGCGAATAAGACGCTCTTCACTACAAAAAAAGCCAAGCTACCTCATGCGGGAAAACACCGAGGCAGGCTGTTTACCCACGCATCCACAACTTTTTTGCGACTACAGTACGGGCATTTAAAACAGGAAAATCTCAAGAAGACACCATAGACCTGCAGTCAGTTGTCAGGCCCAAAAACATCGAGCGAAGCACAAAAAATCGAATTCTATGTTTTCGAAACAACCAGGCGATTCTTACAATCGAAGCTGATGGTGGCGACCAACGAGGCAAGGCTCGAAATGAAAACCTCGCGCTTTCAAAAAAATTGGCGGGAGAACTAAACTACTTTTTGTGCATAAAATTTTTTGTAAATTCTACCGAAAGTATTTTCTTATGGATTAGCATATTGTCGAAAAATGGCGTCTATTCGTTGCATAGACGCCACTTCCGGGCCGAAATACTAGTCGCAGCCAGAGTTTCGACTCTTACCATTGCAGGGTTTTTTTCGGAAGGTTGTTCCAAATAAACTCGAGACTGGAGCTTAGTTTCTGTCGAAGCAATGAAAACTTTCCGGGAGCCTCGGCTTGAGGTCGAAACTCGAAACCCACATCTTTCAGATCTTCAAGCACCAACCTCAACTCTTTCGCATATGGCATATAAACGTTTTTCACTAACGGCTTGGGTAACGGGTAGTTACCCGTACTCAGCAATTTTTCTGAACTTATCCGCAACTCATGGAAATGAAAGAATACTGCGCCTCCATAGGGAAATCTCATTGCGTTCCAAGGAGCAAGCATCAACGACTGCTGTTCGCAAACGTGGACAGCGCCATCAAATCGTACGGGCCAGTCATCGAGATATTTTTGGTCGCCAAACTTACCTTCTTCTAGTCGTGAATAACACCACTCAATACATCGATCCCCCCACCACGTGAGTACTGGCTCGCTGCCCTGGCGATTAAAGATCATAAACTGCACGCAGAACTGCCCGCTTGTTGCAGATCTATCGAACTCGGGAGCATAGCCATGATCCGTTATAAATACATCCTTTTTGGATTTTTCGAACTCTGAAAAAAGGGCAACAGGGTCTTTCAAGAAAAACAAATCCGCATCCAAATAGGTCACTCTAGCTACCGTAACATCGGATTTGAAGACAAATCCGGGGACGAAGGGGGTAAGAGTCCAACAGTACTCTCCCCTTGTCCGGTCGACTTTCACTGAGCGAAGGTCATCTGTCTCGTGATCTGAAAGACGCATTAATCGCATTTTTGGCAAAGATAGCGCCTGGAGCACCTCAAAGGCCTCATCATCAACACATAACACCCAGAGTGTATATCTTGTCATTACTCGATCCATAGAACGATATAAGGCAATACCCTGTGGCAGAAACAAACTGTCAAAAAGAGTTACGTAATGCTCCATCATTGCGACCTGAAGTCATTTACCGCTTCAATGACAAGCGCAACCTGCTTGTCATCCAATCCAGGATGACAGGGTATAGATAGACAATGACTCGCGAATAACTCACATTCGGCCAGCCCCAAAGAATCACGACTGATCTGCAAAAAGGGCTGCTGCAGGTGAACAGGCACGGGATAATGGCATAGCGACTGTATTTCCAACTCATGCAGACGCGCCTGAAGAGCTTCTCTCTCCGTAGTTAAAACCACAAACAGATGATACACATGGCAGCTTTCCTCCTCTGGCGGTGAAAGCAGCCTGACAAAGTTATTAGAGATGCCCGCCCTGTATTGTTTGGCTATCTTACGGCGCCTATCGGTAAACTGATCCAACCACTTGAGGCGCTCGCTAAGTATCGCTGCGTGTATCTCATCCATGCGGCTATTCAGACCGGATTCAGGATGGAAATAGCGTTCGCTTTGGCCATAATTGCGCAATCGCTGTGCCCTGTTTTTCAAGTCTTCACTACCAGTCACCAGGATACCAGCGTCCCCGACAGTGCCGAGATTTTTAGTCGGGTAAAAGCTATACATACCTGCTGCACCGAAACTACCAGCGGCTCGACCCTTCCAATGAGCCAGGTGGGCCTGTGCACAATCTTCCAACAGGTAAATCTGGTGCTCTGCGCAAAGCGCGGTCCAGGTATCCATATCCCTGACCTGGCCATAGAGATGCACAAGGAGCACCGCTTTCGTCGTCGGTGAAATACATCGCTTCACGCTTTCAGGGCAGAGCAAACCCGTTGAGGGGTTTATATCCGCGAGCACAGGCGATGCCCCTGCCCGGCTTATTGCCAGTACCGTAGCGAACGCGGTCATACTGGTAGTGATAACTTCATCGCCCGGACCGATGTCCAAGCCACGCAGGGCAATCTCAATAGCATCCATGCCATTACCAACTCCCACAGCATTTGAGACACCACAAACATCCGCCCATTCACGTTCAAATGCCTTTACTTCCCCACCCAATACGTACCAGCCAGATTCCAGAACTCGTGCTACGGCATTGACCATCGACTGTCTGAGCAAAGCAGGCTCGGCCTTGAAGTCGTTCATCAATATCATCGCGTTTCAACCTGACGTTTTTTGCTCGCTATGAGGAAGTAGCAACTCGAGCCTGACTCACCAATAATGTTCACCATGCTCACTATAGTAACTCAAAGTACGTCGCAGCCCCTCAGCCAGATCTACCGCAGGTTTCCAGCCTAGCTCATCGGATATTCGCTTATAATCACTGTAATAGTCGCCAATATCGATAGACTTTCTGTCGCTCGGGAACGGAACTAATTCATAGCTTCCGCCAAAGCCGAGGTTGATTAGGGTATCAGCCAACTTATTCAAGGATACAACTTCAGAACTGCCAAGGTTGTAGACCTTCCCGTTTGATGCATCGTCAGAACCGGCCCTCAACATAGCTTCCACGCAGTCGTCTACGTAGTTAAAATCCCGAAGTTGTCGGCCATCTCCGAAAATATTAAAGGACTCGCCCTCCAGAAGTAAGCGAATCCAGACCCCAAGGAAAGTCTGCCTTGCGTCTTTCACTCGCATACCCGGGCCATAGGTATTGGTTAGCCGCAGGGCACAGGCTTTGAGCCCGTAAACGTTGTTGTACAACAAGTGATACCACTCGCCAGCCAGCTTGTTAATGCCGTTTACGTCCACTGGCCGCACGGGATGTTCTTCATCTACAGGTAGATAGTCGGGGCGACCATACAACTGACGGGTACTCGCAAACGTTATCTTGATGTCCGGGTTCACCTTTCTGCAGGCTTCAAGAATGGAAAGCTGGGCCATGGCATTGATTTCCAAATCGGTTTGCGGGTTGCTCATCGAATCGACATGACTGGTCTGACCCGCGAGGTTGAAAAGATAATCCTTTTCTCTCACCAGATACTCGATGGCATGCGAATCGCGTACATCGGTAATGTTAAAGGCAACCTTTTCGCGTATATCGTTGATATTGAACATGTTCCCACCATATTCAGGGATCAAACTATCTACGAGTACAACCTCGGCGCCTTGTTTTACCAAGGACCTTGCCAGGCTGGAACCAATAAACCCGAGTCCACCGGTGATAAGCGCTTTTTTACCCGAATAGTTACTCATCTCTGTACTCTCATACCTTACGCTCTCGCTTAGGCTGGTTCATGATGGCCGGCGTTCAAAGAATCGTATCATCCTCGCCATTCTTCTCCCCACAGCTTGCGATACAATTTTTCCAGCGTGCTAAGCACAAACATACCGTAGGAACGGGACAACCTCTTCTGGGAAAATGCGTAGAGTTCATCAAACAACGGATCGCCATCGATATCTCTTCCTATCCGAGCCAAGCGTAATGCAAATCCCTGTTCGCCCTTGAGGGTCGCAAACAACCACCCCAGCAGATAATCTCTAGTGTTGAGCTCCCCGTCCTGAAACTGATTCATATAGCTGATCTCACACCAACCGGGAGCCGTTTTTAGCAGTCGATGATAATACCTCCGCACCCTTACAGGCAGGACATCAACATCTCTCTGATCAATTCTTTGCGAGCCTTTAATATGCATGCCTGTAACCCAGAACGGCTGCGTCTCCATATAGGACATGAGCCCATGCAGCTTATCCTCCCCGAGATAGGAGTCGATTATCCCCGGCTCGAATTCCGCCACTTTAACCTGCCTTATCACCTTATCATCGAGTGCGCGAAATATTCGCAGATCGGTACCCTGGGAATCTGTCTTGAACCAATCAATATAATCAACCCCCACCTCGGCGAGTGCAGAGCCCAAATCAGTCGCAGGTAGTTTTATTTCTTCTTGCACAGTGAACAGAGAGCGAAAATCCCAAGGTTCGATGGCCGCCTCATCAGGCCTTAGTGCACTGGAGCAATACGGGGACTTTGTGAGATAAAAATTTACTTCGGCTGAGGACCGTTCAGAAACTATCCGATTTAGCGTGTATAGCTTTTTCCAGCCGTTGCCCTCCGACTCCACAAGCTCGAAATCTCGAGTATCGGCATCAAACGCAACACAGATGGCGTGAGCAGCGACAAAACTCCAATCTCGGTCAAGATCACCTGAGGCCCCCACGTCCACCATCACTGGTGGTTTGTCGACCAAAGTGGTGTGCCGCAATACTTTTTGAATGATATGTCTCAAAATTACTTCCGCGTAAACAGCAGACCCCTAAATTGTGAATCAATGGACCGCAGCGCTGGAAAACGGAGGCTGGAAAAGTCAGATTTTAAATCGTAATACTCATCCATAGCTGCAATTATCTGACGCGCTGACAAGGAGGCACAAGGATAGCTTGCAGAGTAGATAGTCTCCGGTACATGTTGAACGTAGATTTCGTTTACGTCTCTACTATTTAAGATTGTACGGTCCATTATTACCACTTCACAACCCAGAGATTGTAACTCCCGGAGAACCACATATGGCTCCTCCAAATACTGCAATACACCTGATAGTAAAACAGCATTTACCTTGTTCTCGGAAAGACAGTCTTCGATCGTAGTATAGAATCGAAGCTGATCACCTTGGGTCTCTCTTTTCCCCGCCTCCACATAGTGGTTTTGCTCTACGATATTCCAGCGTATTTCAGCTTGTTTGGCGAGCAAGCCACGACTCTGGAAGTAGCTGCTTCCAAGCGCACCACCGAAATCAAGAACGTTCAAGGTGCCACCCGACATCGCGGCAGCGTAATTCAAGCCAGCCACAACCGGCCATACAAAACTTTCTTCATAGAACAACACCGAGTCGCGTTCAAAAACAGCCGCTCCACTTTCCACCACCCGAGTAGCTGCAACTACTTTCTCCAGAATTGATTCGGAGTCGTAGCCGGTACAGTTCGCTTCCGCCTGGGCCCAATCTGGGTAGGGGCCGTCAAAACGCGCTCCCTCTGATGCCCAGGTTCTTCCAAGGCCTGGAATTCTCAACTTTTGGACCCACTTCTTATTTAGCATCCGCTATCTTCTGAACAGAGGTCTTCACCCATCGCTTCACTTTTCCTCCTATACCCGGAGTTGATGCTCGAAAGAAACGCTCTATCGCCAGTCGAGCGGGGGCAGAATCCTGCACCTCGATATCGTCAAACACCACGGCGCGCTCACTGACTCTCACATCGTATAGTGCGGTGACATCACAGTGAGTTCCGCTTGCATCCGTACCTATATTCCGAAGAAGGCTAGATCCCGGGTTCAGGCTGAGCTTATTTTCGAGAAATATCGATGCGTACCATCGAATCGCCCAGGAATCATTTTCACCCGCGATCTGATCACGTAGTATCTGCGAATAGGGAAACGTTCCCCCGTAATCGAAGTCACTCAGCAAATTGCGGCGTTGCAGTTCTGACAGAAGGTATGCCCCATCGCCATTAAAAAGCTGCCACCCTCGGCGCCATGTGGCCCAACCCCAGCAATCAGCTCCTCGCAAGAAATACAGTTCGGGAAGGGGCATCGTTACCGGAAAGCAGTATGCGTGTATGCTAGCTACTCGCTCATCATTACTAAACCGATCAAGCCCTTCATTCATATAATTCAGGAAGTGCTTTGACACCTCCATGTCGTCCTCGAGCACAATAATACGCTCGAATTCCGAAAGAACTTCAGTAACCCCCGAGATAATCGATTCGGCCAATCCGAGATTTTTTTCTCTCCTTCGCAAAAGGACAGATTTGAAACCAGCGACAGAATTGACATAGCGCCATACTTCTTCGACTGCTGCCTCATCCTTAGACGAGCGTGCACCATCTGCATAGATAATCAGCTCTGAATCCGCCGCGCCCGTATTACGCAGAAGCGACTCAACCGTCCTTCGAGTGTGCTCGGTACGGGCATAGACAAACAATACTATCGGCGCTTTCAATTTATCTACCCCGGAGTTACAGGCGAGAAAATCTCATTATGTATTTCAATTCACAGACATCCAAGTTGGCTGCCAGTATCGCTCATCGGGACAGCGACTTCTCTAATGGCAACAAACATTGGTAGGCTGAATAAGCCTCGATTGTTGAAGGTGCAACCCCAAGTTTACGCATCAACCTCCCCATCAACGGTAAGTCACCAATTCGTAGTTGGAGATCAGAAATCGGGCTAGTTCGCACATTTCTATTTACCCAGTCAACATAGTCGGGTTCTATATACCTCGCGAGGGCTTCCCGGTTAAGCGGGGAGACGGGTATTTTTTTCAGAGCGTTATAGTCGAGACTGTTCTGCTCAGTACCAGTCAGCCCTCGACTCTCTAGATCAAGGCCGACTTTACTAAAAAAGTCACGCTGCCACTCCCGGTTTGCACGTCGTTCAAGCGGCAAATTCAGCATACCCATCGCAACTTCGATATCCAGAAAGGGCGACCAGGGTTCAAAGCCAAACAGCCGGGGGACTCGCAAAAGATATGATAACAAGATGATCTTTAGACGCAGTGTAGTAATGATCTGATGACGATAATCACCACTATAGGCCCTAAACTCCTGCCAGAATTGCTCTCTCAGCTTGTGATCTACGAACACCCTTAATGCAGAAGGGTCAGCGCACAGCCCGTGAGTGTATCCCAACTCGACCAACTGATCTGACCGCTCAATTAGCCGTGGCGGAACACTGCCAGCCCAAACATCACCAATTATGCCGCTGAGCAAAGCATGTTCGCCCTCCAGTTCCTCCCGGATCTTTTCATAGAATTCGAAGTGATACATCCCGTGAGCATGCGTAGATAGTCCAAATTCAGTGTTCCAGCCGTCTAAATATTTATGATACTCCCCCAGCTGGATCTGCTTCCAACGCACTCCGAAGTGATTCGCCAGAAACGCGGCTCGGGTTACTTCCATCGAGCGGCTCTGGTCTTTTGATATTCCATAGGTGTACGCTCGCACTCGGGACGGATCTTTGAGGGACCATAGCAACAGGCGAGAATCGTACCCTCCGCTCAGGGGAAGCACAATTTCCTGGTCTGCAGGTAGCGATGCCTCCCAGGCCTGCGTTCTCTCTCGGATCAATTCGATGAGGTCACTTTCAGACAGCCTAAAATCAATATACCGATCCAGAGGATCATTCAACTGTTCAATCGTCAGCACCTGATTTTCAGACTTCAATAACCGGCACGACGGCCCCAGAAAACGCACTTCCTTTAATGGTGTCTGTCCGAAAACACTATATCCAAAATCCAGATAGTTAAAGAGTCCCTCAGCGTGAATATCCGTATATATAGGTCCGCCGCTAATCACTTCCTGAAATGTAGTTCCAGCATTCCCATGCACTTCGTCATAGAAAACGGGCGTAGAAGCCAGCCAGTCAGTTTCGAAGAGAACTTCCTGCTCCAAAGGCCTTAACTCCGAAGAGGCCTGGCAAAAAAATCTTCGTGCCAGATCGTGCTCGGGGATGCCGCAAAAGACTCACCATTGAGCTTTATAATTTCGTAGTCGAGAGAGCGCAGCAGGCTGAATATATCTGAAGCCTTTTTACCCAGTGATTCCAGCGGAGCCTGTGAAACCTCAAAAGCGATGAGAGATACCTTTTTATCCAACAGCATACCTGAGGCACCGAGAAATACCTCTCTCTCAAAACCCTCCACATCCACTTTCATGAAGTCAATCTGGTCAATTTTGTTTAACTCGCAAAAGTGATCGACGGTCGTCATCCTGATAGGAATTACTCCCTTCGATCCCGACGTCTTAACTGGACCCAGAGAGTGATGCCCATAGCTTTCCATAACAAACAGCTCCCCCTGACCTTCCGCATCGGTAAGCGCTAGGTCGACCATCACCACATTGGCGCAATGGTTCAGCTCGATCTGCTCCTCACATCGAGCATAGTTATTAGGCTCTGGCTCAAAAGCATAGCAAACTCGAGAAACCCGGGATAAAAAAGCTGTGACAAGCCCAATATTCGACCCAATATCGAAGGAAACGTCGAACTTATCGCCCCTCTTTTCCAGAGCTTCAATCAACGGCGCGGCATCGCATGAATTTTTCGTTGTCAAAATGTATCCTAAGCCGTCGCTAAGCTCCCGGCGACTCATGATCCCGAATCTGTCCTTGAAGTAAAAATCGACCTCGTGCCGACGCAGCACTCTCCTGAGCATCATGACATCGACCGCCAAACGCATTGACTTCCAGTACCGAATAATCCTATTTCCAATCATTAGTAGCATCTCTAAAAGCTAAAGACTAACCATCTCACGACAAAGTCGTGCCGTTTCTTCAGAGCGAACATCTTCCAACTCGCCTCCCAGGACCCCGAGCGCGGTCGCAATCGCGTCACTATGACTTTCACAAACAAAAAGATGATGCCGCAGGAGATATGCGTCTCTGTGAGCGTCATCAGCTACCGCGCCTCGGCCCAACAAGTTCGTCACACCAGTCTTCGCTATTGCTCGGCGAATACCGCGTCGCACTGTCCCTACTTCCTTACTTTCAAACCCCAGCCATCTCGCGTAGTAGGACTGATACATTTGCACCGACACCTCTTGCCACAAACCCGCCAGCAAGCCAGGATTAGTCAGAGGGCGGTTACAACAATCCAGATATGTAGCATGCTCGCCCTTCTCCAACTCGCTCGCACCACGCACCACTATAAGTTCATTGTGATCTTCAATAGTTAATGTGGTCGGTTGAAAATTCATGTTGCCATCCCGCCAGGCGATTTCGGGAGCGAGCGACCACAGGGTATTTTGATATCCGGACCATGCATCCGGGTCGACACAGAAATTCCCCAGGCCATAAAAAATCAAGCCATGCTCGTATTTCTCCCAGCCCTGTGGCACATGCGAATGATGGCCGTACACGATGCTGGCACCAGCCTCTATTAAAGAGCGGAATTTTTCCTGCCTCTTTGGTGAAGGCCAGGCAAACATCTCAGCGGCTTCGTGGATTGAGACGATGACGACATCGCATTCACGCTTCAGCTGTGCGATTTGTCTGTATATAGAAAAGCCAAAAGCAGCCACTCCTGGCCCGCCTTCTGTAGCGACACCAAACTGCGACTCGCAGCGAGCGACAATGCCTATTTTGAGTCCATTCCATTCTATCTGCAGCGGGGCTATAGCCAGCTCTCGTGTAAACCCTGCTCCAACGTGAGGGGTGTTAAGCTGATCGAGGGAGGTAATCGAGTATTCCAAACCGGGACGACCAAAGTCCATCATGTGGTTATTTGCTAGTACTGCGACGGTAGGTCCTTGCAATTGCGGCAGACTCGCATTGGCCAGAGATGGACCAGCCTTGGGAGCTTTCAAGCATTCCTGCTTGTTTGAGTCCAGGACTGGCCCCTCTAGGTTATACAAAAGCAATCCACTCCAAGGGAAAGTATCGACCGGCAGAGGCCCTGGAGCCCAATCGCCTGCCAACTTAAGCGTTCTATTCATGGCGTACCCGCATCACGATAGAGCTCGCTATGCGCTTTTCTGACAAATATAAACCACTGATACGGATGCAGTGCGCTCACAAGCATTATCGATGATACTCTCGTCTCACGGATGACATAGGGGACAATAATTGTTGCAGTAATCTGCGCAAATAGCGCCGCGACACCAGCTCCTACGCCCTCGTAGATAGGTATCAGCAGGTAGTTGCCGACGATATTGACAATCATGCCGGCGAGAATATACCAGTGACTGAAATGCTGTAAGTTCTCCGCAATAAGCCATCTTCCCCGAGCCACCCCCATCGCTACAAAGACTCCCGTCCAAGTGTGTACCACAAGAATATCGGCAGATGCGCTGTAGTCAGAACCAAAAAGAATATGTACTAGCCACTCACCCAGAAATGACATTGTCAAAGCCACAGAGAACGAAAAGAGCACAAGACCATCATACAAAAGTTGTATTTTTCCAATGTAAGCTTGGTAGTTGACTTCCCGGGCTCTCAGGATCGTGGGAAATACCGACGCAACCAGCCCCATTGGGACGAAATACCAAACCTCGCTGATGCGCACGGCAGCGCTGTAGATACCCACCGCTTCGTCCCCCACCATCTGTCCAAGCATGATCTGGTCGATCTTCATGTAGATCATGATGGCGATGCCAGACAACAGCAGCGGCCAACTATCCGCCAACAGCTCCTTCGATCGAGACAGCGTGAAACGCAACTGCCTCAATTTCGGACCGCGCAGGCCAAGCAGAACCAACATGAGCAGCGCGACTATCAGCGCTTCAGCCATGATAGCCCAGGCGAAAGAAGTCAGCGGTGCATTATTGAGTATGAGCACCACTTTGATCGCGGCGAAAACAAGGACGGTTCCGTTTTGCACCCACACGATGTATTTCGACAGCACCTGCGATTCGAACCAATAGATGGCCACCTGGCTCGCTTTGAACAGCATTGTCGAACCCAGGATGGCGACCAGCGTCTTGGCCAATGCGTCATCAGGGCGCAGCCAGAAGATAGTACCTAGGATGAGTCCGTAGGTAAGCAGGCCGCCGATGAACTGCAGCACGGCAGCGGTACCGAGGGTTTCTTCCTTGCAAGCGGGGTCGCGGACGATGTCCCGCACCACGATGCCCTGCAGGCCGAGACCGGCAATGGCACCGAACAAACCGACAAAGGCCGCAGCGAAATTGAATTGGCCAAACTGTTCAGGACCGAGGTAACGCGCAATCCAAACACCAACGACTAGGCCTACACCAATTCGTAAAATCTTGTCAAAAAACAACCAGCCGATGTTATCAAATATTTTGAGTAGATTCGGCCGGTGCGCAACGCGGCGGTGAATAAAGTCAGGTATAAGGTTCAACTTGGACGGCCGCCTGAAAGCTGCATTATTCAACTCGGGTTAATGTAGAGTGCGCTTGTCTATATTATCAGCCCAGAACCGCACATACATTGTCTATTCTGCTAAATAGTGTGACATTCAGCGAATAATTCTCACGCCAGAGTTGGTACAATTCAAATATATTATTGGTATTCGGAAGTCACTCATGCCCTCAAAACCCAAATCTGACGCAGAGATACTGGCCTTCGAATCTGCCGTCGCAAAACTAGAAGCCATCACCACCAGGTTGGAGAGCGAGGACACTAGCCTGGCAGAAGCTTTGGGATCTTTTGAAGCGGGTGTAACGCTCACAAAGGCTGCACAACGTTCTCTTGCTGAAGCAGAGCAAAAGGTAAGGCTCCTGCTCGAGGAAAATGGACGGCCTATTGCTGGTCAGAGTTCAGATTTCGAGGAATTGGAGTGAGCGACGCTGACTTCTCTTTTATCGAGCAATACAGAAAAAGATGCGCAGACACGTTGATCGGGGCGACTGTCGATCCAATCCACGAAACTTCTCCCAACGGCGCCAGCCTGGCAAATCTGGTCCGCAGCAGTAATTACGCATTGGCAAGTAGCGGTAAGCATGTACGTCCAACGCTTGCCTATTGCGGCGCGAATGCAACGAATCCGACACTAAAAACGAGGGTTGTCGATTATCCGGCCTGCGCCCTCGAACTGATTCACACTTACTCCCTAATCCACGACGACCTCCCCGCGATGGATAACGACGACATGCGTCGGGGCAAGCCAAGCTTACACAAGGCCTACGACGAGGCCACGGCTATACTGGTGGGAGACGGGCTGCAAGCCAGGGCTTATGAACTCATAGCCGACGCGCCTGATCTCTCTGCGGAGCAGAAAGTGCGAATGATCAAAGTCCTGACCAATACCGCGGGCATGAGTGGCATGGTAGGCGGGCAGTATATCGACATCCAGGCCACGAATTCGGGGATGAGCCTTGCAGAGCTCCGGGAGATGCACGCCTTGAAGACCGGGGCTATCATCCGGGCATCCCTCGCACTTGGGGGGATTGCAGCGAATGCCACTGAGGAGCAGCTAGCAGCCCTGGATGCATATGGGCAGCATATTGGGTTGGCGTTCCAGGTGGTTGATGACATCCTTGATGTTGAGAGTGATTCTGAGACTCTGGGCAAGACCCAGGGGAAGGATGCCGAAGCGAACAAGCCTACCTACGTGAGGTTATTGGGGCTGGATGGGGCTAAGACGGAGGCACGGCGGCTGTTGGCAGCGGCCATTGAGGCGCTCAATGATTTTGGGGAGTCGGCGGATCAGTTGAGGGGGTTGGCGCGGTATATTGTGGAGAGGGATAGGTAGGGAGTGCATTACCCCGATCTACTACTTTAAAAGTCACTGGATCTCCGCCTTCGCGGGGATGACGGAGGGCAGCGATTAGCTAGCCCTGAGCCTCGAACATATGGCCTAATTTGCCGGCCTTAGTACTGAGATACTTCTCATTGTGGGGGTTACTGCCGGTTTCCAAGGCAATCCGCTCCACCACTTCCACGCCCTGCTCTTTCAACGCTGCCACTTTACGTGGATTATTGGTCATTAATCGAACAGATTTTACCTTCAAGTGCTCAAACATCGGCTTGAGCAAGCTGTAATCCCGCATATCCGCCCCAAAGCCCAATTGCTCGTTGGCTTCTACCGTATCAGCACCGGCATCCTGAAGTTTGTAGGCCTTAATCTTGTTAAGTAGGCCAATGCCGCGACCTTCTTGTCGTAAGTAAAAGATGGCGCCCCTGCCTTCTTCTGAAATAGCCTTCATCGCCGCCTGAAGCTGATTGCCGCAGTCACAGCGCATGCTGAATAGGGCATCCCCGGTGAGGCATTCGGAGTGGACTCTGGCCAAAACGGACTCGCCGTTACTTACATCACCCAGAGTAAGAACCACATGCTCCTTATTGCTCTCAGCATCTTCAAAGCCATGCATCTCGAACTCACCCCAGACGGTGGGGAGGCGGGAAGATTCTACGTAATGTGCGGTCAAGGTGCTGTTCCGTGCAAAAGGGCGCGTATTCTAACAGGTTTAGTTCAAATTCCGCGACATCGTATCCACCGACAATAACCGCAACCAAAGTGGACGGTTTTGACGTGGTGCACTCAGGGTGCACATGGCACGCTATACCCTGTGCCAACGGAGGCGTATTATGGCTGAAATTGCGTTCGATACATTGCAGTATGCCCGCAGGCTTAAAGCGGCGGGTGTGCCAGAGCAACAAGCTGAGGTTCAAGCGGAGCTGATGGGCAAAGCATTTGGCTATTATGTTGGCGAATTGGTGACCAAGGATTATTTTGAGGCCACCTTAGGCACGCGTTTGTCTGAAATGGAATCACGTTTAGATGCGCGAATGGACTCTCGATTTGATACGCAACAGGCGAGCATAGAGGCAAGGTTTATCGAACAAGGCCGAAAAATTGATGAACAAGGCCGCTGCATCGATGCTCGAGGGGACCAAATCGCCGAATTAGCCGCCCAGATGACGGTGATGCGAGCGGAAATGAATGGTTATTTCAGGTTACATGGATGGATGCTGGCTGCGCTATCCACTGCGGTTCTGG
>JBDWQQ010000022.1:0-9721 GCA_039986455.1 Halioglobus sp.
GGGTAAGCTGGCACAGCTAATCGGTGCCGATAGCGAAAAGGCCGAGAGAGCAGCACTACTTGCCAAGACCGACCTGGTCACCGAAATGGTGCAGGAATTTTCTGACATGCAGGGCATTGCCGGCTCTTACTACGCCTTGCACGACGGCGAAGACGCCGAAGTCGCTGCGGCAATCGCGCAACAATACTGGCCCAAATTTGCCGGCGACCGGCTGCCCGAAAGTAAAACCGCCTGCGCCCTCGGTCTGGCCGACCGCCTCGACACCCTGGTAGGCATATTTGGTATTGGTCAGCCGCCGACGGGTTCTAAAGATCCATTCGCCCTGCGCCGTGCATCTCTGGCCGTACTGCGAATTATCGTCGAGAAAGAGCTGGACCTGGACCTCAGGGAATGCCTTGAACTTGCCGCCCAACAATACCCCCAGGGCATCGTCGCAGACGGTACCACTGAGCAAGTGCTGGACTACATGATTGAACGTTTTCGTGCCTGGTACGAGGAAGAGAATATTCCCGTTGAAGTCTTTCGCGCCGTCTCAGCGCGGGACATCAGCCAGCCCCTGGATATTCAACAGCGTGTACTTGCCGTACACGCCTTTTCTCAGCTACCCGAGGCTGCTGCACTGGCCGCCGCGAATAAGCGCGTTTCCAATATTCTCGGCAAGCTTGATACTGACCACAGCTTTGGTGATGTAAGCACTAACTTACTACAAGAGTCAGCAGAGAAGTCACTTGAAGAGGGCCTTAGTGCACTGTCGAAAGTATCCGCAGGCCACCTGGCCAAGGGCGAGTACAGCGCTGCACTCGCCAGCCTGGCAGGCTTGCGCGCGCCCGTAGATCACTTTTTTGACGAAGTTATGGTGAATGCCGAAGATCAGGCATTACGTAATAACCGACTTAACCTTTTAAAGGCACTTCGCGACCAGTTTCTCGAAGTAGCCGACATTTCGCAGCTGGTTGTTGGCAAGTAGCATGGCCTTACTCATCCTGGACCGCGACGGCGTTATCAATCAGGA
Source organism: Halioglobus sp. (assembly GCA_039986455.1). GTDB lineage: Bacteria > Pseudomonadota > Gammaproteobacteria > Pseudomonadales > Halieaceae > Halioglobus. The sequence continues at coordinate 1,013 of JBDWQQ010000022.1, forward strand.
TTCGGACGACTATATACGCTGCCTCGACGAATGGAAGCCTATTGCTGGCAGCATCGAGGCCATTGCCGGCCTATCAAAGGCAGGCTACCGGGTCGCCATCGCAACCAATCAATCCGGGTTGAGTCGAGGCTATTTTGGACTCGATGATCTGGAAACCATTCATGACCAACTGTGCAAATTGGTGGAAGAGCAGGGCGGCAGCATTGCCGGTATTTTCTACTGCCCACACCTACCCGACGAGGGTTGCGAATGCCGTAAACCTGCAACCGGGCTGCTGCGCGCAATTGAAACAGAATTAGGCGAGTCGGTCGCGGGCAGTTACTTCATCGGTGACAGCCTCAAAGACCTACAGGCAGGCCAGGCCATGGGATGCACGCCTATGCTCGTACTCACCGGGAAAGGTGAAAAAACCCAGGCACAGCTCGAGTCCTCCGAAAGCGCTCTTAAGGATGCGGGCGCCGTCGCCATCTACGCAGACCTCGCCGCCGCTAGTCGCGATATCCTCAGCTAAAACCTGTCCTCAAAAGCGACACACTCGCAGCCACCGACGCAATAAATCCGCTTATCTTTGCGCGCTTGTTTTAAACTGTACCCATTCTTACGGGACAGACCATGACAGAAACCGAATTACAGCAGCTTATTATTGCCGCCTCTATCGCTTTCGGCGGCGCAGTCGTGGGCTTGCTCATTGGTATTGTCCGCGGACAGGGCATTGTTGAACGACTGCGCGGCCAGCTGACTCAATCCAATGAAGCGTTGCAGCTTGAGCTGGCTGAGGCAAGCCGCACAATTACCGGCCTTGAAGTAGAGCGTAATCAGTTACGAGATCGCTTGCAGGAAGGCCGCAGCGCCATCGACAAACTGGAAGATGAAGTAGACAAGCACGGTCGTCGCTACCAGGCATTGCAAAATGAACACACTCGCCTGCATACCCAGCAGGAAGAGAGGGAAGATCAACACCACAGCCAGATGACGCTGTTAAAAGAAGCCAGGGATAACCTCAAGCAGGAGTTCGAGTTACTGGCCAATCGCATATTCGAGGATAAGGGTAAGAATTTCACCACCACCAACAAGGAGTCGCTGGAATCTCTGCTAAAGCCCTTTAGGGAGCAAATTAGTGGCTTTCAGTCACGCATCAACGAGGTGCACACTGAATCCGTTAAGGGAAACACTGCCCTTGAAGCAGAGATTAAAAAGGTTTTTGACATCGGACTAGAGATGAACTCTCAGGCCGCTAACTTGGCAACGGCGCTTAAAGGCGACAAGAAAACAACCGGCAACTGGGGCGAAGCCCAGTTGGAAAGGACACTGGAGTTAGCCGGCCTGCTGCCCGGCGATCATTACGAAGCCCAGGCGAGCTTTACCGATGCGGAGGGTAAGCGGCGACTGCCTGATTTCATTATCAAATTGCCGGATCAAAAGTGTATTGTGATCGACAGCAAAGTCTCGCTGGTCGACTACGATAGGGCCATCTCCGCCGAAACGGAGGAGCTGCAAATTGAAGCGCTAAAGTCCCATGCGCAGGCTGTTCGCAATCATATCGACGACCTTTCCTCCAAGGACTACTCCAACCTGCCAGGCGTCGACAGCCCGGATTTTGTCCTCATGTTTATGCCGGTAGAGCCCGCCTATATTGAAGCGATGAAGTACAACAAAGACCTGTTTAACTACGGTTATCAGCGGCAGGTTGTGATGGTTTCACACACCACCTTGATGCCTATTTTGCGCACCGTCGCTAACTTGTGGATGATCGACCAGAGCAACCGCGAAGCAAGAGAGATCAGTACTCGTGCCGGGGAGGTCTACAACCAGGTGTGTCTTGTAGCCGAGCGGCTGCATAAGCTGGGTAACACGCTGAAGTCGGCCAATAACCACTATAACCAGGCCGTCAAAGGGCTGGCAGGCCAGCAAGGGCTGGTTGGCAAAGTTGAGCGCTTCCGTCAGCTTTCAAGCAAAGCCAGTAAGAACCTCACGGAATTAGAGCCCATTCACGCTGATATCGAATTAGAGCGATTGGAAGCCGTTGAAGTTGCCCCGAGCGAGACCGAAACAAGTGAAGGGACACTGCCTCCGCAAGCAGTGCCCCAGAGTGACCCCCACCAGGGGTTGCAGGGGTCAGGAAACTCTTAATAGATTGATACCGCGTTTGTAAGAGTTTATTGATAGCCGCATTGCTAGAGATACAGCTATCGGTGTCAATTCGGCGACTTGCCGTTTTACCGCCAGCTCAAGCTTGTCTTGCGCTGGTGTTGGGAAGAACAATAGGAGAACCGAGGCGGCGAGGAAATAGCGATTCGCCCAGTGGTGAGCCCGCGTCGTTAAATGGCTGGTTCTGTGCGGTGAATGGTTTTTGCGGCCGATGAATAACGGCGTCGTTTTACACTAACTGCTCAATGAGACGCATAAAGAGCGGCTACCAGGTCTCAGCGTGGGGCCTTAGATCAAGCTCTGAGGTCCAGCAGTTTTCCGGCTGGTGATCCAGATGCCAGAGAGTTTCCGCAATATCGCGGGGCTGAATGAAGAAATCGTCCGGCTTGTCTTTTTGCAGGTTACGGGCGAAAGGGCCGTCAACGGCGCCATCAATCACAAGATAGGCCACGTGTACATGTTTGGGTCCCAATTCTCGTGCCATGGACTGGGTTAGGCTGCGGGCTGCGCTTTTAGAAGGCGCAAAGCCCGCAAACTTGGCGCCACCGCGGGTCGCAGCAGTATTGCCGGTGACCAAAATAGATCCTGCGCCGCGCTCAACCATGGATGGCGCGACGGCTCGCGCGCAGTACAGCAACCCCATCGTGTTCACCTCAAAGTTTTTCGAAAGATCGCTGGGCCTGACTTCCAGAAAACTGCCAAAGGTGCCGCGGGCTGCGTTATAGATCAAAGTATCAACATGGCCGAGTTGTTCGGTTATTTCCTCCAAAGCCGCTGTTACCGCTGCCTCGTCGGTGACGTCGGCCGCCACGCAGAGAGTCGGGCCTGCCATTGTTGTTGCCACTTCCTCCAGATAGTTGGACGATCTGGCGATCATCGCGACCTTGTAGCCTCGCTCGCCATAAAGCCTGCAACAGGCGGCCCCTATCCCGGGGCCTACTCCTACTACAACGCAGGTTTTGTCTGCCATACTCACCCCGATCATCTGTTAATGGTAGCAAGCCCAAACTCTACTTCATTTACCGAGCGGGCAATAGACACCCCATGGTTTGCGGCAACGCAAAAGGCCGCTAGAAAGCGGCCTTGGGGGCAGGGTGCTGGTCTGAATACAGCGCTAAGGACATTTACGATGTTCTCTTGGCTGATTTACCCAGACACCACTTTCAAGAACGAGCGCTTAGTCGTCATCGTGGTCGAAGCGCTCTCCCTGATTGCCGCGAACACCGTCGCGCACTTCTTCCTGCTTGCACTCCCGCTTATCCTGGCCGACAACGCCCTCATCTCGGCGACAATCACGGCGGTCGTGACGCTCATCTGCATGGCCACGTTCCTGTCTGCGGTCCTGTCGGTCATCCGGGCCAGCATAAGATACGGCGGGTGCTATAGAAGTCATCATGACAATGGCGGTTAATGCTGCAGCTAATAATTTCATGGTTAGTTTCCCTAAAGTTTTCAATCGTTAGTGACGCTTTTGAATGTGTTGCTCTGCGTCGATGGGGTAACTATAGGGTAGCAGGGGTGAGGTGTATAATGACTTGACTGACTTATGGCAAGTCAATTATCGACTTGCCAAGAAGCGCTTGCAAGAACAAGGCGCACGCTGGGTGCGCCGCAGGCTAGGCTAATCGCGGACGCTTAGTGGCCCAGCTCTTTCTGTGGATTCCAGTCTTCCCGAACCGGCTGAATCTGCCATTTGGCGGCATAAGCTTCATACAGTGCAACCATCTCAGCCAGTTCATCGGGCATTTCCGCCTCCAACGGCTTGCTCTCTGAAGGGTCATTGCGCAAATGATACAAGTGCCACTTTCCATCGCCCCACATCCCGGTTCTTACCTTGATCGCCTTGTAATCACCACGCACTACATAAGCATTGCCAAACAGCTCAAAGGCGGTCCAGTCATCAGGCCCGTACACGGTGCTGGCCTTGCCATCCAGGAAACTCACCATGCTCTTGCCTGAAGGAGGCACAATTTCACGGCCCTGGTACTGAGTCATCGGGTGTTCCACACCCGCGTATTGCAAGATCGTCATCGGCAGGTCTTTCACCGACAGGAATGTGTTGGACACTTCACCCTGAAGCTTGAACTCGTCGCCATGGGATTTGGGTGGAACCAGAATCATGGGAACCCGAATGCCGCCCTCATCGATAAACCATTTCCACCACTGCAGTGAGCCGGTGGTTGCGTTGGCCCACTCGATCCCTATCTGCCAATTGGAGTTACCGTGGCCGACATCCGCAATGTTCTGACTAAAGTGCTCCTCCATCCACCCGCTCAGCGCTGGATTACCCAACTCGCCGAAAGCGTCCGTACCCTCCGGCCCGTTATCTGTCATATAAATGATCAGAGTGTTATCAAGCTCGCCCGTTTCGCGCAACCAATCCATTACGCGACCAATGTGCCTGTCCTGTGATTCGATCATCGCCGCATAAGTGGCGAAAATCTTGGCCTGAAGTTTTTTCTCATCGTCGCTAAGGCTGTCCCAGGGGCGGGTAATCGGGTTTTGCGGAGGCAGTTGGCTGTCTTCAGGCAGAATGCCGGCCTCAATCAATTGCTGCATCCTTTTCGCCTTGAGACCATCCCAACCCAACTCGAGATACTGCTCATAGTACCTTTCGGCCAGACCGCCCGGGGCCTGAATGGGTAAGTGCGCCGTGGTGAACGCCAGATAGGCAAAAAATGGACGGTTCGCGCGCCGGGACTCTTCCATGAAGCCCAACATTTTTCCGGTGTATAAGTCGTCTGAGTAGATACCCAACGGACGCTCGACCGGCTTTCCATCTTCAAAATAGGGCATGTCGATCATGGGCGGGATCTTTCCAGCCTTGGCCGCCTTTTGAGAGTCGGGGTGTGCCATATTTGGCAACATGTCGCCGCTGTTCCAGTGGTTCGAGCCGCCGGCGAGAATGCCATAGCTCCGGGTGAAGCCCATTTCATGAGGCCCGCGGCCACCATGCTGTCCGCCAAGGTGCCATTTACCCGTCTGGTAGGTGTCGTAGCCCGCATCGCGCAGTAACTCTTGAATCGTTACCGCATTTTCCGTGAGGTAACCTTCATAGCCCGGCTTGCCCTTGGCTTCCGGATATACCGCATAGTCAAAACTCGCCAAACCGATTTCGATATTATTATTACCCGTCAGCAGTTGTGACCGGGTAATCGAGCAGACGGGGCTTGCGTGAAAATTCGAAAAGCGAACGCCGTGCTTGGCCATCATATTCAGGGAAGGGGTGTGTATTTCGGAACCGAAGGGCCCTATGTCGCCTAGCCCCATGTCATCGCCGACCAGCAGCACGATATTGGGCGGCTTAGGCGCTTCGCTCTCTGCCTGAGCCTGTTGGGCGTAAGCAAAAGGTGCCAAAGCCACCATCAGCGTTGCACCGCAGGCGAGTAACTTACTTAAGGGGTATCCAAGTCTCTTCATTGTGCTTTCCTGAGATAATTTGGTGTGGGTTCTGGATGAGTGTCGAAGTGAGCTATCGGCCCGGGAAGGCGCGAGCCAATCGATATGCCACAAGGGCAAAGCCGATTTCCAAGAATAAATACACCACCAACATGACTGCGGGGATGCCATCGACCACGATGCTCAGAAATCGACCGGCAGCCAAACCGGCCATAAAGACAAAGACACTGCACAATGCGGCAAAACGCAGCGATTCCGACCTTGCGCCTAATATCCAGAAAATGACCATCGCCAAATACAGGCCCATCACCGCTCGGAAAATATGCGTGGCACCTACTGAATCGACCTCCACGCCGTACAACATGGGAACTGTGGTTGAAGGTGCAAGGCCATATGCGAGTGCTATCGGTGTTAGACCCACCGCAGCCAACAACAGAAACAAGCTTTCTCTACTCATGGATTACTCCTGGAAGCTGATCATCTCGGGTTTAATTGTCCGCGAGCGCATCGCTAAAGGTTTTGTTCAGGCGATAGTTGATCACCCGCAGTGGTAAAGACGTCTTAACCCCTTGTCTATCTGCCAGCGCCAAAAGATCGTTGAATGAAAGTTTTATACGCCCGTCGGAGTCCTCCCAGATCAAAAACTTCTGGCAAAAACCATCCAGCCCAAGGGTTGCGGCCTCTACCATCGCCTTACCACCTGGCCCCGGGCCGCCAAACAAGATCATGTGTGAGGGTGCTATTTCTACCCCCAGGGCGCGTGCATTGGCCTGAAAGTCGACCACGCCAAAGTGCATGGTATCGTCTTGCGCATTAATAGCGACATTCACCCGCTCTATGGTTTCCTCGAAACCATAGGGACTTTCAATAGTGATTATTCCGTCAGGGTTCATCTCATTACTGGGGAATGAGGCGATCGACGAAGCTGCGATACCCTCTATAGCTTCACTAATACCCGCCTGATACCTCTGTCCGAGTTCCTTGGCATTGCCAGCGTCAAGCTGGAAGCGTGCCGCAAGATAATCGAAGCTGTTAAAAATGACTTTACTGATGCTGTCTTGCGTGTCCTCGAAGGCCAGCACCCTCATCGGTAACTCCAGCGCTACCAGGGGATTTTGCTGGATGAGCTTAGTCTCTAGCTCCGCATCCGAGAAGATAACCACCTTCGCGGGGGGCATGGGAGACCCCGCCTGCTGCCCCAGGCGAGAATGGTCGATATCAACCACTTTTGTCAGCCTGCTTGAGCCAGCAAGGTTTTGCTTAATTTGATCGACCATCTGGTCGGTTTCAATATAGCGCTCTGCAGAGATCGGCTCCGGGGCGCCACACCCCGAGACTGCGAGAGTGAAAACCGCCAACCCCAGCAAGTTGCGAAAAAAAGGTTTAATCATCGTTAACACACTCCTAGGACAGCGAGCGACTTAGAGCTGCCGGCTAATAAAAAAGAGGGTTCTGTCTATGCCTCGACCCTACACATCCAGATTGGCCACAGACAGGGCATTTTCCTCGATAAAGTCTCGGCGAGGTTCGACATGGTCGCCCATCAAGGTGGTGAATATTTGATCAGCTGCAATAGCATCATCAATCGTCACCTGCAGCATCCGGCGCACTTCCGGATCCATTGTGGTTTCCCAGAGCTGCTCCGGGTTCATCTCACCCAAGCCCTTGTAGCGCTGAATGGTATAGCCCTTGCGCGCTTCTGCCATCAGCCAATCCAATGCTTCTGCAAAGCTCTGGGTGTGAAGCGTTTTTTCACCCCGCTGGATATAGCCCTCTTCCTCGATTAGCGTATTGAGCGTTTCGCCCAATTCAACCAGGCTACGATACTCGCCTGACGAGAAGAACTCATGGTGATACTCGGTCTCGGTCTCTACACCGTGCGCCAATAGCTTCACGACGGGGAAGTATAATTGCCGCTCCTGGTCTTTGCGCACGACGACATTGTAGGTAGCAGAGCCCGACGCTGTTGAGTGTAAGCGCTCACTTACCTGGTCTGCAAAGGCTGATACGGCTTGCTCATCCTTCATATCTTCAACCTTGAGAGAGGCCCCATAAACCATTTCCCACAATACCTCTGGGGAATACAGGCGGGAGAGTCGCTCAACTGTTGCGGCCACACCCCGGTACTGGTCCACCAGCGCCTGTAGCCCCTGGCCCGAGATCGGTGGGGCATCAGGATTGACGAAGATAGATGCATTTTCGAGGGCAGATTGCGTAAGATATTGATTTAAGGCCTCATCGTCCTTTAAGTACTGATGCTGTTTGCCTCGTGCAATCTTGTACAGCGGTGGCTGCGCAATATACACATGGCCACGCTCGACCAGTTCACGCATTTGCCGGAAAAAGAAGGTCAACAGCAGGGTACGGATATGAGAGCCGTCCACGTCTGCGTCAGTCATAATAATGATGTTGTGGTAACGCAGCTTGTCCGGGTTGAACTCTTCCTTACCAATACCACAACCCAGCGCAGTCACTATCGTGCCTACCTCAGCGGAGCCCAGCATCTTATCGAAGCGGGCCTTCTCCACATTAAGGATCTTACCTTTCAACGGCAGAATCGCCTGAAACTTACGATTACGGCCCTGTTTCGCACTACCGCCAGCAGAGTCACCCTCCACCAGGTAAAGCTCACAAAGGGCAGGGTCCTTTTCCTGGCAGTCCGCCAGTTTGCCCGGCAAGCCAGCAATATCGAGCGCGCCCTTGCGACGAGTCATTTCTCTGGCTTTGCGGGCCGCTTCTCTTGCTCGAGCCGCGTCCAGCATTTTGCCAACGACCGCTTTGGCTTCCTGGGGGTTTTCCAACAAGAACTCACCAAACCGGGCGTTCATCGCCTGTTCTACCGCGGTTTTCACCTCGGAAGACACTAACTTGTCCTTGGTCTGGCTGGAAAACTTGGGATCAGGCACTTTCACCGAAACAATGGCCGTCAGGCCCTCTCGAGCGTCGTCACCAGTAGTCGACACGGCCGCTTTCTTGGCCAGGCCTTCTCTCTCTATGTAGTTATTCAGGTTTCGGGTCAGGGCGGCGCGGAAGCCGGCCAGGTGAGTACCACCGTCTCGCTGAGGAATGTTATTGGTGTAGCAAAGTAGGTTTTCCTGGAAGGAGTCATTCCACTGTAAAGCCACCTCAACGCCCACGCCTTCATCTGTATCTATTTGAAAG
>JBDWQQ010000023.1:0-36289 GCA_039986455.1 Halioglobus sp.
ACTGCGCAGCAAATCTCTGACCGAGCGGGCGTTGGAATTCGTTCGTTCTTTCGTCATTTCGAGGATATGGATACCCTTTTTGCCACCATCGATGATCAGATCCGCGATGCAACCGAGGCATTGTATCTGGGGGGAGACAGGGACGGCACCCTGCAAGAGCGTATTTTGCATGCTCTGGAGCGGCACGGGGAGGGGTATGAAACGCAGAGTAATATGATTCTCTCTACGACGGCGCAGTTGTGGCGGTCGGAAACCCTCAGGAAGAACTACGGCCGTTATCAGCGTGGTCTTCGCAAGGACCTCGACGATTGGCTGCCAGAATTGACACAATTGTCTCGCGCCGAACGTGAGGCAGTGTATGCGGCCTCGTCTTTTGATATGTGGCATCGCTTGCGGTATCACCAGGGCCTGAGTAAGTCGACGACGCTAGAAGTGCTCGAGGGCCTACTCAACTCTTTGCTCGTGAAGTAGTTGGGAAAACGCGATTTATGGCTAGCCCCAAAACTTATCGACAGCAGGCTTTTATCAGGCCAGCCGGCGCCACTGAAATACTGTTGATTCGTCATGGGGAATCAAGGGCGGCCTCTGAAGACGATCCTTTTCCTCTGGTTAATGGCCAGGGCGATCCTGAGCTTGCTGAAACAGGGCGCGAGCAGGCAGAAAAACTAGGCCAACGTCTCGCTGATCATGTTATTGATGCGGTATACGTGACCAATCTGCGCCGAACCCATGAAACGGCTGCTCCACTGTGCGCGCGCAAGGGCATGACACCCACTGTGGTGGCGGACTTACGTGAAGTTCATCTGGGCGAGTGGGAAGGCGGACTCTTTCGAATAAAGGCCCACCAGAATCATCCGAAAATTATCGAGATGCGTGAGCAACAGGAGTGGGGGAGAATCCCGGGCGGCGAGAGCAATGCGGAACTAAACGTACGGGTTGCCCGTGGTCTTAACAGCATCATTGAAAAGCACCCGGACCAGGTAGTCGCGGTTGTTGTTCACGGTGGAGTGATTGGCAGCGTGCTGTCACAAGCCACCAACTCCGAACCCTTCGCATTTGTTGGCGCCGATAATGGTTCTATCAGTCATCTTATCGCGCACCAGGGTCGTTTAAGCGTCAGGCGTTTTAACGACACCAGTCATTTGTCCGCAGCGATCAGTGCGGTAGATTCCCTGCCAACTTGAAATGAGACAGGCCACTAAATAGTGGCCTGTCCTGAAGTTCCGTTAGAAGTCGTAGCGCAGTGTCGCGCCGTAGGTTTTGGGCGGCGCCAGGAAGTAGGCATCCATATCCGAGATGGGATACGGAACCAGGGTCTGGACTGCATACTCCTCGTCAGTGAGATTCTTGCCCCATAGGCTGACATTCCAATTATCGTTGCGCCAGCCCAGAACCATGTTGAGGTTCTGTCGATCCTGCTCATCCTTGGCTTCCAATTGCGCGGCAGGGGCTGTATTGGTCAGGTGATCACCCATGTAGCTGTAGTCGCCACGCAGGTAGACGCCCCCGTCCGCCAGTGGAAAGACAAGGGTCGCGCCCAGGTTGCCGCTGAGTTCGGCTGCATAGGCCAGATCCAGTCCCTTATCCGGTCCAGCTGTGAACTCATACTTATCCAGGTACTGCAGGCCCAGAGTCACGGTCAGGTTGGGCAGGGGCAGGGCGTCCAGTTGAAAATCCAGCCCCGCCACTTCGGCCTCACCCTGGTTGGAGGTGAACTGGCCTAAGCCGCTGCTTGCTTGTTGATTGGTCTGCATATCTTCGATTTCGGTGAAGAAGAGCGTGGAGTTGATTCGCAGTCGTGATTCCAGCAGGGTGGTTTTAACGCCCAACTCATAGCTGGTAGTGTTCTCATCATCAAACTCCCGATCCTCGGTGTCGCCGGCTACGCCATTGAAACCACCCGATTTGGTGCCTGTAGAGGCGCTGGCGAATAACAGGGTGTCAATGTTGAGGTCGTAACTGACGCTGGCCAGCCAATCGACATTGTCGCTGCTGCGGTTAAAGGAATCGTCGATCTCCGGGCGTGCTGATGACAGCAGTGAAAAAGGAGGGAAGATGCCCTGCTGCGCCAGCAGCGCAAGAATCGGCGGCGGGATGTTCTCAGGGTCCTGGGCGGTGAGTGCGGTAGACACCACATCAACAAACAGGTCCGCATCTTTTTCTTCGTCACTCCATCGTAGGCCGCCGGTGAGGTGCCAATTGTCGCCCATATGCCAGGTGGCGCGGCCGAATGCGGCTATGGTCTCGGTTTCGAAAAGGCTGTCCTGAATTGCGTAATCTCCCGCCGCCACGATCAGCGGCAACGTGGGAGTAAAGATCAGTGCCCCAACGTCTATGTCAGAGCCGACTTCAGCGCTTATCTTGCCCCTGCCTTCAAATTCAGTGGTCTCTTGCTTGAAATAATACAAGCCCGCCATGTAATCGATGTTGTCGGTACTGTTGCTGAATCGCAGCTCCTGAGAGAAGCTGTCGCCCGACTGGGGTTGGCTCAGGAAGGTCAGATCGAGTACCGATCGGCTGGCCTGCTGGGAAGATTCGAGGTCGTAATCATCCCAGGCGGTGATCGATTCGATGGTGCCCCACCCGGCGTCATAATCAATGTGTAGCGAGGCCGCCGTAGACTCCTGCTCGAAGGGGCTGGGGGTATCCTGCGAGGTCACGTGATCAAAGGGGTCATCACCCAGGGGCGGCTGCCCGCGGTCGATGATCGCCTGATCTGCAATCGGATGGTGAACCGAATCAGGCGAACAGCAATTCATGTCCCGCTCTACGTGGCTGGCCTTGAGCAAAACAGACAATTCATCATTCGGTTCCCATTGCAGCTGACCGACGACGTTCCATTCATCAGCGTCGTTGAGGTCAGGCCCCGCGAGATTTTCAAGATAGCCATCGCGTTCGTGGTAATTACCCGCGACGCGGTAGGCGAGTGTGTCCGAAATTGGGCCAGACAGAGCGCCAGTGACCCGCTGCATGGAATAGTTGCCTGCAGTGGCTTCCAGGTGGCCCTCGGTCTCTTCGAAGTTGGGCCTTTTGGTAGTGATGCTAATGGCGCCGGCGTTGGTGTTCTTACCGTAGAGTGTGCCCTGCGGGCCTTGCAATACCTCGATGCGCTCGATATCCACCATGTCGGATACCGCAAGGCCGGTGCGATTGAGGTAGACACCATCGACAAAGGTGCCAACGGAGGGTTCAAGGAAGGTGGAGCCTGCGGTCCCGATGCCGCGTATGGTCATGCGGGCACTGAAAGGGCTGATATTGGCATTGATATTGAGTGAAGGTGTCAGTACCGCCACATCGCCAGCATCGCGTATGTTGGCTTCCTGGATCGTATCGGCACTGAACGCGGTGACGGTGACGGCGATATCCTGCAGGCTCTCAGCGCGCTTGGTTGCCGTGACGATAACTTCTTCCAGCATCGGTGTCTGGGCGAGAGCCCCCGCGCCATAGACGGCCAGGGCGAGAGCGGATGCGAGCGGCTTCAACTTAATCATTGTGCTGGTCCTCTTAAAATATTATCTTGTAATGACATTAAGTATGACATAATGTATTGACACAAGATATGCCTAATAACCCGAAAAATCAAGGGTTGAATCCTGCGGCTTCATAGCCGACGACTAACGAACGCCACTGAAGGCACCCACAACACAAGGAAAATTTCCGGATCATGGAGTTCAAACGTACACCCGATGAACAGTTCGATAACCTGGTCGACTACCCCTTCCAGCCTCACTACCTGCAGGTCGAGGACGGGGAGGGGGGAGAGCTGCGCATCCACTACCTGGACGAGGGTCCAGCCAATGGCGAGGTGGTGCTGTTACTTCACGGCCAGCCCGCCTGGAGCTACCTTTACCGTCACATGATTCCGCCATTGGTGGAGGCTGGCTTCAGGGTGATAGCGCCGGATTTGGTGGGTTTCGGTCGCTCCGACAAACCAACCAAAATCGAAGACTATACCTACGCCCGCCACGTGGCCTGGATGAGCGATTGGCTGACCCAGTTGGATCTCAAGGACATCACGGTATTTTTCCAGGACTGGGGCAGCATGATCGGCCTGCGCCTGGTTGCGGCCTTTGAAGAGCGCTTTTCTCACGTGGTGCTGTCCAATGGCGCAATGGTTGCCGGGCCGATTCCTGAAGAGATGGCAGTGCCATTGAAAGCCGCTTACGAAACCCTGCCAGCCGTGCCAGCCGAAGAACTTGAAGAGCGTTTTCGCGACACATCGGGCATGCCGGGTATTTTGTACTGGCGTAAACATTGCGCAGAGCGAGCCGACTTCAACCCGGGCAAGGTGATTACCGTTATCCATCCGTCTGCGGAGACGGAGCAGTCTGAGATAGATGCTTACAATGCGCCATACCCTGATGAGAGTTACCTGGCAGGAGCGCGCCGATTTCCTTCACTGATCCCGTTGTATCACGATGATGTCGAAGCGGCCGAAAACAGGGCGGCTATGGAGCGGCTCAAACAGTTCGACAAGCCCTTTATGTGTGCGTTCGCCGATGACGATCCTGTTACCGCGGGCGGCGACAAAGTCTTTTTGGACAATGTGCCGGGCTGTCAGGGCGTAGCTCATCGCAACATCGGGCCAGCGGGACATTTTGTTCAGCAGGATCAGCCCGAGCAGTGTGTGCAGGCCATTCTGGATATTACAGGCAAGGCCTGAAAAACAAAAGAAGGGGTAAATTATGGATACACGATTCACCGGCGAGGAGGGCGCCTTTCAGGCGGAGGTTCGTGATTTTTTTCCAACGTCATGGATGAGAGTTTGCATAAAAAGGGGACACACCACGTTTAAACTTGGTCTGTCCCCAATTAAATAGGAGTTAGTCATGGATATACGTTTCACCGACGAAGAACTCGCCTTCCAGGCCGAGGTTCAACAGTTTTTTGCCAATGTGATGGATGATGAGTTGAAGGCGAAGTTGCACGGTGTCGAGGCCTCGCCCGATCTCAAGGAGGGCATGATCGAATATCAGCGCCGACTCAATGCCAAGGGCTGGATGGCCCCCGGCTGGCCGGTTGAGTACGGTGGCCAGGACTGGAGTGTCACCCAACACTTTATCTTTAATGCCGAGCGCGGCGAGGCGGGTGCCCCCGCGCCGATTCCCTTCGGCGTGACCATGGTGGCTCCGGTGATTTTCACCTATGGCACCGATGAACAGAAGGCCCGTTTCCTGCCGCGTATTCTCAACAGCGATGACTGGTGGTGCCAGGGCTACTCCGAACCCGGCGCCGGCTCTGACCTGGCTTCACTGCAGTGCAAGGCTGAACGTGATGGCGACGACTATGTAGTCAACGGCAGCAAGATCTGGACCTCCTTCGCCCAGGCCGCCGACTGGATATTCTGCCTGGTGCGCACCGACAACAGTGGCCGCAAGCAGGACGGTATCAGTTTCCTGTTGATCGACATGAAGACGCCAGGCGTCACCGTAAGCCCAATCGAGACGATTGACGGTATTTATCACCTGAATGAAGTTCACTTCGACAATGTTCGCGTGCCGGTGGAAAACCGTATCGGTGAGGAGGGTAAGGGATGGACCTATGCCAAGTCGCTGTTGGTGCACGAGCGTCTTTCCATTGCCGAAGTCGCAGATTCCAAACTCAACCTTGAGCAGTTGCGTGAGTTGGCCCGTGCGGAAGTCAATGGCGGCGAGTCCCTGTTGCAGGACCCGGTATTCGCAAAGCGCCTGGCCGATGTGGAGATCGACCTCATGGCACTGGAGTTCACTGAATTGCGTGTGCTCGCTTCTGCCGCTGAGGGTGGCATGCCCGGACCTGAGTCATCGCTGTTGAAGCTCCAGGGGACGACTATTCAACAAACGATTCAGGAGCTGCGCATGGACGTGGCGGGCTACTACAGTCAGACCCTGCAAGGTGAATTGAGCGCGGCACAGCTTGGGAATGACTTTGCCGATTTTGCACAGAAGCAGTATTTCCGGGGACGCGCCTCATCGATTTACGGTGGCTCCGATGAAGTACAAAAGAATGTGACCGCCAAGCACGTGCTAGGCCTGTAGGTAAAACGTAAGGAGAATTACGGTGAATTTTAATCTTTCCGAAGAACAGACCATGATCCAGGACAGCGTTGCGCGCTTCGTTCAGGACAACTACGCCTTCGACCAGCGCAATGCGGCGGTAGCGTTGCAGAATGGGTTCAGTGAGGACAACTGGCAACAGTTTGCGGAACTGGGCTGGCTGTCCATTCCCTTTGCCCAGGAGTACGGCGGTTTTGGCGGTGGCCCGGTCGATACTATGGTTATCACGCAGGAATTTGGTCGCGGCCTGGTGGCGGAACCTTTCCTGCCAACAGTATTACTGTTTGGTGGATTGCTGCAGGCCGGCGCCAGCGAGGAACTGAAAAGCGAATTGATACCGCAGATCGTGGCCGGCGAGCTGCAGGGTGCTTTTGCCTTCGCCGAGCGACAAAGCCGCTATACGATCACCGACGTTAAAACCCGCGCACGTCAGGATGGTGCGAGCTGGGTACTCAACGGAGAGAAAACAGTGGTGCTCAACGGCGGCGCCGCGCAGAAGTTGATTGTGCTTGCGCGCAGCTCCGGTGAGCAGTCAGATGAGAATGGCCTGAGCCTGTTCCTGGTTGATGCGTTCGCTGAAGGAGTTAGCACGACTGCCTACCGCATGACCGATGGGCGCGAAGCGGCGAATGTTTCGCTGGATAATGTCACCGCAGACGCCGTTGTCGGTGGGCTCGCAGAGGGCTTCGCACTGATGAATCCGGTGTTAGACCAGGCCATACTCGCGGTTGCTGCAGACGCCTTGGGTGCTATGGAATCACTGAATACCCAGACTTTGGAGTATTTGAAAACCCGTAAGCAGTTCGGCACCCATATTGGTTCGTTTCAGGCCCTGCAACATCGCATGGTGGATATGTTCGCCGCCTGTGAGAATACCAAGTCGCTGCTCTACCGCGCGGTATGCGCACTGGATGCCGGGGATGAGGACGCCCAGCGCAGCCTGCTGGCGCTGAAAGTCATGGTGGGCCGCGCCGGCCGCAAGATCGGCGGTGAGGGCATCCAGATGCACGGCGGCATGGGTATGACGGAGGAGCTCTCTGTCGGCTCCTACGTCAAGCGCCTGATGATCGCCAACACGCTGTTCGGTGATGCCGATTATCAACAGCAGCGCTTCTGTGCGTTGGTTAACGCCGAGGAACAAGGGCCAGCGGCTGTCGCCGCAGCCTAAGCCTCTCTGCAGGAGTTTCGACAATGATTGATTACACCAAAGAGGGCGACCTTCACCTGGTGACCATGAACGCGGGCCCTAACGTGATTTGTCCAGAGTGGCAGCAGCGTATGCTGGATATTCTCGATACGGTGGAGGTGGATTGTGGCAAGGGCGCTGCGCTGATTCTGACCGGTGGGGACAAGTTCTTTTGTAATGGCCTGAATCTTGAGGTAGTAACGCAGTTGGCACCGCAAGAGATGGTCTTGTTCGGCAGTCGCATGGCCGAGATTCACCAGCGATTCCTGGTACTGCCATGCCCTACGGTCGCCGCGGTCAATGGTCATGCCTTTGCCGGTGGTGCATTTATGGCACTTTCCTGCGATTACCGCATTATGCGTGAGGACAGGGGTTGGTTTTCAGTGTCCGAGGTCGATGTGGGCGTGCCCATCCCGGCCCCCATGATGGGAATACTGCAGGGTAAACTGCCCGCCAATACCGCCCGCGACGCGCTGCTAACCGGCAAGCGTTATACCGCGGATGAGGCAATCGAGGCGGGCATAGCCGACGCTAAGGCACCTATGGAACAGCTGCTGGAGCAGGCCAAGATCCTGGCCAGCCAACTGGGCACCAAGGAGCCTGGTATCTTCAAGACCCTAAAGCAAACCTGGTTCGGGCCCATGGCCGACGCCTTGGTGGCAAGCTAGCGTGCACGCGTCGGCGTTATTACCGCGAAGACGGAAATCCATCTGCGCGATTCCAGCAAAGCCGGAAGTCCATCTGCGTCATTCCCGCGAAGGCGGGAATCCAGCTCCGTCATTCCCGCGAAGGCGGGAATCCAGTACAAATAGCCCGAGGGAAATCCTGACGCTATGATCAAGAAAATACTCGCCACCCTTGTTGTGATCCCACTCTGCCTGTTTCTCTTTCTTTTCTGGCTGGGATATTTTTCTTCTCGCCCGCCACTGACCACGGATCCCGCCACGCTGGCGGGTGACGGCAGTGTCCTTAACTACTGTGAGCTGCCGAAACTTGACGGCAGCGGCAAACTGGCCGTCGATATCCCCAAGGGTAATACCCCTGGCTGCGGCTACTCGCACTTCCCCCTGCCGATTCTGGCCCAGTGCACCGAGCCATTGCCAGAGGGCTCGGACGATATCCGTGGCCTGTGGTTAGGAGTGAAGGGTGGCCATGTGGGACACGTGGAGCGGGTAGAGCAGTGCGGCAGCCGTGTCGTGGTGACTACAAGCGGGGTTATTCACGACTATGGCCCCAACAGCACGGCGGGCTTTAATACTGACGATACCGATGGTTCTGTGCCGTTCACTATCGGCAACAACGACTACTGCATGCGCTCCTCGGCGAGCATGACCTGGAATAACGGGGTGCTGAATTTTAACGTCTTTGGCTGGGGCCCGGTCGTTGTGAAGCGCTATCTTCATCAAGGGCCAGATGGCGAACAGCTGGTGTGGGAGTATGCAGACGGTAGCACGACTCATATGGACAGGATTTGTACGTTGCCTGAAGAGCACAAAGTGCCGAGTCCTAGGGGCAAGCGTATGGCATTTTTTAGCAGTGAGGATTCCTGATGTCTTCAGTAACAACACTCGATGAAGGAGTATTGGCCGCATACCTTCAGGCCAATGTGCCTGGCTTCAAGGGACCGCTGAGCGCCAGCAAATTTCCTGGCGGCCAGTCAAATCCAACCTTCAGGATCGACGCTGACTCCGGTACCTATGTGTTACGTCGCCAGCCACCCGGAAAGTTGCTCAAGTCGGCCCATGCGGTCGACCGGGAGTATCGTGTCCTTGCCGCGCTGCGGGACACCGATGTGCCCGTCGCCGAGGTCTATCACCTGTGTGAGGATCCTGCGGTAATCGGCTCCATGTTCTACCTGATGGAATACTGCGACGGCAACGTCTATTGGAATCCGGCACTCGGCGAGATAGACGATTCAAGCACTCGTCGGGCCATGTATGACCAGATGGCGCGGACCCTGGCGAGCATACACAATGTCGATCTCGAAGCGGCAG
This sequence comes from Halioglobus sp., assembly GCA_039986455.1. GTDB lineage: Bacteria > Pseudomonadota > Gammaproteobacteria > Pseudomonadales > Halieaceae > Halioglobus. The sequence goes on from JBDWQQ010000023.1 coordinate 9,216, forward strand.
GGCTGGCTGACTATGGCCGTCCGGGAAATTACTTTGAGCGACAGGTGGGACGGTGGAGTAGCCAATACCGGGCGTCGGAGTTGAAAAAAATTGATTCGATGGATCGGTTGATCAGCTACCTGGAGGCGAACCTGCCTGCGGATGATGGTCAGGTGACCCTGGTGCACGGTGACTTTAGGCTGGATAACGTGATGTACGCTCAGGACAACAGTCGATTGGTAGCGGTGTTGGACTGGGAACTGTCAACTATCGGGCACCCCTGTGCTGATCTGGCCTATCAATGCATGGGCATGCGCCTGCCGGCGAGCGAACAGCAACAAATGGCACCCGGCGGTCTTGGAGGACTTGATCTGCAGTCGCTTGGCCTGCCGAGCGAACAGGAGTACATCGCAAGCTATTGCCAGTACAGAGGGATAGATCGCATCGACAACTGGAATTTCTTCCTGGCGTTTAGCTTCTTTCGGTTGGCGGCAATCGCCCAGGGCGTGGCCAAGCGCGCAAGCCAGGGTAATGCGTCCAATGCATCGGCGGGCGAAGTGGGTGACATGGTGGCTCCGCTGGCGGAGATGGGGCTTGAAATTATCGCCTGAAGAACTTGCAGGCACTGCGCTGTAGCAGCGAGCAGATGCGGCTGGCGAACACGAATATCAGTAGAGGAAATCACAATGGAAGTCGTCAACAAAGTGTACCCCAGTGAAGAGCAGATAATGGGTTTTCTCGAACCCTGCGCCGAGGGTCCGATCTGTATGGTCAATCTGCTGAAGTTCAAGGAAAAAGCGGAGTATGAAGATGGCCGCGAAACCGATCTCACCGGGCGAGAGGCTTACGAGCTATATGCAACCGGCGTAAAGAAATTGCTGCAGGGCATTGGCGGTGGCATTGGTTTCGAGGGTGACGTGGAACGCCTCGCCCTGGGTGAGGTAGAGGAGTTGTGGGACTTGGTGGGACTGGCGGTCTGGCCCTCGCGTCAGGTCATGCTCGAGGTGATGCAGTCACCTGAGATGCAGGAAATTGGGGTTCACCGCAGCGCCGGATTAGCGGGTCAGCTCAATATCGAAACGATTGGCTATAAGGGCCAGTGGTTGGAGGGTGTGTCCCAATGAAAAAGTTACTGCTCTGTTTGTTGGTTGTCGCCGTGGTCGGGGGTGGCATTGCCTGGACCAAGCGTACAGACATTCTGTTGGCGGTGGTCAAGTACAAATCTGCAACCGAATTTAAGGTAGCCGAAAATCGGGAAATTCCATGGCAGCAAGGACCCGCCGCGCAAGCAGTGATTGACGGCGAGCAGCCGCCTAACATCATTTTGATTGTTGCCGATGACCTTGGCTACAACGACATCTCCACGTTTGGTGGCGGGGTTGCTGCTGGTCAGCTCAAAACCCCCAGCATTGATCGCCTGGCCGCCGAAGGCGCGGTATTCAGTCAGTCTTATTCTGGGGCCAGCACGTGCGCGCCATCTCGCGGAATGATGATGACGGGACGTTATCCCACGCGAACCGGGTTTGAGTTTACGCCCACGCCTTCAGGTATGGGAAAGATGATCACCAGAATATCGGCAGAGATGGATAATAATCTGCCACCCGGTTTTTATGATGAGGCGCTCGAAGCCGGTCAGCCACCCTATGAGCTTAAGGGCCTCCCAGCATCCGAGCTTACAATCGCAGAGATTTTAAAGGACAGGGGTTACTACACAGCACACATCGGTAAGTGGCATCTGGGTCGCGCGAACGGCATGGCGCCTCACCAGCAGGGCTTTGACGACAGCCTGTTGATGGCGAGCGGGCTATACCTTCCAGAAGACGATCCTGATGTGGTTAACGCCAAATTGCCATTCGACCCTATTGATCAATTTTTATGGGCGCGGCTGAACTTTGCTAACTCATTTAACTCCGGCGACCATGACAGATTTAAACCCGGCGGCTACCTCACGGACTACTGGACTGATGAATCCATCAGGGTGATTAAGGCCAACAAGAACCGGCCGTTCTTTCTTTACCTCGCCCATTGGGGAACGCATACACCGCTGCAGGCCACCCGGGAGGACTATGAGGCGGTAGGCGATATCAAGCCCCATCGTAAGCGAGTTTACGCGGCCATGGTTCGCGCCCTGGATCGCAGCGTCGAGCGCATTATGGAGACGCTGGAGTCCGAGGGCCTGGCAGACAACACCATAGTGATGTTCACCAGCGACAACGGGGGTCCGGGCTACATCGGTATCGATGATGTGAATAGCCCCTATCGCGGCTGGAAAATCACCATGTTTGAAGGTGGCATCCGGGTGCCAATGTTTGTCAAATGGCCGGCGAAAATAGCACCGGGCACGACCGTGGAAAACCCGGTGGCCCATATTGACATGATGCCTACTCTGGCAGCCGCGGCCGGTGCAGCAGTGCCTGAGGGTATAGCGATTGACGGCCTGGATCTGTTGCCACTGGCCACCGGTGAGGGCGCTGAGAACTGGAACCGGGAAACCCTGTTCTGGCAAAACGGCCACTATCAGGTGGTGCGCCACGGTGACTGGAAACTGCAGGTCAATGATCGCCCCACCGACGGTATGCAGAAATGGCTGTATAATCTGGCGGAAGATCCCACTGAGCAGAACAACCTGGCCGCCAGCCACCCCGACAAACTCAAACAGTTAAGCGGATTGCTGGCGGCGCACCAGGCCAGCTCCCGCGGGCCGCTGTATGAGGCGACTGCGCAAATGCCGGTGATGGTCGATAAGACCCTGACCGAGAAATTTGTGGAGGGCGATGAGTACGTCTACACACCCAACTAAAAATACTGTGGACCGGTAGTGAAGCCTAAATCCTAGCCCGGTCCAACTCTGAAGGAAGCTGTGAGTATGATTGAGAATCTATTTTCGATGCAGGGCAAAGTGTGTCTGGTGACGGGAGGCTCTCGGGGTCTGGGTGCATTTATGGCCCAGGGCTTTCTGGAGGCGGGTGCCGAGCGAGTGTATATAACCGCAAGAAAGGCCGAGCCGTGTATTGAGGCTGCGAAGGAGTTGAGCCAGTTTGGAGAATGTATTGCTCTACCGGGAGATGTATCAACCAGCGAGGGTCTCACCCAGCTTGTCACAGAACTGAATCAGCGAGAAACGCATCTTGATGTGTTGGTGAACAACGCAGGGACGGCCTGGGCCGCGCCCTTTGGTCAGTTCCCCGAGGTGGGTTGGGACAAGGTCATGGATGTAAATGTAAAGAGCCCCTTCTTTCTGACGCAAGCGCTAACGCCGCTACTAAAAGCCAGGGCCAGTGCAGCACAGACTTCTGCGATTATTAATATAGGCTCTATTGCGGGTATTCTGGGCAATGGCCTGGACACGTTTAGTTATGCAGCATCAAAGTCTGCCATCCATCAGTTAACGCGGATAACGGCAACTGAATTAGCAGATTCACACATTCGCGTTAACGCCATTGCCCCTGGCAGATTCTATTCCAAGATGACTGAATTTCTCAGCGAAGATCAGGCCGCCTTTGAGCAGGAGCTCCAGACCATTCCGATGCGTCGTTGGGGTGAGCCGGGTGATATAGCCGGCGTCGCAATTATGCTGGCCAGCAAGGCGAGTGCATTTATCACAGGGCAAATTGTTCCCGTTGATGGCGGCACCACTCTGGTTAATTAGTGTGGGCAACATTACACCCAGTTGATTCGCTGTTAGCATGCGCGCTGGCAATGAAAAGTTCATTAAACAGAACAGAGTTGGAATAACGATGAAGAATTTATTTGATGTAGCAGGCAAAGTCGCAGTGATTACTGGGGGTTCTCGTGGCATTGGCGCCATGATGGCAAAGGGACTGCTCGAAAACGGCGCAAAGGTTTACATTACTGCGCGCAAGGAAGCGGAGCTAAAGGCCGCCGAAGAAGCTCTGGGTGAACTCGGCGAATGCATCGCAATCCGATCTGATCTATCGAGCTATGAAGGGGTGGTGGCATTTGCCGACGAGGTGAAGAATCACGAGGGCAAAATTGATATTCTGATTAATAATGCGGGTGCCTCATGGGGCGCAAGCTTCGATGATTTCACCGAGGCTGCGTGGGACAAAGTGATGGATCTGAATGTAAAGTCCCTGTTCTTTTTGACGCAACAACTGGCGCCCGCTTTAAGAGCAGCCGCTACCAATGACGATCCTGCCCGGGTTATCAATATCGCATCTATCAACGGCTTCACGCACCCTGGTATGCAAACTTACTCCTACTCTTCCAGTAAGGCAGCGGTAGTTCATTTGACCAAACATTTGGCTGTCGATCTGGCAGCGGAAAATATTAATGTGAATGGCATTGCGCCTGGTTTCTTCCCCAGCAAAATGACTGCGATTTTTGTCAATGATGAAAAAATCAGCGCTGGGCTGGCCCAGGCGATTCCTCGTGGCCGGATGGGCAATGCTGAAGTTGCAGCTGGCGCGGCGATTTATTTGTCGTCTCGCGCCAGCGCTTGGATGACGGGGCACACCCTCGTGCTAGACGGTGGTCAGATTGCGGGTGCCGGTTCCAGAGACGTACCTATCTAAGCTTTATCGTCGATCTGTTGCCGCGAAAGCCGCCAACCGTCAACCAGGGCGGTTAATGCCAGGAGAATAAGCCCCAGCAAAAGCCTGGGGTCGCCGAGATACAAGCTGGTTTCAATGGGATAGGCGATGGTCTTGTCCAACGCGGCGGTCTTAAAGTGATGTTTTCCATTGAATGCGGGGTTGGTGACGATTTCCAGAAAGGCACGGCGGCTGCGATAGCGAAATAAAGCCGCCTGATCCCAGTTCTCAGCGCCCTCGATACCGACCAGGTCCATGGTGGGGTAGACAGCAGAGCCCATAACTACCGGGTGGCAGGCGCGAGCCAGTAGCGCGGGAATCATGTGTTCCATGTAGCGCCCCATTAGGTCAGACGCGCTTTCGCCGGGCTCGGCTCCTTCTACATTCGGCGGGTTCTCGTTCATGTCGATGTTATTCACCATCAGGAACTGGCGTCCGCTATCTTGCTGGGCGAAGGTTTCAATGAAGGCTATGACTTCCGGATCGCTGCCGTTGGTTTTCATAGTGGCCACGAACTGATCGACTTCAGTGTCGTTTAACGGGCCGCCAAAATCGGTATACCAGAAAACGAAAACAGCATAGAGCAGGGCCGGCACAAGCCAGAGTTTGGTTCGGGTGGACATAGTAAATTCCTGTTATGTGGGGAAGCCGGGATATACCCTGGTTTAAGCGAGGTAGTGTTCCAGTATGCCGCGCCCGGCGAACAGTGATTTTACCGGGCTATGATCGGCTGCACCTGCCTTTAATAGTTCATCCTGTACGTGCAATCTCGCCACGTTGAGGCGTTTCTGGGTGCGGGCACGCGTGGTTCCGAACCCGTAGTCGTATTCGTAAAACTTCTCACCGGCGAGGCCAGCGGCAATGTTAGCAGGCGCTGATTGGTAGTAGCTGCCCTGCAGGTAGTCCAGTAAAGTCGATAGAGTCTCAGGCACTCGGTCATCTGCGGGCCAGGGCGCAAGTTCGCCCTGCCAGTCGCCGAAAAATTGATTCGTGTATTTGTAGAGCATATCGCGATGTTGCCCCAGCCAGCTTTCTGGTTCGGGGTCGCAGATGAAGTGAGCCTTGCTGGCGCCTGCCAGAGCGAAGTCGGCCAGACAGGGTCGGTCACCCAGTAGAAAATCGTTGTCAGCGAAATGAATGGCAAGCGCGTCCAGCATGTTTTTGAAGTCTCCCTGTACTGCCGCCGCCTGCTGCGGACCCACTCCATTGGCCTCGCAAACAGCTTTCCCAAATCCCTCGTACATCATGGGTCCAATGGGAGCCAGTTGCTCTAGTTCTGTGGCCGAAAGGCCTTCATCGATAGAACGGTCGAGCATCATATTGGCGCCAAAACGAGGGCCAGCCCAGGCTATGTTGTCGGGGTAGCACCAACGGGAGTGCACGCAAACTCTGCCCAGCCAGTGATTAAAGGCATCCTCAAGAATAAAACAGCAGGCGCGCTGTAATGGTGTCGTGGGTATCACTGCTCTTTTTTTGAAACGCTCGCTGAGCATGGGTCCGATGGCGATGGTGTCGTGAATTAGCCATTTATCGGGTGTCATCAGCAGTGGGATGAAGTGGGTGCCGGCTTTCGCTTCCAGCTCTGCCTTGCGTTCTTCGGTCTTGAACAGGTAGCGCCACGGTATCTGCTGGCAACGCAGTTGGGCTTCCAGTTTACGGGTAAAAAAGCTCAGCTCGATGCCGATGAGTTGATAGTCGCCTCTGTACATGAATACCCCTGTGCGCCGCAGTTGTTGCGTCGTATATGCGTCGATTTATTAAAGCAGCAGGTTTACATAATGGCAGTTAATGTGTCAATATGTTTTGATAAAGGCACGTTGCTCGGATTTGCTGATTTCACTGTAAATAGATGAGGTGTAAACATGAGTGCACAGGAACCAATCCGTTTAGTGGGGGGCACAGGCTCGCCCTACACTCAGAAGATGGTAGCGCTGTTGCGCTATCGACGCGTGCCTTACGCGATTACCTGGGGCCAGCCGGACCAGATGTGTGATGTGTTGGGAGTAGAAAAGCCTAAACCAATTTTCATGCCGACTTTTTTCTTTGAGGAAGAGGGCGCGCTCAGGGCGACAACCGATTCCACGCCAATCATAAGACGCTTGGAAGAAATGTACCCCGGACGCTCTGTTTTACCCAGCGATCCGGCTTTGGCCTTTATCGACTACCTGATTGAGGACTTCGCGGATGAATGGTGCACCAAGTACATGTTCCATTACCGCTGGTATCCGCAAGTGGATGCAGATAATGCTGGTACGCTGCTGCCTCTGGGCATGGATGTAAGCCTGCCCAATGATGCCCACAAACAATTCAAGGACTTTATTGCAGATCGCCAGATCAATCGCCTCTACGTGGTGGGTTCGAATGACACCACCGCCCCGGTTATCGACGCCAGCTATCGGCGTTTCCTGACCGCCATGGAAAATCACCTGGCCAACCAGAAATTCATGTTGGGTAATCGGCCCGCCGCTGGTGACTTCGGTCTTCACGGTCAATTGACCCAGCTAGTGGGCTTTGATCCTACCCCCCGAGCGATTGCCCACGAGGTTTCGCCGCGCACTGTGGCCTGGGTCGACCACATGAATGATCAGAGCGGGCTTGAACCGCAAGAAAATGACTGGATAGGTCTCGATGATCAACCTGAAAGCCTGCGAGGGTTGATGCAGGAGATTGGACGGGTCTATGCCCCGGCGCAGCTGGCCAACTCTCGCGCCGTGCAAGCAGGCGAAAAGACCTGGGAGTCCGAGATCGATGGCGCCCCCTGGACCCAGCAGACTTTCCCCTATCAGGCGAAGTGTTTGCAGTGGACGAATGAGCGTTACCGTGCATTGGGTGATGATGACCGCGCACGCGTTGATGCGCTGCTTCAGGGAACGGGTGTCGAGGCAATGCTTTCATTGGGGTGATTGGAGCTTCGCACCAGATTGAGTGCTCTGTTCAATAGATTAAAGGGTGCGGCGCATCGCGCGCAGTGCACAGTGAATACGTTTAATTATGCGGTAAGTGTTACGGCCGCAATGCATATAGAGAGGTTTTGACCATGGGATATGAAGTCAGCGAAAGAGTCGCAGAAATAAAAGCCAGATTGGAAGCGTTTATGGAGGAGCATGTCTACCCCCGTGAGCACGATTGGAATGAATTCACCTTGAATCAGGACAATCTATGGCAAACGCCCCCCTGGTTTGACGAGCTGCGTGAGCTGGCCAAAGCAGAGGGCCTATGGAATCTGTTCTTGCCGCACGAGTATGAGCCCTGGAGTCCGGGTCTTACTAATGTGGAAATCGCTCCGCTATTCGAGGTGATGAGTAAAGTTATATGGGCCCAGGCTGTGTTTAATTGTAATGCACCTGATCGCGGCAATATGGAAGTGCTGGCGAAATACGGTACGCAGGAGCAGCAGGAACAGTGGTTGAAGCCTCTTCTGGCCGGGGAAATTCGCAGTGCCTATGCAATGACCGAGCCTCAGGTAGCGTCATCCGATGCGACTAATATGGAGCTAGAGATTAAACGCGATGGCGATGAGTACGTGCTCAATGGCCGCAAGTGGTGGACCACCAACGCGGTTAATCCGCGCTGCAAAATCATGTTGGTGATGGGTAAGTCCAATCCGGAGAATGAACGTCACCGCCAGCATTCTACTATTTTGGTGCCTCGGGATACTCCAGGGGTGAAACTGGTTCGAGAGCTGCGTGTATTCGATAACCTTCACTCGCCCGGTGGCGAAGCGGAATTCTTGTTTGACAATGTGCGCGTGCCGGCAAGCAATATGATCAAGGGCGAAGGCTGCGGTTTTGAAATTGCCCAGGGTCGCCTCGGCCCCGGTCGTTTCCAGTACGCCATGGGATTGGTGGGCGCGGCGCAGCGTTGCCTTGAGCTCATGTGTGCACGAGCCGATGAGCGTGAGGCTTTCGGCGAAAAGCTAATCAGGAAAACCAGCGTGCAGCACGAAATTGCTCGCTGTCGCTGTGATATCGAGCAGGCACGCTTGTTGACGATGGAGGCTGCACATGTGATGGACACACAGGGCATGAAGGCGGCCATTCCATACATCAGCATGGTAAAAATTGTTGCACCGAACATGGCGCAAAATGTAGCTGACCGTGCCATGCAGGTCTTCGGCGGTGCGGGCGTGTGTCAGGATACGCTGATCCCAGAGGTATTCACTCTCGCCCGGTTCTCGCGCATAGCGGATGGCCCTGATGAGGTGCACATGTCTCAGCTAGGAAAAATGACTGCCCGTGAATTGAACAGCTGATGACCGGAGGCTTAATAACGATGATTAGAATCATACTGAGTATCGCGGTATTGCTGGTTGCCCAACTGGCTGCTGCCAATGACATTAGTGGTTTCTGGAAACACGCTGATGAACCCGGTTGGATCGAAATTCGGTTAGATGACGGTAAAGGTACTGTAGTTCGCAATGACAAATTTCCAGAACGCGCTGGCCGGGAAATATTAAAGGGCCTGGCGGTAGGCGATGTGAAAAAGGAGGTCTGGCGCGGGCAGATCTATGTCGAAAAGCTGGGCGAGTACAAAGACGCGGAAATCACTTTGGCTAATCCAGACCAGATGAACATTAAGGTCAAGGTGGGCTTTATGAGTCGCACCCTGGAGTGGCAACGCGTTGAGAACGTGCCTGCAGCGCCCTAGCGCGGCGGTACGCCGTTACCGTATACGCAGATGGCCTTGTTAAACGGCGCATCTCTTTCGCTGTCATAGTTCGATGGGTTGAAACGACGCTCATCCCAGATAATGCTCGCCTCAGGCGAGGTGAGCATTGCTTTTAACTGCCCTTGAGTTTCTAGATCCAGGCTTCTCCATTCACGTTGCAGCTCTTCCAGACACCACACACGGTACCGAGAGGAGGGAACATTACGATAAGTTGTCCCCTGGATTCTCAGGTCAAACCGTTTCTTGCCATTGCTCAGCTCAAATGCATTTTGCTGCAACTGAGCCAGATGCGTTTCGCTGACTTCTTGCAGTAAATTGACCAACGCCGAATCAGGCTCGCTGAGTAAATTCGGCACCTGCCCGTTGGCTCTGGCGTTCCACATGCGCGCCACCCACTCGAACACGCTAGGCGCACGCTCGCGCATAATTTCGGAGGGTACCGGGTCCTGGCTAAAGTGCCTGAACATGGGGCCCATTAAGCCTATATCGGCAATTGTAGGTGTATCGCCCAACAGGAAAGGCCGCAGCTGGAAAATAGCCTCTAGCAACTCTAACGAATTGAAGTAGGTCGAATCAGCATGGCGAATGCTTTCCTTGTTAACGCCATCTCCTCTAACGAAGCCAAAGTACTGACGGATTTTTAACAGACGCAGCGCGATAAACCTGGGAACGTATCGGTTTGGATTGTCTTTTATCAGGTCGTCATAGAGAACTTCAGCAGCGTACTGGCGGCTTACCCGATAACTCCAACGAAAGTGCATCGCGGATCGCCATAGCCATTCATCGGCGTAATCTTCGATCAGTAGCGCGATGAAATTCATCATCGGATTGTCGGGGTATACAGTGGATGCGCTCTGCTCAGATTCCAGTTGGGCAATAATTGGCGTGGTGTCAGTCATCCATCGGCCGTGGCTGTCTTTAACCACCGGCATTTGTGCAACGCCGGTTGCAGCGCGCAGTTCTTTTTCATTGCCGACAGTGGGCAGTAGCTCGTAACCGATGGAGCGATAGCGCAGATAGGCTTCCAGCTTTCCTGTGTAGTATGAAATTCTGCAGCCGTAAACTTTCACAATTCTTCCCGCCTATCTCTGAACCATTTGATCAAGGCTCTCTTGCATCGCCTGAAGGGTAGAGGCCCGAATAGCTAATTTGTTCGTAGCAAATTGTGACTGCGGTAATTGAGCCAACTGCTCGGCGATTTCCATGCTCCTGGCGTCCAGTTGCTGAGCATCTACAGTTTCGTCAATGAAGCCCGCATCCACGGCACTCTCCGGATCGTACGCCTCTGAAAGCAGTGCCACTCTTGTCATGTGTTGGTCAGAAATGCGTGACGCGGTTAGTGCTAACAAAATCGGAGGTAACTCCATGCCGATGGCTGTTTCCGGTAATCGCATCTTGAATGAACCTTGTATACCCACTCGCATGTCACAGGCCATAACGACAAATGCGCCCATTGCAACGCTGTGACCCGTGCAGGCAGCAACCAGTGGTAATGGAAAACTATAGAGTCGAATCAGTAGTTCAAAACCGCGCTTGACCATGGCTAAACCCGCTTCCGGGCCCTTTTTAAATTCCTCCAGATCAAAGCCCCCTGAGAATATGCCTTCACGACCGCGCAAAATAACAGCGCCGGCATTTTCTTGCTCAGCCTTATCCAGTCCTGAATTGATGTGATCGAGAAATCCGTGGCCAACAACGTTGGCTTTGCCATCGTCAAAGGTAATAACTGCTATGTTGTTCTTTTTCTCATATGTCATGTAGTTGTTTCCGGTCTGCCGTTAATTCAGCGAGCTGTGGATTAGGGATCGCTATGTTGACTGTGCATACTCGACTTGTCTATCCCGCGTCTGCACCGCAGGCGTTATGACCGATTGGTCCGTAGAGCTCCGGGCGGCGGTCGCGAAATGTGCCCCAGGATCGACGATAGTTCGCACACTCATCGAGATCGATAGAGGCCACCAGGATTGTTTCTTCGTCACGTCCTGCCTCGGCAACTTTCTCTCCGGTGTGATCAGTGATAAAAGACGAGCCGTAGAACGTTGTGCTCACCCCGTCGTCTTCTTCTAGGCCTATGCGATTCGATGTGACCACTGGCAGTAGGTTGGCGGCCGAATGTCCCTGCATCACCCGCTGCCAATGGCCGCTGGAATCGAGACCAGGGTCTTGCGGTTCTGAGCCGATAGCAGTGGGATAGAACATGGCCTCAGCGCCGAGTAGCGCGCAGCAACGGGCTGTTTCGGGGAACCATTGGTCCCAGCATATCCCCGCGCCGAAAACGCCGTAGCGTGTTTTCCATACTTTGAAACCGGTGTCGCCTGGCGTGAAGTAGAACTTCTCGCTATACCCGGGGCCATCGGGAATGTGTGATTTACGATAATTACTTAGCACGGAGCCATCGGCATCCACCATCACCATTGAGTTGAAGAAGGTGTTGGTGTCTCGCTCGAAGTAGCTAATAGGCAATACTACCTCTAGCTCTGCTGCCAGTTTCGCAAAGCGCTGAATCAGCGGATTGCCAGCCATGGGTTTGGCCAGGTCCAGATACTTGTATTGCTGTGTTTTGCAAAAGTAGGGGGCTTCGAAGAGTTCCTGAAGCAAGATCACCTGGGCCCCGGCGGCGTGGGCGTCGCGCACTGCCTTTTCGGCCTTGTCTAGGTTGGCTTCGATATCCCAGTTGATGGTCAACTGGGTAGCGGCGAAGGTGACGAAACGGGTCATGGTAGTTTCCAGTCAGGTAGGTTTAATGTGCCTCAGGTCAGCATAGATCATGCTTCCGTGATGTGGTGTACCTAAATGGGGTTAGGTTTTTAAGTTATCACCAAAGTACATTGAAACGTGTGATCTGTTTCAAATAATCGCTCATTCGCGAAATGGTTAGCCCAGTCGTAATTGCACCCGAGTCACCGGATGAAGTGAAGGGCGGGCGAGGGCGTCTTGTCACTGCTTGTTCCCACTTGGGGGTATGTTGCCAATCATAGCGAGTGCCTACACTACGTTCATGAATAGCAATAGTCAGGATTCCAGGCCCGTTATTATCTCGGTGGCCGCCTTGGGCACCGCCGCCGTTTTGCTGTTTGCGATAATGCCCTTGATCGTTGGGGGCATGGCCAGCCGGTTTGCACTGTCCGACACCCAGAGTGGATTGGTCGCCACCGCCTATTTCGTGATCTACGCGCTGTTGGCGCTCACCTCGCCAACCTGGGTGCGCCGCCTGAACTGGCGTCGTGCTGCCTTTGGTGCCTATGCCGTGTTGCTGTTGGGTATTGGGTTGGCGGTTTTGTCCTCCTCCTATGAGATGGCCATCGTGGGCATGGCAGTGGCGGGAATAGGTGCGGGCATTCTGTTCCCCATCAGCTTAACGCTGGCATCAGACACCCCAAATACCGACAGAACGTATGCCCTCAAGCTCACCGCTGAACAGCTGGTGCCAGCATCCCTGCTGTTGCTTATCCCCTTATTGGGTTTGGGTGCTGGCTTGTCACCCATGCTTTTGCTGGCCGCTGCCACCGTGGTCGTGTGTTTGTTGGCCAGCCTCGCCATGCCGGCCTCGGGGCCAGGTGCTGAGGGTTCTGTTGCCGCAGCCTCGGGTAGCGCGGTTTGGGGCTATCTTGCCTTGCTTGCCCTGGCTATTAACTTTGCCGGCTTTAGTGGTTTGTGGTTCTTCTTCGAGCGTATCGCGGTAGAGCAGGGCTTTGCTCCCGATTTCACAAATCTCTGGTTGGCAGTGGGTTTGATCACCTCGGGTCTTGGGCCTTTGGCGGCCGCCTTGTTGGCCGACCGCCTCGGCCGGATATTGCCCATTTTGTTTGGCACGCTGCTGTCCTTGGTGGCCGTTGGGGTTCTGGCCAGTGGCGTCGATCAGTTCCGCTACGCACTGGTGCTGTTCACTCTGCCGCTAGCTTATTACTTTGCCTTGTCCTACGTGATGGCGGTGATCGCGGAGGCCGACACCACCGGCAAAATAGCTGGCTTGATGGCGTTCTCATTGGCGGTAGGTGCCGCCACCGGCCCGGCGCTGTTTGGCATGATCAAGGATGCCGGCGGCCCGGTGCTTATGGTGATGGGCGCCTGCATCTTGCTGGGCGGAATATTGATTGTTGTCGTCGCCAGGGCGGCCACTGAACCAGAAAATCAGGAGTAGGCATGGCAGAGCAGGTACGCACCGAAAATCCGGAGTTCTTACATTTCAGTTTATCGCAGGTGGCGCAGGGCGCCGGCATGAGCGAGGAGCACGCGGGTTATATTGCCGATGCTATTGTCTTTGCTCATCGCCAGGGCAAACTGAACCAGGGTCTGGGTGTGTATGAGGCGATAGACCTGGTGCTGGAGATAGGCGTGCTTGACCCTGGAGCAGTGCCAGAGCTGGTCGACGAGGGCCCGGCCTTTGCGGTCTTCGACGGCAAGGGTTCCAGCGGCTACTACACGCTCACCCTCATGGCCAAAGCCGCGATCGAAAAAGCCCGGGAATACGGCATTGCCATTGCCTTTGGCGGCAACCATAACGACGGTGGCAGCTTTGCCAGCTACGTTCACATGGCCTACGAGCAGGGCATGGTGGGTATCGCGTCCAACAACACCGTGCCATTGGCAGCACCCTTTGGCGCTATGGAGAACATGCTGTCGTGCCCACCCTTCGACGCCATCATCCCGGGTGGTAAAGAGCCGCCCATCTGGGCCAGCCTCAAGTTTGCTGAATGGTACGACGCCGATATTTCAGAAGCGGTGCTGCAAGACAAACCCATGAAGGGCAAGTGGCTGATAGACCCGGAGTCTGGTGAACTTACCGATAACGCCAAACCCTATGCCAAACCCATCCCCGGCTACGGGCGAGTGTGGGACGCCACCTGCGCCGGGCAAATCGAAACCCCGCGCACCTATGCACTGAACCTGTGGAACGAGGGCATGTGTTCCATCATCAACCCTCTGGGTAAACCCAGCACAGAGTTGCCCACCATCGAGGACTTCGCTGCCGGTAATGCGGCGCCCAGTGTCGGTGGCAGTTACTTTATGTGCATAGACCCATCACGTTTTGGCCCGTTAGCGGCAGTGCAGGAACGATCCGACAAGTTCATCAACAAGGTGCGCAACGCCAAACCGCGGCCGGGGCATCGCGTACGTATTCCCGGCGAATCCGGTTATCGCTCACTCACGCAGAACGAACCCACGGTAGAGGTGCTGGAAAATCACTGGGGGCCGTTCTTCGACAACATCGCCGCCAAATATGGCCTCACCGAAAGCGGCTTGCGCGAGGCGTTCAAGAATGAGCAGTAATCCGTCTTCCGCTGAGGTGTTCGACATCAGCGCGTTTACCAGCGCCACCCTGCGCATGGATGCCCGTATTACTTATGAGGGCAAAACCGCCGCTGAAGTGTTCGACATCATGGGCGACCCTGAGCGCATCACCGATTGGTACCTGCTGGCCAAGCAGGTAAAGATGCACCCGCAAGTGGCGGGTGAAGAGCAGAGCTTCAATGTGGAGTTCACGTTTTTTGGTGATGTGTTCGAAGAGATCCTGCACTGGGACCCACCGCATCGCTATGTTTACCTGGCCAAGGGCGATGACTTTCCCATCAAGGATTACGTGGCCTGCATTGAGGTAACGGAAGAGGGCGCCGGTACCGGCACCATGAGCTGGAAAATATACAGCGATGTCATCGAGGGCGAACACTTCCAGCGCATCTTACCGGTGATACTGCCTGCGATTAACGAGGCCAGCATGAACAAACTGTGCGAGTTGATTGGCGGTACCTCTTGCACCGTTGATAGTTATTTTTAGGGAGCAGCCCATGTTTTTTAATTTAAGCGGTAAGCGCGCCTTCATCACAGGTGGTGCCAGTGGCATTGGTCTGGCCGTGGCGCGGCGCTTTGCCGAGGCGGGTGCCCGTGTGGTCATCGCCGATATGCAGGGTGGGCAAGCTGTGGCAACAGAGCTGGGCGGTACCTTTGTGCACCTGGATGTGAGCGACAGCGCGGCGGTGCTATCAGCCCTTGCGCAGAACTGTGAGCAGGAAGGCAAGCTCGATATTCTCATTAACAATGCCGGTATCAACGGTGCCGACGGTGTCACCATAGAAGACAGCGACGAGACGCTCACGCGCAAGTTGTTGGAAATTAATACACTGGGTGTTTATCACGGCCTTAAGCATGGGCCAGCACACATCCGCGATGGCGGCGCTATTATCAACACCGCGTCGCTTGGCGCCACGCTCATGTTCCCAGGGTCCGGGCCTTACTCCGCCACCAAGGCCGCGGTGATCAACCTCACCCAAATGTCAGCGCTTGAGCTGGCCCCCCGCAAGATTCGCGTGAATGCTGTCGCGCCCTCGTTTATTCGCACGCCGCTGGCGCAAGACGATATCGAACTGTTTGAAAAGATTGGTTACAACGCCACCGCGGCGCAGCGCATTGCCGAGCCAGAAGAGGTCGCGGCGGTGTTTCATTTTCTGGCCTCAGACGATGCCAGTTACATGAATGGGCAAGTGATCAATGTCGACGGCGGGATGTCGCTGGGTTTCACCAATGAACAACTGGGGTTGATAAGCCAATGAGTATTACCAACAAGGTCCTGCATATCGAGCAGGGTAAGACGGCAGTGGTAGAGACGCCGGTGAGTGATCCTGCGCCGGGCTTCGTGCTGATCAAGCAGGCGGTGGCACCCAACTGCATTGAGCACAGAATCTTCGAGACCGGGTTCTATGAATTTCACGAGGGATGCGCCCATGCAGGTCACGAAGGTTGTGGCGAGATTGTTGCAGTGGGCTCCGGTGAAACGCGCTGGCAGGTCGGTCAGAGGGTGGTAGCTTTTCAGGGCTGGGCCTGTGGTGAGTGCTGGGTTTGCGAGAATGGTCTGGGAGCTACCCACTGTATCAATCTCAAACTACCTACAGACATCGAGGCCGCCAACGGCAGCGACTCCGGTGGCAACGGCTTTTGTGAGTATCGCCTGGTACCTACAAATATGCTGGAAGAAATTCCCGATGACCTGAGCTACAAGTACGCCAGTGCAGCCAACTGCCTTATAGGCTGCACCTATAGTGGAATACGAGATTTACACGTAGAGCCCGAAAGTGTCTGCCTGGTTGGCGGTGTCGGCTTTATTGGCTTGGCGACCTTGGTTAACCTCAAGTACCGTGGCGCCAAGGTCATCGTGCTGGGCCGAGATCCATCGCGTATGGCCGCCGCTGTAGAGCGATTTGACGCAGACCACGTAGTCAATCCAGATGATGAAGATTGGCTGGAGCAGGTTAAAGCACTCACGCCACAGGGTAGGGGTGTCGATTTTTCCTTTGAGTGCTCCGGCTACCCTTACTACCAACAGCGCTGTCTGGAGGCGACCCGCCACTACGGCACGCTGATGTTATTGGGCTATGCAGCGCATGAAGGCGAAAGCCTTACCTGGAACATGCATACCGAGTCAGCACTGTGTTGGGGGCATAAGGTTGTCACGGCGCATTTTGATGTCAACTTCAATCACCGCAAGGATATTCTGCGCATACTGTGTGATCCCTGGATTCAATCAAAACTGGATCAATTGATTACCCATTCCTTTCCCATGTCCCAGGCAGATAAGGCTTTCGAATTGCTGATTAATCGCAATCAGTCAGAGGGGTTTGTAGGAAAGGTACACCTGATTCCGGGGGAGTAGACTGCGGGTTTAACCCCAGCTGGTCTGCCCGCAGTTCTCCCGCTCAGCCCTGGTATCCGCCAGCAGGCATAACAACTCAAAAAACAAAGCGGCCGCCACGTGGCCGCTTTTACCGTCGCTGTCGCGGTTGGGATTCATTTCCACCATGTCCGCACCGATGATGTTGAGCCCCCGTGCGCCCAGAATAATATCGCGCACCTGCCTGGGGTTCAGGCCAAATGGCTCAGGGCCGGTGGTGCCCATCATGTAGTTGCTGTCCAGCCCATCCACGTCCAGCGAGAAATAGGTTTTGTCTTTGCCTACAACCTCGCGGGCCTTGTCGATCACGTAGTCGGTGCCTTTTTCAAACACTTCATCGGCGGTGATCACCGTCATGCCGCTGTCGTGAGAGAACTCCCACAAAAAGTTGGATCGGCCGCGTATGCCAATCTGCACGGTGCGCTCCGGGTCGATGAAGCCATTGAGCACAGCCTGGCGGAAGATGGAGCCATCGTTCACCACGTCACCGCCCCAACTGGCCATGGTGTCGCAGTGGGCGTCGATGTGAATTACCCCAAAGCTGTCGTCGTGTGCCTCACTCAAGCCTTTCAGGCAGCCAAAGGTGGTGGTGTGTTCGCCACCGCAGTTGAGTGTGGCGCATCCGGCCTGGCCCAGTGCCGCGAACACCTGGTAGATGTCATCCAGCCGTGTTTGTAAATCGGTGGCCGACCATTCCACGTCGCCGTAATCAATCACGCTGCACTGTTCGAAAGGAATCTGCCCGGTGCTGTCATTGATGGGGCCGTAGTTGCGGCTCCACTCACGCACGGCTTGTGGCCCGTGGCGTGCACCGGCCAATCCGATGGCACCTAAATCCAGCGGGCTGCCAACCATGGCAATGTCCACGCCTTCGCCGGAGCGTCGGTGCGGCGCCTGGAAAAACCCGGGGTGTTGCAGGAAGCCGGTGGTGTCCAGGTTGTAACCCTGCTCGGCGGCGCGCTCAAAAAACGCGCTCACCCCTGGCTCGGCAAAATCGAATGCGGGCCGGTCCATTGCCCGATATTTTGCCAGTTGTTCTTCTGTGAGCTTGGCCATCTGCTGAATCCTCTTTACAGTCCAGGTGCCATGCCGCCGGCAACGGGTAGCGCGGTGCCCGTCACGTAACCAGACAGTTCGCTGGCGAAATAAACAGCAGCCTGGCCAACTTCCTCCGGCTGCGCGGAGCGCCCTAATGGAATGTGGCTGTCTTCCAGCGCCTGTGCCTCGGTTACTGACACGCCTTCGGCTTCGGCAAGCAGCGCCATGCTTTGTTCGTGCATTTGGGTAATGACTGATCCAGGACAAAGCGCATTCACGCGAATATTATCCGGCGCATACTGAAGTGCCAGTTGTTTGGTCAGGCCTACGGCGGCGAACTTGCTGGCGGTATAACAGGCAGGAATCGCTGGCAAGGCACCGGTACCGGCAAGAGAGGCCACGTTGATGATGCTGCCGCCGCGGGCTTGCATGTGCGGAATGACGGCCTCGCACACGTTCACCATGCCTCGCAGGTTTACCGCCAGGCTTACATCCCAATCGGCGTCGGTCAGCGCAAGGAAGTCTGCAGAGCCCAGGCCCACGCCAGCGTTGTTAACCACAATGTCCAGTTGTTGATGTCTCGCGATGATTGTTTTCACCACGGCTTTTACCATGGCTTTGTCGGTCACATCGCAGGCCAGGCCGTCGATGTCGGACAAGCCCTCGGCGCCTTGCAGATCGCAGCCAATGACGGTGGCACCCTCGGCGCTCAATGCGTTGAGAATTGCTCTGCCAATGCCACGGGGGTGACCCGCGCCAGTGACCAGCGCGACTTTATCTTGTAACAAATTAGCCACCGGCTTGTTTCTCCATAATCTCTACTGCGCTTAACAGCCACTTGGGTGCATCTTCTTCCGCGCCAACGCCGCCATAACTGAGCAGGCCTTCCTCTTTCAGTTCGCCACTGCGTATGCGCTGGCATACATCGTCCAGGTCATCAACAAAACGTTGCAGGTCGACTGCTTCCATCACATCTATGGTCAGGTGAATCGCTGGCGGATTATTAACACCCAACAAACGCCAGCCTTTTTCCTCCATGCCACCCACTACCAATTGGATATTAAAGCCGTCGGAGGCAATCATCATCAGCGGCCCGTGGGTCGGCCAGGTGCGCAGGCCTTCGATGCGTTCGCAGGCAGCGCTGATTGTACTTTTTACATGCAGCAGGTTGCGGGCATTTTCCAGATAGCCTTCTCTGCCCCAATGATGCATCAGGGCCCATATCCCGGCGACGGGACCCATGGGCCTGCTACCGATAAAGCTTTGTGACAGGTACAGCCCACACGCCCACTCGGTAATTGGCATGTAGTGATAGCTCTGCTCTTCCTGGGAACGCCACAGCACCGTCGAGCAGGGCTTGGGAGCATAGCCGTACTTGTGAAGGTCGGCTGACATAGACCTTACGCCTGGCACCGACAGGTCATAGGGTGGAATGTCTTCTCCAAGTTCGCGCATGAAAGGCAAAATGTAGGCGCCAACACAGGCATCAACATGCAGCCACAGGTTTTTGGCGATCGCCAGTTCACCCATCTCTGTGATGGGGTCCACATGGCCGTAAGGCCAGTTAGGAGCCGAGGCCACAATGCCGATAGTGTTGGGGCCGATCGCTGCCGCCAACGCGTCTATGTCGGCTGTCAGGTCAGGTTTTTGATCGACGGTAACGACCTTAAGGTCCAGGTATCGAGCGGTTTTGTGAACCGTTGAGTGGGTGGAGTAGGGCGCCACAATTTCGGGCTCGGTGATCTCGGGTCTGTGCTTTCTAGCCCATGCTCGCATAGCATGCAGGCCGCAAAAATTACTTTCCGTGCCGCCAGAGGTGAAGTTGGCGCGCCCTTGCTCACCACCTCCGGCCAGATCGATACAGATATCGAGTACGTCGTTCTCCATCTGTGCCGCGGCAGGTTCCTGAAACGTAAACAGGCCATTCCAACCCAGAAACTCCATGAATGATTCGTACACCAGTTTGCCCATCTCGTCACGACCCTGAAAGGCGGTACTGCTGAGTTTGCCGCGTTCACTGGGTGTCATGGCGGCACGCAACTCGCGTACCTTGGCAAGTACGGTGTCGCTGCTTTGGCCGCTGTCGGGCAGTTTGTGAAAATCGCTCACGGATCGCTCCCTCGCTGGTTGTTGGGGAATAGAATCATTTACCCCATGATGCAATATAGCCTATTGTCGCTGCAGATTGACGGCCATCACCCTGAGTGGGTACAGTGCCTTATCACTTAAGCGAGGTATCTCTGTTGTCTCAGGCGGAATTAGCCAGTGCCCGTTGGCAAGGCCTGGTGGCCAACATGATAAACAGTCTTGCGCAGGAAGATTTTTATGAAAACTTTTCCCGCGGATGTGAGTACCTGAGTGGCTATGACAGTGTCTTGATTGTCTGGTTAAGCAGCGAGCACCGCCCCGTTCACCTCTTCGACGACGTGCCAGAAGAGTTCGCAAAACAAACGCTGCCGTCCTGGTTTGAGGGCGCCTATTTACTGGATCCTTTTTTCCAGCTGTTTGTTGATAATGCGCCCGACGGCGTCTATCCACTCGTCGATGTGGCTCCCGACTTCTTTTTTGAAACTGAGTACGCCCGCAACTTTTATTCCAACACCGGGCTCAAGGACGAGTGTGGACTGTTGGTAAACCTGGATAAGGATCACGCAATCCTGGTGTCGCTGGGGCGTCGTGATGAAGGAGCGGTATCGGCTGCCAATATCGATACCCTAAAGCTTACCCTCCCTGTATTGGCAACGCTGTGCCGCAAACAGCAGTCGGCAGGCGAAGGCGAAATTACTTTTTCCGCTCCTCTGGATAAGGCTTTTCGCAACTTTGGTCGCGATCACCTGAGCAAGCGCGAGTGCGAAGTGATTCAGTTGATACTGAAGGGACACTCCAATAAAGGGATTGCGCAGTTATTGGATATCAGCGTCGACACCGTCAAGGTATTCAATAAGCGATTTCACACCAAGCTAAATATATCGTCGCAGGCAGAACTGTTCTCGCTGTTCCTTGAGGCTATTTCTCTGGTGCCTTTCGACGCGGACATCGATCCGCTAACGCATTATTTTGAAATTACCCAACCCCGCTAAGCTCAATTGTCGCTGACTTGCTGCCAAAAAAAGCAACGGCGGCGAACAGGGCGGCAGCGGCCATTGCTACGGCCGTGGCGATGACAACTGGCTGGGCTGAGGTCTCGGTGAACAGGAAGCCGGCGATGGCGGGCCCGATCATCGCACCCAAGCCTACTGCAGGTACACTGAGTACAGTGTAGCGTCCGTCATGGTCTAGCTCCGCAACCTCAGCCACAATGAGTGGCAGGCCGGCACCAAAACCAATTGAAAATAAGCAGCAGCCCGCAGCAAACAGCGTAAAGTCTCCCGGTATATTCAGGATCACAAGCGACGCAAAGATAGAGACCACCGAGAGAATGAAGGGGTAGAAGTTGCCGAACAAGCGCCCTATGGCGGCCACTGCCAACGAGCCGGAAGTTGCAAATATCAGGGTCAATGCCAATAGCGTGCCGATGGCCTCAGCGTCAAAACCGTAGGCATTGCCTAGCCGTTCCATAAATGCCCATACTGCGGAGGTGCCCGTAAAGAAGGCGAATGTCGCCAGCAGTGCAAACCAGATAGGACCGCTCTTGCCCCCGGGGTAGGCGCTATTGCCTGGATCAGTCGATGGCGGCGTGACTTTGCGTCCTGACCGGGGAAGAATGATGAGTACCGGGCTCAATACCGCCAGCGTAATCAAAATGCCCCAGATCATGCCATCAAAGCCGTATTGCGCGACCAGAGTGCCGGGTAAAATTACCAGCAGCACGGCACCCAGTCCGGCTTCGGCGGCAATCTTTAACCCGTACCATCGTGCAGGGTTATCGGTATCGCTAATGATTGTGGTGCCAATGCCATACACCACCGCAAACGCGCCGCCGGCCACTGTGGTCAAACCCAATAGCAACGCGTAACTGTCGGCCAGTGTACTGGCATAGAGGCAGGCGCCACCCAGAGGTAATGCCAGGCAAGCAACCAGTCGCCAGCTAAAAACACGAATCCAGTAAAACGCCGATAGGGTAATCAGGTTATAACCGACAAAGAAGGCGGTGCTGATTAAACCCAGCTGGCTGTTTGACAGCGCCTTGCTATCTTGCGCGGTACCCAGGTACAGCGGCAGCACATTGTAAAAAATAGCGCCCAGTGCCGAGATCACAATG
The DNA here is from genome assembly GCA_039986455.1 of Halioglobus sp. Classification (GTDB taxonomy): domain Bacteria; phylum Pseudomonadota; class Gammaproteobacteria; order Pseudomonadales; family Halieaceae; genus Halioglobus. Next base: position 31,318 of record JBDWQQ010000023.1, read on the forward strand.
GCTGCAACAATCGCGTTGCGGGTAGTAGCTGTTTCGATGTGCTGCGCTTCGCTCATGGTTCGTCTGTTCCCGTCTGTGCCGTGTCAGTGTAAGACAAATAAAAAAGCCGCCATCCACAGGACGGCGGCTCTAGTCATCAGCGGCGCGCCTAGAACATGTAGTTCAGGGTAACACCGTAGGTGCGAGGGTTGCCTTGCAGGGCGACGACCTGGCCCACCAGGTCGTTGGCAAAGCGCTCCTGCTCGTACTCTTCATCAGTAATATTGCGGCCCCAGACAGCCACCTCCCAGGTGCCGTCGGCAGACAGCAGCGAGCCACGCAGGTTAAGTAAGCCGTACGAGTCTGTCACCAGCCAGGGGTTGTTGGTTGACTCACGGTAGGCCTCATCAGAGTACTTGCCGTCGGCCTGCAGCGCCATGGCCAGACTATCGCCAATCGGGAACTCATAGCGCAAAGTATAGGTGAACTGCATCTCGGGTGAGTTGGGCAACTCGTTACCGTCATAGCCAGCGAAGCTGCTGCTGACTTCAGTATCAAGGTAGCTTGCACCCAGGCGCAAATCGAGACCATCGGTGGGCGACGCCAATAATTCGATCTCAGCACCGTAGATGTCGGCTTCTTCGAGGTTGGTTAGTCGGAAGCCAATCGTAGAGGGCACGAATGTCTGGATGTCTTCATACTCGTAGAAGAACGCCGCGGCGTTCAGTTGTACGCGGCCATCGGCGTGGGTAGACTTGGAGCCAATTTCATAAGCTGTTACCTCTTCAGAGTCAAAAGGCAGTAGTTCGAAATTGTCGAACGTGAAGTCGCCGAAGAAACCGCCCGACTTGAAGCCGGTAGTTACAGACCCATAGGTCAGCCAGTCATCTGTTGGCCTGAACTCCAGTGCCACGCGATAGGAGACATTGTCGTCTTGTATGCTGTCATCGGTGAAAGTGAACGGAATGGTGATGCCATTAGGCAGCCCCAGTTCTGCGCCAACAAAATCATCAAAGGCCGCCGAGTCGGCAATGGTGCCATCGGTGCCACCGACAAAATCCGTCTCCTCATCGGAGTAGCGAATACCTGTTGTCAGCATGAAGCGATCACCCAGATCCCAGTCAACGCTGGCAAATAGGGCGTAGGCATCGGTTTCTTGGTCATTGTTCCAAAATACTGGGCTGACGCCAGCCAGCAGGCCCAGAATGTCTGCAGAGTTTGCCACGTTGTCAGAATCGAAGGTGTCGTGCCAATACAGTCCACCGACCATCCAGCGAATTTCTTCACCGCCGGACAGACGCAGTTCCTGAGACACCTGCTCCATCTCTTCTTCGTGGATGACAGCGAAGGCCTCCAGCGGGGAAGACCAAATGTTTTCGCCAAAGTCCCTGTCCTGCTGAACCCAGCCAGTGATCGAGGTGAGGGACATTCCGCTAAAGTCGTAGCCGACTTTAAAGTTCAAAGAGGTAACGTCGGATTCAATACGCATTTCATCGACGCGTGAGTTTTGAAAGTCGTGGGTGAACGGGTCGCCATCACGGTCGGAGACATCCAAACCCAAGGTGTTGACGCAATTGGCGAAGTCGCCCTGGCAGGGTGTCACAAAAACCTCATCGGGTGAGTTCCAGTAACCGCCCAGTGCAGTGAATGGGCTATTGACGATGTCCTGGTCCAAGTAGCTGGCCGCGAGGTTCCAGGTCAGCTGGCCGTGATCTCCCGCCAGTTGCGCGCGAACGGCGCTGGTGTCTGAGTCGCCGAAGTCTTCTGTGCCGCCATTATCCTTGTGGTACTCGTGGTAACTTTCACCCTGTGAGTCCCATAAGACGCTCAAGCGGCCAGACAGACTATCGGTTAAGCCTCCGCTGACGGCGCCCTCAAACTTGGCTGTATCGTAATCGCCTACAGTAAGAGAACCGAAACCCTCAAGGTCTCTTGTGGGCTTGGCGCTGATAATGTTCAATGCGCCGCCGGTGGCATTCCGGCCGTACAGGGTACCCTGTGGCCCCTTGAGGACCTCGATGCGGCTAACGTCCATCATCGACAGGTTAATCATGGCGGGAGACGCCAAGAAAACTTCATCGAGATACACACCAACCGACGGGTTGTTGTTGGCGTTGAAGTTGTTCATGCCGATACCGCGCACAGTGATCGCCGGGTTGGCGTCGGCCAGACCGGCGCCCTTGATATCAACGTTGGTCGCCAGCATGGCTACATCACGAGTGTCTTCGACCCCCATGGCACGGGCAACTTCGCCACTGACCGCAGTTACAGTCAGTGCTACGTCAGTGATAGCCTGCTCCCGTTTCTGCGCGGTCACGATAATTTCTTCGAGAATAGAGTCGGCATATGCACTGCTGGCTGCAGTAGTCACGGCTAGGCTGATAGCGGCCGCAAGTGTGGTTTTACGCATGATTTTCCCCTGATAGCTTTATGGCTTTATTAATGGGTGATGAAAACACACTGTGGATGATTAGGCTTTACCCACATTTAGTGACGTAGCTTAGAACCAATTCCTATTGCATATAATGATATTTGTGACCCTATATATTACATTTGTGAGACATTGGCTTGCATCTCAGTCCGAAAATGGTCGGGTGCGTTCCCGCAATGCAGTTTGAAAGCCCTGCTGAAGGGGGCTGGTGTTGCGTAATCCAGCAGATAGGCAATTTCCTGTACCGACAGTGTGGTATCCCGCAAGTAACGCTGTGCCAACTCCATGCGAATTTCCAGCACCAGCTTTTTATAGGTGGTGCCGGCACGGTACAAGCGTTTACGCAGTTGCCCTGGCGACATACGCAATTGCTCCGCCGCTTCCTCCAGTCTGGGCATGTGTCGGCCCGATCGGGTGAGCAGCAGACGCCGTACGATCTGGGCGGTATCTGAGGTACTGTCGCCGGGGCCCAGAACACGCTCACACATACCGGCATAGACCTGCGACAGTGCCCCACTGCCGTGATAAACCGGATGTTTCAACCATTCGCTGGGGAAGGTGAATTCGGAGACGGGACAGTCGAAGTGACAGTTAGGACCAAAGAGCTGAAAGTAGGTATCGGCGTAATCCGGACGGGTATGGGCCAGGCTCAGTTTAATGCTTGCCGGATTGGCATCGGGACCTAGCAGTAACTGCAGCGCTCGCCAGTTACCACTAAAGCTGTCCTCAATAATGTTTTGCAGGTCATCGGCGTAACCCGGTAAGGGTACAGGAATGATTCGCGCGGTATCCCCATCTATCTCGAGTGTGTCCTGATAGCGGTCGGAAGCTAAGCTGTGGTATTGGAACATAACGCTGATCGCACTGCCCACCGAGCCGCTGTTGATAGCTGCATAGCCCACCAACCCCAGGTCTGTGATTTCAGCGCGAGAGAACAGATGCAGTGTGATGTCTGGCACGCTTTGGCGAATCTTCAGCAGGGTTGTGTCCAGGTGCGCCTGGCTGAGTACCTGTGGGTTATCGAGAGCATTGGCGGGCAATCCCGCGTGGCGCAGTCCTGCGGCGTAATGCTGTTGCAGCTCGCCGGGTAGACATTCCTGCAGTCGGTGCAGCCAGTTCGCTACAATGGCGCTTTTTTCAGCCTCGCGGCCAAAGTCTGAACTCAGTGCAGTGTTCATATTGAACTGGCTACCTTAGCTCGGCGCATGTCCCGCACCGGTCACCATTTCCAGCAGGGTGGCGGTAGGGCCACAGCTCCAGCCACCATCGACCTTGAGTGCCTGGCCGGTCATGTAGCGACTGGCGTCCGAGGCTAAAAACAGGAATACGCCGCTGATGTCATCCACGTCAGCAACACGTCCCAGGGCGGTAAAGGCCTCGCAGATTTTACGGCCTTCGTCGCCGCTGCCCATGGCAGTGTCGGTGTAGCCGGGGCACACACAGTTGACGCGAATGTTCCGTTGCCCCAGTTCCAACGCCGACATTTCAGCGAGACTGATAATGGCGCGCTTGCTGGCGGAGTAAGCCGCACCACCGGGCAAATTGATAAATGCTGCCATTGATGAGGTGCAGATGATTGAGCCGCCGTCGGCCATCACTGCCGGCGCGTGCTTCATGCCGTGCAGTACGCCCCAGTAATTTACGCGAGTGACACGCTCCAGCAATGCTTGGTCCAGTGCAGTAATCTCTGGCCCAACGTCACCAATGCCGGCATTGAGCACCACAATATCCAGCTCGCCCAGAGTTTTCCTGGCCTCAGCCAGTGACTGTTTGACGCTGCTTTCATCGGCCACATCACATTGGAGGGGTGTCGCCCCAATTTCATTGGCCACGGTGGTGGGGTCGTTGATGTCGGCGATGGCAACCTGCGCACCGTGGGCGATCATCAGCTCTGCAACGGCGCGGCCTATGCCACCAGAGCCACCAGTGATATAGGCTTTTTTGTCCTTGAGGTTGAACATGTCAGTCTCCGGTATTCAGTGCAGAGATGCCGGGCAGATTGGTGGGATTCTCCTCCGGCGTCGGTATTTCGCATAACTCGATAATGTTGCCGCAAGGGTCGCGCAGGTATACGGCATTTAGTCCGGTCTCGCGCGCTGGCGGCGTGCCAAGGGCGGTGGCGCCCAGTGCCAGGCAGCGTTTGAATTCTTCTCGACAGTCGTCAACGTAAAACGCGATATGGCGGATGCCGGTTTCGTGAGGGCCAAGAGCGGCAGGCTCAGGAGCGCTTGATTCGGGCGAGGTGAATTTAAATAGCTCCAGATGGCAGTTGTGGCCTGCCATCATGTAGGTCTTGGCAGCGGAGTTGGAAGACCCGATAGCCTCATCGACGACCGGGCTGTCCTGCCACTGCTCTTTACTTAAAACCTTAAAGCCAAAGGCTTGCTCGTAAAAGGTTCTTGCCCGTTCGATATCACGAACCACCAGACCCGCATGGGCGAAAGCAAGAATCATCAGGCGCTCACGCGGCTACTGCCTGCGTTACAGCCGGTGCGTAGTGCTCGGTAAGCATGATGCCGTTGCCGCCACAGGGTTCACGCAGATGGGCGGTGAGCAGGCCGG
>JBDWQQ010000024.1:0-5534 GCA_039986455.1 Halioglobus sp.
CATGTGAAATTGCTGCAGGACGGCACTGGCGTAGCCAAGCACATGGAAAATCACGCCGCCTTATTACGCCCTCGGTTTGATGCGGTGCTGAGCACCCTCGACCATGCGCTGACCGGCAAAGGCATGGGTGAATGGATCGCCCCGCAGGGCGGCTATTTCATATCTTTTGATACCAGGCCAGGGCTGGCAAAAGAGGTGGTGCGTCTGGCGAGTGACATCGGCGTCGGCCTTACACCTGCCGGTGCAACCTTTCCCTATGGTGACGACCCGGAGGATTCAAACATTCGTCTCGCTCCCAGCTACCCTTCATTGGACGACGTTCAGGCGACGGCGGATGCGTTTGTGGTGTGCGTGAAATTGGCCTCGATTCGACAGCGAATCGAGCAACTGAAATCACAGTGACTTAATCAGAGTTGCGGGACTAGTGAGCCCGCACACATCTGCAAGAAACAGCGAACAAATGCGAGGGCTTATTCTTCCGTCGTTTGCTGCGGTGGAATACCCGCCAACGGGAAGCTGGCCACATTGCCGCCTTCAGCGGGCTTGCTCTCTGAAATTTTGACCGCGCCTTCCTTGTCCACCTCATCAATACGGATGATGGCCTGCAAGGGGATGTAACTGCGCGTGACGCCGCTAAACTCGTTCTTCAATTTTTCTTCACTGGGATCAACCAGAATCTGGGAACGCTCGCCGAAGACGAACTCCTCCACCTCGATAAAACCCCACATATCGCTCTGATAGATCTGGCGGGCAAACACCTCAAAGACCTGATTGCCGTTCTGGAAAATGACTTTGTAAACGGGTTGAGCTGGCATGGTTTCCTCGTGTGATGGCAGATTGATCATTCCCTGAGCAGCCACCGGATTTCAGGGGGCGGCAATATTACCACCATCAGCGGGAAATGCCAGCCCGAAAGCCGCGCCAGCTCTAGGTTTCGCTGTATCAACTCTGTATAATCCGCTGCCCTTTTGACGATGAATGTACTCGCGGCCAGATTCCGCGGGACCCGAGGCCCAGTGAGCAAGAAACTTTACATCAAGACCCATGGCTGCCAGATGAACGAATACGACTCCGCTCGTATGAGTGATTTGCTGGAGGACAGCCACGACCTGGTGCCTACGGACAACCCGGAAGAAGCCGATGTACTGCTGCTAAACACCTGTTCTATAAGGGAAAAAGCCCAGGAGAAGGTTTTTCATCAGCTGGGACGCTGGAAGCACCTCAAGCAAAAGAACCCTGACCTGATCATCGGTGTTGGTGGCTGTGTTGCCAGCCAGGAAGGGGAAGCCATTGGCAAGCGCGCACCCTACGTCGACCTGGTGTTTGGTCCTCAAACCTTACATCGTCTGCCTGAGATGATGGAGCAGCGAGGTCCCGGTGGCACCCTGATTGTGGATGTCAGCTTCCCCGAAATCGAGAAATTCGACCGTCTTCCTGAACCAAAAGTAGACGGGCCGACTGCCTTCGTATCCATCATGGAAGGCTGTTCCAAGTACTGTACCTTCTGCGTGGTGCCATACACCCGCGGCGAGGAAGTCTCTCGCCCACTGGATGATGTTATTGCTGAGGTTGCCCACCTGGCCGGCGAAGGTGTTAAAGAAGTTAACCTACTGGGGCAAAACGTTAACGCCTACCGCGGCGAGAGCCACGAGGGAGAAATTGTCGATTTTGCCGAGCTGCTGCACTATGTGGCGCGCATTCCGGGCATCGAACGCATCCGCTATACCACTTCCCATCCGGTAGAGTTTTCCGATGCCTTAATCGACGCCTCCGCCGATATCCCACAGCTGGTCAGCCACCTGCACCTGCCTGTGCAAAGTGGGTCAGACAAGATTTTGGCCGCCATGAAGCGCGGACATACCGCCCTGGAATACAAGTCAAAAATACGCCGACTGCGCAAAATCAGGCCCGATATCAGTATTTCCTCCGACTTTATTATTGGCTTCCCGGGCGAAACCGAGAAAGACTTTACGGACACCATGAAGCTCATTGAGGACATCGGTTTCGATGTATCTTTCAGCTTCATTTACAGTGCGCGGCCCGGCACTCCGGCCTCTGACCTTCCCGATAACACCAGTGAAGACGTCAAGAAGCAGCGGCTGCAAATTCTGCAGGCCCGAATCAACCAGAATGCCCAGGAAATCAGCCGCCGTATGGTGGGTAGCACCCAGACTATTCTGGTTACCGGCGTGTCCAAAAAAGATCCAGGGCAGCTTCAGGGTCGTACCGAAAATAACCGTGCAGTGAATTTCTCCTGCACCGACCACGGACTGATTGGCGAGTTTACCCAGGTAGAAGTCATTGAAGCTCTGCCCAACTCACTGCGCGGCGTGTTAAACGCCGGTTGACGGCTGCCAATTCACGTATATGCTTTCTAGTAACGACTCTGCCCAGGTGGGCCAAAGACCAATTTGAATATCGAACCCGATTCGTCGACCCCGGCTCCCCAGCCCTCGACGCAACAAAACCTGACTCTTGAACCCAATGACAGCCGTCATCTGGCTATGCTCTGCGGCCAGCTGGATGGCCACCTGCGCCAGATAGAACAGCGCCTGGGTGTTCAAATCAGCAACCGTGGCAATCAGTTCTCTCTGAGCGGGCCATCCGTCAACCTGGCATCTGCCTCGCAATTGCTGATTCATCTCTATGCCGAGATTTGCCAGGGTGTGTCGCTGAGTCCTGAGTCGCTGCATCTACAATTGCAACAGGCGGGACTGGAGCATCTGGCAGAAGTAGCCCAGGGTGATGAGCCAGTGGAAGCCATTCAGGTTATTCGCACCAAGCGCACCTCAATCAAACCCCGCGGGAAAAACCAGCAGGGCTATGTGCGCACGATTAAACAAAGCGACATTAACTTTGGTATTGGGCCTGCAGGCACGGGCAAGACCTATCTGGCAGTGGCCTGCGCTGTAGAGGCTTTGCTAGAAGAGCGAGTGCGCCGGATCTTACTGGTGCGCCCCGCGGTCGAGGCTGGAGAGAAACTGGGCTTTCTCCCCGGTGACCTGAGCCAAAAAATCGATCCTTATCTGCGCCCTCTCTACGACGCTTTGTACGAAATGCTGGGCTTTGAGACGGTGAACAAGTACATCGAGCGCAATATCATTGAGGTTGCACCGCTGGCCTTTATGCGCGGCCGCACCTTAAACAACGCCTTCATTATTCTCGACGAAGCCCAGAACACCACCCGTGAACAAATGAAGATGTTCCTCACGCGTATCGGCTTTGGTTCTACGGCAGTGATCACCGGTGATGCCACCCAGATTGACCTACCAAGAGGCTCCCATTCAGGCCTGACTCACGCCAGCAACATACTCGATGGCGTCGATGGTCTTGGCTTCACCTATTTTGCCAATAAAGATGTAGTGCGCCACCCTCTGGTTCAGCGCATCGTGCAGGCCTACGATACACACGAAGAAAGCACCACTTCGCTGGACAAGAGTAATCCGTGAATCTGCAGGTAGACATCCAGTGCGCCAGCGGTGAGTCTGCCCCCGACGAGGAAGACATACGAAGCTGGATTAAAGCTGCCCTTGCCGGCCGTCGCAGTACCGACACGGAAATCAGTCTTCGACTGGTGGACATCGAAGAGATGACCACACTTAATCAGGGCTTTCGCAACAAGTCCGGGCCCACCAATGTCCTGTCATTTCCCTCAGATTTGCCGCCGGAGCTGGAACTACCGCTACTCGGTGACATTGTGATCTGCGCCCCAGTTGTGCGTGAAGAAGCTCAGACCCAGCAGAAATCGCTGCAGGCCCATTGGGCTCATATGACCATTCACGGCACCCTGCACCTACTGGGTTACGACCATATCGAGGAGGACGAGGCACTTGCCATGGAGGCTCTCGAAACTGAAATCCTCACCTCACTCAACTACCCCTGCCCCTACCAGGGCGAGCACTCCAAGGAGCATGCGGACGCATGAACGACGAACATTCAGGCAGCGACTCGGGCGAAAAGTCCTGGCTTGAAAAAATCGGACAGCTGTTTTCCAGCGAACCCTGCAACCAGAAAGACCTTCTGGACATACTCGGTGTCGCCGCGGAAAACGAGGTCATCGACGAGGATGCGCGCAGCATTATGGAAGGCGCCATGCAGGTCGCCGACATGCAAGTGCGCGACATCATGATTCCCCGTGCGCAAATGGTGGTGATCAAGGCGGAGTGCTCTCTGGAAAACATTCTCCCGCAAATCACACGCTCGGCTCACTCCCGCTACCCGGTTATCGGTGAAAGTCCCGATGACATCATGGGCATTCTGTTGGCAAAAGATTTACTGCCACAGATTCTCAGCAACGACCACAGCAACTTCAAAATCGAATCTCTGCTGCGCCCCACCGTTGTCGTACCTGAAAGCAAGCGGCTTAATGTGTTGTTGCGGGAATTTCGCGAAAAAAGAACGCACATGGCCATCGTTATCGACGAGTATGGCGGCGTTGCGGGCCTGGTGACTATTGAAGATGTGCTGGAAGAAATCGTGGGTGAAATTGAAGATGAAACCGATGCAGAAGCCGATCGATTTATTCGCAAAATTTCGGACGCAGACTATTTCATTAAAGCGCTGACTCCCATCGATGACTTTAACGAATACTTCCAAACCACGTTTTCTGATGAAGAATTCGACACCATCGGCGGACTGGTTATGCAGGCGCTGGGTCACATGCCGACCCGCAATGAAGTAGCGGTGATCGACAAGTTCGAGTTCAAGGTCATCAACGCAGACCAGCGCAAAATCCACAGCTTGCGCATGCGCCCTCTGGAAGACTGAAAACACCGCCCGTGTCCGACAGCCAGCACGAATCCAAATTGTCGCCGCTGCAAGTTTTAATACTTGCTCCCCTGGCGGGCGCTCTGGTCACGCTGTCGCTGGCGCCCTTTAACATCTGGCCCGCGGGCATTCTTAGTTGTGCGCTTTTTGCCTGGCTACTCAGCACCTGTGAACCTCGACAAGCACTCTGGCGCGGCTGGCTCTATGGGCTGGGAATGTTTGGCACTGGCGTCTCCTGGGTCTACGTCAGTATCCATGTACACGGTTATGCGCCCATACCCCTGGCCATTCTGCTCACTTCGCTATTTTGTGGCGGGCTGGCTTTGTTCCCTGCCATTTTTGCCTGGCTGTATACCCGCTATGTGAGACCGCTTCCCGGCGGCATGCTTATGGGTTTCCCACTGCTCTGGGTGTTATTTGAGTGGTTACGAGGCTGGATCCTTACCGGTTTCCCCTGGCTTATTCTGGGATACGCTCATGCCGAAACTCCGATCGCCGGGTGGGCACCCATTCTGGGCGTCTTCGGACTGTCCTTTATCTGTGCTATCAGCGGCAGCTGCGCGTTTCTCGCCTGGCGCAGTCGACAGCCCATCGCTATTGCAACCTACAGCGTCATCATCGTTACCCTGTGGATTGGCGGCGGTGTGCTCAAACCCATTCAATGGGTTGCCAAAGCCAGCGAGCAGCCTCTGAGCGTGGCTATTTACCAGCCCAATGTGCCTCAGGAGAATAAGTGGGACCGCAAGTACTACTACCCTATTCTCACG
>JBDWQQ010000025.1:0-29793 GCA_039986455.1 Halioglobus sp.
TTTTATTAATCGTTCTTTCCTGGTAAACCCAACGCTTGCCACTACCGGAATAGGCGCCTTGGGCGCAGTTGTTAAAGGCTTTGTATCGTCCAATATCTGGTTGGGCGGGCAGATTTATGATGGCAATGCGGTTAGCGGTGATTTTGATCGAGACACCTTCGACCAGCACGAGTGGCTGAAGTCCCTGGAGATTGGCTGGACTTCTTCAATGGAGAATCGCAACCGCGAGCGTATTCAGTTTACCTGGTGGGAGAAAGAGGCGCGCCGTGAGGCAGGCGTGCCCGAAGGTCAGGGCTGGGCGATTAGCGCAACCTATCAATGGAGCGAGGCGTGGCAACCGTTTGTACGCTTGGGCCACTCCGATGGTGGGGCAGGCGTAGCTGCGGAGGACGCCGCTTCTATAGGTGTCGAGGTAAAGCCTCGCATGGATCAGGCGTTGAGTGTTGGCCTTGGGTGGGCGAAGCCCTCACGCAAAACCCACGGCAATGGCCTCGATAATGAAACGGTGATTGAGACTTCCTACAAGTTTCAGCTTTCCCCTAATTTCTCACTGACACCGGACCTGCAATACGTGCGCAATCCCGCAAAGAATCCTGACGAAAGCAGTGTGGTGGTCTTTGGTGTGAGGGCGATCCTCACCCTGTAGATCAGTCGCGGTTCGGATCAGTCCAGGCGCGCCCCACCATCGACATTAATGGTTTGGCCGGTCACGTAGCTTGCATCTGTAGAGCACATAAAAGAGACCACAGAGGCCAACTCGGAAACTTTACCCTGTCGACCCATTGGAATAAATTCCTCCAGCTGTTGTTTGAACGAACCGTCTGGTAGCTGGTATAGCTCGGTTGCCCTGGCGATGGTGCCGTCCATCATGTCAGTATCGTGTGACCCGGGACTGACGCAGTTAACTCGAATGCCCGTTTTGGCCAGTTCCAACGCCAGCTGTTGAGTGAAGCCGATCACTCCGAATTTGGATGCACAATAGGCTCCATAATCCTGCAGGCCTACGCGTCCAGCGAGTGATGCGATCATAACGATAGCCCCACCTTCGCCACTATCACGCATTAGGCGGCCGCCATATTTACTGACCAGAAATACACCGTTCACGTTGACGTCCATGGTCTGGTACCAGACATCTTCATCCGTATCGAGGATAGGGGAAGCGCCAGCCTCGCTGGGTACCCCGGCATTGTTAACGATAATGTCGAGTCGACCAAAGCGAGATTTGATCGTTTCAATCATCGCTACAACGTGTTCTTTGCTGGTGACATCACATTCTAAAGCCAGTGCTTGCCTGCCCTTACTTTCAACTTCTTTTGCCAGGGAATCCACGCCATGCCAGCCCATTTCCTGCTCGTGTGCAGGGTAAGATTCGCGTGGACGCGGGCGACCGCAAATTACGATATCGGCGCCGTCGTCCGCCAGGCGCAATGCAATGGCGCGTCCTATGCCGCGGTGACGTGCAGCGCCGGTGATCAGTGCTAACTTCCCGGTTAATCCCTGTGTATTGCTCATGCACATTTCCTTTTTTGCCTGGCCACAGCAAGGTGATTTTTTCAGCGGCCAATTATTGCTATGGTGGTGAGTATAAAGCCTGTTTCACAATCAAACCTATATAGGATACGCCATGGATTTAAAACTAAGCGGAAAGCGGGTGATCTTGAGCGGTGGTAGCCGTGGGATTGGTCTGGCGATTGCAGCGCGCTTCCTGGAAGAGGGGGCGAGTGTTGCTTTTTTTGCCCGCGATCAAGTAGGTGTGGACAAAGCGTTGCGAGAACTGGGCGACAAAGGAAAAGCCTTTGGCCATTCTGTTGACGCAGCTGATACCGAAGCGGTGCGCGCTTGGGTTTTACAGGCTGCTGAGCAGCTGGGAGGTATCGATATAGTCATCAACAATACCAGTGCGTCGGCGAGTATCGAATGGACCGATGAGGCTTGGCATAACAGCTTCAATGTAGACCTGATGGCGGCGGTGACCATGAATGAAACTGCCCTTTCGTTTCTAGAGCAGTCAGACGCAGCTGCGGTTTTGCAGGTCGCTACGGTCACTGCCTTTGAACATCATGATCTCTCTGTATGCCCAAGCTATGGTGCGATAAAAGCAGCCACGGTAAATTACTCTGCCCAACTAGCTCAGAACTGGGGCGACAAGGGCATACGCTCAAACTGCGTTTCACCTGGCCCCATTTATATCGAGGGCGGCGCCTGGCATGGAATCAAGGAAAATTATTTTGATCTCTATGAACGCGACCGATTGGCGCACCCCACCGAACGTTTGGGTACTGCCGAAGAAGTCGCTAATGTTGCAGTGTTTGTCTGTTCCGGTGCAGCCAGTTGGATCAATGGTGAGAATGTTGTGGTAGACGGTGGCTTTACCAAACGTGTGAGCTTTTAGGCGAGCAGGGCAAGCGGGGGCAATTCTATTAATACCGACGTGCGTTATATTATCTGGCTGCTTGATCTCTTTGCAGCCCTGGGAATGGATGTTGACAGCATTGCTGCCCTTAATGATGTTGACCAGCCTGCGTTGCAGGCGGCGGGTGCCGTTGTTACGGCACAACAGCACCAGGGATTGTTGGCACAAGCGCAACGCTGTTATCCGGGCTCTGATCTTGGTTTGGAGTTAGGGCTAAAACGATCCATCGCGACGCTCGATCAGTTCGCTTACCTGATGATAAGCAGCGCCACATTGCGTGAAGCGACTAATGAAGGTCTCAGGTACCAAAACTACTCCGGAAGATTTTCGGGGAAGTTGGTCGTCACTTCATTTAGCGAAATACAGTCAGAAGGTTGTTATCAGATCGATACCAACGATGACTTGGGTGATCTGAAGTTGCTTGCGATCGAGGATATTCTAGCGAACATTGTCACAACCTGTCGCTGGGTGCTGGGCCAAAACCTGCCGATAACGAGACTTCGTTGCAATTATCCTGCGCCGCCTCACGCTGACCGGTATCAAGAAATTTTTCGATGCCCTGTGGAGTTTGATTCGCCGGTTACGCAACTTTTTTTTGATGCACGAATTCTTGATCAAGCCTTACCCCAATCCAGTCCGCAATGCGCTGCCCTGTACAAGAAGCTCTGTGAGGAGAGAAGTATCGCTCGCAACCAGGGGGACTTCGTGTGGAGGCTTTGGCAAATTATTGTAGAGGATCCGGCGCGACCACCCGCTCTTGATGAGGTCGCTAAACAGTTGCATTGCAGTAGCCGCACTCTGAGTCGTAAGTTGTCTTCTCAGGGGTGGCGTTATCAACAGTTGATAGATCAAGTGAGAGAGATTCAAGCCAGGCGCTATTTAACTGACCCGACCCTGTCGATTACTCGTATAGGCCAGCAGTTAGGTTACGCCGATAGCTCGGGCTTTCACCGTGCCTTTAAAAAGTGGACGGGTATGTCGCCGCGGGGTTTCCGCCGGGCATTGTTTGACGCGTGATTATTGTTAGTTTGTGGCCAGATCAGATAAGGATTTGGCATAACTGGACAAGAATTCTTCCCCATTCTTATCTAATATCTCAAGGACACGGTAGGTTGATTAGCTTCCAAACGGAAAGATAACAATGAATAAATATGAAGGTTTGAACAAACCGATGGTTCAGCAGTTTGCTCCCCGGCCGGGTCGTAAGCCACTGCTGCCATCACTCAGCAAAAAAGCACAGGTTGCGCTGATGTGTCGCATGCTTACGCGTGAGGGTTGGAACGAACATATCGCGGGCCATATTACCTATCGGCTGGACGACGGTAATATTCTGACTAACCCCTGGGAGTTGGCCTGGGAGGAACTGACCGCTAGCGATATCGTTACCCTGAATCCCGAAGGCGAAATTATTGATAGCGACTGGAATGTAACACCAGCCATAGGGCTGCACCTGCAACTGCACGCGCGGCGCCCAGACCTGCACGTGGCGATTCACAATCATGCGCACTGGAGTGGCATTTGGGCCAGCCTGCAGCGAGTGCCGCCGGTGTATGATCAGGCCGGCGCCTATTGTGGGGTTGACCTGCCACTTTACAATGAGTACGAAGGCACCTTTGAGAATGAAGCGACGAGTCTTTCAGCGGTAGAGGCTCTTGGCGATGCCAAGTGGGCTCTGCTGGCGAACCACGGCTCTCTGGTTGTTGGCAAAGACTTGCGGCAAGCTCATCTACGAGCGATCACCCTGGAATGGCGCAGTAAGCGAGCCTACGAAGTGGAGTTGGCGGGGGGGGCGACGCCTTTAAGCGACGAAGAAGTCGCCAAGGTGTCTATTGCTGACGACAACGGTTTTCCGTTTTGCTGGGAAGCCATGGCGCGCAGAGAACTGCGTCTCGATCCCGATCTCGTCAACTAAGTTTGGCAATCATTGCTACGCCTGACCCAAGGAATTCGTTATGATACTGACCGTAACTCCTCTAGACAACGTTGGTGTCGAAGTCTCCGGCTTCGATATCAATGAACCCCTGACACACTCGATAAAAGCGGAACTGAAATCACTGTGGTACGAGCATGCCATTTTGGTGTTTCGTGATCAGGATATTAGCCCCGAAAAGCAAATTGAATTCAGCCGCATCTTTGGTCCGCTGGAAATCCACCCGCTGAAGATCAATACCAGTGACGAGCACCCTGAATTATTTGTGCTGGAAAATGGTGGCGATAAGGACGGGTTCTTCACTGCATTTTATGAGGGTGAGGAGATTGTAGGGCGCCTGGATTGGCACATGGACCTTCACTATACCGCGCGCCCCAACCACGGCGCGCTATTGCGCGCGGTGGTGGTGGCAGAAGAAGATGGCTTAACGGGTTTTGGCGACCTGGCAAAAGCCTATGATGCGCTGGATAGCGATACCAAAGCATTACTTGAGAAGCTAGAAGTTGCCTATAGTTTCAGTATGCAGCGTCGCCATATGCGCTATGTGAATCTGGACGGCTACGAACCGGGCCCTCACAGCCCTAAGAAACCTTCTGATGTAGGCTACCCCGACTTCGCTGATGCGGTCTACCCGGCAGTTGTGACTCACCCCATTAGTGGGCGCAAGGTGCTCGAAATCGTCGAACAGTTCCTGGACCGGGTCATCACTCCACAGCAGTTCGGGCTATCTAATGACGAGTCAATCGAATTGCTTGAGCGCCTGGTAGCGCATACCAAGAAGCCGGAGTTCACCTACTTCCATCAATGGCGCGACGGCGACATGGTGCTCTGGGATAACTGGCGGGCCATGCACTGTACAACCGGTACCAAGCCCGGTATCAAGCGGGTGATTAACCGTACCACCATCGAGGGCGATATTACTTTGGGGCGTGTTTTGGCGGCAGAGTGACCCGATCAGTCGCTCGTTGATGCTTACTGCATTTTTGGGTCCAGCATTAATTCGTTCAGCGCACTGGTGGGAGAGTTCCTGGAGGCCTTCAAGGACTTCCCACCTAGTATGGGTGACTTACTAAGTATTGATGCAGTGATGGATAAAATGAAAGGCGCAATGAGTCGTCAGTAGTTTTTCATTAATTGAAATACCCTCCGACCGTGTTGCGGTCGTGAGGGTAGGGGCTAACAAATCAATCGTATCAAACAAGAGACTCTGCGGTTAAAGCCGTCGTCTCTGTCCCTCCAGTACGTTACTTAAGTACATCACGACCGATAATCAACTTCATAATCTCACTGGTACCGCCATAGATGCGTTGAACTCGTGCATCGGCGTAAGCCCGGGCAATCGGATACTCCCACATAAAGCCATAACCCCCGTGCATTTGCAGGCATTGATCGAGTATCTGGCCTTGCAGTTCGGTGGCGTGTAACTTGGCTTTTGCCGCGGTGACCGGATCTAGGTTGCCCTCAATGTGAAGCTCCAGGCAGCGGTCGATGAAAACGCGACAAACGGTAGCCTCGGTTGCCATTTCAGCAAGCTTGAACTGGGTGTTCTGGAATGTCGAAATCGTTTTGCCAAAAGCGTTACGCTCTTTCACGTATTCGGTGGTGTATTCAATGGCGGCTTCGGCGTTGCTAATAGCGACCATAGCGATCTGCAGTCTCTCCTGGGGCAGTTCCTGCATCAGATAAATAAAGCCCTTGCCTTCTTCGCCTAACAACGCATCTTTGGGTACCCGCGCGTCGTTGAAGAATAGTTCTGATGTGTCCTGGGCCTTCATACCCAGCTTTTCCAGATTACTGCCTTTTTCAAACCCGGGAGTGCCTGCCTCTACCAGGAAGAGGCTGGTTCCGGCCGCACCTTTTTCCGGGTCTGTTTTGACGACCAAAATCACCAGGTCGGCTTGTTGGCCGTTGGTAATGAATGTCTTGGAACCGTTGATGACGTATTCGTCGCCGTCCAGCACTGCTGTGGTTTTAATACCCTGAAGGTCAGAGCCTGCCCCGGGTTCGGTCATGGCGATGGCGGTGACGATGTCACCGGAAATACAACCGGGAAGATACTTCTGCTTTTGCTCTTCGCTGCCGAAGTTAACGATGTAAGGTACAGCGATGTCGCTGTGCAGTGACCAACCGATGCCGGTGAGTCCTTCGCGGGCGACTTCCTCGTTGAGTACCGCGTTGTAGCGATAGTCTACGCCCACGCCGCCGTATTCTTCGGGGGCTGTGGGTACCAAAAAACCTTGTTCACCGGCTTTCTTCCAAATCTCGCGATCGATCTGGCCGGACTTTTCCCATTCGGCATGATAGGGCACCGCTTCGGATTCCAGAAAGCGACGGACGCTGTCGCGAAAAAGCTCATGTTCTTGTTCATAGACGGTTCTTGGAATCATCATATTCTCCTTGTGACGTGCCGCAAGCTATGGGGTTGCCGGGCAGTGGTTGTCCTGATTGTTTTCAATGCATGGCCTGACCAAACCGCAGGTCAGCCACGTTTGTTTTGAGTTGGGGTAAGGATAGTAACAAGAGTGCACGCGGGATGTGGAGCGATCTAGCTGAGCCATGACAGAATAGTTGGTCATTCTTTGGCCTATGCACCCGGTTCACTCGCCGCCAGTGCGTCTCGGAGTCGTCGGTGCTCCGCTTCGTCGATCGGAAAATTATGCATCATCGCGACCGCAGCAAGTTTAAACAGGATGCTGGGTGCGCCATAAAGAATAGCGAGCGCCCGAATGTCCTCAGCGCTATTGGTGCTGGTAGCATCGAACCCAATCACGTCCAGTAGCGGGAAGATCATGCCAACGGCCAGTGCAAAAGCCAGTTTGGAAGCGGTGCCCCAGAGCGCAAAAAACAAGCCCGGGCGGCGTTGACCGTTTGCGTGTGCATCCCATTCGATCAGGTCACCATTGATGGCGCTGGGCAGTGCCAGGTCTGCGCCAATCATGAGTCCGGTACCTGCCACTATCGCGATGTACCAGGCGGTATCGCCTGCGCCCAGGAACGGCGCTCCGGCGAAGAATACGCAGGCCACGCAGACAGCCGCGCACCAGGTCTGGTGTTTGCCAAAACGACGGGCTACTGCAACCCAAAACGGTACCGACACCGCGCTGCACAAAAAGTAGAGGAACAGGACAGGTCCTGCCAGCTCAGGTGACCCCAGCACATGGGTCACGAAGAGTAGGAACAAGGTGGCGGGAATCGCATTACCAACGCCGTTCAGAAGGAAAGCAACCAAAAGCCTCCTGAAGGGCGACGGTGTCACCAAAAGACGCCAGGCTCCCTGCAAATTGTTACCGTCTGGGTGTGCTATGGACTCGTCGGGCACCCAGCGCATGGCGGCGGGCACAGCGAGTGCCAAGGTGACCAAAACCAGAATACCGATCGCGGTGAGTGACGACTGCAGCGTAGCGTTACTGCTGTTGTCGATGAGTAGCAGTGCCAGCATGGTACCAGCCAGGCCGAATACCACCCGTGACCCCGCAACACGGCTGCGCTGATGATAGTTGCTGGATAACTCCGCACCCCAGGCGTTGATGGGTACCAGAGCCATGGTGCCTGCTGCGTAAATCGCCATGGCGCATAGCAGCAGGTAACTGTTGCTGACTTGTGGCCCCGGATTGAAGAGTAACCAAAGGGAGAGACCAATGAGTGGTGCACTGGCTGCGACCCACACCTTACGTCTGCCGAACCGGGTGGGGGTGCGGTCTGACAGGAATCCAACCAGTGGGTCGGTAATCATGTCCCAGAGCCTGGCGATGAGCAGAATGCCACCGATTGCTGAAAGGCTAAGACCCAGTGCCTGTGCATAGAACGTGGGTATGATGACCTGTAAAGCGATGAACCCGGCGGCCATAGGAAGCGCAAGGCCACCGTAGGCGGCTAGTACTCCCAGAGGGATAGGGTCGTCTTCCTGAGTGTTGGGTGTTGTCACTGGTTACCGGGTTTGTGTCGGATTTGTGTTCAAGTATACGGGAGCTGGCTGCTAGCAGGTCACTGAGCAGTAAGGCGAGATCGATGGAGAAAATGGATTGTTCAGTGCGGTACTGTTGGAAGGGTATTCAGGGTTCTGCTACCCCTTCGAAGCGCTGCCGCTTAGATGGCCCGCCCGAGAGGATTCGAACCTCTGACCTCTGCCTCCGGAGGGCAGCGCTCTATCCAGCTGAGCTACGGGCGGATCGGGCGCGAATAATACCTGCGTTGCCAATTCGAGTCTAGATCACGTTAATGCGCATCTGCACCGTTCAAATGACAATGCAATCTATCAGCATTTATGTGGCGTATACTCTGCTCAGCCACTTAAATTACATGGAACTAAAATGCGCGTACTGATTGTTCTCACCTCCCACGATCAACTTGGCGACACGGGAGAGAAGACCGGGTTTTGGTTGGAGGAGTTTGCTGCTCCCTATTACCGATTGCTGGATGCGGGGGCTGAATTGACGCTTGCTTCACCCGCTGGAGGGCAACCTCCATTGGACCCAAAAAGTAGCCAGCCAGACGCGCAAACCGATGCAACCAGGCGATTTGATGCCGATGCTGAGGCTCAGGCAACGTTGGCCAGTACCATGCGCTTGTCTGAGATTAATGCGCAACACTACGATGGGGTTTTCTATCCTGGTGGCCACGGCCCGCTCTGGGACCTGGCAAACGATAAGCATTCCATAACGTTAATTGAAACCTTTGTGCAGCAGGGCAAACCCGTTGCAGCGGTGTGTCATGCGCCTGCAGTGTTGGTTAATGCCTCTGCTCAAAATGGTGAGGCGCTAGTTAAGGGGCGCGAGGTCACTGGCTTTAGTAATAGCGAAGAGGCGGCTGTTGGCCTGACGGATGTTGTGCCTTTCCTTTTGGAAGACCGCCTTCAGTCCTTGGGTGGCGCTTACAGTGCCGGCGAAGACTGGCACCCACATGCTGTGGTTGACGGGCTTCTTATAACTGGTCAGAACCCAGGGTCGTCAGAGATAACAGCCGATCACTTGATTGCAGTCCTGCAAGCGAAATAAACTGTTGATCGCTGCCTGATAAGGTTTTAAAGGAAGTTCTATGTACAGAATGATTTACAGAAGTCGCAGTGTTGAGCCCCTGAATTGGGATATCGTGCGCAGTATCACCGGCAAGAGCGAGGTGAATAATGAAGCTGCGGGATTGACCGGAGTGCTATTGGCCAGCCGCACCCACTTTATGCAGGCGATTGAGGGCAACTTTGAAGACGTCAATGCCACTTTTCGACGAATCTGTCGTGATGACAGACACACGGAAATAAGCATCGTTGCTTTTAGCATTATCGATGCTCGTTTGTTTGGCGGTTGGGGTATGCGTGGAATCGGCGCGTTCGACTTTAACAAACAGATAGAGAAAGAACTGAAGGACAAGTACGGAGAAGAGGAGGACGGTATCCACTTTCCTCTGGAAGAGTGGCAAGCTCTGGCAATGATTAATGATATAAAAATGATGCGAGAGTTGCCGGCCTGGAAAAAATAATGGCCTTAGGCCAATGCCTGAACGTTTACTTTATTTACCACTCCTCGATACAGCCGCAAACTCAGGCCGCGTGCGGCAGCTTAACGCCCAATGGAAACCACTCGGGCTCGTAGCTTTCACTCAACGTTGACCAGTAGCTCAGGTCGGTATCCGGCTCTTTACTGATAGGGTTTTGGTCGATTTGAGGGTCAGTCTGAGGGTCTATCCATGCGCCCGTCACTTTAACAATCGAAGGCTGATTTTGCTGATTCACGGGTGTTAGTCCTCCCGCTTCAGAAATAAAAGCCATCCGGCGATCGTGACAATCATTTTTAGTCTGCGGCTTTCCATGGTGCTGCTCCTTCCAATTTCTGACGGAGGAGCATGATAGGCGTCGCGCGGTGTTCAGGCGATTGCAGGGATTTTCATTCTCAGTTGGCAGGAATTTTCAGTCGTCTGTTCCCAGGTATTCGGTGACGAAGGCTTCAATATCGTCATAGGCGCGGTCGCGCGTTTTCTCATCAAAACCCACGGTGTAACCATAGCCGACACAGTCTGAAAATTTGGGCGCGCTGGAGAATCTGGCAGCCATCTTTGTGCCGTGGCTGGCGTCTATGCCGTAGTCGTTTAGCGGCTCTCCATTGAGCTGTGGGTTGCCTGTCGCGTCATAGGTCAGTTCACAGCCGGCTAGATAGGGCGAATCCTCGCTGAAAAAACGTGGAGTAGTGACTTCCCAGGCGTGTCCTGCACCTTCATACACGTGGGTAGTGATCGGGTTACCCAGGGCCCGGATATCGTCCTCGCGCCGTTGGCAGGCGGCCAGTTCATTACTGCTATCCTCTGTGCCTCGAAGCGTTAGCAGAGGAGCTGTTCCGGTGTCTTGAGACTGCAGGTCCTGAAAGCAGGGGCCATAGGCATCGATGTGCAGCTTGAATGGGGGTACGTCGGCGGCGAGAGACTGATGAATACGGGTGTCCATCGCCAATCTGGCGGCCATGCCGCCATAGGAAAATCCGATAATTCCGATTCTCTCTGAATCGATTAATGGGCTGCTACCAAGCAGTTTTAGCGCGTTATAGGCGTCTGCGATCAGGTCGAACTCTGTGACCGCGGAGGTTCGGATCAGGTAATTGGAATCAGGGCCAAAGCCTCTGGGTTCGTAATACTCAACCACAAAAGCGGCTATTCCGCGTTGTTGGAACCACGTCGCGTATTCATGCTCGCGCCCTGGAGAAATGCCGCCACTGCCAGGGACTATGATCATGGCTGGAACGGGACTGCCTTCGCTGGCTGCATCGGGAATGCTTAGATAACCTTTGCCGGTGGTGGGTGGTGCCAGCGACATATCGCCGAGAATCACTGCCAGGTCATAAGGGCTGCTGGAGGGGTAGTAGATGATTCCCTGATCACTGGATTTCAGCGCTTCCTGAGGTGCCGGCCAATTGGGGGGCTCAGGCAGCGTCATGGCAATGAGTCGTGCCCTGACCGAGGTCAGGCTTAGTGCTCCCGCGACAATGATCAGAAAAATCGCCAGAACAATCAGGGCACGCTTCATACTGTGTTGCTCCTACCTCGGCGTCTCAGCTGCCAACCACCTGCACCCATAATGGCGAGCATCAGAGCCAGTAAAAATACTTTAGGCAATGTCGGTATGGTTTCAATCTTTTCGAAGAAACCGATGATTAGTGTATCCAGGTTGTTGCCCGGTGTGGGGTCAGCCCCGTTGATTCCGTTGTCGTTGGTTTCAACCACGTTAACCACACGGCCGGATTCGTTTTTCTCTACAACGAGGACTGCAAAGGTCGCTCGCCCGCTAGCGCCGGCAGCAAAGTCGCCAATGTTAAGGCGACAGATAGTGCCTGCAGAGGAGCCGTCGGGACAACTCCAGTCCGAACTGCCTTCAGCTGAATACACTGTGCCTCTCGGAACAATCTCTCGAATCACTACCCCGGTGGCGTCCTGGTTGCCTTCTTGACGATAGTTGATGGTATAGATAACAGTGTCATCCACTTTTACTGATGCAGCGGTGCTGCTCTTGGTCACCACTAAATCGGGTGTGGCTATCAGCGGTGTAATATCACTGCCTTCCTTAACGATAGGTCCGACCAAGCTGCCCCCGTCGTCTTCGAGGACAACGGTATTGAGAATCAAGTCCACGCCAGACGCCGCAGGGAAATCGGTGGTCAATCCGAATAATGCCGCTGACCCGGAACGCGCTTGTACTGTGCCTACGTCAATCGTGCAGGCCGCCCCCGCCAGATTACTGTCACAGACCCAGCCAGGTGAGCTTAGCCCGCTGTTGAATGTGGTGTACTCAGGTATCGTTTCCGAGAGAACCACGCCGGATGCCGCACGGTCACCGGTATTGGCATAGACAATACCGTAGCGATACCCCTGTCCCGGTATTACCGTAATTCGGCCGTCAGTCTTGCCTACAAAAAGGTTTGGCACCGCCTGAAGGAAGTCGATATCGATATCGCTGTCGGTTGAGGGCTGAGAAGAGCCGCCACCGAATTCCACACCATCCTCTTCGATGAGTACCTCATTAGTAATACTGGGTACCTGGGGAGGAACGCCGGGATCGATGGTAACGACGAACTGAACCGTGCCGCTAGTGCCGCCGCCTGCTAATTCAGTTGGGCCTATCGTACATATCCCGCCCGCGTTGAAAGAGCTGCAACTCCAGGCTGCACTTGAGAGTGACGGATCGAACGTGGTGTTGTCAGGTACGGTCTCCGTTAGTACGACTCCGGTGGCGTCCTGATCGCCAATATTGGCGTAAATGACGGTGTAAGCCAGCGTGTCTCCGGGCATGACCCGGTATAGGCCGTCAGACTTCCTTACTGTCATGATAGGGTCAGCCGCAATCGGCACCACGGTCGCATCGTCTACGCCCGGGGTAGTGGGGTCATCTGAATCGATATCGGGAAGTTCAGCTGACACTGCCAATGCCTGATTGACTAACTCTTGCGGTGCAAGCACGCCAGCAGGGTAGGGCAGAGGAACATTGACGTTATAGGTGACAGTGGCGGTGGCGCCGGCCGCAAGGCTGGGAACGGCAATTTCTATCTCGACATCGCCGCTGGTGTTGCCCTTGATTACGGTGCCTACGGAAGTCATCACGGTGCCTACCAGAAACTCGCCAATGGCATCCGGCGTATCGGTGATAGTAATGTTGGTGGCCGGGGCGTCACCGGTATTTTGCAGCGTCAGCGTATAAGTCAGCTCCTGCCCTGGCAAAGCAGGGTTGGATAGCCCTGACCAGGCTTTCAACAGGTCCATCGCCGGTAACAGTAATGTATCGCTAGCGTCCACGGTATAAACTCGTGCCGCTGCCTCTCCCCCTGGCAGTGAGCTGCCCTGCAGGAACGCAGTGTTGGGAATGGTGGTCACTCCGGGCTGACCATTATTCTGCAAGGTCATGGCGAAGACTGCGGTGGCGGTTTCTCCGGGCTGCAAAATTTCTGTGGGCGGCGGAGTTGTGGTGGACGCCTCTGGTTCTATGGATACCGTCGTAACATTGCCGCTGGTAGTTTCGCTAAGCACGAAACCTGCGGGTATGCTCACCGCGTTCAAGCTTCCCGGTACCCAGATATTGTTATCAAAGTCGTCGCTAATACCCAGATCAAACGCAGGTCCCGAGCCTGTGTTTCCGACAGTAAGCTCTATCGTCGCCACAGCATCTTCAAGAGCGCTGAAGCTTTTGTTGAGGGTCAGCTCCGGCTCTACAATCTCGACATCGGCGCTGGCTGTTATCGTTTCGAGAGCGTTGCCAATACCACGGAATTGCAGCTCCACTTCATTGGTCAGGATGTCGCCGGCCTCGTTCCTGGGAACGTCGGGGGCACGCAGTTGCAGCTTGTAAATGACGGTATCGTTGAGATCGGTGTTGAGGTTCGCGGTATTAACCACGTCCCCCATGTCGATGGTGATGGTGTTGCCTGAAATGACCGGTATTGCCGGACTGCCGATAATGATGTTGTCGCCGAGGAAGAACAGGTCGCCGCCCAGAAACTCTAATTCGCCGTTGGCATCAGATTGGAAGGTATCGATCACCTGAACTGAAGAGGTGGTGCCTTCTGCAAATCGAATCGCCACCGAGTACTCAATGTGTTCGGCGATATTGACGTCGATGATGTCCGGGTCACCCATTGATGCATCAGTTTCAGGCAAAGAGGTAGATACCACCGTTTTGCTAATGGTCGCCCGTTCGAAGGAGAGCAATATTGCCCTGGCATCATCAAGGTATGACCTTGACTCTGGCGAGCCTGGGGCCGATTCCCAGATTAGTCGTGCGTTGTTTTGGAAAAATCCCTGGGAGGGCAGAGCGTCACTCATTTTTACATCAAAGGTGATCTCGCATTGGCCCTGTAGCTGTGTCAATCGATCGAAACTGAAAACGATTTGACCTGAGCTGCCGGCCGTTGGGGCTTGGTCAAGCACAAGGCCGGGACATGTCGTATCCACCGTTGCATCGCTCACCCACTCCATTTCTGGGCTTAATCTGTCGGTAATCTCCAGGCTGCGAGCTGCTGCTGTTGACTGCGCCTGGTGTTGAATAATCAACGTGAATTGTTCGACCATGCCAGGCTTGGTCGTCTTCTCGATGCTGCCGTTAGATGTCAGCTTCTGCAATTGAAGAAGCGGTTCTACAATGTCGAATTGAGCGGTAGAGGTTAGCGTTCCTCCTGAGGTAATCATTTGTCCGACATTAGTGAGGTTCTTGTCCTCGCCGGGTAATCCTGAGTTGAGCGGGTCGTCGAGTACTCTAGCGACAAGTTCCACGACGTACTGATCGGCGCTGTCGGGCTCTTCGCGCAGATCAGGCGTGTTGGTTACCGTGCCAAGAATCCAGTTGAGGCAATTGTCTGCAGGTGGTGTGCAAGCAACAGCGGCTTCTCCAATGGTAGATGCGCCGGTGATTGACAGGTCTGCACCCACAGCGACAATTTTGGAACTGATAAACTCAAGAACCACGTCGTTGGTGGGCAAAACATCCTGTAGCTTGGCGTCTAATGTAGTGCCATCAGGGAAGGTGGTTTCCAGGGTGAAGGTGACCTCTTCGCCAATGGTTAGCTTGTTGATCGGACTGTCTGTCCTGAAAGGGGTATCCAGCTGACTAGTAGCTGTTACCGCCTTTTCGAGCCCAGGCAAGCTAACCACAACCTCCCATTGGTCGCTTAACTTGTAGCGACGATCATCAGGATCACTGGGCTGCTCTCCCGCATTGAGACTATTCCAGTTGATCTCGCCGCTGTTGACGATGGTGTCGCCCGTAATGGCGGCAACACTCACGGTTGCTGAAAAATCGATCTCGCAGGAAGCGCCTAATGGAAAACTGTTCCAGGCGGCGGTGATCGTTTTTAACCCAATCACTTCCGGGCCGGAGTCAGGTGCAATCGAGCAGGCATCGCCCACTTTCAATGTGCCGGCTACAAGGCTGAGTTCTGCTGGAAGAGTGTCTACCAGTCTCAGGTCTTGTGCGTCAGTGCGCGAACCGCTCGCATGGCTGATGATAATGCGATAGTCGATGATGTCGCCGGCATCAACCCGGCTAGTGCTGCCCAGCTTGTCGATGGCCATAGCGGCCTCAACCAGTTCCAGCGGATAGTCATCGGCAGCGCTAGTATCAGGCTTAAAGCGAACAATTGCTGAATTGGTATCTACGCGTTCGTTGGAGTTTTGCGGTACGTCCAGTACTTTGGCAGTGACACGCACCTTGATCCTGTCATCGTTATCGATCACAGGGGGTTCGAGCACGTGGGTCACTCGACCGTAATCTAATTCTCCAGTATCGGCGATCCCATCACCATTACCATCTGTGATGGTTTTGTTCGGAGGGAAGATAGCAGGAGTGAGATCTGCTCCCAGGAAAATGTGCTCGATGTCGAGCAACTCCAACACCATTTCCGTTCTTGGCAGCAGGTCGGAAACGACGAGGTCCAGAGTGGGTGCCAGAGGCAGGGTAACGTCGAGGTCAAATGTGACGATCTCGCCAATGGCCAGTGCCTCTGTGCCTAATGGTGTACCGGGGTTATTGTCAGTATGGCTTTGGCTGCTGCTCTCCACGAGCTTGGCGATGCCCACATCATAGATACGGAAAATATCGCAGGCCTCGGCGTCATAGGTATTGGCGCTGCCACCAATGCCGGTGGTATCGCCTGTGCGCTCGGCGGCGATGGTGCTGTTCGGAGGCGTGGGCAGGGGCTGATCGAAGTCGGAAAGGCTTTGCCAGAATACCGCGACACAGTTGTTGAACTCGGCGCCTGCGGGCACCTGTGGAATTAGAAATTCCGTTTGAAAGCTGATTTCGCAGACTCCGTCCGCCATTTCGAAATCATCCCACTCGATCGTCAGTAAGTCTGAAATCGTTCTGGACACTGTTATATTTTGCGGGGGCGCACAGCCACCCGACACTGTCACACCAGCATCGCCGCCGAGTATTCCCATGTCCTTAGGCAGCGGTTCGATCAGTGTGAGGTCGAAGGCATCCGCTGTAGATGCGCCAGTGTGCTCAAAGGTGATGGTGACCAGAGGCTCGGTCGTATTGTCGCCGATGTTCGGCATAAAGTTTTTAGTAATGCGAATATCCGGTTCGATAACGATCACTCGGTCCGCTTTCACCTGAACATTCTGTCGGCTTCCGCCATCGGGCTTCCAGTACCAGCGCGCCCGGTTACGTAGTGACGTGCTATTCACATTCAGGGTGGAGTTGAGCACACGTGCTGTGTACACGATGGTAATGACTTCCGGGACGTCATTACTGTTATTGCTGTTGGTAATGTTGCCAAAGCCATCGTCTTTTTCGCCGGGTCCGAACACGAGCAACCTGTCGTCCGCTTCCACCCCTGTGCCTGAGGCCAAAATACCCTCATTGCTGGGTAAGGCTACATCGCTGGTAACGCCCGCAGGCAGCGTAATGCTCTGTGTTCCGATATGCGCCAAACCTGCATCTAGCAGGTCTTCAAAGCGTACGTTGGGCGAAGTGCCTTCTGGTACTGTCACCTCAACCTGATAGGTCAGCACTTCGCCAATATGAAGCTTGGAGTCATTGCCGCTGTACCCCGGGACACTATCAATGATGGTTTTCGTGATTTGGGGGGCGGCGATGGTGACGCTGGCATCATCGGTGACGGGGGTAAAGGGTGTGTCGCCGGGGTCGTTGGTTGATGTCCAGGTAACTGCGGCGATATTGGTGACAACCTGCAGCGGATAGACCGAAGCTGCCAGTTCGCAATCGACATTGACGATTGCTGTATCTGTGCCGTAAGGAAAGCCTCCGCCTGCGGGGTTTTCATCATTGGCAGACAAGGGGTCGGCGAGAATCAGACCGTTTTGCAGGTCGCCGCTAAAGCCCAGGTTTGCGCCGTTACCGTTTACAACAGTGATGGAACTCTGATCGCAGGACAGGCCCTCTACATTCGGGTCTGAGATCGTGACGAAAAATGCAGATTGAGTTCCGATGTTCTCTACGGTGATTTGATAATTCACCGTGTCGCGCGCATCGGCGTTGACGCCATTGGAGTCCGCCGGGTTCTCTATCGGGCTAGGCTCTATGGTTGCATTGGAATTGCTAATGGATGCCACACCCTTGGTCAGCAGCAGTTCAGGTGCGCCCACGGTGATGCCCACGGCATCCTGGTTACTGATTACCCGGCCATCGGTCGTGCTGTAGCTGGATTGCATCAGGTTGGTTAGAAACAGTTCGTCGGCAAAGGGCTCAGTGGTCACCGTAGCGATAAGTTGAACTTCAATCGTTGTTGCTGTATTCGACACAATATCGCCGTAGTTGAGAACGACTGAGTTCGCGGCAGTGTTAATAGTTGGGGTAACCGCCGGTCCCTGAATGACATTAACGACAGGTGCAGGTGCCTCGCTAACATCGAATACGGGTCGCGGCAAAAAGTCTTCGATGATGACGTTCGAAGTCGAGCCCGCGGGAATTTCCTTGGTCAATGTAAAGGTGACGGGCGCGCCCGGCATAATTGTGTCGAAGGACCCTGGAGGTGGATCGGTTAGCTCCTTGTCAGTGATATTCTCAACAATGCCGGCGGTGTCTCCCGAGCTATCATCGCCGGACGCCCCTTCGCTGAGGTCATAGGCCAGGCTCACATCGTTGCTAAGTCTGTCTCCCGCTTGTACCGGCCCCGCTGGGTTAACGTACTCGTCCAGAATCAATGTGCGATAGCGTAAAACACCCTCTACTGCGTTAGGGAGCAGGGGACTACCGCTACTATCGACCGCTGCAGCAATATCCCAGATCAAGGTAGTTACACCGGTGGAGGGATTCAAATCAACGCTGGGTGTGATGGGGTAATTAGTGCCGTTAACCTCTAGGTCCACGGTTGTGGTGTATTGCAAACCATCGGGCAAATTGTCGACCAGAATAAACGTGGTCGCGCCTGCGCCGGTGACATCATCGGGATAGTCGGTGAGTTGGAATCCGATAGTGTAAGTGAGAGTTTGGCCGGGTCGGTCGCCGCCACTCACCGTTTTTTGTGCGGCAGCGTGCACTGCCACCACTTCGGAAATATCGCTATCAGCGAAGTCGTCGTCCTGATATTTGTAGTCGGCATCTACCGTGTTAATAATCAGTTTGCTGTCGTCGATACTCTCATCGAGTATGTCAGTAATGTAAACGGGGAGTGTGACGACAAGGTCATCGGTGCCCGATGTGCCGACGGCAGTGATGCATTCGACGGTGATTGTCCCCGACGGCACTGGGGGGAAATTAGGCAAACCTGTGGCGCTACAGCCAGCACCCAAGGGCGCATTAATGCCGATATTGCCTCCCGTCCACTGGATCTCGGGAGGCAGGATATCCGTGAGCAGGATCTCATCAAGTTTGACCCCCGCCGAAATGTCCATCACGTATCGATAGTTAAAAGCGTGGCTGGGTCCAGGGGGCCGCTCGTTTTCCGGGGCACTATTGGTTTTAGTTATTCGCGCGAGCCGCGGAGTGACCGTTGAGTCTTGTTGGGTGCCTAAAATTGCGCCGTTGTCGCCTGTTGCGGTATCGCCAAATTCGAATCCGGGAATAAACTCCACAACCAACGGAACATTGGGCTCAGTACCAATAGCCACTACGCCGCAAAACTCCATGTCCAGGGCGGGCGTGCTTTGCTCGACCGCGCCCACTGGATAAATCACGTTGTAGGCATTGGCGTCTTCAGGGCCGGTAATCGTTTCGCCAGAGATAGGGTCGATCAGTTGTCCGGTCGCATCGAAAGTGCCGATTTCTTCAAGCACGGGTTCGATGTCGACAAAGTCGATGGTTATTTCTGAAACACCTTCTTCGACCACGGCGACCAGGTAAGGTCCATAGCCTGTCGGAACCGCTGAATTGGTCAGACTGACGGTGGTGCAGAAGGTCTCACCGATCAATGGCTCTGCGGGAAGGCCACTGATAGTGATCTCGGGTACCTGCGCCTGGGCTGCTGACTGAAAAAGAGTCATGGCGGCCGCAAAGCAAAGTGCTTTTCCACCGGTAAAAGTGTGGTGAGAGTGTTTCAAAATAAATCTGCTGGTCGTTGTGCGTTAAGGCGTTGATTATACGCGATATGTTGCTATTTCCTAACCCCGAGCTGGGTTTCAATTTCTACTGTATTTCTAGTTTTGGCGCTCTGGTCCATAATCCGAACAACTTCAGTTGTATTAGGCGGGCACAAGAGTGACGAAGCAGAGCAGTGGACGTGATGATCCCCGATTTCGGCAAATCGACTCGTTTGAACAGTATGTGGGGGTGGACCTCGCTCGGACTCATGGCTTCACTCGCTCAGAAGAGGCCGTGGGCCTGGATTCCGATCTGGTGCAGTTGCAACACGAGCAGCTGATGCGTGACGGATATCTCATTGTGAATGATATCGCTTCGCCCAAGATGGTGGCGACGCTGCGAAAGGACGCGAATTCCCACTTGAATAAAATGGGTCGCAATTCCTTCGAGGGCGAGCGGACTCAGCGTATTTACGGTGTCCCGGAAAAACTGCGCTCGGCGGACCCGTTTATAGAGCACCCCTTGATATTGGCTCATCTCAACCGGCTATTGCTGCCAAACTACCTGCTTTCGCAGGCTCAGGTGATTAATGTGTTGAGTGGATCACCGGCGCAACCCCTGCACATCGACGATGGTTTCTATCCGTGTCCCCGCCCCAGACCCGCGCTTTCTGTGGCCACTATTTTTGCGATTGATGACTTTACCGGAGACAACGGCGCCACGGTCGTTATCCCCAAAAGCCATGTTTGGGGCGACGACCGTTTCCCCGAAGAGGGTGATTTGCGAGTGCCCGCGGTGATGCCCGCAGGTTCCTGTATTTTGCTGCTGGGTAATCTGTGGCACGGGGGTGGAGAAAATTACAGCGGCTCCGGCCGCCTAGCGATTACTGCTCAATATTGTGAACCCTGGCTGCGAACGCAGGAGAACTATTTCCTTTCCGTTTCGCGGGAAACTGCCGCTGAGGTTTCTGAAAACCTGCGGCGAATGCTTGGTTACTCCATTCATCCGCCTTTCGCTGGCATGTCCAATGGCATGCACCCTAAGCGCGCACTGCCCGATACAGGTCAGCCGGAATACTGAAGCCGGTTTAACTTATGAAACCGCCGTTCAGAGCAAACGCTGTCAGGTGGCGTAGGCTGTAAAGAGTCTACTAAGCGACGTGGCCCTATACGCGTTGCTGCGGGGAGTCCATTGAATGGCTGACAAAAACGAAATAGAGCGCGAGGCGCTTGAGACCTACCATCGGTTTGTGGCCCAGCGCGACCGTATCGACAGTGGCGAGGTCGGCTGGGATAGCCTGGCAGACTTTTTCACCGAAGACGCCGTCTATCTGGATCCCGCCTGGGGGCGTCAGGAAGGCAGAGAAACCATCCGTCAGTTCTTTGTGCAGTCGATGGCAGGGCTCACCGGTTATGGGTGGTCGACGCCGGAGCGTTGGACGATGAGCGATGGTCATCGCCTGGTGAGTCATTGGGACCAGGTGTTGGGTGATAAACCCGACGGTGGCCAATGGATTGTTCCTGGGTTATCCATACTCTACTACGCAGGTGATGGACTGTTTTGTTACAGCCACGACTACCTCAACATGACCTACATCGGCGAAACCATGAAGGCCATGGCCTGGAAACCACCGGCGGAATTTAACATGCCACCGCGCAAGCCGGATTGGAGAACGCATTTGCCGGCCGCATGGACACATCTTCCCGACGTATTTGCGGAGGAAAAATGACATACAAGGTGATTCAGTGGGCCACCGGAGGTGTGGGCAAGGCAGCGATTTCCTACATTGCGGCACACCCGCAACTTGAACTAGTGGGCTGCTGGGTTAGCAGCGATGAAAAAGCGGGCAGGGACGTTGGTGAGATTTGTGGTTTGCCTTTATTGGGTGTGACGGCGACGAGCGACGCCGATGCCTTGATCGATCTGGAGGCCGACTGTGTGATGTACAGCCCGGTCATGGCAGACAGGGCGTTGGTTGTTCGTCTGCTGGCTTCGGGGAAAAATGTTGTTACCCCCCTGGGTTGGTTTTATCCGGGCGATAGAGATGTCAGCGATCTTGAGGCGGCCTGTGTTAAGGGTGGCACCACACTTCACGGCACTGGCATTCATCCCGGCGGTATCACAGAGCGCTTTCCGCTAATGGTGTCTGCACTTTCTGCGAGTATTACCCATGTGAGGGCGGAGGAGTTCTCTGATATTCGTACCTACGGTGCACCCGCCGTCATCAGTGACATTATGCTGTTTGGCAAAACGCCCCAGGAAGCTGCGGCTAGCCCCATGGTGCAATTTCTGGGAGATGGGTTTGGCCAATCCATGGAGATGGTCGCCGCCGAATTGGGCTTTGATGTCGACCCGGATCCATTAGCGCTGCATGAGGTTGCGGTTGCCACTGCGCCCATTGAATCGCCTATCGGTGTGATTGAACCGGGCCTGGTAGCCGCGCAACGCTTTACCTGGCAACTCACCGTGAGAGGCGAGCCTGTAGTAACGGTTCGGGTCAACTGGTTTATGGGTGAGGAGCATCTGGACGCGGGTTGGGGCTTTGGCGATGGCGGTGAGCGCTTCGAGGTAGAGGTGACAGGAGATCCGTCATCACAGGTGACGTTCCACGGTTGGCATCCTGAATCGATTGCAGCCGGGCTGGAGCGGAATCCGGGTATTGTTGCCACAGCGAATCATGGCGTCAGTGCCATTCCCTATGTCTGCCAGGCAGAGCCAGGCATCAAGACTTATCTGGATCTACCGTTAATTGCAGGGCGAGCTGCGCCGGCTTTGTCGGTAAACGATTAATAAATAGCGAACGATGAAGCAAGGAATTACGTAATGAGTTTAAAAGTTGTTACCTGGGGTACCGGCAACGTGGGCTGCTATGCGGTGCGTGCTGTACTCAATCACCCGGAGTTGGAATTGATCGGACACATCGTCAGTTCTTCAACAAAGTCAGGGCAGGACGCCGCGTTACTGGCGGGGCAGGAGGAATCCTGCGGTGTGTTGGCAACGGATAATATCGATGCTGCTCTGGCACTGAAACCAGACTGCGTTGTTTATACCGCCCATTCCGAGACCCGAATGATGGAGGCCGCCGAGGACCAGGCGCGATGCCTGCGTCAGGGTATCAATGTCGTCTCCAGTTCGCTGTTTATGCTGCAGTACCCCGACAGCCCCGATATCGCCTTCCTCGCTGATCCCCTGAAAGCTGCTTGCTCAGAAGGCGGTACAACTTGTTTTAACAATGGTATTGATCCCGGTTTTGCTAACGACACTTTTCCACTCGTCTTTACCGGATTGTCGGAGTACTGGAGCAGTGTTCGCATGCGCGAGGTGATCAACTATGCTACTTATGAACAGGAGCATACAATTCGCGAAGTAATGGGTTTCGGCTATCCGGTTGATCACGACTGTATGCTGTTTCAACCGGGAATGCTGTCACTGGGTTGGGGTGGATCTGTGCGCTCGGTAGCGGCGGGTCTTGGCGTAGAGCTGGAGCGCGTTTACGAGGTGCACGAACGATTACCGCTGGCCGAGGATATCGAAAATGGTATGGGCTTATTCGCAGCAGGCACCACTGGTGCGATGCGCTTTGAAGTCCGAGGGGTGGTGGATGGTCGTGACGTGATTGTACTGGAGCACGTCACGCGGCTAACCGATGACATTGCACCTCAGTGGCCCAAAGGTAAGGGTTATACCGTGATTATCGAGGGCGAGCCGCGAATGGAAGTCAGCATGAACATGGAGGATCGTCATGGCGACCATGCGGTCGCTGGCGTCATTCAGACGGCGACCGCGATCGTAAACGCCGTGCCGGCAGTGGTCGCGCAGGCGCCGGGCATGGTCGCTGCGTTGGATTTACCAAAAATTACAGGTCGAGGTTTGTATAAACCCGACTAGGCTAAAACGCCTTTGATCAAAGTGTAACGCTGTGGTGAGTTGTCACATCGAGGCAGGACTTATCGATACTGACAGCAATAATAATAGTTATAACAGGTGGGTAAGCAATGAGTAGACAAAACCGTCGCATACACGCGGCTCTGTTTTCAGGAACCTTTCTTACAGCGACTGCACTGTCGTCGACAATGTTCAGCTCTGCGGCCAGTGCGCAAGTCCTCGAAGAGGTGATCGTTACCGCGCG
Organism: Halioglobus sp.; assembly: GCA_039986455.1. Taxonomy (GTDB): domain Bacteria; phylum Pseudomonadota; class Gammaproteobacteria; order Pseudomonadales; family Halieaceae; genus Halioglobus. Next base: position 23,417 of record JBDWQQ010000025.1, read on the forward strand.
TAAACGTGCCGAAGCTATGCAGGACGTGCCGGTGTCGGTGACGGCGTTTACCGGCAATCAGCTGCGTAATGCAGGCATTGTTAACCTTAAAGACCTTGGATACCAAACGCCCGGATTGCAGATAGACCAAAGCAGCGCGGCCCAGATTTGGATACGCGGCATTGGCCAGCGAGATGATGGTTCGCGAGTGGACGCCCCGGTGGGTGTGTACATTGACGGTTTGTATATTCCTCGCAAGGACGGCCAGTTACTGGATTTGCTGGACACGCAAAGCATTCAGGTATTACGTGGCCCCCAGGGCACTTTGTTTGGAAAAAATACCACGGCAGGAGCCATTGTGATTACCACGAATGGCCCCGAGCCCGAACTCGGTGGTTTTGTAGATGTGCGCTTGGGTAATTATGATCGACAGGACTTAAAGGCGACGGTCAATGTGCCTTTAATCGACCAGAAACTGCTCTCCAAAATTACCCTTGGCTCAATTTCGCGCGATGGTTACCAGCGCAATGTAAACACCGGCCAAACCTCGGCCTCAGAGGATCGCCAATCGGCCGCCCTGCAGCTTACCTGGTTGCCCAGTGATACATTCAGTGCTGATGCGTTGGCGTACTACGGCAAAACCGATGAGGTGCAGCCTACGACGAACTGTCGGTTTATGGTGGGTACCAGTTTTAATGGTGAAGACTCGCTGTTTGGTAACCGTATTTTCCCCAGAGATACCAAGCCCGTCGATGCCTATAACGATAACGACACACCGCTGCGTGAAGGGCACGTGGCGCAGAGTGAAGTGTTTGAGGCAGGCTGTGCGCGATCGCGTGAACTTAACGACGACTATCGCACCACGTCTGAGCACCGAATTAATTTCAAGCTGGATAACCTGATGCTGGGCCTGACCCTAGAATGGGAAATCAGTGATGACCTGAGCTTCAAGAGTATTACCGGCTACGGTGATCAGGAAAAGTCCGGTAACTTCGGTAACCCGGATAACGATGTTACTGAAGAAATTATTGGTTCTCGTTATCGGGCGGGTGACACGCTCAGTGATCGTCAACACTTTACTCAGGAATTCCAGCTTAACGGTACTGCCTTTGATGATAAATTTACCTACACCGCGGGTTTGTTTGCGATGAAAGAAGAAATCGATGACGGTACGGATACGTCATCGGGTTCGCCATCAGGCTCACTGCTCTATGTGCCGCAACCGATTATGGTGATCAATGACCCCACGGCAGAGCGCCAGACTTACGAACTGGAAAACACAACCTACGCTGCGTTTTTTCAGGGAAGTTACGATCTTACCGATAATCTGGAACTCACAGCCGGGGTGCGCTGGACGAGCGAGAAGCGTGAGCAATCTGTCAATCTTGAGTTTTTAGACCAGGCCGCTTATCGGGATATCGCGTTTGCAGCCATTGAGGGAGTGCCCGGGATAGTACCAATACAAGCAGCGGGTATTGGTTTGGTCACGGATCTCGATGCGCTGATGGCCGCAGATATTTTTTCACTGATAGCGGCGGAGTTTCCCCGCGATGCCGACGGGCAGTATGTTTATGACCTGTTGCCTGCCACTGACCTTGTGCCTGACATCGATGAAGACGCTTCCGAGACCTGGACGGAAGTCACGCCTATGGTGAGTCTTGCGTATCATCTACCCGATAGCCTCGTGGATGGCTCTGGCCTGGACGCCGCCATGTTTTATCTGAGCTACGGCGAGGGTTTCAAGTCGGGAACCTTCGAGCCGATCGGGGTGGATGGACAGGCGACAGTGGAACCGGAACTTGTCGCCAACTACGAGTTTGGCTTTAAACTTGATTTTCTCGATGCGCGTATGCGTTTGAACGGTGCGTTGTTCCGCACCAACTTTGACGATATGCAATTGCGACAAGTATTGCTCGATAGCAGCGCAGTCCCGAGGGTGGTGCTCAACAATGCATCGGAAACGCGGATCATTGGTGGCGAGCTCGAATGGTCATGGGTAGCAACCGATAACCTGTTACTGATTGCGACCGCCAGCTATAACGATTACAAGTATCTGGAATTTGAGGAGCAGCAATTTAGTAGTAAGGCGCTGTTTAATCAGGTACCGCTGCCGGTGGTCGACCGCAGTGACGAAACGTTTGCAGAAGTCCCCGAAACAACTTACAGCCTGGGCGTGCAATACACCTGGGACACGCGTTGGGGTACCTTTCTACCGCGCATAGATTACAGCTACGTGGATGAAATCTTTATGGGTCTGGACGCGGGTTCGGGTCAGAACCCCGACCAATCAACGTTTGATGATTATGGCCTGGTTAACGCGAGAGTTGGGTGGAGTAGTCCCGAAGGCCATTTTGAAGGGGCCTTGTATGTGACGAATCTAACGGATGAGCTGTATTACGTGGGAGCCGCGGCGGTCGGTGATTCTACGGGAGCGTTTCAGACCACGTCTGCGCCGCCCCGCATGTATGGGATGGAATTTCGCTATAACTTCTTTTAAGGGGTGATGGCGCCTAGGCGCCAGTGCCTGCCAACTGAACCTCAATCATGATCTCATTGCGACGCAGAAAAGGTGGAGTCCAGGGGGGGTTGTATTGGTTGAGAGAGGGCGTGCCAACGGCCTCGATGCCGTTGTCCTCAAGCGTTGCGATAAGCGCAGCGGTGTTGCGCTTAATTTTGCCAGCGGTAGCCCATCCAGAAAAGCGGATAGCGGCCATGGTGCGACCGGGCACCGTTTGAATCTGAACGCTGTCGTCTGCGGGTTCGGGCAGATCATTTAATTCGTATTCGCCAGGCATGGTGAAGGCCATAACCGGCTGGTCGCTCTCCAGTGTTTCTTCGACTGGCGCCGTCATGGAAATTTTTTCACCGGTTTCATTGCCGCCGAAAATAAAGCCGGCCAAACGCTGAAAGCCAGCGGAGGTTTGTCCTGAGTGATCTAGCTGGGTGACCGCCTGGATGCTGGGTTCGTAGTTGCGCAATTCAACCTGATCGACGGTATCGACGAGAGTCCATGCGGGTTCTTCAATGTCTGCTGCCATGGCGGTAGTGCCCAGGGTAAGTGCGAAAAGTAGCGTGTAGAAGCGTTTCATAGCCAGGAGCTCCTGGTGAGTAATGATTGCTTGAAGATACGCTGACCCTGGTTTATCGGATTACCCGTCTATTCGGCAGTGATGCGCTCGATATCAGCCCCCAGGCCTGCGAGCTTGGCTTCCAGGTGCTCGTAGCCCCGGTCGAGGTGATAGATACGGCTGACCTCGGTTTCTCCCTTGGCAACGAGCCCGGCCAGCACCAAAGAGGCGCTGGCTCGCAGATCGGTCGCCATCACCGGAGCTCCTCCAAGCGCGCCGTTTTCGCCGCGGACTACAGACACCTGACTCATGGGGGTGATGTCGGCGCCAAGGCGAACCAATTCCTGAACGTGCATAAATCGATTTTCGAAAATTTGTTCGGTGATCACTGAGGTGCCAGTGGCTTGAGTCATCAGCGCCATAAATTGGGCCTGCAGATCGGTGGGAAAGCCGGGGTGGGGTGCCGTAGCGATATCCACTGCTCGCCAGGCTTCCGTCGCCTGCACCGTGAGCGAAGTTTCCCCAGTGTCGATCCTAAAACCCGCATCGCGCATCTTTTCGACCAGTGATTGCAGGTGCTCCGGTATGCAGTCTTCCACCGTGACGTTGCCACCGGTGATTGCGCCAGCAACCAGAAGTGTGCCAGCTTCAATGCGGTCAGGTACGATTCGGTGCGATGCAGGCGTGAGTTCTTCGACGCCTTCCAGGGTGATAACGCTGGTGCCTGCACCTTCAATTTTAGCGCCCATGGATATCAGGTAATTGGCCAGATCGACGACCTCTGGTTCCTTGGCGGCATTTTCGATAACGGTCGTACCGCGGGCGAGGCTGGCTGCCATGAGCGCATTTTCAGTGCCGCCCACCGTGACTTTTTCAAACAGAATACGGTCTCCGACCAGGCGCTGGGCCCTGGCAATCACGTAACCTGCCTCGCTGGTAATGTCTGCACCCAGGCGACGCATGGTTTCGATGTGCAGGTCGATAGGGCGTGAACCGATCGCGCAGCCGCCGGGCAGGCTAACCCTTGCCTCGCCATAGCGTGCAAGCAGTGGGCCCAGGCACAGAATGCCGGCGCGCATCTTCCTGACCATCTCGTAGTCGGCGACGTGAGCCGCGGGCGAGCTGACATCGACAACCAGAGTGTCGTCCTCCCGGGTACTAGTGGCTCCCAGAGATGCCAGCAATGCCTGGGTAGATTCGATGTCTTTCAGGTAAGGCACATTGTCAAAGCGATGCTGGCCGTCTGCCAGCAGCGAAGCGAACAGAATAGGCAGGGCGGCGTTTTTTGAGCCGCTGGTGCTGACGGTACCATTGAGGCGGTTGCCGCCGCGAACGATGATGGAATCCAAGTGCTGCTCCGGTAGTGCTGCGCTGCCAGTTGGTGGCTAGCTTCGGTGTGACATTGAGTGGTCGTGAAAAGGCCGGTAGGGTAGCAGTAACTCCTCTTGAGAGAAACAGCTGAGCAACCCCTCTTTCGGCGGTTCCCCTTCAGACCCGCAAGGGTTATCTTGTGGTTTTGGACCCGCCAAACACGGAAATTATCCCCAAACCTATGAGTCACGCCCAGAACCTCACTTTAGAGCAGTGCATCGGTTTGAAAATGATGCTGGATATTCGCTTTTTTGACAGTGGAGATGGGGCAGGGCCGGTGCTTAGGCTGCCGCCACAACTGGCTCAGGGCTTGGCTGAGATTGGCCCCTGCGGTGTCATTGTGTTCCGTGAAAACCTGGAGTCCGTGGCGCAGTGCCAGCAGCTCACTGCCGATATTCGCGGCTGTCTCACAGCGAATGCGTTGATCGGAATAGATCAGGAGGGAGGGCGTGTTACGCGCCTTCCACGCAAGGAGACCACCAGCTTCAGTGGCAATATGGCCCTGGCCGCGTGCCCCTCTCCGGAGAACGAGAAGTTGGCACGTGGGGTGGGCGAAACCCAGGCTAGGGAATTGAAGGCACTGGGAATCAATCTCAATTTTGTGCCGTCGCTGGACGTGAACAGCGACCCCCACAACCCGGTGATCGGTGTGCGCTCGTTCGGTGATGACCCTTCCGTGGTTGCGCGACTCGGCCGCGAACTGCTCGGCGGCTTGCAAAATAGCGGCGTAGCGGGGGCACTAAAACATTTTCCCGGCCACGGTGACACCAGTCAGGATAGCCACACTGATCTACCCTGCGTTGCTCGATCACGAGACGATGCCTACGCCATCGACTTAGCGCCTTTTGTCCGGGTGATCGCAGAGGCGGCGCCTGCGATGGTGATGACGGCACATATTCAGTACCCCGCCCTGGATGCTTCGTATATTTCGGGAACGGATGTCGTGGTTCCGGCGACCCTCTCCCGGGTGATGATGACAGACCTGTTGCGTGAAGAATTGGGCTTTGCTGGCGTCATTATCTCCGATGCTCTCGACATGAAAGCGATTAGCGCCAGAATGACACCTGCCGAGGCGGTTAAGCACTGTTTCGCCGCGGGTGTCGACATCGCTTTGATGCCATTGCTCGTGCGCTCTAAAGAAAGCCTGGACCAACTTCTGGAATTGGTGCGCATTGTTGCTGAAGCAGTTCGCCGGGGCGAGATTGACGAGGCCGAAGTGCGCGCGTCAGCGGATCGAATTCTCGCCGTGCAACAGCAATACGCCTTGGGTCATAAGGACCCGGTAGCGAAGGGTGATGAGGTTATTGCCTGTTCGCAGCACTTGGCACTGGAAAAGCGCATTGCCCAAGCGAGTGTGACGCTGCTCAGCGGCACGCTAAAACCCCTTGGCGCTAGCGCAAAAGTTCATTTGCTGATGCCTGGCAAAGACACTGCGGCAGCCATGTGCGCTGCACTATTGTCGGTTGAACCTTCGCTGGTAATCAGCTGGCAGAGTCTAGAGAGTTTTGATGCGACCCGGGAGCAGGCTCTGCTCGAGAAGGCAGATGTTTATCTGGTAGGCGTGAGTGAGCCTGCCAGCAGTGCTGTCGCCTTGGGCGGCGCCGAAGACTTACCGAATCTGCCCGATGCGAGTCCCGCATCCGTGCAAAAAGCACTGCTGCGCCAGGCCACAGCGTTACAGAGAATAGTGCTCATGCTGAACTCGCCCTACCGGGCGCCGGAGTATGAGGCGCTGACAGAGGCAGCCCTAGCCAGTTACGACGGCGCTGCTGTTGGTGTAGCAGGAGCCCCAGGGCCTGCTTATTTAGCGCTGGCCAAAGTGCTCTGTGGTCAGCTTAAGATAGAAGGCAAACTGCCGGTTGAGTTGGACGCGAGCCGGACCTGATTTTTCCGCGCATAAAAAACCCGGCCTTGGCCGGGTTTAAACGCCTACTGCGATCTAGAAAGGAGGAAAGCCTC
>JBDWQQ010000026.1:0-4401 GCA_039986455.1 Halioglobus sp.
CTTCCCACACGATTCGCAGCTGAGCTTCGGCCACGCGATTACCCATACAGCGGTGAACGCCGAACCCGAAGGCCATGTGACGACGAACGTTGGGGCGGTCGATAATGAACTTGTCAGCGTCAGGGAAGAAAGACTCATCGCGATTGCCGGAGGCGTACCACATCGCGATCTTCTCGCCTTTCTTGATCTGCTTGCCACCGATCTCAACGTCTTCGTTCGCGGTCCTGCGCATGTACGACAGTGGAGTCTGGTAACGTATGATCTCCGATACTGCAGAGGAAACCAGCGGCTCGTTATCCTTGATTTTCTGTAGCTCCGACGGGTTTTCGTGCATGAATAGCACGCCCGCAGACATCGAGTTTCGGGTGGTGTCATTGCCGCCGACAATTAATAACATCAGATTCCCCAGCAGTTCTACTCCGTCCAGGTCCGCCGTGGCCGGGTTATTGGCGAGCAGAGAAATGAAGTCCTGGCGGTCGTTGCCTTCGAATTGACGCTCCTTGAACAGCCCGGTGAAGGTCTGCAGGCAATCTGCCAGGTGGTTCAGGCGATCATCGATGGTCAGTCCCATAAGGATGGGCGGTGTGGTGATGATGTCGGACCAGAAGGTCAGTTTACTGCGCTCCTCGAAGGGAAAATCAAACAGGGTTGCCAGCATGCGGGTGGTGAGTTCGATAGACACCTTGTCGACCCAGTTAAATGGCGTGCCTATGGGCAACTCATCCAACACCTCTACCGTGCGTTTGCGAATCAGTTGATCGAGATCTTTCAGTCGCACCGGGTCGACAGCCGACTGCACCGTCTCGCGCTGTACATCGTGCTTGGGCGGATCCATGGCAATGAACATGGGCGCCTGCTCTTCGCCCAGTAGTTCGTCGAACAGTGCGATGGACGGCTCGGAGGAAAACTTCTGAAAATCGCTGTCTACCGCGAGGATGTCTTCATAGCGGGTCAGTGACCAGTAGGGGCCAATATCCGGGTTCTTGTCGTGGTAGTGCACCGGATTTTCCTGGCGCAAGCGCTTGAAGTACTCGTGGTGTTTCTGCGCCTGAAAAATAGATCCCGTGGCGAGGTCAATGTCTTCCAGTGGCACGGCCCAAGGGTCTGCCTCCGGGGTGGTTGTAGGGGATCGGTAAAACTCTTCTAAGTTCTGATCCGGGGCATTTTCCATGACCGAAAACCTCTTTGTTCGCCAGCGTTGTAAAACCGAGACTATACATTAGTTAAACAGTCTGGGGCAGGTAGGATAGATTGGCCTTCAAGTGTTTCCAGAAAAGCTACCGCCAAGTTAGCTCCTCTAGATTGGTAGAATTGGCTAGAATACATTACAAGCTATCCCGGTTCCCACCAGATCTAAGCTCCAACGCGGTTTGGCTCTGCTGAGATACGTTCTACATTGAAAAAGCCTTCGCAAAGATCAACGACAGACAGCACTATTTTTGGAAGGCTCCTGGTTTGGGTCCAAGACTATCGGGATCTGAGAGTGAGTGCGCTTAATGAATGGACAAGGGTAGTGGCCTGGTACACCGTGTCTCCGTTGTAGCGGATTCATTGATTTCAGTTGTCAGTGCCTTCAAAAGAAATTTCTACGGGCAGATATCATCCACGTCCGAGGCAGGGCTGGAGAAGAAAAGTCAGCACCGAACGAGATACCATCCTGTCGGTAGAAAAAATACTCTTCATCGGTTAGGTTCTTGCCCTCCAATTTAATGCTCCAACGCTCGTCTGGAGTGCTGTAAACCAGCGAGCCGTTAATCAATGTGTAGTCTCCAATAAAGGTTGATTGGGTATTACTTGCTTCGGAATACATATCATCTTGATAGTTAGCATCAACTCGTGCGACTAACGTGCCCAAGTTACCCGATGCCGTGTATTGTGCGCCTATACTCCAGGAAAGCTCAGGCGTGAATGGTGTCACCCCGTTATGGTCAACGTTTGCGCCAGGTTCGACTGACGTCCATTCAAAGTCAATCGTCGCTAGAGACAGGTCGACCAGGATGTTCTCGGTAAGCGCCGCATCGAACTCCAACTCAAAGCCAGAAGACTCCGCGTCACCTGCATTGAGCGTTGCCAGGCACGGTGTTGCAAATTCGCCGAACTGAGGGCAAAAGCTGAATTGGGACTGAACGCCATCATAATCATTGAAAAAGTAGGCGGCATTCAACCTGGCTCGCCCATTCCAAAAGTCTGATTTGACGCCCACCTCAATGGTTTTCATCTCCTCAGGCTCTACGGAAACAACTTGAGCGTTATAAAATGGACGTGGGTTATTGCCTCCGCCTTTGAATCCCGTGGAATAGGATGTATAGCCCATAACGGAATCGTTGAAGCGATATGAGATCGCTGCTCGATAATCAACGCGTTCGTCTGAGAATTTCACTTCTTCGTCGTTGATGTCAGATATAGCGCAATTTAACGGGTTCCCGGGTGTTCCAGGAGGCCCAATACATGGCTGAATTTCACTTGCATCCGGGTTGCTGCGCTGGAAAAGATACTCTTTATCGTCTTCGCTATAACGAAGGCCTGCATTGATTTCAATGCGCTCTCCGATATAAAAATTACCGTTCGCGTAGGCGGCGATGTTTGTGGTCTCCACCGGGTCGGCATAAAGGAAGTCTAGGCCAACATAGCCGAGCCCGACACGGCCACCGGCCAAAGCGTCCGAATTGTTATAAAACGCGCCAACGGTCCAATCAAACGTTTCTACCGAGCCACCGCTTAATCTAAACTCTTGGCTGTACTGCTCTTGTTCTGTGAACTGGTAGATTTGTGAAATCGGTACAGGGGTTCCATCTGAGTCCTGGCCCCAGTCACTATCTACATCTCTATAGGCAGTGACTGAATTGAGTGACAGATTGTCACCTATCAACCAGTCAAAGGTCAGCGTAATATCCTCCGACTGCAGTGTTTTCTCACGAGGAACTACTTGTCCGGTGCGGGTGTCTTCATATGTTGAGTAATTTACGTAAATATCATCCGGGTTGCTCGGGTCGCAAGATGGGCCAGTCGCGAGATAGAGGCAGCCAGGAGGGGAGCCAATCGGCTGGCCTCCGAATGAGTAAGGTAATGCATTGCCTGCCGTATCCCAGAGTACAAAGGGAAACCCCAGACCTGCAGTGTCAAAAATCGGTGCGGTTGTTTCGCCGAAACCAACGGCAACGTTAGGAATCGGATCACTATCTTCGTCGACAATGTTTAAGCTCAAATTAATGTCAAGGGCTTCACTTGGCTGCCAAAGCAGGGCGATACGTCCGGCAAGGTAATCTGTGCCGCCTTCATGACCCGTCACGCAATCACTTTTATTTGTGGATGCGGGATAGCCGGAATCTGGATGAATACATCCATAGTCGAGGTTCTCTACGTATCCGTCGCTAGACATTAGGTTTGCCGATACTCGCGCCCAAAGGCTGTCCTTTAGTAAAGTCAGATTCGTAGCCCCACGGACTCTTACGGCGTCGAACTCTCCATATCCAGCCTCAATAAAACCGTCAGATTCGGCACTCGGCTTTTTGGTTATGAGTTTAATTGAACCACCGATAGTATTTTTTCCGCCAAGCGTGCCTTGAGGGCCTCGCAAGACTTCTACTCGCTCAAGATCAAGGAGTCCGAGCACAGCTCCTGTAATGCTTGCGTAGTAAACCTCGTCAACGAAGACGCCTACTCCGGGCTCGAGCGATGGGATAAAGTCAGTTTGACCGACACCGCGGATATACGCAGTGAGCGCATTGCCTCCAAATACACCTGATTGGGTCAGAGTGACATTAGGTGATTGGGCTGCAATTTCGGGCAGGGCAAGGTGACTGCGAGCTTCAAGGGTTTCCCCGGTTATTGCAGTGATGGCAATAGGTGTATCTTGAACGTTTTGCTCAAGGAACTGTGCGTTGACGACTATTTCTTCTAGCGGCCCAGGGTGACGCACCCCGCTCTTAGATGAATAAGATTGCGCGGTAACGTTCGAAGCGAATAGTGTGAGAGGTAGCGACATAATTATGCCTGCGACCATTGCTCCAGATGAATGTGTCATATGCCTTAGCTCAGTTTTTATTATCATTTGAAATGTCTGACAATGAAGCTACCAGAATTTGACTGAAACTGGGAGCTACGTCATACCTAGTAGATAGTATATACCTTTGATTTCCGAATAGGTCTAATAAAGGGATCAGGAATTTTGGGTGCTTCGTTGGTTGCGGACTAATGCGGTCTGGTGCAGATGATTTTGCTCGGCAAATTGATTAAGCTGTTTCGCTCAACAAACCTAAGGATGGGTCGACAATGAACCCTAAAAGCTTTTCACCTCCTGGCCTCGACGACCGTCTACTTTGGGATCGTTGGCTGTCTGTGCATCATTACCCTGTGCTAACAGTTGCCGACGAAATCGGTCTGTTTGAGTGCTTATGCTCA
>JBDWQQ010000027.1:0-2471 GCA_039986455.1 Halioglobus sp.
CAGTGCCGAACTTTCTATCATCAATCCGATTTCTGTATTCAGTTTTAACGACCTAGGATCGAGGTTACTACTGCCAATGACCGCTTTATCGTTATCAATCACCATGAATTTGGCATGCAAGCCCAACGCTTTCTCGTCAGCAGGCGAACGCATATATAAGTGCCGGTCTCTGGCGTCCGCACGCGTTTCGAATATCTCTACGCCCACCGACAGTAAGCGTTCAACGTAACCCAGATAAGCCGCATGGGCCGCCAGATGGTTATTGGAACGCATTGAATTGGTGAGCACACGCACGCGCACGCCTCGTTTAACTGCATTTTCCAGCGCAGTCAGAAGCTCCTCTGTAGGCACAAAATACGCTGTGACACCGATAATTTCAGTCTCGGCCTGGGCAATCGCTTCGTGCAGGAAGGAGGCTAGCTGTCCCGGTTGATCACTATCTGCCGCAGGGTCATCGCGAGCAGGCTGGTCACTGAAGAAAACCGCCGTGCCCTTAAGCGAATCGCTCATAGCGGCTTGCCAGATAGCGAGTAACTGATCCTCATCAGGAGCGTCGACAATAAGGTTATTGGCAGCGAGGTAATCCCTCACCGCAGTCAAACCCAGCTCATCGGTAGAAGCATCAACGACCTGAGACACCGGAAAAGACCACCCACTGTTCCAGAAGTTATCAAAGTGCGTGCTAACCGCCACCGCACTTTTCCCGATGGCTAGTACCTCCATGTCGCGGAAGTTATGCGCTTGATGAAATCCAAAGTATTCATCCGCCATATTGCGTCCCCCGACTATTACCGCCTGCCCATCAACCACCAGCGACTTATTATGCATCCGGTGATTAACCCGTGAAAAATCACCGAGGTTAAGAACCGTTCTGCCTACCAGGCTTGCCGGACGGTGGTAGTAAGGGTTGTAAAGCCGAAGTTCAATATTGGGGTGCAGGTCCAGATGGTGCAAAGCAAGGTCCTGGTGCGGCGTGAAAGAATCGTCCAGTAAAATTCTGACGCGCACGCCACGATCGGCAGCCGCTACAAGATGCGCCAGTATTTGATTCCCTGCCTTATCGGGCAGCCACAGAAAACTCTCAAGATCGATGGATTGTCTGGCGCTGTCAATCATCAGCAAACGCCAGCGCGAAGCTTCTTCACCCGTGTTCAGAAGCTTGAAGTTTTCTTCATCCGCTCCGCGGATAATCGATTGCCAAAATGGATCTTGGGAGGGGGTGAGTGCGTATTCGTCTTCAACATCCGCCTTTTTGACCGGCGTTGCGCAGGCGACCAAAAACAGCGAAAAGAGCACCACAAAGTAGAACGGTGCGCGGGCGATGAACCGATAACTCAAGTCATGAGGGAAACGCATTTTATCGCAGACGACCGTAATCGTGTTTATTGGGTCGTCTAATGTAACCGAAGGCTGACCAAGGCGCACACTTGCGGCGAAAAATACCGGTGGCAGCTAAGCCAACCGGTTAGAGAGTTTCAACGGCAAACAAGCTGCTAGAAGTGGGTAAAACAGGCGATACCTACACAAACCGCAAAAAATGCCGTCGCGACAGTGACTTCATCAATCTTTGTACGAAAATTCCCGAAAATGGCCATTTGCACTCTCCGCTGCACTGAACCCAGCGTTATTAGTATCAAATGGGGTAAAAACCCTCAATTACGGGGCATTACGGAGTATTACAGCGCCCTGCCAAGCGCGTTTATTCACCCAATATTCGTTGTTGAAGCCCTCGAGTCAGCTGGCCTGAGCCCCGTAACCCAGTGACTGCAAGGCTGCGGTTATCTCATCGAGAATAACGGGATCGTCAATGGTGGCGGGCATTTTCCAGGGTTCGCCATCGGCGATACTGCGCATAGTGCCTCGCAAAATTTTGCCAGAACGCGTTTTTGGTAAACGGTCCACGACGGCGCAGAGTTTGAAGGCCGCGACCGGACCGATTTTATCCCGCATATGCTGAACGCTTTCTGCCACAATATCTTCAACAGCGCGATCCACACCGGCATTTAAGACCAGCAAGCCCAGCGGTAACTGTCCCTTCATTGCATCTGCCACACCGACCACCGCACACTCCGCCACATCCGGATGATCTGCGAGCACCTCTTCCATGGCGCCAGTAGAGAGCCGATGACCTGCAACGTTGATTACGTCGTCTGTGCGCGCCATGACAAAAATGTAACCGTTCTCGTCGATATAACCCGCATCGCCAGTCTCGTAATAGCCGGGGTAGCGACTAAAGTACGCGCTGACAAAGCGGTCTTGAGCATTCCAAAGTGTTGTAAAGGTTCCCGGCGGCAATGGCTGCTTGATGACCAGGGCGCCGATATCACCTGCCGCTACCTGTTCACCATTCTCGTCAAGTACCTGCACGTCGTAGCCTGGCACCGCTCTTGCGGGGGACCCAGGCACAATGGGGAGAAATTCGATACCCAGGCAATTTGAGCAAATAGGCCAGCCCGTCTCCGTCTGCCACC
>JBDWQQ010000028.1:0-79884 GCA_039986455.1 Halioglobus sp.
GTCCCTTCAAAAGGTTTTGATTGCGCCAGGCTTGAGGCGGTGTTCGACCGCTGTTTCGCTGATTCCGAAAATACGCGATTGATTGGCGGGGCCGCTGAACCCTTTTATCAACCCGCGACAATTGACCAGCCAATCAACTTACTGTATTTCCGCGAAGATTATTTTGCCAGCGCATTGCACGAAATTGCCCATTGGTGCATCGCCGGAGCCGAGCGGCGTAAGCAGTTGGATTTCGGCTATTGGTATGCACCTGAGGGCCGCAGTGACGACGAGCAAAAGTCATTTGAACAAGTAGAGGTCAAGCCGCAAGCATTGGAGTGGTATTTTTCCAGTGCCTGCCATTATCCCTTTCGAATCAGCGTCGATAATTTTGGGGCGAGTGGTGAGTTACCCGATACTTCACAATTCAGGTGCGACCTCGTCGCACAAGCATTGTATTGGCAGGAAACGTTACTGCCGGAGCGTGCGCTGCAGTTTTTTAACGCGCTCGCCAAAGAGTTTGAAACTGATATTGACGTCGACGTGCTCGAATTTGACGCTGAGGCAGTTGCCTGATGAATAAGCAACGGGCCTGGCTACTGGATGCCTCGATTTATATTTTCAGGGCCTGGTTCTCCATGCCTGACCAATGGCACAACGCCGATGGCATCTCCTTAAATGCGGTGTATGGCTATGCTAATTTTCTTCACGATTTTATTGCGAAAACGCACAGATCGCCCTGGGTAGCAGCAGCCTTCGATGAAAGTTTGGGCAGCTGTTTTCGCAATGAGATCTATTCTGATTACAAGTCCAGCCGGGCTCTACCTGATGAGGCATTAGCGTTTCAGCTAGAGGCTTGTCGCACAATAACCGAGCGCTGTGGTATTCCCTGTTATGGCGGCGAGCGCTACGAGGCCGATGATTATCTCGCCACGCTCGCTCGACTCGCACGCTTGCAGGACGTGCCGGTCACGGTGGTGACTCGCGACAAGGACCTGGGGCAGCTATTGGTGTCTCCGAAAGATGCATGGTGGGATTTCGCAGCGAATCAAACCCTGGATAGTGCAGCGTTTCAACAGCGTTTTGGCGTCAGGCCAGACCAATTCGCCGATTACCTGGGTCTCGTGGGCGACAAAGTAGATGATATTCCCGGCGTGCCCGGCGTTGGGGCAAAAACAGCGGCAGCGTTGATCGCGAGTCTGGGCGGCCTGGAGCAGATTGAACAAGCGATGGATCAGGTAGCAGAATTGCCATTGCGCGGTGCTGCTCGCTTGCAAGAGCGATTAATAGAGCACTGGCCGCAGGCTCTCCTATCGAAAAGATTGGCTCAGTTGGATAGTGATATTAGCGAATTGACGAGCCTGACCGAGTTTTCCCTGACCCAGGAAAGTACCGCAGACGTGGCAGATTACCTGGTGTCACTCGGCATTGATGGCCCACTAGTCAAACGTTGGCGCCAGTTGAGCGAACGAGTGGCAAATCGATGAAGTTGCGAATTTTAGCGGACGAGAACATCCCGTCTGTGAGCACACTGCTGGGCTCAGACTTTGACCTTATCACTTTGCCGGGTAGGCAGATCTCAAAAGAGCACTTGAAAGGCGTGGACGCTCTGCTGGTTCGGTCTGTCACACAAGTCGATAACGCCTTGCTAGAAGACACCTGTGTTCGCTTTGTCGGCACCGCAACCAGTGGCACAGATCACATCGACAGGGAATGGCTGCAACAATCGGGCATCGATTTTGCTTTTTCCCCTGGGTCTAATGCTAATTCCGTCGTGGAGTACGTCATAGCGGCAATAGCGACAAGCGGCGATCACCTGGAACGGTTGCTAAAGGGCGGTACTCTCGGGGTGATTGGCTATGGCGTGATTGGGGCGGCGATTGTGGCCCGTTTCTCTGCTTTGGGTATCACGACCAAAGTTTATGACCCTTGGCTTGCACAAGACGTTGTTGCAGGTGCCGCAGGTATTGAGGAAGTGCTTGCCTGTGACGTCGTAACCCTGCATCCGGAACTTACCGAAGCGCTCCCATGGCCGAGCTATCACTTGCTTGGAAAGGACAACCTGGCTCTGTTGAATGAGAAACAGTTGCTCATTAACGCGAGTCGAGGTGCCGTTATCGATAACAAAGCCCTATTGGAGCGCCTGAATGAAGCGAATCATCCCACGGTGATTCTTGACGTCTGGGAAAACGAACCCAATGTGTCGCCTGAGCTTTTAGCCAAAGTGCGTTTTGGTACCGCGCATATTGCGGGCTATAGCTTTGATGGCAAAGTTAAAGCGACTCGCATGCTGTGTGCAGCGATGGCAGAGAGTTTGGATTTCGATCTATCCGCCGACACTTCGGATGCGGACTTTCCATTGGCGTCGCTTGCCCTGGCTCCCGGGCTTTCATTCGAGGACGGTATAAGGTCTCTGATTTCGCAATGTTATCAAATTGAGCGTGATGACGAGTTACTGCGCAAATCGACTGTGAGCAAAATGCCCGATGAGCAGGTCATACAGTTCGATCTGTTGCGCAAAAATTACGCCAGGCGCTATGAGCTTGCAGGCCAACGGGTGTGTGTTGATAGCTCAGATAGCGATCAGCTTGAACTGCTTCGCGCACTGGGCTGTATTCCTGTGCAGATAAAGGACTGAATTCGTGGCTGCCTTAACCCTTGGTTTTATTGTTAACCCTCTCGCCGGTCTCGGCGGTAGTCGTGGTCTCAAAGGAAGTGATGGAGAAGAGCTTCGCGCATTGTCGTTAGCAATGACTGACGCCGAAAAACGCCGCTCAAATGACCGTGCTGCTCGCGCATTGAGACCACTTGTTGCTCTTCAAAACCTGGAAGTAGTGACCTGGTCAGGCAGCATGGGTGGTGATTTATGTGCCGACCTCGGTTTATCGCATCGTGTGATCGGCAGTAGTGACGCCGCTCTTACCGATGCTGCCGATACTCGCCTTGCGGTTCAGGAAATCATGTCTGCGGGTGTCGATGTACTGGTGTTTGCAGGCGGCGATGGAACTGCTCGCGATGTTTACGATGTGGTGGGCGAAAACACGCCTGTGCTGGGCATTCCAGCAGGCGTAAAAATGCACTCGGGCGTTTTTGCAGTTTCACCCGAAGCTGCCGGTGAGCTGCTTAAAGAACTGGCTGTGGGCGGGCTGGTTGGCTTGCGGCGCCAGGAAGTGAGGGACATTGACGAGGACGCATTTCGTCATGATCAGGTGCGGAGCCGGTTTTACGGCGATATGCAGGTTCCGGGAGAAGGTCGTTATCTGCAACACACCAAGGTAGGCGGAAGAGAGAGTCAGGAACTGGTTGCAGCAGAGATCGCCGCGTGGGTTGTCGAGCATATGGAAGAAGGCGTTCTCTATGTGATTGGTCCTGGTTCAACAACCGCCGCCATCATGGAAGAACTGAATCTGGACAATACCTTGTTAGGCGTGGATGTCGTTTGCAATGGCGAGGTGCTGCTTAGCGATGCCAATGAAACAGATCTGCTAGCGATCTTGGCCGAGCACTCAGGACCAGCAGCCCTTTATGTGACAGCGATTGGCGGTCAGGGGCATATCTTCGGCAGAGGCAATCAACAACTTTCGCCTCGCGTTATCGCAGCGATAGGGCCTGAGAATGTATCTGTTGTCGCTGCAAAATCCAAAATCAGTAGTCTGGATGGACGGCCTTTACTCGTGGATACTAACGATCCCCAAATGGACGCCGAACTCTGCGGTTACCGCGAGGTCATAACCGGCTACGACGATCGAATACTTTATCCGGTCACTAATAGTGTTAATCAGGAGGATGCATGAAAGATAATGAGTACTGGCGGGATAAACTCAGCGATGAAGAGTTCAAGGTCTGCCGAGAAAAAGGCACCGAGCAACCGTTCACCGGTGAATATTGGGACACCACCGAAAATGGCGTTTACAACTGTCGATGCTGTGGCGAACCCCTGTTTATGTCCGACAGCAAGTTTGATGCAGGTTGCGGCTGGCCCAGCTTCTTCCGTCCAGCAGACGCCGAAGTGATAGAGGAGGCCTCTGACACGACTCACGGCATGACCCGCACCGAAATCATGTGTAAAAAATGCGGTTCGCATCTGGGGCATGTGTTCGAAGATGGCCCTCAGCCCACGGGGCTTCGTTACTGCGTTAATAGCCTGTCAGTGAAGTTGGATAAAAACGACAGCTAAGGCTGGGTTTTAGTTCTTCGCAGTAGGGTCAGTTGCGCCATGATGGCGACGGCGATTTCTATGGGGGTCTTACTGCCAATATCCAAGCCGACAGGGGCGTGTAGTTTGTTGATTGCATCGCTAGCCACGCCCAGCGCCGATAGGCGCTCTTTTCTTTTCTCGGTGGTGCGCAGTGATCCCAGTGCGCCAACGTACCAGGCAGAGGTTTCCAGTGCCTCCATTAGAGCCATATCGTCAATTCGTGGGTCATGTGTAAGGGTAATAACGACGGAAAATCGGTCGTCGGCGTGTTTCAGAATGACGTCATCCGGCATGCCCTGCAGCAAGCGTACTGTGGGGCCGTTCCATTGGTCGAGCATAGCTTGGCGCGGGTCCGTGACTAACACTTCGTAATCCATTGCCAGCGCCAGTTCCGCCAGCGTGTGGGAAAGCTGGCCAGCGCCCACCAGCAGCATACGCATTTGCGGCCCAAAAACCTGCCGCAATAGGCCGTTTTCGAATACCAGTGGTTGAAATTCATTCGCCGCGCTTAGACGGGTTTTTCCCGATTGCATATCAAGTTCACGCAACAGACAGCTGCGTTGTTGTAAGGAGTCTGACAGTGGTTTCAACCAGCTCACGCAGTCCTTGTTGATGCGCTGTGCTGCCACTAGCATTCTGCCACCACAGGGTAGCCCCAGCTTTTCATTTTGCTCAGGGCTGACGCCAAACTCCAGAAGCTGCGGCCGCGTGTCATCAATTTCGCCGCGAGAAAGACGCTCGAGAAAGTCTTCTTCGACACATCCACCTGAAAGTGATCCCACGGTTTCACCGGATTCCAGGCAGGTCAACATGGAGCCTGTGGGGCGAGGAGAGGAGCCGGTTGTTTCCACAATGGTGCAAAGCCATGGACGCAGTCCATCGGCACACCATCGTTCGGTTTGGGTCAGCACTGACTGATGGTCCGCTAACATGAATGCCTCATTCGAATGCAGAAGATGACAGTTTAAAGCTTGTTGGTGCGAGAGTCGTGCTGGTAGGGGGTTTTAAAGTCGAAGAGGTGTGAGGCGTGCTATGCGCAGGTAGTCACAGACGATGGGTGTGGAATATAAATAGTGGAGCGGGAAACCGGGTTCGAACCGGCGACCTCAACCTTGGCAAGGTTGCGCTCTACCAACTGAGCTATTCCCGCATGTCTGCAATTGAGTGGCGTCCCCTAGGGGGTTCGAACCCCTGTTACCGCCGTGAAAGGGCAGTGTCCTAGGCCGCTAGACGAAGGGGACAGACAAGTCTCAATCGAGAGAGGCGCGCATTTTAGGGTTCACAACAGGGCCAGTCAAGCCTCAGTCGGGGATTTTTTTATTACTGTTTTTGCTGTAACTTCAGTGGCTTAGATCTTAACCCTAGAGCAAAGTTTAGGATGCTATGAAGATATACGGAGACCACCGTTCCGGGAATTGCTACAAGCTAAAACTGGTTACATCGTTGTTGGGTATTAGTCACCAGTGGGTGCCGATCGATATTTTAGCGGGTGGCACCGATACCACCGGATTTGAGTCACTGAACGCCAACAAAAAGATCCCGGTACTGGAACTGGACGACGGGCGTACTCTGTCAGAATCTAATGCGATACTTAATTTTCTGGCACGGCGGTCGGTGCTTGAGCCAAATTCCGAGTTTGATCAGGCCAAGGTTCAGCAGTGGCAATTCTTTGAGCAATACAGCCATGAGCCCTACATAGCAGTCGCAAGATTTATCGCTGTCTACCTGAATATGCCCGAGAGCCGGGCCCAGGAGTTCAGAGATAAACAAGAGGGCGGCCATAAGGCGCTGTCAGTAATGGAAAAACAGCTCACAAGGTCTGACTTTTTAGTGGGCGATCAGGCGACCACCGCTGATGTATCGCTATACGCGTATACGCACGTGGCAGAAGAGGGTGGATTTGAGCTTAGCGCTTATCCTGGTATCTGTGCCTGGTTAGATCGTATTCGCGCCTTGCCAAACTATGTGGCGATGGCGAGCTGATGAAAATACTGCTCCTGTGTAATAGTGACCTGGCCAGTAACTATGCGTTAAATCTTCTGTTGCCGAGGCTGCAGGAGCACCAGCTGAAACTGCTACTGTCTTCATCGGTAGGGGGCTCCAATAAGCGTGACCCGCTGCTGGGGAGGCTTAAATTCTTCGAGCAAGAGCTCTTCAATCAGCTTGTTTTTCCGCTTCTAGATCGGGGAGAGGGGCCAGGAATGATGGGGTTTGACGGTCTCTCATCCTTTCTCGCTGAGAGTGTATCGATAGAGAACGCGATCAATTCGCCAGAGGCTCTGGCCAGAATCGCAGACTTTGGCCCGGAGCTCATAATCTCCATTCGCTATGGTGGAATTTTAAAGGACACGATCATCGGGCTGCCGGATAAAGGCGTTATCAACCTGCATTCAGGGCGACTACCCGAATACCGAGGTGTGATGGCCACATTCTGGGCCATGTTGGCGGGTGATTCGGAACTCGGCACCACGCTGCATACGATAGACGACGGCAGTATCGATACCGGACGAGTTATCGCAACGACCCGTAGGCCCCTCGATAGGGAAAAGTCGTACTTGGGGAACGTCCTGAGCTTATACCCTGCGGCGGTGGACAACATTGTGGATGCAGTTGCCCAGCTCTCACTCGGTGAGGTGCTCCAGTGTGAGCGCCAGAAACAGGACGGTAACTATTATTCTTTTCCGTCAAACGAAGACTTCAAACAATTTTCTAATATGGGTTATGAGTTGTTTAACTCGCAGGAAATACTGTCGTTTGCGAGTGAGCATTATCTAGGCAGTGCATAGTCATTGCGCTAATTATTTTTGTGGGGAGCTTTACATGTTAGTCAAACAGTACCTGATACCTTTGATGTTATTGCCGTCGCTGGCAATGGCGGAACCATTACTCAAAACGAGCCATTCCTGGGACGGTGGGGAGATAAGTTATCCGTCGGGGACAGCCGAGGTGAGCTCAGTGGTTTTAAAGCTTGAAGAGGGCAAAGCTGCCCCCTTTCATTGCCACCCGATACCGACAATGGGCTATGTATTGCAAGGTTCCGCCAAGATCGAAACGAATACGGGAGAGACCACGGTATTATCACAGGGCGACTCTGTCGTAGAAGTCATGCGCACGGTGCACAGAGGTATTGCCCTGGATGGCCCGGTCGAGATTGTTGTTTTCTACGCAGGGGCAGAGGGCCTGCCAACCACTGTTTTGCCTGCTGATGACCCTGAGGGAAAATACTGCACACCTTGAGCTGTTGGCGCACTGCGAGAGCGGTTATTTTCCCTTGCAGGGAAAAGCCCGTTGCAGTGCATCAACCATCACCAGTGAAAATGGCACCTGGATGCCGAGTTCGGAAAACTCCTTGTACTCTCCGCCGCGAAGCTTCAGTTCTTTTTCAAACAGCTTGAGCGCAAGTTCATCGGTCATTTGCTGATCATCAGGGATGCACCAGGACCGCTTATCCTCCGGCACGTCGCTGGTTCCCATGAAGAGGCCGTCTAGTAAGCCGTCAAGGTACATTCGGACCTGTAAATCGATGGCTTCGTTATCTTTGCCGTACTTCTCCTGCATTTCCCGGTAGCCATCAACCGTTAATGCAGCCTGGGCGGCGCTGGTGAGCATCAATATCAGGACAATTGCGAACGGTATTTTCAAGAGGGTTTCTCCATGTGTATTCGAGTGATTGCCGGTGCTGGGTTCTGGTAATGACTATTGCAGACTGAGCAAACTGGCGCGAGCATCTCTCAGGTTAAGAATTTCACCTTTCTCTGCGGCTGCATGGCGCATATCGTCCAGTGTTTGATAAGCAGTAATTTCCTCGTCCGGCATGTAGTGCAGGCATTCTCCGCCAAGGAACCACAGTAAGTCCCTTGGAAAGGTGGGGGCAAAGTCAGGGTAGGTGGTAAACAGGCGAGAAACGAGGGTGGCGCCGTCGGCGTAAAGGTCAGCCGTGCCCTTATCAAGATCATTGAACCGATCCGCAAGCTCTCTCAAAGAGTCTCCCTCGGGTAGGTGCTCCATGCGTTTGCTCATATTGGCTGCAAATTCTGTCAGTTGCTCTCGGCAATGGCTGGCGTATTGGGCATCGTTCATTGTTGATATCGTCTCGTGGTCGCATTGCGGGTACAATAGCGCGTTTCGTTCAGGCGCCATACTTTCAAAATGATACCAGCACTTACAATCAAAAATCTCAGCAAGGTTTATGGGAACGGCTTTGAAGCCCTTAAAGGCATCAGCCTCACTGTAGAGCAGGGCGATTTTTACGCTTTGCTTGGTCCCAATGGAGCAGGTAAATCTACCACTATCGGTATTATCTGTTCGCTGGTGAGTAAAACCGGCGGTCAGGTTCAAGTGTTTGACGCAGATATTGATGAGGACTTTCCCGCTGCCAAAAAGTACATCGGGATTGTGCCTCAGGAATTTAATTTCAACATGTTCGAGACGGCATTCGATATCGTTGTCAATCAGGGTGGCTATTACGGTATGCCTGTGGAGCTTGCCAGGGAGCGGGCTGAAAAATACCTCAAAGAACTAGGGTTATGGGATAAGCGGTCCGTGCCGACGAGAACCCTGTCAGGTGGAATGAAACGCCGATTGATGATTGCGCGGGCACTGGTGCATGAGCCCAAATTGCTGATTCTGGATGAGCCAACGGCGGGTGTTGACATAGAAATGCGACGCTCGATGTGGGACTTTCTCGAGAAGATCAACGCGGCAGGGACGACTATCATTCTAACCACGCACTACCTCGAAGAGGCAGAGGCCCTGTGTAGACACATTGGGATTATCAATCACGGAAAAATTGTCGAGGATACGTCCATTCGAGAATTGTTGCGTCGCCTACAACGGGAAGTTTTCATATTGGATAGCGTTGAGGATCTGCCGCAGGACATCAGCGTGGCTGGCTTTGTCACTCGCAGGATAGATGCACATAGTATAGAGATCGAAGTCGAGAAAGGGCAGCACATCAATCAGGTATTCTCAGCCTTGGATAGCCAGGGAATCCACGTCGGCAGCATGCGCAATCGAGCAAATCGATTGGAAGAAATGTTTGTGAGCCTAGTGGAGGGTGCGGCATGAATGCCACTGAACAGTTCCGTGCTTTCATGACAATAGTGCGCAAGGAAATCAGAAGGTATCTGCGTATCTGGACTCAAACATTGCTGCCCTCAGCGATTACCATGTCCTTGTACTTCGTTATATTCGGGACTTTGATTGGGTCGCGTATCGGTGAAATGGGTGGTTTCACTTACATGGAGTTCGTCGTCCCGGGCCTCATCATGATGGCGATAGTGACGAACTCTTACTCCAACGTTGTTTCGTCGTTTTTTGGCTCCAAGTTCAATCACAGTGTCGAGGAGCTTTTGGTGTCTCCAACACCCAACTACGTGATTTTGATGGGCTATGTGGTTGGCGGCATTAGTCGCGGGTTGCTAGTGGCGGTAGTCGTTACTCTGGTTTCCATGTTCTTCACCAAACTGGAAATTCACAGTTATTTTGTCGTGATAGTTATTGTGTTGATGACTTCGACATTGTTCGCCTTAGCAGGCTTTATCAACGCAGTGTTTGCCAACAGCTTTGATGATATTTCTATCATTCCCACCTTTGTTCTTACGCCGTTGATTTACCTGGGCGGCGTATTTTACTCGATGGACTTACTGCCGGATTTCTGGGCAGGTGTCTCCAAGCTTAATCCGCTGGTTTATGTGGTTAATGCCTTTCGTTATGGCGTATTGGGTGTCTCCGACGTCAGTTTGGGCTTTTCATTTGGCATGATTGCTCTGTTTACCGCTATAGCATTCGCTTTTAGCATGCACCTGCTCAACAGCGGAAAGAGGCTGAGGCAATAGACTAATGCGCAACGAAGACGGTGAGTTACTGCTGGGTAAAAATGTTGCGGTTGTCGAAGAATATAGCCCGCAGTTGCTCTATCCAATTCCCCGGGAAACCGCACGTTCAGAGCTTGGCCTGGATCAGGAGCTGCCATTTAATGGGGTTGATTTGTGGCATGCCTACGAAATTTCCTGGTTGGATGAGCACAACAAACCCATCGTCAGGGTAGGGCGCTTTTTCATACCTGCCGATTCTCCGGCAATGGTCGAATCCAAGTCTTTTAAGCTTTATCTCAACTCATTAAACGGCACCACCTTCCTATCGGAAGATTTACTTGTTGAAACCCTGCGCAAGGATATTAGCGCCACCGTCGGTGCAGCGGTGGAGCTGGAGCTACTGGCGGTTGACGCGCCACAGTTAGATGGTGGTGTACCCGACGGCACATGTCTGGATGGGTTGCACGTTGAAATTGATAACAGCCCGCCTGATGCATCGCTGCTAAGCACGGGGACCGAGGTGGTTGAGGAGTCTGTGTACAGTCATCTGCTCCGTTCGCTTTGTCCGGTGACAGGCCAACCCGATTGGGCAACGGTCTATATTCACTATCGGGGTCGATCATTGTCCCATGAGAGTCTGTTACGTTACCTCATTGCTTTTCGCCAGCATCAAGAGTTCCATGAGCAGTGCGTGGAGCGTATGTTCTGCGATATCTACCGCCTGGTTAGTCCAGAATTCCTCGAGATTCAGGCGTTTTATACTCGCCGCGGTGGTATGGATATCAACCCCTTTCGCAGTACCGACCAAGACCCTATTCCTCTTTCCCGGATGAATAGGCAGTAGTCTGCGCAGGCAGCGAATTTCGCCTGAGTAGGACTGGAAACTGACTGCGCTTATGGTATGATTCGCGCCCTCGTGGTGAGGTGGCCGAGTGGTCGAAGGCGCACGCCTGGAAAGTGTGTAACGGGAAACCGTTCGAGGGTTCGAATCCCTCCCTCACCGCCATATTCTAAAGCCCCATATATGGGGCTTTTTTGTAGCAATTTTCTAGCGAACACCTCATCCCAGCTGTTTTTTTTCGAGATTTTCATGCCAGAATGTCTATTCAGACAGTCCGGCACGCAGCCCATGAAAAAAACGCTTATCTTTATTGTCTTTTTAGTCCTGGCAACACCTGCCTTGCTACTCTGGTTTGCGGGTATTCCCTTGCGGGGCGTTATGGATATGTCTGCAGTTGGAACCGGGCTAACCGCTAAGCTGGCTTGCTCTGGTTACTACCTCTCTGAATTCAGCGACGATAAAAATTTGAGCGACATCGCCAGTTACTCGCCTGCTGTGGGAATGATCAGTTTGCGTCATGAACCGCATCAAACCTTGGTTGCCAGTCTCTATGGGACAGAAGCTCGAGCGCGTTACTACCCGGGCCTAGGTTGTACGTTACAACACGCTGATATGGTGGATCTGACGGCCATTGAAGTCCCCGCGTTGGCCCATGCCGCCGGCGCGTGGCCTATCGGAAACGAGGTGCCAGCAGCGGACCCACAGATGCAGACGTTACTGGATCAGATGGTGCTCAGCGACACCCAGGAAGGGCTCGACACCAGAGCGCTTTTGGTGGTGCGCAGGGGGCAAATCCTCGCCGAGAGTTATGCTGGCGACATCGATGCCAATACACCGCTGCTGGGCTGGTCGATGGGCAAAAGCGTGAGTGCTTTGATGGTCGGTCGAATGGAGGCGCTTGGGGATTTATCGCGTGATGACCGCGGGTTGTTTAGCCCGTGGTTACAGGATTCGCGCCGCGACATCAGTGTGGAGAACATGCTGCAGATGTCTACCGGGCTCAATTTCAGCGAGCCCTATGTTCCCGGGAATGACTCCACCCGCATGTTATTCACTGCGCCTAGCGCCTCAGATGTGGCCATGAGTAGCGATTTACAATATGCGCCAGGCACACACTGGTCTTACTCATCGGGCACCAGTAACTTGCTCACGCGACTGGTATCGGACCGGCTGGGCCGTGGCCCTCAGGGGCTGGTCGACTTTTTTGCCGCCGAAATAGCCCAACCGTTAGGTTTGCGCAACACGACCTTTGAGTTGGACGCAAGCGGAGTGATGGTAGGAAGCTCCTACATTTACGCCCCAGCGAGAGACTGGGCGCGATTAGCGCTGCCGATGCTAGAAGATGGCAAGGTGGGCTCTGTTCAATGGTTACCCAAAGGCTGGGTTCAAGCGGCTAGCGCTCCCAATCAGAGCGATAACGACGGACGTTACGGGTATCAATTCTGGCTCAACAGCGGCGGGGACTCATTGCGCTGGCCCAATCTGCAGACGGACGTATTTGCCATGTCGGGCAACCGGGGGCAGGTGGTGATGATTTTCCCTGCTTTAGATGCGGTGATTGTTCGCCTTGGATGGACGGCCGGCAGTTACCCCAATGACAGCAAGTTTCAACCCATCCAGGCATTGCTTAAGCGGAGTTAAAGCACCAACTCCGCCATGTCTCTCAGCAGCTTCTCGTCGCCGTTAATCAGCAGGCTAGTCACTGGCGAGTTCTCCCAGTCGGTGAGCTTTTCCTTAATGCGATCCAGTGGGCCGCACAGTGAAATTTCATCGGCAAACTCATCGGGCACAGCAGCAATGCCTTCATCACGCTTGCCCTCGAGGAACAAGCGCTGAATTTCTTCGGCCTCTTCGGGAAACCCCATTCTTGCCATGAGTTCCTTGTGGAAGTTGCGTTTCGCTGCGCCCATGCCGCCGATATAAAAGCCCAGCATTGCTTTAACGGGGTAGAGGGCATCTTGAAGGTTGTCGTTGATGTACACCATCACCGTGGGCGAAATTTCAAAACCCTCCTTGGCGTCCACCAGCTGATCGGCGTAAACCTCCTGACGGTAAGGTGAGTAGTAAAGCGGCAGCCAGCCATCGGCAATTTGAGCGGTTTGCGTCACATTCTTTGGCCCTTCGGCACCAATGAAGATGGGAACATCTGCGCGCACGGGATGTGTAATGGGCTTCAGTGGTTTTCCCATTCCCCACGAACCAGGTCCTTCGTACGGGAGTCGATAAAACTCACCGTCGCTGGTGACGGGGGCCTCTCTGGTAAGCACTTGGCGAATAATGTCTACGTACTCGCGAGTGCGAGTAACGGGCTTTGAGTAAGGCTGACCATACCAGCCCTCCACGACCTGTGGTCCGGACACCCCCAGGCCTAGAATCATGCGGCCACCTGAAAGAGCATCCAGGGCAAGGGTTGCCATGGCGCAGGCTGTCGGCGTGCGCGCTGAGAGCTGTGCGACTGATGTGCCCAGTCGTATGCGAGAGGTTTGAGCACCTATCCAAGAAAGGGGTGTGAAGCAATCGTTGCCCCAGGACTCCGCAGTCCAGACAGAGTCAAAGCCGAGCTTCTCAGCCTCCTGGGCCAGTAATGTGTGGTTGTTACCCGGGCACAGTGAACCCCAGTAGCCCAGTTGTAAGCCCAATTTGAGTTTTGTCATCGATTGCCTCCTTACGATGGCGGATACTCTACGCCAGCGAAGACTTTGGTGAAAAGTGCCCAGCGGCCAAAATGCCTGACTACAGCGATCAGTACTGTCTTTCAGACTCGCCATTGGCTAGACTTTGCCGGTTGTAATAGCCACGAGAATAACGATGTCACAATTGACTCATCTGGATGAAACAGGCGCCGCACGCATGGTTGATGTGGGCGAAAAAAGTGTCAGCCAGCGCGTCGCCGTAGCCACCGCGACAATCACGATGCAGCCCGAAACACTGCGCCTCCTGCGAGAGGGCGGACACAAAAAAGGGGATGTGATCGCCGTTGCCAGGGTTGCCGGAATTCAGGCGGCCAAGAAGTGTTCTGACCTGATTCCGCTGTGCCACCCGCTGATGCTCAATTCGGTAGACGTTAATTTTGATCTTGATGCTGGGAATAACCAGGTCGAAATTCAGGCAAGTTGTAAAGTTGATGGGAAAACAGGCGTTGAGATGGAGGCGCTAACTGCGGTTTCCATTGCTGCGTTGACGATTTATGACATGTGTAAAGCGGTTGATCGTGGCATGGAGATATCCCGTATTGGTTTGCTTGAAAAGCAGGGCGGGAAGTCGGGCCACTGGCAACGCGGAGCTGACGACTAATGCTCAGAGTGCTTTTTTTTGGCCGCTTCAGAGAAGAACTGGGCTGTGCAGAACTGAGTCTCGAGTTCAGCTCACGTTACGCAAACCTGGAAAGCCTGCTCAGTGCGCTGATAGCCGATCAGGGTGGCCGCTGGGCTGAAGTGCTTTCGCAGAAGAATGTGATCTGTGCCCTCAATCAGGAAGTGGCGACAGAAAACCTCACGCTATCGGATGGTGACGAAATCGCCTTTTTCCCTCCGGTCACAGGAGGCTGAGGTGATACCGCTTTTCAATGTTGCTGTGCAGGAAGAGGATTTTGACATTGCCACTTTACAGGCGGGATTATTGCAGGGCAGTGCCGCCGAAGGAGCGATTGCAACGTTTACGGGCTATGTGCGAAGTGATAATGAAGATCGACAGGTGCACAGCCTTGAACTGGAGCACTACCCGGGTATGACCGAACGCAGCGTGATGCAGATTCTTCAGGAGAGCACCCAGCGGTGGCCAGTGCTTTGCGCCCATGTCGTACATCGAGTGGGTAAACTTTCTCCGGGGGAGCAGATAGTGTGGGTAGGGGTCAGCTCTTCCCATCGAGGAGCGTCCTTCGCAGCCTGTGAATTTATTATGGATTACCTCAAAACCAGGGCGCCTTTCTGGAAGAAAGAGCTGGGGCCCCTGGGAGAGCATTGGGTCGATGCGAGAGAAAGCGATAATGAACGGGCCAGTCGTTGGCAAGCCGAGTCTTAGAAAATTAACCGAAACAGGGGATGCAGCGTTATGCTCCCTAGGGTGAAATACCCAGCTAATAACAGATCATAAAGGAGTCACAATGAACATCGACGGACGTGAATTGCGCAATGCGCTGGGACGTTTCGCGACGGGAGTCTGCGTTGTCACTACAATGGATGCACAGGGTAGGGCCGTAGGCATGACCGCTAACTCCTTTTCCTCTGTGTCTCTGGACCCACCGCTGGTGCTGTGGAGCTTGCAAAGCGGTTCTGATATGTACGATACGTTTGCGCGCCCTCGCCGTTATGCGATTAATGTGCTGAGCTCCGAGCAAATGGACCTATCGAACCAGTACGCTAAAAAAGGCGACCATGCACTGGATCCGGCCCACTACACGCCTGGACGTCATGGCGCGCCGATTATTCGTAACTGCCTGGTTAGCTTTGAGTGTGAGCTGGATGTGACCCATGAGGGCGGCGACCATTTGATCATCATAGGTAGAGTCAAGGATGTATCCTCACGTCCTACCGGAAAGCCTTTGCTGTTCCATTCCGGCAGCTATTGCGAGCTGCACTGAGTCTCGCCGTGCGCAGCGATTGGATCTATACTGCTGCCTTCTTTCGAGAGGCTCCCCAGGGAGCGGTGGTATATAGCTGAATGAAATTTTGCACCGGCTGCGGCAGCACCGTAGCGCTTAGGATCCCGGAAGGTGACGATCGTGAGCGATTCGTCTGCACTAGCTGTGAAGTGATCCACTACGTCAATCCGCGGGTTATCGTTGGGTGCGTGCCTATCCACGAGGGTAAGGTCCTGCTTTGCAAACGGGCCATTGAGCCACGGCTAGGATACTGGACACTGCCGGCCGGCTTTATGGAGAACGGCGAAACGACGCCTCAGGGTGCCGCGAGGGAAACCTGGGAAGAAGCTAAGGCCAAAGTCAGTGGGCTCGAACTTTATCGAGTATTCGACGTGCCATACATTAGTCAGGTCTACATGTTCTATCGCTGTACGCTGGATAATGGTGAATTCGGGGTTGGGCCTGAAAGCCTGGAGACGGCGCTCTATACAGAGGATGAAATCCCCTGGGACAATATCGCGTTTCCGGTGGTTAAGGAGACACTCAAGGAATATTTTGATGATGTCCGGGAAGGGCATTATCCGGTAAGGGTTTCGGCAATCGAATACCGGCACCGAACAAAAGACGCAACGGAGTAACAACACATGGCATTCCCCAAGATCGGCAACATGGCACCTGCATTTACCTTGCTGGACCAGGACGGCAACAAGGTCAGTTTGAAGCAATTTCGTGACAAGAAGAACGTGGCATTGTATTTCTACCCCAAGGCAATGACACCGGGATGCACGGTGCAGGCTTGCGGTATTCGCGATAGCAAGAAAGAGCTCGCCAAATTAAAAACCGTTGTCCTCGGGGTGAGTCCCGACCCGGTGGCTCGGCTGGGTCGGTTTATCGATAAGCAGGACCTGAATTTCACCCTGTTATCCGATGAGGACCATGCCATCACAGATAAGTACGGTGCTTGGGGCCTGAAGAAGTTTATGGGCCGCGAGTTTATGGGTGTGCTGCGTACCACTTTTATCATCGGTAAGGACGGCAGACTGAAACACGTAATGGACAAGGTGAAGACGAAGAGCCATCACGATGATGTGATCGCGCTTATCAAGGAACTTGGCCTGAATAAGTCCTGATTCGTGCTGACTTATCCCTTTGAAGACGTTCCCGCTCCGGGAACGCTTAAGCAGGTCGCCGATGGTGTCTATTGGCTGCGCATGCCGCTTCCTCTGGCACTGGACCACATCAACCTCTACTTGATCGAAGATACCGATGGCTGGTGGATTGTCGATACCGGCATGGCTGTAGGGCCCACGGAAGAGCTGTGGGAGCAAATATTCGAGAACCATCTTCAGGGTAAGCCAGTAAAAGCGGTGCTGTGCACCCATTGGCATCCTGACCACACCGGTCTGGCGGGGTGGCTTTGTGATCGCTGGAAAGTACCGTTTTATATTACCCAGGCGGAGTACCTGACAGGGCTTGTCTATACCCGATCGTCGTCTGAACACTTCGGCTGGACCAACGAACGGCACCAGATTCGTTCAGGACGAGGCGAGAAGGGGGCCGATGCCGCCCGCAAGAGCATGGGGGGAATTCGGCGCATTACCAAACCCATGCCGACCTCCTATCACCGCCTGGAAGATGGCATGTTGCTCACTATTAATGGGCAGCGCTGGCGCGTCGTTGTTGGAAGAGGGCACTCGCCTGAACATGCCTGTTTGTTCTGTGACTCGCTCAATGTGTTGATTTCAGGGGATCAGGTTATCCCCCGAATTACGTCGAATATTAGTGTGACCGGAGATGAACCCGACGCCAATCCGCTGAGAGCGTGGCTAGCTTCACTGGAGCGCTTCCAGGAGGTGCTTCCCGAGAATGCGTTGGTGTTGCCCGCTCATAATGTGCCGTTTTATGGGCTGCACTTTAGGCTGAGGTATCTCGAGGAGCACCACGAAGAGCACCTAATTGCGCTGGAAGAGGCCTGTTTGGAGCAAACACCTACGGCTCTGGAGTTACTGCCGGTATTGTTTAAGAGAGATTTAGACGAGCAGCACGTCGGGCTTGCGCTCGGAGAGTGCGTTGCGCATCTTAACTATCTCTATCATCGCGGCCAACTGGAGCGGGCCGTAG
Organism: Halioglobus sp.; assembly: GCA_039986455.1. Taxonomy (GTDB): domain Bacteria; phylum Pseudomonadota; class Gammaproteobacteria; order Pseudomonadales; family Halieaceae; genus Halioglobus. The sequence continues at coordinate 17,535 of JBDWQQ010000028.1, forward strand.
ACGAAGAAGGCAGGTATCGATATCGTTCTGTCGACGAGACTCTGTCAATGCGATTACGAAAGCGAGAGCACACCGTTAAAGAGATTGATCCAATTCAGGTATAGTTATATAAAACAAATAGATAAGATAGTTATTTAAAGTATTTTATACTTATAAATTGTCCAGCTCGTAAACTATCCGTAACTCGAGTGACAGCAGCATTGAGCGGGTGAATCAGCAAGGCAGTGACAAGGCTTAATCAGGAGAGCCCTAACCAGTGAGCGACGATTGCATTTTTTGCCAGATTATTGCCGATAAGGCGCCATGCTACCCCGTGCACGAGACACGCTATACGCGCACGTTTCTCGATGTGTTCCCGACTACACCCGGCCATTGCCTCATTGTTACCAAGGATCATTTCTCCGATATATTTGATGCCACGCCCGAGGCAATTGCGATGGTGGGTCACGTTTCAACGTTGATAGCCCATACTTTAAAGGATGAGCTGCAGTGTGACGGCGTAGGGATTTTTCAGCTCAATGGGGCTGCCGCGGGTCAGACGGTCTTCCATTACCATATGCACGTTGTCCCCCGGAATGTGGGGGACGACCCGAGTATCCATTCGCGAGTACCAGGGGTCCCCTCAGAGCTAGAAGCAATGGCTGAGCGATTGAGTAAACGCGCATATTCCATGCGCGTTGAAGACTGACCAGGTTGATCCTGTCTGTAACTTGGCAGTAACGGAAAATAGAGAGCTTATCGATGAAGTACATATCTGTTGCTGAGGCGATTGACGCGCCGGGGTTACGCCTTGTCTTATCTGCCGGAGTACCGGGACCCTGGGGTGAGTCGGCCAAGGCATTGCTTGCCTTCAAGGGCCTGAAATACCAGGCCGTATTGCAGGATGGGGGAGGCGAGAACGCCGAGTTGCTCGCCTGGACTGGGCAGACATCCGCCCCCGTGCTGGTGAGCGATGATCTCCCGGCCGCGTGTCACTGGCTGGACCTACTCATGCTAGCCGAACGCTTGAACCCTACACCAGCCCTTTTACCCGAGGATCCTGCGCAGCGGGCGAGTGCCATCGGCTTGTGCGCCTTGATCGCCGGTGTGGATGGCTTTGGCTGGGCGCGCCGCATGAGTATGATGGAGCCCATGATGAAGCTGGACCCGGTCCCTCGGTTGGCTCAAAGAATGGCCCATAAGTACGGTTACACAGCCGAAGCGTTTGCGGCGGCGCCAGCGAAAATGCGGGCGATTTGTGATGCGCTGGATGAGCATTTGTCTCTGCAGGCTGGCGACTATTTTTGTGGCGAAGAACTGACTGCAGTCGATTTTTATTGGGCTAATTTTGCGGGAATGATTAAACCTCTCCCTCACGATCTTAATCCCATGCCAGAATGGTTCAGGCCCATCTACACGCCAACCGATTCGGAAATACTAGCCTGTCTGTCTCCGCGCCTGGAGGCGCACAGAGACATGATGTACGAACGTCACATTGATACCCCATTGGATTTTTAGGAGTTCCCATGCTTTCCCAACAAGAAATCTCTGATCGTTTTGAAATACAAGATTTAGTCTTTCACTACGCGGACTTGGTCGACCGTAAGGATATTGAAGCACTGCGTGATACGGTTTTCACCGAAGATGCCCATATCGATTACAGCGCTATGGGTGGCAGCGTGGGTAACGTCGATGAAACGCTCGAATTCCTTAAGGCATCACTGACCGATGAGCTGTTTCCGGCCAGTCAGCATCTCAATGCTAATGTACAGGTGAAGTTGGACGGCGATACAGCCACTGGCAGGGTGATGTGCCTTAACCCAATGGTCATGGCTATGCCAGAGGGTAAAACCCAGCCGTTCTTTCTTGGGCTATGGTATGTCGATGAATACAGGCGCACTGAAGCTGGTTGGCGCATTTCCCGCCGGGCCGAAGAGAAAAGCTGGGCATTTAATACGCCGGATTTCATGGATCTTTAACATGCTTTTTTCTTTGAGCGTGCGCGCAATCTTTGCAGCCCTGTTATTGGTGCCCATCCTGTCTCTCGCCCTGTCGTCGCCAGTTGATGCTCAGGAGTTGGAGCCCAGGAGTTTTAACAATATCCCCATTGGGCAGACATTTTTGTTAGCGGCCCTGGTTCGGTCGGACGGAGAGCTCTCGCCGCCTGGATCTTCTCCTCTGGAGGAGGCTGAGCTGACGATCGACGTGCTGGGGGTCGGCTTGTCCCGCACTTTCGACTTTATGGGGGATTCATCGAAGGTTGATGTCATAGCAGGTCGCAGTTGCTATGAAGGCTGGGGGATATTGCAGGGACAATATGTCGAGGGCCGTCGCTGCGAGTATGTCGATCCCAAGTTCAAATTTACCTGGAACTTTTATGGCGCACCGGCGCTGGAGATACAAGACTTCTCAAGCTGGAAGCAGGGTGTTGTGGTCGGTGCGTCCGTCGCCGTTAGTGCCCCCTGGGGAGACTACGATTCTGATCAATTAATCAATGCCGGTTCGGGTCGATGGTGGGTAAAGCCCAATCTAGGAATGTCCTATCGAACCGGCAAGTGGCAATGGGAGCTGAAAGGCGGTGTTACTCTCTTTGAAAACAATGATGATTTTTTTACGGGCACGCGCATGACTCAGGACCCTTTGTATTCAACCAGTGCCCATGTCATCTACAACCTCAGTCGTGGCTGGCTGTCTTTGGATGCTAATTATTTCGTCGGGGGCCGGACGACTGTTGAAGGTGTACGTATAGACGACCGGCAAAGTAATTCCCGCTGGGGTTTAACCTGGACCCGACCTATCACTCCGAAACATCTGATTAAGCTAAACGTTAATACCGGAGCCGTGACGCGCATTGGTAACGACTTCGATACCATCGGCCTGGGCTGGCTTTATCGATTCTAGTGCTGCAGCAGTGTCAGCTTTTCGCCCGGTAACTGAGTCACATACAAGCACTGTTACCTGTGTTTTTCGCGTCCATGTTTGAACGGCACTCCCGGCATCCTGTACACTCCGCGACTCGCAGATGGAGTAATAGATACAGTGGCTAGAGTAATAACGGTCAATACCAATGGAATCAGGGCTGCAGCCCGCAAGGGGTTCTTTGAGTGGTTGCCCAAGCAAGATGCAGACGTGATCTGTATCCAGGAAACCAAAGCGCAGGTTGATCAATTAAGCGACCCTGTCTTCCAGCCAGATGGCTATCACTGTTATTACAATGACGCCGTAAAAAAAGGCTATAGCGGCACGGCGATTTATAGTCGTGTGAAGCCTCGCAAGGTGATTACTTCACTGGGTTGGGACCCGGCAGACTCGGAAGGTCGTTATGTGCAGGCGGATTACGACGGACTTAGTGTGATTTCGCTTTACATGCCATCGGGGTCAAGCTCAGAGGAGGTGCTGCAGAAAAAATTACGCTTCATGGATATCTTTATGGAGCACTTGAAAACCCTGCGGCGCAAGCGCCGAGAGTTCATCATTTGTGCCGATTGGAATATCTGCCACAAGGAAATTGATTTGCGTAACTGGCGCAGTAATCGTAAGAACTCCGGTTTTCTGCCAGAGGAGCGAGCTTGGTTGGATCAACTTTATGACGAAGTCGGCTACGTGGATTCTTTCCGACTCGTGAACGAGGAGCCAGACCAATATACCTGGTGGTCCAACCGCGGGCAGGCGTGGGCCAACAACGTGGGATGGCGACTCGATTATCAGGTGATTACGCCCCGGTTGGCCGATAAGGTGTTAGCCGCTGAAATTTACACGGCGGAGCGATTTTCTGATCATGCGCCCCAGATCATGGACTACGACATTGAGATTCGTTCCTAGCTCCTTCATTGCCCGGTGGCACGAAACACTGTAAATTAACCGCGATTTTCACGCCCCTAGGGGCAACGCTACAAGGTACTACATATGAGTTTGTTTATTGCCAGTGCATACGCTCAGGAAGCCGGTCAGGCTCCGCAAGGCGGAGAGCTGTTTCAAATTGGTTTTCTGGTGCTGCTGTTCGTTCTGTTTTATTTCATCGCCATACGCCCTCAGCGCAAGCGACAAAAAGAGCATACTGAAATGGTTTCGGCCCTCAATAAAGGGGACGAAGTCGTTACCAGTTCCGGCATTTTAGGAAAAGTGACTGGTCTTGATGATAACTACATGGTGCTCAATGTCGCCAATAATGTAGACATGAAGTTTCAGCGCGTACATCTCCACGCGGTGCTGCCAAAAGGCACCCTTAAGTCTATTGGCTAGGTGATTGTGTCCGGCGCCGATCTCACCTATCCGCGCAAGATAGAGCTGGCACGCACGCCAACCCCTTTGCAATACCTTGAACGAGCCACTGCCCGATGGGGTGGTGGTCACCGTTTATGGATTAAACGCGACGACCTAACCGGTTGCACCCTCAGTGGCAACAAGGTGCGCAAGCTCGAGTACATTACGGCGTACGCTCAGGACAATGGCTACGACACTTTGATTACCTGCGGCGGTGTGCAGTCAAATCACTGCCGAGCTACGGCTTTCGCTGGCGCTCAACTGGGTATGCCCGTGCATTTGATTTTGCGCGGAGAATCAGAGGCACAACCTGCCGGCAACCTTCTGCTTGATCACCTGGCCGGCGCACAGGTCAGCTGCTACCCAGTGCGCGAATACGTTGAGAACCTTGACGGGCTTTTTGCCCACTGGCAGTCGTTTTACGCGAGCCAGGGCCGCAAGGCGCTGGCGATTCCGACCGGTGGCAGTGATGGAATCGGTGTGTGGGGCTATATTGCCGGCACTGCCGAACTGGCCCAGGATATGGGTCAGGCGGAGATTCCAAGGGCGCATGTGGTGTGCGCGTCAGGATCGGGCGGTACGCAGGCGGGGCTGACCTTAGGGGCTGCTTTGCATCAATTGCCGGTGTCGGTCTGGGGCGTAAACGTTTGTGACGATGAGCAGTATTTCCTGGATAAGGTGGCTACAGATGTCGCTGACTGGAGGCATCGATACCCCGGAGCGCCCGATGTGGAACTCGATACACGAGTCATTGACGGTTATGTGGGGCAGGGTTATGGCAAAGCCAGTGCTCAGATTTTCGAACTGATTGCTGAACTGGCGAGCCTGGAAGGTGTGCTTCTGGATCCGGTTTATACGGGGAAGGCCTTTGCCGGCATGGTCAACGAGATTGCGGCGGGAAGGTTCGACGGATGTCAGGATATCGTTTTCATGCATACGGGCGGTGTTTTCGGTGTGTTTCCCCAAAGCAGCGGTTTCAGCTGGTAAGATTGAGTCGCACAACAACAAAAAGAATAGATAGGGTGACGAGATGACTGAAGTAATTACAACGATCAATGGCTGGGCCTGGGGTCCGGTAATGCTGGTGTTGTTGCTGGGTACTGGTTTGTACCTGAGCCTGGGCCTGCGCTTCATGACCATTCGGAAAATCCCGGTTGCCTTGCGTCTGCTTTTGCAAGGTCGGAAGGGTGACGGCGCAGGGGATATCTCGCCCTTTAGTGCCTTAATGACTTCGCTGTCGGCAACGATTGGTACCGGGAATATCGCCGGTGTCGCTACGGCAGTAGCGCTTGGTGGCCCCGGCGCTTTGTTCTGGATGTGGATTACAGCACTGGTGGGCATGGCCACAAAATACGCTGAAGCCGTCTGTGCGGTTAATTTTCGAGAGCAGGATGAACAGGGCAACTTTAGCGGTGGCCCCATGTATTACATTCGTAACGGATTGCATAAACGATGGCACTGGCTGGCGTATGCCTTTGCCTTGTTTGGTTCGCTGGCGGGGTTTGGAATTGCCAACACGGTACAGTCAAACTCGGTATCACAAGCCCTTAATGACGCCTTCACCGTGCCCCCGATTGCCACGGGCATTGTACTAATGGTTCTGGTGGGCGCTGTAGTGCTTGGGGGTATTAAGCGGATATCGTCAGTGGCGAGCTTTCTGGTACCTATGATGGCACTGAGTTACATCCTGCTCAGCGTGGTGGTCATTGTACTGAATATCACTGCGGTTCCCGCTGCGGTTGAAACCATAGTGACCAGTGCGATGACCGGCTCCGCAGCCGCCGGCGGTTTTGCCGGCGCCAGTGTCTGGGCGGCATTGCGTTTTGGTGTTGCGCGGGGAATTTTTTCCAATGAAGCGGGCCTTGGTAGTGCGCCCATCGCTCATGCTGCAGCCAAGACCAACCAGCCGGTGCAGCAGGGCATGATTGCCATGCTGGGTACCTTTATCGATACACTGGTGGTGTGCACGATGACCGGCCTGGTGATCGTCATCATGGACGTCATACCGACCGGCGTGAGCGGCGCCAGCCTGACATCGATGGCCTTTGGTAATGCCTTGCCCGGTGGTGAATACGTGGTAACGCTAGGCCTCTGCCTGTTTGCTTTTACCACCATGATTGGCTGGTCTTTTTACGGTGAACGCTGTGTCGTTTTTCTGGTGGGAACCAAAGGCGTGTTGCCGTTTCGTGTCCTCTGGGTTTTGGCCATTCCGGTTGGTACAGTCGTGGAATTGGATATGGTCTGGCTCATTGCTGACACCCTAAATGCCTTTATGGCAATTCCAAACCTGATAGCCCTGATTTTGCTGGGTCCTCTGGTGTTCAAGTTATCCCGCGATTACTTCAGTAACCGGGAGGGCGGCAGTTAATTGCCGCCCAGACTTGTTCCGTATCAATAGACTGCCCTGTTGATTGTGTTTTCATTGCGTCTTTGATTTTGCCCAACCGCAGAGGGCGCTTTTGAGGGTAATCCTGTGACCGAAATTCTTTCCGATGTTGAAGACTGTGTTGATCGCATTGTTGCGGCGGTCGGGCCGGATATTCGTGTGGGGGCACCACTGGGCCTGGGTAAACCTGTCCAGCTAATCAATGCGCTTTATCATCGGGTTGCGGCTGACCCTGGCTTGTCGCTACATATTTTCACGGCGCTGTGTCTTGAGGTGCCAAAGCCTGGCAGTCATATCGAGGCGGGGCTTGCAGGGCCCATCATGCAGCGCATTTTTGGCGACTACGAAGAGTTGGCTTTTCTCGACGCTTTCAAACGTAACGAAATGCCAGGCAATATTCAGCTGAGCGAGCTTTATTTCAAAGCGGGTTCGATGAAAAGACACGCCACTGCGCAGCAGAATTACATTTCCAGCAACTACACGCACATTGCCAGAGATATGCTGGGCGCTGGGGTGAACGTGATGTTGCAAATGGTCGCGGCCAGGGGAGAAGGAGATAGCCTGCGCATCAGTTTTTCCTGTAACCCTGATGTGTCTCCGGAGGTGGTCGATCTTACTGCCGCTCTTGATCGCCGAGTGTTCTTTGCCGCTCAGGTTCACGATGATCTGCCGTTTATGGAACATGATGCCGAAGCGGACCCACAGATATTCGACTGGATTGTTCGCAACCCTGACTACAGCAAACATCTGTTTGCCGTGCCTAATGCAGCAGTGCCGATGCGCGACTATGCCACTGCGTTGCATGCGAGCAGCCTGATCGAAGATGGGGGGACCCTACAAATCGGTATCGGTTCGTTGGGTGATGCAGTGGCCCAGGCCTGTATTGTTCGACACCGCAATAATGAAACGTACCGCCAAATGGTGGCCGATATCAGCAGTAGCGAAAACTCCACCCAAGCCGACCTGGGTGAGTTTAAGCAGGGCATGTACGTGTCTACGGAAATGTTCGTCAATGGCATGATGCATTTGATCGAACAGGGAGTGGTTAAGCGCAAAGTCTACGATAACCTGACATTGCAGCAGGGCCTTAACTCGGGGCAGATCTGTGAACGTGTGGATGCAGAAATGTGGTCTTACGGCCGTGACACCGGACTCATTCCCCGGGTATTGACTGAGTCATCATTGTCAGAGCTAGCGCACTGGGGAGTTTTGCCTGCTAGCTTGAGTCTGTCAGACGATGCGCTGAGCCTGGGTGATACCCCGCTTGCAAACAATCTGGACGATGAAGCCACTCAAAAAGCCCTGTTAGCTGCCGTTAAAGGCCAGTCCTTGCGCAATGGCCGCTACCTTCACGGGGGATTTTTTCTAGGCCCCAGAGACTTCTACCAAAAGCTACGCGACCTGGATGCGGCGGGTCATGAAAATATCTGCATGACGGGTGTTCGACGTACCAACCAGTTGCTACTGGACTACCCGCTGTACAGCGCTCAAAGACGCAAGGCCCGTTTCATCAATACGGGCATGATCGCTTCACTCAATGGCGCCGTCGCCTCAGACGCCCTGGAAGATGGCACGGTCATTAGCGGGGTAGGCGGGCAATACAACTTTGTGGCGATGGCCCACGACCTTGTGGGCGCGCGCTCGGTGCTCTGTATTAGAGCCACGCGCGGAGAGGGCAAACAGCTGCAGTCAAATATCGTGCCTTTCTACGGCTATACCACCATACCCAAGCATTTGCGTGACGTTATCGTCACTGAATACGGTGTGGCCGATATTCGCGGGCAGTCCGACGCCGAAGTGATAAAGCGTATGATTAATATCGCCGACTCGAGATTCCAGGGGCAATTGTTAGAGTATGCCAAAAGCCATGGCAAGCTCCCCAGAGATTACAGCGTGCCATTTAGCGCGCGTAACAATACGCCTGAAAAGCTCGAGGCCGTCATCAAACCGCAGATGAAAGCCGGGGTATTGCCGGATTATCCCTTTGGCACAGAGTTGACCGACGAAGAATTGGCGCTGGCGGCCAGTCTGCGGCGTATCAAAGGGCTCAGTGAGGATCCCGCGCAATTCATCAGTTCCACGTTCAAAGCCCTGCTGCACCATAGTGATGAGGATGCCGCCAAGCCATTTTTGGAGCGGCTGCATCTTGATCATCCCGAGACCACTAAAGAATTTCTGATCAAGCAACTGCTGATGCTTGAGCTGGAAGAGCGCGGCTTACTCAAGGTTAGCTAAACGCGGTGGCGAGCGACCCGCTAACTGGGTATGCTCTTGCTATGCCTGAGAAACTCGACGACAAGCTGGTCATAGCAATTTCTTCAAGAGCCCTGTTTAACCTGGATGAAAGCCATCAGGTGTATCAGAGCGATGGGCTGAACGCCTATTCTGATTACCAGGTCGCCAGGGAAGATGAGCCTCTGGAGCCCGGGGAAGCCTTTCCGCTAGTGCACAAACTACTGCGTCTTAATGAGATGCTCGGTGGTGACCAACAAGTTGAAGTGGTGTTGCTGTCCCGTAATAGCGCTGATACTGGCCTGCGTGTCTTTAATTCTATTGAGCATTATCAACTGGCGATAAGTCGTGCCGCCTTCTGCGGCGGTGAGAGCCCCTGGCGCTATATCAATGCCTTCGGATGTCAGCTTTTCCTGTCGAATGAAGCGGAAGACGTTCGCAACGCGCTGGATTGTGGCGTGGCTGCCGCTACATTGATATCCGGCGTGAAACAGGACAGTGGCAATGACCAGCTACGTTTTGCCTTTGACGGAGATGCGGTGTTGTTTTCCGACGAGGCAGAGCGGGTTTACAAGAGTGAGGGCCTTGAGGCGTTTACTGCCAGCGAAAAGGCCGCCGCGCATCAGCCACTGGCAGGTGGCCCCTTCAAACCTTTCCTATCGGCGCTGCACCGACTGCAACAGGCGTTTCCAGCGACTGAAGCCCCCATACGCACTGCGCTGGTAACCGCGCGTTCAGCGCCTGCTCATGAGCGGGTCATTCGTACATTGCGGGCCTGGAATATTCGTATCGATGAGTCGATATTTTTGGGGGGACTGAATAAAACTGACTTTTTGCGCGCCTACCAGGCTGACGTATTTTTTGATGATCAGGAAGCCCATTGTGAGTCAGCCAGCCCCCATATTGCGACCGGCCATGTACCCCATGGAGTGGCAAATAACTGAACCCTGAGCGCTGGATTCGGTTATTCCTTTTTAATTTGGCTAAATCCCCGTTTAATGTCTATTCTTCATAAGACCCCAGCCATTTTGCTTCAGGGGTTGCGGAGGAAAGGATGAAGCTGCAACAGCTACGTTACATTTGGGAGGTGGCCCACCACGACCTGAACGTATCGGCAACTGCGCAAAGCCTGTATACATCACAACCCGGAATCAGCAAGCAAATACGCCTGCTAGAGGACGAATTGGGCGTAGAGGTTTTTGCCAGAAGCGGTAAACACCTTACCCATGTGACCCCCGCAGGTGAGGCTATATTGGAAGCGGCGGGGGAAGTGCTTCGCACCGTTGAAGGCATTAAACAAGTTGCCCAGGAGTATTCAAACGAGAAGAAGGGTAGCCTCTCTATTGCGACCACTCATACGCAGGCTCGCTACGCGCTCCCAGCCACCATCAGCGCCTTTATCGACCGCTATCCCGATGTGTCGTTACACATGCATCAGGGCACGCCGATGCAAATATCCGAAATGGCCGCAGACGGCACGGTAGATTTCGCAATCGCTACGGAGGCGCTTGAGCTATTTTCCGACTTGATCATGATGCCGTGTTATCGCTGGAATCGCTGCATTCTGGTGCCCAAGGATCACCCACTCACTCAAGTTTCCACGCTCAGCCTGGAAGACGTCGCGGCTCACCCAATTGTTACTTACGTATTTGGGTTTACCGGCCGTTCCAAGCTGGACGAAGCCTTTGTTGAGAAAGGCCTGACCCCGAGGGTTGTCTTCACTGCCGCTGATGCCGACGTCATTAAGACCTATGTTCGTCTGGGTCTCGGCATTGGTATTGTCGCCGGCATGGCCCACGACCCCGAGATGGATCCTGATCTGGTGGCGCTTGATGCGAGTCATCTGTTTGCCAGCAGTGTCACCCGCATTGGCTGTCGCCGCGGTACCTTCTTGCGCGGGTATATGTATGAGTTTATTGAAGACTTTGCTCCTCATTTAACACGAGACCTCGTTCAGGAAGCTTTCGGTAGGCATACCAAAGCTGAGCTGGAAGAGCTTTTCTCCGACCTCGATCTACCTGTCTACTGAATATTCTCTTGTAGGACTTGTGCCCAAGAGACCAAAGCCTTAGATTGTTGCGCATCTTTTTTACGCCTTTTAGGAGTGTGTTACGTGGAATTGGCTTGTCTTGATCTTGAGGGTGTTCTGGTCCCGGAAATATGGATCGCGTTTGCAGAAAAAACCGGTATTGATGAGCTGCGAGCAACCACCCGCGACATCCCTGATTACAACGTGCTAATGAAGCAGCGATTGGGCATTCTCGATCAGCACGGCCTTAAAATCGACGATATCCAGGACGTTATTGCCACTCTTGAACCACTGCCCGGAGCCATTGATTTTGTAAACTGGCTGCGCGAGCGCTTTCAGGTCATCATTCTCTCAGATACGTTTTATGAGTTTTCACAGCCGCTGATGCGACAACTGGGCTGGCCGACGCTGCTGTGTCATCGCCTAGTGACAGATGAATCGGGGCGGGTAGTGGACTACAAGCTGCGCCAGGAAGATCCCAAGCGCGCATCCGTAAAAGCGCTGCATAGTCTTAATTATCGGGTGATTGCAGCCGGCGATTCCTACAACGACACCACCATGCTGGGTGAGGCCGACGTAGGCATTCTGATACACGCGCCCCAGAACGTAATCGATGAGTTCCCCCAGTTTCAGTCAGTCACTGATTTAGCGGCACTCAAGCAAGCGTTCCTGGAGGCTTCTGAACGCGACCTGGCCATGTAGCACGCTCTGGCGCCTTGGGTTGATTCTGCCTGGCGCCGGATTTACTGCATGGTTTCTAACAGGGAAAGAAACTTACCCACTTTATCGAAGGTCTCCTGGTACTCCTGACGCCACTGGGAATCTGCGACAATGCCGCCGCCGCCCCAGCAGCGGATTTCATTGTCGGCACACAGCAAGCTTCTAATGGCGATATTGCTGTCCATGCGGCCGTCCGCGCTGATATACAGCACACTGCCACAGTAAATCTCCCGCGCATGGGGCTCCAATTCACCGATGATCTGCATGGCTCGTCGCTTTGGTGCGCCGGTGATGGACCCTCCGGGAAAACTGTCTCTCAGTAATTCGTAAGCAGATCGGTCTGCGACTAATTCTCCACTGATGGTACTAACCAGATGGTGAACCGTGGGGTAGCTCTGAACCTCGAACAAAGCATCAACATGGATGCTACCCGGTATACAGCTGCGCCCCAGGTCATTGCGCAACAGATCAACAATCATCAGGTTTTCTGCGCGATCCTTGGAAGATCGCCTGAGTTCTTCGGCCGCTAGTTGGTCGGCCGCACTGTCCTGATAGCGCGGGCGGGTGCCTTTGATGGGAGCTGTCTGCACGTGATTGCCGTGCAGCGAGAGAAATCTTTCCGGCGACAGACTCATCACGCTGTCGTTATTTTCCAGGCACACAAACGCGGAGAAGGGCGCGGCCGCAGTGCTTCGCAGTTGACGATAAGCGCTCCAGGCATCGCCTTGGTAGCTAGCGCTAAAACGCTGCGCAAGATTGACCTGATAACAGTCACCGGCATGAATATACGATTGCACCTTTTCAAACGCGTGCCGGTATTCATCCTCCGAGAAATTCGATTCAAAGCTATCGGTTAGCTGAAAACTCGCCTCTGTGTTTCTCTTGCGCGAATGTAGCCTTGCTAACAAGTCATTGCGTTCAGAAGACGTTACAGAGGGTTGCGCGACCAGTACAGATCGCTGCAACAAATGGTCTTGAACCACCGCCCAGTTGTACGCCCCCATTTGGCCCTTGGAATGGCGCGTGCCGGGCGGTGTGTCGCTGACTTGGTTGAGTGGGTTTCCTCCGTCATAACTCAGGACACCCAGCAAGCCGCCGCAAAAAGGGATGTCCTGCGATACGGGCTGAACGGGGCCGTAGTAGTCTCTATGAAAGCGACCCAAATCATCGAAGTAGCTGCGCCAGTGTCTTTCATCTGAGTTTAATGCTGGTAGCTCAGGTGTCTGGTTTGGCTGGGCGCACAAGATGTCGAATCGGCCGCTGCGGGTGTGAGGGTAGCTTGAGTCGAGGAACGCCGCTCCTGGAAGCTCACGCAGTGTCTCAAAGAGCTGACAGCTGTCGGGAGAGTAGGGTATTTCATCCAAGGATATGGTTTTGTTCATGCGTCGTGGGGTCACTGGCGTATGTTGACACCGACCACAATGTTCCTAATGAGCGCTAAAGTCTATCGGCTAGGTCGGTATTGTAAACTATTGTCCCAAACATCGCTGAACGACCGAGTATTTGCAGTAAAAACATAGCTTTACGTGCGCAGCCTGATTGACTTTATAGACCCCTACACTTAATGTGATACGCCGAAATTCTGGCAGATTTGCCCCGTTGCAAGCCTGTCTACCGCGTCTTGCGCAAAAGGCCTCGAAGAAGGCAATGCAAGCTCTCCCAGGCCATTTGGCCAATTCTGGATCAAGGACTATGACGACAGATAGCAGCAACGACCTGATCGCTACTTTGGAGAATCCCTTCGCCGAGAAGGATGAACAGGAATTCCGCGTACCCGGACAGATCGATTCCGAGCCGGGTCTCTATGAAAAAGCGCTAAAGCACGGCTGGGAGCTGCAACAGCGGCCTTATGAGGCTTCCGGTGTAAAGAACACGCAGCGTCAGCATCAGAAACATCGCATGACGGTTTGGGAGCGCATTGAGTGCCTGGCAGACGAAGAGCCGACGGTCTTGTTCCAGAACTGGGGTCCCAATCTGGATGGTGCCTCGTTGGTGACCGCCCTGATCAAAGTAAATGGCCGGGATGTCGCCATTTACGGACACGATTTTACCGTACGCGCAGGTTCCATGGACGCGACCAATGGTAAGAAGCTGGCGCGCCTGTTCGAGCTGGCGGCCAAACGAAAAATACCCTTGGTGGGAATGAACGATTCCGCAGGCGCCTACATTCCTGCGGGCGTCGGAGGGCTGGACGGTTACGCTGATGCCTTCACGGCGCTGCGTAAGATTTCCGGTGTTGTCCCCAGCATTATGTGCATGTTTGGCTTTAACGCTGGTGGCGGCTCCTATCTGCCGCGGCAGGGTTCATTTTTGATTCAGCCCAATGAGACTTTTTTCGGACTGACCGGGCCTGGTGTCGTTAAGTCGGTACTGGGCGAGGATGTAACCCCTGATGAGCTCGGTGGACCGGGTGTTCATAGTCAAACCGGTGTCACCGATTTTGTGGTGCCCGATGAAGTGGCAGCGCTTCGCAAGGTACGTGAGCTACTCAATTACTTGCCCGCCTACAACGGCGAGCTTGCGCCGCACCAACCGTCGTCTGATCCGGTGACGCGCAAGACCTGGGATATCGATATCCTGTTGAAGAAAGCGTTCAATTCACCCACTGGGTTTAATACGCCTTTTGATATCACCATTCTGATTCAGCAACTGTGCGATCACGGTGATTTCCTCGAAGTTCAGCCCGAGAGAGCACGTAACACTATTACAGCCCTAGGAAGAATGGGTGGCAATGTTGTTGGCTTCGTCGCCAATAATTCTGCTGTTGCTTCAGGCCAGATCGATATTGATGCAGCGTACAAGAACGCGCGTTTCATCCGGTTTTGTAACCTTTACAATATTCCCATCGTATTTTTGGAGGACACCACCGGGTTTTTACCCGGGCGCGAGCAAGAGAGCCGAGGCATCGTACAAGCCGGACGTGCCATGCTGGATGCCATTGTTGACCTGCGTACCCCTCGATTCCTCGTGCTGATTCGTAATGCCTTTGGCGGTGCTTACGCTTCCTACAATAACTATCCCACTGGCGCCGATTTTGTTGTTGCGCTGCCTACCACGCGCGTTGCGGTCATGGGGCCTGCAGGCGTTGAGTATGTCTACAAAGGCGAGTTGAAGAAGATTCGAGGCGCCGTGGCGGGCAAAGTTGCTAAAGAAACCGAGGCGCAAACAGCCGCTGGGCTATCAGAGGCTGAAGCGAAAGCCACGGCCGAACAACTGGTGGGCGATTGGGTAAAGGCCGAGGAGCAGTTGCTGGCGCAGCGCTACGAGCAGGAATTGATGAACCCCAACGAAGCGTTGAGCCTGGGCTCTATTTCTCAGATTGTCATGCCTTCTGACCTGCGCCAGGTTCTGGCGGAGCATATGGATTTCTGTCTACGTCATTACGAGCCTAGTCCGTTGCAGTCAGTGCAGCGCGAATTCCACTAACGGCCCCGTTTACAAGCATTGAGGAAGAACACGTGTCTAACGACCATTATCTGAACAACTCGCTGATTCATCGCGACCGTCGCCTGGGCCGCCGCCATACCACCTGGGTGAATCAGTTTGATTGCACCCACATGAGCCCACTCATTATTTGCCGCGGACCTATCCGCAAAGAGGCAATGGATGTTTTTGAGGAGATGGGTATTACGCATTACGGAATCCTGCTGTCCGAAAAGGATTCCATTGTTTATCAGGATGCGTTGGCGCCTGAGTTGCGCACACTAACCGAACCGGATCGTGTGCACAGAGTGCCAGACTACACCGGCGCCAATAAGGAAGAGCGTGATCAGCGAATCGCTCAAATCATCAACATTGCTAAAGATAACGGTTATAACTCGATCTTTGCTGGCTATGGCTTCATGGCTGAAGACGAAACCATGGTCGCCGCGATGGAAAATGCCGGCCTGAACTTTATCGGACCCTGCTCAAGAACGGTTCACGACGCGGGCCTGAAAGACGAAGCCAAGCGTACAGCGCTGAAAACCGGCGTGTCGGTCACACCGGGTATCGATAATGGCACCGCGCTGACACTACTGAAAAAGCACTCCGATGCGGCTGCGTTGAAAGCGCTTGCAGCCGAGCATGGACTTAAGGTCGATGAAGCCAAACTGGATGACGACGGCATCTCTCTGGAAGATAAAGCTGACCTGGTGTTGGCTGCTTCCTACAAAAAAGGCGTGGACCTCTATACCGTTGATGAACTTTGCGAAACGCTCACCGAGGCGGTTCAAAAAATGGCGGAAGATTACCCCCAAAACCGCGTTCGTCTGAAAGCAATCTCAGGCGGCGGTGGTAAGGGTCAGCGTATCCTTGGTATTGGGGAATCTGAACGCACGCCGGAAATGGTCAGGGAGATTCTCAATGAGGTAAAGACCACAGGCGTCGGCGATAACAAAAACGTTTTGGTTGAACTGAATATCGAAACCACTCGTCACCAAGAGATTCAGGCGATTGGTAACGGTGTTTGGAGCATGTCCATGGGGGGGCGTGATTGCTCTCTGCAAATGCACGAACAAAAATTGCTGGAAGTTTCAGTCACGGTTGAGTCACTGCAAGCTGCGATTGAGCAGGCGGAAGCGGCGGGGCAAGTGGATGAACTCAAGGTGCTCAAGCAAGATCTGATCACACTGACCGCTATGGAAGACGAAGCCGCGCGATTCGGTGAAGCGGTAGGACTGGACTCGGTGTCGACCTTCGAGTGTATCGTCGACCGCGACAAACACTTCTTCATGGAAATGAACACGCGAATTCAAGTTGAGCACCGGGTGACTGAACTCTGCTATGCCCTTGAGTTCACCAACCCGGACAATCAGGACGATTCCTTCGTTGTTGAGTCGTTGGTTGAAATGATGGTGCTACTGGCCGCTCACGGCCAAAAACTGCCCAAGCCAAATCGTATTTTAAGACACAACGATTCTGTTGAAGCTCGCATGAACGCAACCAATCAGGCACTGCAGCCCAGTGCTGGCGGCGTTATTGAGTACTGGTCTGACGCGGTTGAGGGTGAGATACGCGATGACCAGGGCATCAGTCTGCATAACCCCGATACTGATGTATTTATGAAGTACACGCTGGCAGGGGCTTACGATTCGAATATTGCACTGCTACTCACTGTGGGCGATAGTCGCCTGGATACTTATGAGCGGATGGCAGAGGTTATCCGCCAGACCACCATGCGTGGCAAAGACCTGGCCACTAATCTTGAGTTTCATTACGGCCTTGTGAACTGGTTTATTGGTCAGAACATTAACGCACGACCGACCACTCGATTTATTGTGCCGTACCTGACGGCCGTGGGCGAACTGAAACAACAAGCCAATAATCTCGACCTTTTGTATGCATGGCAGCAGTTGTGCAAGGCTTGTTTACAAGGGCTTGAAGGCGAGCCCGCTACTGGCCTTAGACTGACACTGGAGCAGAAGCAAACCTTGTTGTTGCGACCGCTGGAGTTGCTACTGGCCGAGCCGCATATTCTTTCCGGTTGGCTGAGTATCAATCGAGACAGCTACACATTGATTGAAGGAAAGGTCAGTTGGAATGAAAATCCGATTGAGCTGCTGGCCGATACCTACCACTTTCTTAATATGGATTACGTGCACGGTGCTCCCGCGGCCAACATGATCTGGCGGCATGACAGCGAAATCTTGCAGCAGGCACTGGATTTTTATAACGAACTGAACAACCGTCTGGATGCGCAAGATTGGATAGAGTTGCAATCGGTACTCGCCGAGGAAGATGCCCCGGCCGGTATCGATGCTGAGCTCTGGACATCAATTCGCTCGGCTCACTGTGGGTTCCAGGCGGGTATGGATATGCTGGCTGTGCTCCCCAGCATTGCTGAAACCACACACTATTTCGATCTGACAGTGAACAACGACCTGACTATTAATATTCCGGAACGTCTGCTTGACGAGTCGCTTCAGGAAGCCATGGCCAAGGTATTGGTTCCTCCGCCTGTTGCCAAGTCAGATGAAATATTGGCAGAAAGCGGCGGTATGTTTTACGGGCGTGAAACCCCCGAACACGAATTGTACGTGCAAGAGGGTGATCACTTCGAGGCGGGAGACCCTCTGTTCATCGTTGAAGTGATGAAAATGTTTAATAAGGTGTATGCACCATTCTCAGGCACTGTCGATAAGGTATTGGTCGATACCGATGGCGTTATTATCGGGAAGGGGCAGCCTATCTTCAAAATCACTCCGGACGAAAAGATAGTGATTGAATCACCTGAAGAAGTTGCGGCCAGGCGCAGAGCAGTCACCGGCGAATTTCTTACTCAACTGATTTAGGGGCTTACTAAAATGATCACTGCACTTGACCATATTGCTATTGCTGTTCCCGATTTTGAAAAGTCGATTAAGCGTTTTATGGAAGATTTTGGCTTGTCTTTCGATGGCACCGAGGACGTCGCCGCAGCAAAGACGTCTACGGCGTTCTTTCCTGTGCCCGCCACCAATATTGAACTCGTCCATCCACTTAATGGAGAGGGCCCCATAGCTGGCTATCTCGAAAAGAAGGGTGGTGGGCTCCATCATCTGTGTTTTCGCTCCGATAACATTGAAGAGGATATTGAGCGACTCACTGCAAAGGGGTATCAGTTTTTGGGCGATGCGCCGACGCCGGGTGCACACGGTTCGAAAGTTATTTTTATCCACCCGAAGAGTTGTGACGGCGTGCTGATCGAAATAAACCAGCCAGCAGAGGCGCACTGATTCGCCTGCATTTCGACAGCCAGAACGTGAGCGTTGGCGAGCGGCGGATTTAACTCCTAACGCCAGTGATCACAAGTATTACGGCACACGTAAAGACAGACCGCACGGTTTCTGCACAGTAAAGGGAATCGGCGGCGCAAGGACACAGATATGAGCGAAAAAATCTACGACAAGAATAATGCGACTCCGGAAGCATGGGCTGAGCTTGCGACCAAGCAATTGCGGGGCAAGCCACTGGATACTTTAACGTGGGAGACGCCCGAAGATATCGACGTAAAGCCTCTGTACACAGCAGCTGACACCGAGAACCTTGAGTACACCGATACGATGCCGGGCATGTCGCCTTACATCAGAGGTCCACAGGCAACCATGTATGCAGGTCGTCCCTGGACCATTCGGCAGTATGCCGGCTTCTCTACCGCTGAGGCGTCTAATGCCTTCTACCGCAAAGCGCTTGCCGCTGGTGGTCAGGGCGTCTCGGTCGCTTTCGACCTTGCTACACACCGTGGGTACGATTCTGACCATCCGCGAGTGTCCGGTGATGTTGGCAAGGCCGGTGTCGCGATTGACTCTGTCGAAGACATGAAAATCCTTTTCAATGGGATTCCGCTGGAAAAAGTCTCCGTCTCCATGACGATGAATGGCGCAGTGTTACCTGTGCTTGCGGGCTATATTGTCGCAGCAGAGGAGCAGGGCGTTGCTCAGGATCAGCTGGCGGGCACTATCCAGAATGACATTCTCAAAGAATTCATGGTTCGTAACACGTACATCTATCCGCCGGCCCCGAGCATGAAGATTATCGGCGATATCATCGCCTATTGCTCCAAAAACATGCCTCGCTTTAATACCATTTCGATATCCGGATATCACATACAGGAAGCAGGGGCCAATGCAGCGCTTGAGTTGGCTTATACATTGGCTGACGGTAAGGAATACATTCGAACTGCACTATCTGCGGGTCTGGGAATCGACGACTTCGCGCCGCGGTTGTCCTTTTTCTGGGGCATTGGTATGAATTTCTACATGGAAATTGCCAAAATGCGGGCTGCCCGGTTGTTGTGGGCACGAATAGTGGGGGAGTTTGGCCCGGAGAACCCCAAAAGCTCTATGCTCAGAACACACAGCCAAACTTCAGGCTGGTCACTGACCGAACAGGATCCATACAACAACGTCGTGCGCACCACCATCGAAGCGATGGCGGCCGTTTTCGGGGGTACCCAGTCTCTACATACCAATGCCCTGGATGAGGCGATAGCACTGCCCACCGAATTTTCTGCTCGCATCGCTCGCAATACGCAGTTAATTATCCAGGAAGAATCAGGCATCACCAACGTGGTAGACCCCTGGGGCGGCTCCTACATGATGGAGAGCCTCACGCAGGATATTGCCGACAAAGCCTGGGAGCTGATTGAAGAAATTGAAGAGGCCGGCGGAATGGCCAAGGCCATTGAAACGGGCATGCCTAAGCTACGCATCGAAGAAGCCGCCGCCCGCAAGCAGGCGCGCATTGATAAAGGTGATGACGTTATCGTGGGTGTCAACAAGTACACCCTCGATGAAGAGGACGACGTAGACGTACTCGAAATCGATAATGAGGCAGTTCGCGACTCACAGCTGGCCCGTCTGGCGTCGGTCAAGGAAGCACGCGACGAGGCTGCTGTAGAGGCTATACTGGAAGACATCTATCAGAGCGCGGTCAGTGGCGAGGGTAACTTGTTGGAACTTGCCATTGAGGCCACCCGCCGCCGCGCCACCGTAGGGGAGATATCTTTCGCCATGGAACGAGAGTTCGGTCGATTCAATGCTCAGGCGCAAACCGTCTCGGGCGTGTATGGCAGCGCTTTCCAGGAAGACGAAAATTGGCAGGGCATCAGTAAAGATATTGACGGCTTTGTCGAGCAGCACGGTCGTCGCCCCAGAATGTTGGTCTGCAAGATGGGCCAGGATGGCCACGATCGCGGTGCCAAAGTCATCGCTACAGCCTTTGCCGACGTAGGCTTTGATATAGACCTTTCCCCCATGTTTTCTACTCCGGAAGAAGTCGCGCGCCAGGCGATCGAAAATGATGTCCATGTGGTGGGAGCATCATCGCTGGCAGCCGGTCATAAGACATTGGTGCCCGAGTTAGTGACCGAACTGCGCAAACAGGGCGCAAACGACATCGTAGTGATCGCCGGCGGAGTGATTCCCAGGCAAGACTATGACCACCTGTATGCAGCGGGGGTTAAATGCATTTTCGGACCCGGTACGCCAATTCCGGTGTGTGCTCGCGATGTGCTGGACGCGGTCAATGAGGCATTGGTTGACTAGGGCAATGACGGCGCTGGCAAACAACAGCTTTTCTCAAGCGAAGCGCGATTCGTTAAGCGCTTGCGCAATGCACACGGTGGCGTGAGTTGCACGTCTTTGACCTAGACTCGCTACTGTCTGGTAACAGACGCTCACTCGCCAAAGCGATAACATTGGTGGAGAGCAAGCTGGGCCGGCATAGAGAACAGGCTCAAGATATTCTCGAGCAAATCTTACCGCACAGCGGAAATAGCGTTCGGATTGGTATCACCGGCGTTCCCGGCGTGGGTAAATCCACTTTCATCGAAGCTTTTGGTCTTTTCCTGATCGAGCAGGGCAAACGCGTGGCCGTACTTGCGGTCGACCCAAGCTCGCCTATAGCGGGCGGCTCTATTTTAGGCGACAAAACTCGCATGGAAGAGCTCTCACGCCGCGAAGAGGCCTACATTCGCCCCTCGCCGTCAGAGGGCACTTTGGGTGGCGTGGCACAAAAAACGCGCGAAACCATGTTGCTCTGCGAGGCCGCTGGTTATGACGTTATCCTGGTTGAAACAGTGGGTGTAGGCCAGAGTGAATACCAGGTTGCGGGCATGGTAGATTTTTTCATGGTGCTCATGCTGCCAGGCGGCGGTGACGAATTGCAGGGCATTAAGAAGGGAATCATGGAGCTGGCTGACGCGCTGGTGATCAATAAGGCCGACGGCGATAGCGAGCGGCTGGCTAATCTAACGCGTCAGCAATACACCAGTGCAATGAACCTGCTGCGACACACCAGCTTCTGGACCCCCAGAGTGATGACCTGCTCAGCCTTAAAAAAAATTAACATCGACACGGTCTGGGGAATGGTCGTGGATTACTATTTTATGGCACTGGAAGAAAAAGCTTTTCAAACCAAGCGCGCAGAACAGAATCGCGATTGGATGCATCAATTGGTCAACGAAATGCTCATGTTGAAGCTCACGCAAAATGCAGACGTCAAAAAAATGCTGCCAGCCCTGGAGCAAGGCGTAGAGGAGCAAAAAATAACAGCGTTTACCGCCGCTCGACGAATTATCGATAAGTTGTAGGCGTTGGCGATGTGGCTCATTGCAAAACGATTGTCACGGAGTTGCCCATGACCGTTGTGCTCAGAAGGGCTGTCGAATCGGACGCTGCAGCCGTTGCGAAATTGGCAGAACTGACCTTTCGTCAAACCTTTGCCGTTGAAAACAGCGCAAACGATATGGATCAGCACTGCCAAACCAGTTTTGGCCCGGCAATTCAGCAAGCAGAGATAACGGACCCGAATACCGTATTTATCCTGGCAGAGTCTGCAGGTGAAATGATCGGCTTCTGTCAGTTACGCTTATCTTCACCCAAAGACTGCGTCCCTGGTAAAGCTCAGGCTGAAGTTTATCGAATTTATGTCTTGAGCGATTGGCACGGGCAAGGTGTCGCGCAGAGCATTATGACCGAAGCAATGGCCGCTGCTGCAACTAACGGTAGTGACGCTGTTTGGCTGGGTGTTTGGGAACACAATCACAAAGCCATTCGTTTCTATCAAAAACACGATTTTGATGTCGTGGGTGAGCATGAGTTTCACCTTGGCAAAGACATTCAGCGCGATTTGGTGCTGGCGACTACACTCACAGCGGGTTGAGTGATCTGCGTTAGCCGGTTTATGGGTGGCTTGCCCCGTATTCGTGATACAGATTAGCGTGGAGCTACTGCTTGGTGCCGGAGGGCAAAATGCGTTTCTATCCTTTGGAAAAATTAATCAATCTGCACGACGACTACCAGCGGCAGTTCAAAATCGATCATTTGCAATTGATGCTTATCCAGCGCCAAGGAGAGCTTTACCTGTTTGAATCGCATTGCCCGCACCGCGGCCATCCGCTTGAAACAGCGATGATCCAGGACGGGGTCATACGCTGCCCCTTACACCAATACGAGTTCTCAATGCGTGACGGGCGACTGCTAAAGCATACAGAGGAGACCTGTCGAGGACTCAAGGTGTGGCAGATCGCGTACGAGGGCGTTGAGCTTGGCGTGATGTTGGGGCGGGAGTTTGATCGCTAGTTTGTTACACTTCCTGCGACACACAATCAGAAGGCACTAGACAATGAATTGGAAAGTTTATCTTTCTGGAGAAATCCATACCGATTGGCGTGACCAGATCAAGTCCGGGTGTGAAGCCCGAGGCTTACCCATCTCTTTTCTTTCAGCAGTCACAGACCATGCCGCCAGCGATGCTGCTGGTGATGTGCTTGGTGAAGAGTCTCAGTCATTCTGGCGTGACCACAAGTCGGCCAAGGTGAACGCCATACGCACGAAAAGCCTGCTAGAGAATTGCGATATTGCCGTTGTTAGATTCGGCGATAAGTACAAGCAGTGGAACGCGGCGTTTGACGCGGGCATGTGCGCAGCGCTCGGTAAACCCTACATTACCCTGCATGATGAAAGCATTATTCATCCGCTCAAAGAAGTAGACGGCGCAGCAATGGCCTGGGCGCAAAATGTGGACCAGGTCATCGATATGCTGACCTACGTTATTTCGGCTGACTAAGGGTTTGTTTCTTCTACCCGCATCACCGCTCATCTCGGACCGGTTGATGATTCGCGGCGTTGCCCGCAGCGATCTTGACGACCTGTTCTCTGTGCACTCCGTAGACGCGGTCAATCGTTATCTTCCTTACAGCACATGGAAAAGCTCAGAGGATGCCGATGCCTGGATGGATAGGGTAGAGACTCGTGTCAGTGACGGCAAAGCCATGCAGTTTGTGATCAGGGAGCGTGCGTTAGACAAGGCGATCGGTGGTTGTATTTTATTCGGCTACGATGAGGAAAATCAGCGAGCCGAATTAGGCTATGCGATTGGTCAGGACTACTGGGGTAAGGGCTATGCCAGAGAGGCCATACAGTGCTTGCTTGGGTATGCGTTCGAAGACCTTGGTTTGCGCCGTATTGAAGCCAAAGTCGATGGTCGCAATGAAGCGTCCAGTGGTCTCCTGTCACGACTGGGCTTCAGTCACGAAGGCTGTCTGCGCCAGTGGGGCATAGACACGGATGAGAACACGTTAATAGATTTACAGTTGTACCGCCTGCTGCATCACGAGTGGCTAGAGGTGCCTAAACGCTGAGACTGCGTAACTCTGGGTCCTGGACGCTGTAACGCCAGAGTTCATTGAACAGTTCCAGATGCTGTTCTGCTGCGACCCGGGAGTCTGGCTCATAGAAGCCCTCATGCTCGGCACCACCTGATTTATAAAGCACCCCGTCCCGGTCACGGATGATAGCTGTCTGACCATTCCAATCGGGGTGATCTTCCAGTTTTCTGATCTGCACCAGACTGGGAATACGCCGTGCCAGGGAAAGCAACCGATGGCCACGGCCGATCAGGCCCCGTGAATCAGCCACTAATATTCTAACCTCAGACTGTCTGGTTGACCTGGCAAGCACCGACAATGCGCTGCTGAGAGCTTGCTGGTCGAAGACCGCGCGATCCAGCCTGGCGCTGAGGATGCACACATAGCGCGAGGCACTGCGGCACAATTCGACCGCCTTCTCGTCGAAGGGGTGGGGGTAGTCTACTCCCTGTGGAAAGTCTTGATCCGTCATTGTCATGCTAGCCCGCTAGACCGGGTGAAAGTTCAGTAGATTAGCCTTTACCATAGTCGATCCGTAAGAAGTCTCCAAGTCCGCCTCAATTTACGACAGAAAAGCATTGCGTATCAGTTGTTTAGGATGCTTTGGACTATCAGCGAAGACCCTTTATAGGGTATAGTTCGCCTCAGATTTTTTGTACGAGCCTACCGGTTCTTACACCTTATTTTCGCTAGCCAGAGGAAGCCATGACAAGTCAAAACAGCACAATCTACTACACACTCACCGATGAAGCCCCGTCACTGGCCACTTGTTCATTATTGCCCATCGTCCGTACGTTCACAGCCTGCGCCAATATCGATGTAAAGATCACTGACATTTCTTTGGCGGGTCGAATACTGGCGAGTTTCCCGGATTACTTGCAGGACGAGCAGCGTGTTCAGGACGGCCTCGCTTTTCTGGGAGAGCTGACCCAGGATCCTACCGCTAACATCATTAAGCTTCCCAATATCAGCGCATCAGTGCCCCAGTTAAAGGATTGTATTGCCGAGCTGCAAGGGCAGGGGTATGCAATTCCTGACTATCCAGAGAACCCTCAGACTGATGAAGAGAAAGAGATATTACTGCGCTACGGTAAGAGCCTGGGCAGTGCAGTAAACCCGGTGCTTCGAGAAGGTAACTCTGATCGTCGTGCTCCGAAAGCAGTAAAAGAGTTTGTCCGCAAATTTCCGCACTCAATGGGAAAGTGGAGCATGGCTTCCAGGAGCCATGCCGATTACATGCGCGATGGCGATTTTTATTCAGCAGAGCAATCCGTGACTTTTGCTGAAGCAGGTGACGTGCGCATTGAGTTTGTCGATCCCAATGGCGAGGTTACCGTTAAGAAAGAACTCGCCATGCAGGCTGGTGAGGTGATGGACAGCATGCGCATGAGCGCTGGCGCACTGCGCGATTTCCTTGAACAGACTATGAACGATGCAAAGGACTCTGGGGTCATGTGGTCGCTTCACGTGAAAGCAACCATGATGAAGGTCTCACACCCGATTGTCTTTGGTCATGCGGTAACCGTTTTCTATAAAGACTTGTTCGACAAGTACGGCGACCTCTTTGAAGAGCTTGGTGTTAATCCAAATAATGGTCTGAGCAGCGTGTATGAGAAAATTGAATCGCTGCCACGCTCAAAGCGCGAAGAAATTCTGGAAGACGTACACGCCTGTTATGAAGGCAGACCAGAACTTGCGATGGTTGATTCCGTCAAAGGTATCACCAACCTCCACGTGCCCAGTGATGTCATTGTAGACGCGTCTATGCCCGCGATGATTCGTAATGGCGGCCAGATGTGGGGCCCGGATGGAAAATCCAAGGATTGTAAGGCCGTCATGCCTGAGAGCACTTACTCAACGATTTACCAGGAAATGATTAATTTCTGTAAAACCAACGGTGCCTTTGACCCCACAGTGTGCGGCACAGTCCCTAATGTTGGCCTGATGGCAAAGAAAGCCGAAGAGTACGGCTCCCACGATAAGACCTTCGAGGTTGATGCCCCCGGCACCATGCGTGTTGTTGACGCGTCTGGCACTGTACTGATGGAGCACGTTGTTGAACCCGGCGATATCTGGCGCGCCTGTCAGACTAAGGATGAGGCCATCCGCGATTGGGTGAAGCTTGCGGTAACACGTTCTCGTCAGTCCGATACGCCGGTCATTTTCTGGCTGGACAGGAATAGGGCCCACGACATTGAATTGATCAAGAAAGTCGAACTCTATCTCAAGGACCATGATACCGAAGGGCTCGATATCCGGGTGATGACCTACGTTGAGGCCATTCGCCGAAGCATGGAAAGAATGATTCGAGGAAGCGATACGATTTCGGCCACAGGTAACGTGCTGCGAGATTACCTCACCGACTTGTTCCCCATCATGGAGCTGGGCACTTCAGCCAAAATGCTATCCATTGTGCCGATGTTAAAGGGCGGGGGCATGTATGAAACAGGCGCCGGCGGTTCTGCCCCCAAGCACGTACAGCAGCTGCAAGAAGAGAACCACCTGCGCTGGGATTCACTGGGCGAATTCCTGGCGCTGGCTGTGTCTCTGGAAGATCTTAGTATCAAACAGGGGAACCCCAAGGCAGCCTTACTTGCCAAAACGCTGGACGAGGCAACGGGAAAATTACTGGAAAACAACAAGTCACCCTCTCGCAAAGTGGGGGAGCTTGATAATCGCGGCAGCCATTTCTATCTTGGCCTGTACTGGGCCGAGGCATTGGCTGCGCAATCGGAAGATAGTGAGTTGGCCGAGCGCTTCGGGGCTCTGGCCAAAACACTGGCTGATGGCGAGGCAGATGTTGTTGCCGAGCTCGAAAAAGCGCAGGGCAAGCCAGTAGAGGAAGAGGGCTATGGTTATTATCACGCAGACCGTGCTGCCGTGAAGAGAATCATGCGCCCGAGCACGACTCTGAACGCTATTTTGGCGCAGGCAAACAGCTAGTCAGGGTGCGTTAATCGCCCTGGAAGGAATGGCAGCTTACCTTAGGTGAGCTGCCTTTTTTTATGGGAGAAACACACAGCCCGATTCGAGAAGAAAATCGATCCAACGCCTGGACTCCGGTTCAGACATCGCCCTGGCCATGTCCTCATTACTCAATTGCCAGTTGTCACACAGAGTGATTTGCAAAGGTAGAATCGAGTCCGAAAACGCTCGGCTATCGCCGTTGGCAAACACCAGTAAACTGTCTGCCTCATGCTGCCAGGCCAATTTTGCCGCGCTATTTAAAACGACTTTACCGCCATCATTATCGAGGCTCTCGCGGGCAAAAGCGATCTCATCTTCATCGGGATGACTGTCGTAGCGCGGCTCGGTAACCAGTTCTCCAAACCAGTGATTGGTTTCAGTTTGATCCAGAGCGGCCTGTATTTGTGCGTTGACCCGCTCTAGGTCGCGCGCTCTTATTTCACCGGGGCGGCTGACAGGCTCGAGTCGGGCGTCGTGGTAGAAATCATCAGGCTCTTGCCGCTCAAGCAATGCATCAACGAAACGCGATACCATTTCATTGACTCTTGGGGCACGAAAACCAATCGAAAACGTACTGCATTCCCCCTGAGAAATTCCCCAGTGGGCAATGCCCGGTGGTATATACAGCATGTCGCCGGGCCCCAGTAAGTATTCGGCATCAGTCTCGAATTCACGCAGAATTCTTAGACTGTCGTGCTCGACGAGAGGGCTATCGGCGTCGCAAAACTGTCCCGTTTTCCAAAGCCGCTGACCCTCACCTTGCAACAAAAACACATCGTAATGGTCGAAATGGGGGCCCACGCTGCCGCCGTCAGTGGCGTAACTGACCATGATATCGTCGACCCGCCATTGGGGAATGAAATCGACCAGTTTTCGAAGTTGCGCCACCTTGGGTATATATTGATCGACGGCCTGTACTAGCAGAGTCCAGGGATGGTCACGCTGGTAGTCTGATTCACTAAACGGGCCATGCGTGAGTCGCCAGTCATTATCAATCGTGTCAATAATGCGGGCTTCAACATCGTCTTCTAAAGCGAGCCCCGCCAGCTCATTGCTATCAATGGGTGGCGAGAAGTGGGTGATGGCTTGAGGTATGAGCAGTGGCTTTTGTTGCCAGTGCTTGGCCAGGAAGAGTTCCTTATCGAGGTTCAACTCCCAGCCGTTGTCCATCAGAAGTTATCCTATATCCTTGGTCTGCCTCACGGCATTACCAATGTAAGTGCCGGGCGTCAGGGCAAGCAGGTCTTGTTTGGCCGCCTCAGGGATGTCCAGCTGGGTGACGAAATCCTGAATCACAGCTTTGCTCATGTCTTGGCCACGGGTCAGTTCTTTGAGTTTTTCATAGGGTTTTTCGATGCCATAGCGCCGCATCACTGTTTGTATCGGTTCAGCCAGTACTTCCCAGCTGGAGTCCAGGTCTTCGGCGAGACGCTGCTCATTAAGCTGCAGCTTGCTAATGCCCTTGAGGCTTGATTGATAGGCGATCAGGCTGTAACCGGCGCCCACGCCCATGTTTCGCAATACAGTGGAGTCGGTGAGATCTCGCTGCCAGCGGCTCACCGGAAGTTTTGCCGCAAGATGAGTAAACACTGCATTGGCCAGTCCGAGGTTTCCCTCCGAGTTTTCGAAATCGATAGGGTTTACCTTGTGCGGCATGGTAGAGGAACCCACTTCGCCAGCGATGGTTCTTTGCTTGAAGTAACCCAGAGAAATATAGCCCCAGATATCGCGGTCGAAATCGATCAGTATCGTATTAAAGCGTGCAATGGCATCAAACAATTCCGCCATGTAGTCATGCGGTTCTATCTGAGTGGTATAGGGGTTCCAGGTCAGCCCCAGAGACGTCACGAAGGACTCCGCGCAGGCTTGCCAATCTACGTCCGGGTAGGCGCTGAGGTGAGCATTGTAGTTGCCGACGGCGCCATTGATCTTGCCAAGGTACTCCACCTGATCGATGAGAGTCAGCTGGCGACGCAAACGCGCAACGACATTAGCGATTTCTTTACCCATGGTGCTTGGACTGGCGGTTTGACCGTGAGTGCGCGACAGCATGGGAGCCTCAGCTGCATCCTGGGCAACGCTGGTGAGCGCCTGGCTGACCTTTTGCATCTCTGGCAGCAGCACCGAGTCGATACCATCGCGCAGCATCAGCGCATGTGACAGGTTGTTGATATCTTCAGATGTGCAGGCAAAGTGAACAAACTCGGAAACGGCCTCTAGCTCTGCATTACCAGCAAAGCGCTCCTTGATGAAGTATTCGACGGCCTTAACATCATGATTGGTGGTCGCTTCGATATCCTTGATGCGGCGAGCATCCACTTCCGCGAAGTTCGACAGTATCTCTTCCAGTGCCTGATTGGCAGTGGGGGAGAGTGCCGGGACTTCTGGAATCCCCTCGTGGTTGGCAAGACACTGTAGCCAGCGGACTTCAACCAGCACCCTGCGTTTTATCAGCCCATATTCGCTGAATACGTCGCGTAGAGCAGCGGTCTTGCTGCCGTAACGGCCGTCGATGGGAGAAACTGCGGTGAGTGCTGAGAGTTCCATGAAAAGCTCCGATGATGGGCGAAGGGTGCGGATTCTACACCACAGTAAGGTCGCGCGACAGTTGCTGACTGGTTTGTAAGATACGCTTGCGGTCCAGTACCAGTCGCCAGCGGCGTCCCCCCAGCTGTCGCCACAAAAAGGCGGAGCGGATGCCTGCTAACAGCAGTGACCTGATGATGTCGGCGTTGACCGAGTCCTGCAGGTGCTGAGCACTCCCGGACACTTTGATACGAAATCGCAGTTTGCTCAGGGTGTCTTGATAAATACCGGAAACGCTATGGCACACATCGTTCACGTGCCCCGAAAAATGCTCTGCTCTGAAGCTGGTATGTTCCAGTCGAGAGTGCACGATAGACATCATCTCAGAACTGGCTGAAAACTTGCGTTCGAGATAAAGCATATTGAAGACATAGCGAACAATCTCTCTGCTTTCATCGGCCTGCCGGCTGGCGAGCATAGCGCTTAAATTGTTCAAGCCCAGTTTTACGCCACCCACTCCACCGAAAATTGCGCCCACATCATCAGCGTCAAACTCAAACAAGCTGTGGATAGACGGCTCCAGAAATTCAATAGGGTAGCTGCCAGTTCTAGAGATCTGGTCGACGAGGCGAGCCGCCTGGGCCACGCCGGCCAGGGCAATCGTTTGCTGTTCCAATGCAGAGTATTGTTTGCTCATTCTGCCGTCTTCTCTATAACGCCACCGCCCAGACAGGTTTCTCCCTGGTAGAAAACCACCGACTGTCCCGGAGTAACGGCACGCTGCGGTTGGTCAAACTCCACCCGATAACCGTCATCCGTTTTATTCACACAACAGCTCTGATCGTTTTGGCGATAGCGTACCTTGGCATGGCACGCTAAAGGCAGAGTGGGTGGCGAGCCTGAGACCCAGAATATATCGCCCGTTGTTAGGCGGCGCTTAAATAGAGCAGGGTGGTCGTTGCCTTGAGCGACGAGCAGGACGTTATTATCAAGGTCCTTATCGACCACATACCAGGGAGCATCGGTATGATTGGCTAGCCCTCCAATGCCCAGGCCCTGGCGTTGTCCGATAGTGTGGTACATCAGGCCCTGGTGCTGTCCCAGCTTTTCGCCATTCAGGCTCTGTATCTCACCGGGTTGGGCCGGTAGATACTGCTGTAAAAAATCCGTGAACCTGCGCTCACCAATAAAACAAATTCCCGTTGAATCTTTCTTTTTCGCTGTGGCCAGGTCGTACTTTTCAGCGAGCGCTCGCACTTCCGGCTTTTCAATTTCGCCAACAGGAAATAGTGTTCTTGCTAATTCCTCATGACCTACAGCGT
The DNA here is from genome assembly GCA_039986455.1 of Halioglobus sp. GTDB lineage: Bacteria > Pseudomonadota > Gammaproteobacteria > Pseudomonadales > Halieaceae > Halioglobus. The sequence continues at coordinate 48,068 of JBDWQQ010000028.1, forward strand.
GCAAGAAATAGCTTTGATCTTTATTTGGGTCCAGTCCTTTGAGCAACGTCGCTTTTCCTGACGTCTCGCCGCGGCGAGTGTAGTGGCCCGTCGCAATAAGGTCAGCGCCCAGCATCAAAGCGTAGTCGAGGAACGCTTTGAACTTGATTTCTCGATTACAAAGAATGTCGGGGTTGGGTGTGCGGCCCGCGCGATACTCTTCCAGAAAGTGCTCGAAGACATTGTCCCAGTATTCGGCGGCAAAGTTGGCGCCGTGTAATGGGATATCGAGTTTGTCAGCGACGGACTGGGCGTCGGCAAAGTCTTCTTTGGCGGTACAGTATTCAGTGCCGTCATCCTCTTCCCAGTTCTTCATGAACAGGCCTTCCACGGCATAGCCCTGCTCCTTCAATAGAAGTGCAGATGTAGAAGAGTCAACACCGCCAGACATGCCGACGATGACCTTTTTAGACGCGTTAAGGCTCATCCGTATATGAGTTCCAGGGGGCTACTGATACCCTTGCGATATTGCTCAATAGCAGCGATCACCAGAGGGCTGCGCATTCTAGCAGAGTTGGCCAAAATTTCCTCGTAGCTAAGCCAATGTACGGCACTTATATCGGGGTCTATTACCGCGTTTTCAAGAGGAGCAATGGGTTCAGCGAGAAAGGTTGTTCGGTAGTAAACCACCTCATTAACTGCCTCGTGAAGGGCGATACCCAGTACGCCTGTCAGTCTTACCTCCCAGCCCGTTTCTTCGAGTGTTTCGCGACATGCTGCCTCGGCTAAAGTTTCTCCTGGCTCGAGATGGCCGGCTGGTTGATTGAAAACAAGCTCTTTGGTGGTTTTGTCACGCTCTTCAACCATTAAGAACTTGCCTTTGTTTGCCACGACGGTAGCGACGGTGACATGTGGAGGCCACTTAGCCATTCAATTTCTCCTTGGGCGTCTGCTTGGCCGCGATTTCATTGGGGCAGGAGCCTCTACATCTTCGATGCGGTGCTCACCCGGCAACAAATCGCCCAAACTCCAGCTGCCTACCGATTGTCGAACCAGCCTTAACGTGGGATAGCCGACCGCCGCAGTCATCCGGCGAACCTGCCGGTTCCGTCCCTCTCGAATCGATAGCTCCAACCAGCAATCCGGCACGGATTTACGCTCCCGGACAGGTGGTAGCCTGGGCCAAAGCGTCGGCGCCTCTATCCGCCTTGCACGGGCGGGCAGGGTGGGTCCATCCTTCAGTTCCAGACCTGCGCAGAGGCGATCAATAGAGGCTTGGTCAATATCACCTTCTACCTGCACGAGGTAGGTTTTCCACTGTTTGTGTTTAGGATTAGCGATCTGCTGCTGTAAACCACCGTTGTCGGTGAGCAATAAAAGGCCTTCGGAATCATAGTCCAGCCGCCCAGCGGCCCTGTAGCGTGGGGCACTCAGGTAGTCAGCAAGGGTCTTGCGACCTTCGTTGTCGCTGAACTGGCTCAACACCTGGAAGGGCTTGTTGAGCAAAATGACTTTGGCCATGCTTGGTGTCCCCGGACCTGCTCTGTGGGTGTGTCGGTTCAGTGTTTATTCTTGCTCGTGGCTACGTCGCTCTGGCGGGTAAAGTTCGACGTAGCTGCTATAGTTATTGACTAAAGCTGTAGGGGTTCCCCGCACAGTTTCCGTCGTTTAACGCAGCGTCAATGGAGCAAACACATGGGCTATACACACATTAAGGTACCCCCAGAGGGTGAAAAAATCACCGTCAATGGCGACCACAGCTTGAACGTTCCGCACAATCCTATCATCCCTTACATCGAAGGTGACGGTATTGGGGTCGATATCAGCCCCGTCATGATAGATGTCGTTAACGCGGCTGTAGAGAAAGCGTATTCTGGCGAAAGGAAAATTTCCTGGATGGAGATTTTCACCGGAGAAAAAGCCGCACAGCTGTACGCCGGTGATTGGTTCCCAGAAGAAACCCTGGATGCGATTAAAGCCTATGCCGTCGCAATTAAGGGTCCTCTTACTACGCCAGTCGGCGGTGGGTTTCGTTCGCTCAATGTCGCCTTACGTCAAGAGCTGGACTTGTATACGTGCTTGCGTCCTGTGCGCTGGTTCGAGGGGGTACCTTCACCGGTGAAGGACCCCGCCGCGTGCAATATGGTGATCTTCAGGGAGAACTCTGAAGATATTTACGCCGGCATCGAGTATCAGGCGGGTACAGAAGAAGCGCAAAAGGTGGTGGATTTCATCGTTAACGAAATGGGTGCGACCAAAATTCGCTTTCCCGAGAACGTAGGCATCGGCATCAAGCCGGTGTCAGAGGAGGGCACCAAGCGTTTGGTACGTAAGGCTATTCAATATGCCATCGAACAGGACTTACCATCGGTTACCCTGGTGCATAAGGGCAATATCATGAAGTTCACCGAGGGCGCTTTTCGCGACTGGGGCTACGAGTTGGCGCAGCAGGAATTTGGCGGCGAACTACTCGATGGAGGGCCGTGGGTGACGGTCAAAAACCCCAACAGTGGTGAGCAAATTATCGTCAAGGACGTGATAGCAGACGCCATGCTGCAGCAGGTGCTCACCCGGCCCAGGGATTACAGTGTGGTAGCGACTTTAAACCTGAATGGCGACTACCTCTCCGATGCCCTGGCTGCGCAAGTGGGCGGCATCGGTATCGCACCGGGTGCCAACTTGTCAGACACGATTGCCCTGTTCGAAGCGACTCATGGCACCGCACCCAAATATGCCGGGCAGGACAAGGTAAATCCCGGGTCATTGATATTGTCCGCCGAGATGATGCTACGACACATTGGTTGGAATGAGGCTGCAGACCTGATTATCGATGGCATGAACGGCGCGATTCAAGCCGGTACCGTCACCTACGACTTCGAGCGATTGATGGATGGCGCGACATTATTGAGCTGTTCGGAGTTTGGTCGAGCGATTGTAAAGTCCATGTAACTGATCACTTTTTAATCACGCAAAGGGCCTCTGGGAAACCATGGGCCTTTTTCTTTTGTCCTGAAAAAACCGAGGCTTTGTCCAGATTGCGGCCCCTTGAAAACCCGAGTATTGTATCCATATACAGTGATTAACACGTCAAGAAACAAGAGTGGTTCAGTGGAGTACATCCATACAGACAGCATTGTGCGTATGAATAGGGAAGAGGAGGACGCCGATGGCGGCCTGGCATTGCAGGAGAGCAAGCCCGAGCTAAAAAAGCCGCCTCTGTTTAAAGTGGTACTGCTCAACGACGACTACACGCCAATGGAATTCGTGGTGGAAGTATTAGAGTCGTTTTTCCGAATGAATAGGGAGCAGGCGACCCATGTAATGCTCACCGTGCACACGCAAGGCAAAGGGGTATGCGGTATTTTCACCAGAGACATCGCCGAAACCAAAGCGGCACAGGTGAATCAATACGCCCGAGAGAACGAGCACCCGCTATTATGCGAAATCGAGGCATCAGAGGGCTAAGGCCCAGGAGTGGTATATGCTGAGTAACGACCTGGAACAGTCCCTTAATGACGCGTTCCGCGGCGCGAGAGCCAAGCGGCACGAGTTTATGACCGTAGAGCACTTGTTACTTGCCCTGTTGGACAATAACGATGCGATCCGCGTTCTAAAGGCCTGTGGTGCCGATATTGGCGGCCTCCGTGGTGATTTGGTCGAGTTTGTCGACGCTACCACCCCCCTTATCCCTGAAGAAGAGGAAGATCGAGATACGCAGCCGACGCTGGGTTTTCAGCGGGTGTTACAGCGCGCTGTGTTCCACGTGCAGTCATCGGGTAAAAGCGAAGTCACCGGCGCCAATGTGCTGGTCGCAATTTTCAGTGAGTCGGAAAGCCAGGCGGTATTCTTCCTCAAAACCCAAAGTATTGCGCGCCTGGACGTGGTTAATTACATGACCCACGGCATCTCCAAAGTGTCTGGCGAGAGCGAGTCCAGTGAGCCTGATCACTCCACAGACAGTGAAGGTAATGTGCCGGAGGAGGGGGAAGGTAACCCTCTGGACGACTACGCGACTAACTTGAATAAAGAAGCCGCGGAGGGAAACATCGATCCACTGATTGGTCGCGTACCCGAAGTCGAACGTGTCGCCCAAATTCTCGCTCGTCGACGCAAAAATAATCCACTGCTGGTAGGCGAGTCCGGTGTTGGTAAGACCGCTATCGTAGAAGGCCTGGCAAAGAAAATTGTCGATGGCGATGTCCCTGAAATGCTCAAGGATGCGGTGGTGTATTCCCTCGATCTGGGCGCTCTGCTGGCTGGCACCAAGTACCGCGGCGATTTCGAAAAGCGCTTTAAAGGGCTGCTGGGTGAGCTGAAAAAGCGAGATCATGCCATTTTATTTATCGATGAAGTGCATACCATCATCGGCGCCGGCGCGGCTTCCGGTGGCGTCATGGATGCCAGCAACCTACTCAAGCCCTTGCTCAGCTCGGGCAAGTTGCGCTGCGTTGGCTCCACTACGTTTCAGGAGTACCGCGGCATTTTCGACAAGGACAAGGCACTCAGCCGTCGCTTCCAAAAGATCGATGTTATGGAGCCAAGCCCCGATGACGCTTACAAAATTCTGAAGGGTCTAAAATCGAGATTTGAGGAGCACCACGGCCTGCGTTATACCGACAAAGCGCTGCGTGTGGCGACTGATCTTTCTGCTCGCTACATCACCGATCGCTTCCTGCCTGACAAAGCTATCGATGTCATCGATGAGGCCGGCGCGTTTCAACAACTGGTAGCGCCGTCTAAGCGTAAGAAAGTCATCGGTGTTGGCGATATCGAGACCGTGATTGCAAAGATAGCCCGCATTCCTCCTAAAACGGTTAGTACAGACGACAAAGAGACGCTCAAGAAACTGGAACAGAACCTGCAGATGGTGGTGTTTGGCCAGGATAAGGCGATCAGTAGCCTATCTACGTCAATCAAACTTGCCAGAGCGGGGCTGCGAGCCGGAGACAAGCCTATTGGCTCATTCCTTCTGGCAGGTCCTACCGGCGTGGGTAAAACTGAAGTTACGCGACAGCTTGCCATGCAGTTGGGGCTGGAGCTCATTCGATTCGACATGTCTGAGTACATGGAACGACACACTGTCTCACGCCTGATTGGCGCTCCTCCGGGTTACGTTGGGTTTGACCAGGGCGGTCTGCTGACCGATGCCGTTACCAAACACCCCCATGCGGTCGTGCTGCTAGATGAAATTGAAAAGGCGCACCCCGAGGTGTTCAACCTGCTGCTGCAGGTCATGGACCATGGCACGCTGACCGATAACAACGGGCGTAAAGCTGATTTCCGCAACGTAATCGTCATCATGACCACCAATGCCGGCGCTGAAAGCATTAGCCGACGAACCATAGGCTTTACCAGTCAGGACCACAGCACCGACGGTATGGAAGCCATTAACAAGATGTTCACACCTGAATTCCGCAATCGCCTGGACAGTATTGTGCAGTTTGAACCGCTGGGTGAAGACGTCATCATGACCGTGGTCGACAAGTTCCTGACCGAGCTGCAAGGGCAGCTGGACGAGAAACGCGTGACGATAGACGTCGATGAAGACGCGCGTTTGTGGCTGGTAGAGAAAGGTTACGACAAGAACATGGGCGCCAGGCCAATGGAGCGGGTCATTCAGGAATACATCAAAAAGCCGCTGGCGGAAATGGTGTTGTTTGGCGGCTTGGCACAATCGGGCGGCACAGCGCTGGTGCGGCTTAACAAGGCCGAGAACAAGCTGGACGTGGTCATGGAAGAGGAAGAGTTGGCTCTGGAAGAGAGCTAACGGGTTTCGCTAATTGCGCGGGTAGCTCTACATGAGGCTACCGGCGCCAAACACTAAGATACAGGCTTATCGCTCGCGGTAAGTGATGCGACCTTTGGTCAGGTCGTAGGGAGTGAGCTCCACGCGAACCTTGTCTCCTGTCAGGATACGAATGTAGTTCTTACGCATTTTGCCGGAAATGTGGGCGGTCACAACATGCCCGTTTTCAAGCTGTACGCGAAAAGTGGTGTTCGGCAAGGTATCAATGACCTCGCCTTCCATTTCAATTTGGTCTTCCTTTGCCATGTAGTGGCATTCCTCGGTATAAAATCAGGGCGCATTTTGCCTGAAACATCCAACTGTTTCTACTTTAATTCACGGTAATTCTGGTGGATAAAGCGAGGCGTATTGCTGCGCCAAAAATCGCTGCCCGTGCTGGGCTTTTGGACCGCCGCTACAGCAGGGTACTCCAGCGCCCTTTGAGATAGAGCTCTAAGGGTCGATATTCGGATTTATACGCCATCTTTCGGCAACCCTTTATCCAGTAGCCAAGATAAACGTATTCAAGTCCCATTTCTCTGGCCTTGTCGATCTGCCAGAGAATGGCATAGCGACCTAGGCTGCGCTTGTCAGACTCCGGATCAAAGAAAGTGTAAATAGCGGAAAGCCCGTCAAGCAACTCATCAACCACTGAGATAGCAATCAGCTTGCCATCCTCGTAAAAACGGTAATAGCGCGTGCATTCCCAGGCATTATCCAGAAAGGATAAATACTGCTCACGATCGGGAGGATACATGTCGCCATCTGAGTGCCGTTGCTCTATGTAGCGCCGGTAAAGATCGAAAGCCGCTTCATCCCGAATATCGCTGGTCATTTCGATCTCAAGGTCAGCGTTGCGACTGGCAGCTCTGCGCTGTGTGCGGTTAGGTAGAAAACTGTCGACGGGAATGCGAGCGGGAATGCAGGCCTCACAGCCATTGCAATGAGGTCGGTAAAGGTGATTACCACTGCGTCTGAAACCAATGACTGAGAGGTTGCTGTACAGCGTTTGGTCCACTTCCTGTCGAGGGTCAACAAACAGTGTGGTGGCTTCCCGGTCATTCAGGTAGCTGCAGCTGTGGGGGTAGGTCGTATAGACCTTTAAATCCCGCAGTGAAGATGTCACAACAATTCTCCGCAAGTGGCCGGCAATCGCCAGATCTCAGGATCGTGGTCGATGCCTACAGTTTGGGCAAGCAAGTGCTCGAAGTCCAGTCTGCTAATATTTTCAGCGCCCAGGGAATTCAGGTGTTCGCTTTCAACCTGACAATCGATTAGTCCAAATTCACCGCGCTTAAGTATGTTAAGCAATGCTACCAGGGCCACTTTGGAGGCGTCAGAGACCAAACTAAACATGGATTCGCCAAAGTAGGCGCGGCCGATGGCGATACCATAAAGCCCGCCCACCAACTCTCCCTCAGCCGAAAACACCTCTATCGAGTGGGCGTGGCCGATATGATGCAGATCGCAATAAGCGGCGAGCATGTCATCGCCAATCCAGGTGCCCAGTCCATCACCGCGCAGCTGTGCGCAGTTTCGCATTACCCGCTCAAAGCAGGTATCAACAGCCAATGAAAGGTCGTTACGTTTGAGCGTTTTTCGCAATGAGCGGGAGACATGTAGCTTATCCAGGAACAACACCGAGCGGGGATCCGGCGTCCACCAGAGCACTGGCTGGGGCTCCTCATACCAGGGAAAGATGCCTTTGCTGTATGCATCAAGCAGTCGCGCGGGGGTCAGGTCGCCGCCCGCCGCCAGCAAGCCATTCGGATAATCCAGTGCCTCACTGGTAGCAGGGAATGAATCACCCGTGTGGAGTTGACTGATAGCACGCATGGTCGCTATTGAACCAGAAATGGACGCAATACGTTACGTCCCAGAGCTATTAACCCCCAAATCCCAGGTCATTGATCAATGCTGGGACGTTGGGGGCAGGGGAGTGCTCTATGCTCAAAGGTTATCCAGATACTTCTCTGCGTCCAACGCAGCCATGCAACCAAAGCCTGCAGAGGTGACGGCTTGCCGATACACATGGTCACCGACATCACCTGCGGCAAAGACGCCGGCAGCGCTAGTGCTGGTAGCGTTGCCTTGTAGGCCACTCTTAATCGTGATGTAGCCATCTTTCATCTCGAGCTGGTCGGCGAATATGTCGGTATTAGGCTTGTGCCCAATCGCAATAAACACACCGGCAAGGTCGACATCGCTGGTGGTCTCATCTTTCACGCTCTTAATCCGCATACCGGTAACGCCGCTGTCGTCTCCGAGCACTTCATCTAACGTGTGATCCCACATGATGGTCACTTTGCCTTCCTTTTCTCGGGCAAATAGCCTGTCCTGCAGCACTTTTTCAGAACGCAGCGCATCACGGCGGTGCACCACGGTCACGTGTTCTGCAATGTTAGCCAGGTACAGCGCTTCCTCTACGGCGGTATTGCCTCCGCCGATGACAGCCACCTTTTTGTTGCGATAGAAGAAACCGTCACAGGTCGCACAGGCGCTCACGCCTTTGCCCATAAAGGCTTCTTCAGAAGGCAAACCCAGATACTGGGCCGAAGCGCCGGTGGCAATTATCATCGCGTCACAGGTGTAGGAACCTGTTCCCTGCAGGGTCATGGGGCGAGCGTTAACGTCAACCGAGTCAATGTGATCGAACACAATCTCAGTATCGAAGCGTTCGACATGCTCCTGCATGTTCTGCATGAGTTCGGGGCCCTGAAGCTCTGCATGGCCGCCAGGCCAGTTTTCTACCTCGGTCGTGGTTGTCAGCTGGCCTCCCTGTTGCATCCCGGTGATAACCACTGGCGTAAGGTTGGCGCGAGCCGCATACACTGCTGCGGTATAGCCGGCAGGTCCACTGCCGAGGATGATCAGGGGGATATGACGTGCTTCACTCATCGATTGGGCTTCCTTGGTAATTTCAGGGGCGTTGGCGCCACGAAAACGGCTAAACTCTCCCCTTAATTGGGGCGGACTATGGTACTTTAAAGGTGCAAATCCGACAAAGGTTCGGAAAATTTTAAAAAGAAGCCATAAGTCTTTGAAAAAAATACAGAATAAAGCGACAATTGGCTCTCGCTATGAACGCAATAGCAGCCCATTAGCTGGGGACCGTGGGGAAGGACCATAACAGCCGTGCCAGAAACAACCAATACTGAATCATTCATGGGTCCAAGACTACGTGAGGGCGCCTTTATCGGCGTGAGCGCAGTGTGCCTATACTTGCTGCTGGCTTTGTTTACCTATAGCCCCCAGGACCCTGGCTGGTCTGCCAGTGGCTCGGGAACCGACATTGCGAACCTTGGGGGCCCCACCGGCGCCTGGTTGGCAGACGTATTCTTCTCACTGGTCGGCTATGCCGCCTACCTCTTTCCTATCCTGCTGGCCTACCGAGCGGTCATTATCCTGATCGAGCGCAAAGAAGAAAAAGGGTTCGATTGGCTCACCTTTGGCATTCGGGCACTGGGGCTGGTGTTGGTCATGATTGCCGGCACTGCACTTGCGGCCATGAATGACACCGGTAACTCCCCGTTACCTCAGGGCGCTGGCGGCATATTAGGCCAGGCCATCGGTGGCTCTTTTACCATGGCGTTCAGCGCGGTAGGCAGTCGTTTGATCCTGCTCGCGGTGTTCTTGTTCGGAATGACGATCTTTACCGATTTGAGCTGGCTCAAGCTGATGGATCGCCTGGGCTCCTGGGCGATTGATTACTTTGAAAAGTCCCGAGTCTGGGTGCTCAAAGCCATTGATGAGTTTAAGAACAAGCGTGAACGCGATAAGGCTGTTGAAGCACGTAAGGTGGTGATTGAGCAGCACGTTGAAAAAGAGAAAAAGCGCAAGCCACCAAAAATAAAGCCGCTTAAGCCCAAAGCGGAGAAATCAGAGAGAGTTGAGAAAGAAAAGCAGCAACCACTCTTCGATGCGCCAGCTACCGGTGAAATGCCGCATTTAGAGCTACTCGACGCCGAAGTAAAAGACCCCAGCAAAGGTTACTCAAAAGAGGCGCTCGAAGCGCTTTCCAAGCTATTGGAATTGAAACTGGCGGACTTTGGCGTTACCGCTGAAGTAACGGCCGTGTACCCCGGCCCAGTGATTACCCGATTCGAGATTCAACCGGCTGCCGGTGTAAAGGTGTCCCGCATATCGAATCTGGCCAAAGACCTTGCGCGCTCACTGGCTGTGATATCTGTCCGGGTCGTTGAAGTCATTCCAGGAAAATCCGTTGTCGGCATAGAAATACCGAATGAAGACCGCGAGATTGTTAACTTCCGGGAAGTGCTCGCATCCAAGGCCTTCGATCAATCGAAGTCGCCACTGACGCTGGCGTTGGGGCACGACATATCGGGCCAACCGGTCTGCGCCGACCTGGGGAAGATGCCTCACCTGTTAGTGGCCGGCACCACCGGCTCCGGTAAGTCGGTAGGCGTGAACGCAATGCTACTAAGCCTACTGTATAAATCGGGGCCAGAGGATGTGCGCCTGATACTGGTAGATCCAAAGATGCTGGAATTGTCTGTCTACGATGGCATTCCTCATCTGCTGACACCCGTTATCACAGACATGAAAGATGCCGCCAACGGACTGCGCTGGTGTGTCGCGGAAATGGAGCGACGCTATAAGCTAATGGCGTCATTGGGTGTGCGTAATTTAAGCGGTTACAACCGCAAAGTGATCGACGCGCAAAAAGCGGGCACGCCCATTGCGGATCCACTTTGGACGCCGGACCCCATCTTTGCCGAGACCAATGAAGAACAAACCGCGCCAAACCTGGAGAAGCTGCCAAGCATCGTGGTGGTGATCGACGAGTTCGCCGACATGATGATGATTGTCGGGAAGAAGGTTGAGGAACTGATTGCGCGTATAGCCCAGAAGGCGCGTGCTGCCGGAATCCACCTTATCCTCGCCACACAGCGTCCCTCTGTCGATGTGATTACCGGCTTAATCAAGGCCAACGTGCCCACGCGTATCGCCTTTCAGGTGTCGTCCAAAGTCGATTCCCGGACCATTCTGGATCAGGGTGGCGCCGAGCAATTACTCGGACATGGCGACATGCTTTACCTGCCACCGGGCTCAGGAGTCCCTAACCGGGTACACGGCGCATTTTGCTCAGACGAGGAAGTACATCGAGTCGTCGCTGATTGGAAACGGCGTGGTCAGCCTCTATATATCGATGGCCTGTTAGACGAAGGAGGGCAAACACCTGTAACCGCCGGGGAACTCCAGGCCGGTTCGTCTGACCAAGATGATGAGAGCGACGCGCTGTATGATGAGGCGGTTCACTATGTCACCCAAAGCAGACGGGCCTCTATTTCGAGTGTCCAACGCAAGCTGCGCATTGGCTACAATAGGGCCGCTCGTCTCATCGAGGCCATGGAAGCGGCTGGCGTTGTCACAGAAATGGGTACCAACGGGCAGCGCGAAGTACTAGCGCCTCCACCAGCAGAAGACTGATATTAACCTATGAAAAGAGTTTTTCTTCTCGCCGCTCTGGGCCTCTGCCTGGTGGCAGGTATAGCGCGTTCAGACGACATTGCGACCGACCAACTGATCCAGCATCTGAAAGGACTGGAGCAACTGCAGGGACGTTTTGAGCAGACTCAATATGCACCCGGAGAGGAACAGGTATCGGTACTGTCTGCCGGGCATTTCAAGCTTTTGAAGCCGATTTACTTCTCGTGGGAAATTGACAGCCCTGACAGTCAGTTAATTGTCGCTGATGAGAATCACCTCTGGCATCACGATCGAGATCTTGAAACGGTGACTCGACGCTCTGTTGCAGGCCGTGATGAGTTGTCTCCGTTGCAGGTATTGGCGGGTGACACCGCATTGCTGCGCGAGCGCTTTGAAGTTTCCGCCACAGGGGAGGGACGGTTTCTATTGGCCCCAACGGATGGTAGCCCAGGCTTCACCGAACTCACGCTGGTGTTTGCTGATGACCAGATCAGTGCGATGGAAGTGACAGACAAACTCAATCAACGCATTTTTATCCAGCTAACAGAGCTCGATAGCGAATCAACGCTGACGCCCGCTGATTTCAACTTTCTCCCTCCCGAGGGAGCTGATCTCTTTTACCATGACGACTGATCTGTTCTCCGGCGCCAAAGGCACCGGTCAGAACAGCGGCTATCAGCCACTCGCCGCCAGACTTCGCCCCCAGAACCTCGAAACCTACGCCGGGCAAAGCCATATTCTTGCACCCGGAAAGCCATTGCGGGAATCGATAGACCGCAGACAATTGCACTCGATGATCTTTTGGGGACCACCAGGCGTCGGTAAAACGACGCTCGCCCGCATAGCAGCGGAAGCCGCCGACGCGCATTTTTTGCAGATTTCAGCGGTGTTGTCCGGGGTAAAGGAAATTCGTGAAGCGATAGCCCAAGCGAGACAGCACAAAGCGGCCGGTCGAGATACCGTATTGTTTGTGGATGAGGTGCACCGCTTTAACAAGTCCCAACAGGATGCTTTTTTGCCGTATGTCGAAGATGGAACGGTTATATTCGTCGGTGCCACCACCGAGAATCCGTCGTTTGAACTCAACAACGCCTTACTGTCCCGAACCCGGGTCTACAAGCTTCGGTCACTAGAGAGTGCAGAGCTACTAGGAGTACTCCAGCGTGGGATGGAGGAGCTAGGCACGGGAATCAAAACTTCAGACCACTGTCTAGAACTCATCGCTGCGCAGGCCGATGGTGATGCGAGGCGTTCGATCAATCTCCTCGAGCTCGCGGCTGACCTCGCGGAAGAGGGCGAAATCACCGAGAAAACCCTTGAAGAGGTGCTTCAGGCCTCTTTACGTCGCTTCGATAAAGGCGGCGATTTGTTTTATGACCAGATCAGTGCATTACACAAAGCAGTGCGGGGTAGCTCTCCGGATGGCGCCTTGTACTGGTTCTGTCGCATGCTAGATGGCGGTTGCGACCCCTTGTATTTAGCGCGACGGGTCGTTCGTATGGCCAGTGAAGATATTGGCAATGCAGACCCTAGAGCACTCACAATTTCTCTCGATGCCTGGCAGGTTCAGGAGCGCCTGGGAAGCCCGGAGGGTGAGCTGGCGATTGCACAGGCCATTGTCTACCTTGCTTGCGCGGCAAAATCCAACGCGGTTTATAACGCCTATAACTCGGCCAGAGCAGAGGTGGGCGAGGGCGACAGCCAGGAAGTGCCATTGCACCTGAGAAATGCTCCGACGAGCTTAATGAAAGATATGGATTACGGTGCTGAATATCGTTATGCCCACGATGAGGAGGGTGGCTATGCCGCTGGCGAAAGCTATCTCCCCGAATCCCTCAAGGAAAAACAGTTCTATTACCCGGTCGATCGCGGTCTGGAAAAGAAGATTCAGGATAAGCTGCAGTACCTGCGCGAGCGGGACAAAAGCAGTACAATACGCCGCTACGACTGAGTTACTTCCAAGAAACCATGAAATACCTGCTGTTAATCGCCTTGGGCGGAGCCTCCGGAGCCGTCTCGCGTTACCTGCTTTCTAACTGGGCACATGCCCTGTGGGAAGGTAAATGGCCTGTGGGAACCCTACTGGTCAACATGCTGGGTTCTTTCGCCATTGGCGTGATTTTTGTGCTGATAGAACGACAATTTCTGCACCCGGATTGGCGCAGCGTACTTATGATTGGGTTTCTGGGCGCATTCACCACATTTTCAACGTTCTCACTGGAGAGTATCGCTCTGCTTGAGAATGGGCATACAGTGCATGCCCTTGGTTATATGGCGGTCAGTGTTATCGCATGCGTACTGATGGCAGGACTCTCGATTTATTTGACCCGCGCTCTATTCTAGAGCGCATTCGCTACACAGTTTTCCCAGAGACAGGAATATTCATACGATGTTGGATATCAAAGCCGTCAGGCAGAATCCCGAAAGCGTAGCTCTCGCGCTAGAAAAGCGTGGCTTCACGTTCGATATTGAGCAGTTCAAGTCCTTGGACGCCCGTCGCAAGCAGGCCGATGTGGATAGCCAGAGCTTACTGGCAGAGCGCAAGGCAGCCTCGAAGCAGATTGGTACTTTAGTGGGCCAGGGAATGAGCGTTGATGACGCTAAAGCTCAGGTGAATGAGACGCTGGAGAAAATCGCCGGACAAATCGACGCGCTCACTAGCGAAGCCAAAGCGATACAGTCGGAGCTTGAAGAATTGCTGCTGGGTACGCCCAATATACCTGCGGACGCAGTCCCTGATGGTGCCAGCGAAGAAGACAATCAGGAAGTCTCTCGATGGGGTGAACCCAAGTCCTATGACTTCAAGGTCAAAGACCATGTTTCACTGGGCGAGGAGCTTGGCGAGATGGACTTTGAAACCGCGAGAAAAATTACCGGCTCTCGTTTCAATGTCATGTATGGAAATATCGCCAGACTGCACCGTGCCTTGATCCAGTTCATGCTGAATCGACATATCGAAGAGCACGGCTACAGCGAAATCTACGTACCTTACATCGTCAATAGCGACTCCCTGCGCGGCACGGGCAACCTGCCCAAGTTCGAGGAGGACTTGTTCAAGCTGGAAGGGGATCAGGGCTACTATTTGATTCCTACAGCAGAGGTGCCTGTCACTAATGTCGCTCGCGATCGTATTTTTGAAGATGCAGAGTTGGGTGAAGACGGCATTAAGTTTGTGTGCCACACACCTTGCTTTCGCAGCGAAGCCGGCAGCTACGGCCGTGATACCAGGGGTATTATTCGTCAGCACCAGTTTGAGAAAGTTGAGCTGGTGCAGTTCGTGCGTCCAGAGCAGTCCGATGGTGCGCTGGAAGCGCTAACGGGTCACGCCGAAAAGATATTGCAGCTACTGCAGCTGCCGTACCGTAAGGTGATTCTCTGTGGTGGCGATATCGGTTTCTCGTCACGAAAGACCTATGACCTGGAAGTTTGGTTACCGGCTCAGGATGCCTACCGTGAAATTTCCTCTTGCAGCAGTTTTGGCGATTATCAGGCTAGGAGAATGCAAGCGCGCTGGCGCAATCCAGAAACGGGAAAACCAGAACTTCTGCATACCTTGAACGGTTCTGGCTTGGCGGTCGGCCGAACGCTAGTTGCCATTATGGAGAACTATCAGCAGGCGGACGGCAGCATTGAAGTGCCTGAAGTGCTCAGACCCTACATGGGCGGTACCGAGACACTGAGCACCTGATATGCAGTACCTGCCTGTTTGCATGCGGCTGAAAGATTCGCCTGTCGTACTGATTGGCGCAGGCACAATCGCGACGCGTAAAGCCAGGCTTTTATTGCGCGCCGGAGCCAATCTTAATGTTGTAGCCCCAGAAATAACGCCGGAGTTAGAGCAGCTATTGGTCGACCACGGCGGCCATTGGCAGCGTTCCACCTATCAAGAAACTGATCTGCACGGTCGCGTACTGGTTGTCGCGGCAACGCCAATCCGAGCCGTTAACGAGCAGGTTCATGCCGATGCCATTGCCCTAAACATTCCAGTGAATGTGGTCGATTCACCGGAGCTCTGTACGTTTATTTTCCCCTCTATTGTCGACCGTGATCCGGTGATCATTGCCATCAGCAGTTCGGGGCGAAGCCCGGTATTGGCGCGACAATTGCGGCGTAAATTCGAGGCGATGATACCGGCGGGTTATGGTCGTCTGGCTGCGTTTGCAGGTCGTCTGCGGCAGCGCGTCAAAGAAGCCTTGCCGGCAGAGACACCAAGACGATTATTCTGGGAGCAGACTATGGAGGGTGCCGTCGCCGAGCAGTTTTTGGCGGGGCGCGAGAAAGAGGCGGAAGCACTGCTCGATGAAATGTTGCAGGACGTTGAAGGGCTTCACCGGGGCGAGGTGTATTTAATTGGTGCCGGGCCGGGTGACCCTGATCTGCTGACCTTTAAAGCCGCGCGGCTATTACAGACTGCAGACGTCGTGCTATACGACCGTTTGGTGTCTGAGCCAGTCCTGGAGATGGCAAGAAGAGATGCCGAGCGAATCTACGTAGGGAAACGGCGAGATGACCACGCTGTGCCCCAACAAGAGATCAACCAGTTGTTGGTAGACCTTGCCCTGCAGGGGAAACGGGTTGCGAGACTCAAAGGAGGGGACCCGTTTATCTTTGGACGGGGTGGCGAAGAAATCGAGCTCCTGGCGCAGCACCAGGTGCCGTTCCAAGTGGTGCCTGGTATTACTGCAGCCAGCGGTGCCGCTTGCTATTCAGGAATTCCGTTGACGCATCGCGAGCATGCGCAATCAGTGCGTTTTGTCACTGGTCACCTTAAAAACGGTACGAGCGACCTGGATTGGGCGTCCTTCAAATCCGAGTCTGAGACACTGGTGTTTTACATGGGATTGGTTGGCTTGCCCCTTATCTGCGAGAAACTGCAGAAACAGGGACGGAGTCCTGATACACCCATAGCACTGGTAGAGCGAGCCACTACCCAGGAGCAACGGGTGATCACCGGTACTTTGGCGACAATGGTCGCAATAGTAGAGATAGAAAAACCAAGAGCGCCGACCTTGATAGTGGTCGGCGGGGTGGTCGATTTACACGATCAGCTTGCCTGGTTTGGAAACGGAGAGACCTGAGGGTGAGTTATTCCTTCTCACTCACGTTAGTGGCGTAGTGCTCACGCTTTAACACCAGAGCATCAACCAACACATTGCCAGCTTCTGTCAGCAACACGTCAGGGGCATCGTCTTCTTCGGCATCCAGTTCTTCTTCATCACTGGCCTCAGCGACGCTGTCACCTTCGGCGTCGGTTGTGGCTGCCACAGGATCGCCATCCGGTTCCGCGCTGCTGTCGGTTTGATCATTTTCAGCTTCGTCTTCCTCATCGAGGGAGGCCAGCGGTTCTTCACCTTTGGCAACCCTCCGCTTGTTTTCAATATTGAGCGCTTTGTTTTCCTGAGTTTCTCTCAGCGCGATTCGCGCCTCTTCGTTTAGAGGTAGACGCTCCAACTTACGGGTTTCAGTCGCCATGGCGATCTGATCTTCCAGATAGACGAAATCAGGGTTGGCGTGGCTGCGCTCTTCATAGAGGCCCGTAATGTGCGGAAGCACGTTACTTAGATCTCCGTAACGGCGATGACGTACAGAATTAATCTGATCCCAATTCAGCGCATGATCCAAAGAGCTTTCGCCAATCTCTTCGGTATCAAACAAAGAGGGGAATGCCAGGTCGGGCACAACACCACGGTGCTGAGTGCTATCTCCGGATATCCGATAGAACTTGCTCTCGGTAATTTTTAGCTGGCCCTCGGTCAGGGGGGACAAAGTCTGCACTGTGCCTTTACCAAAGGAACGATCACCCACAATGATGCCGCGCTCGTAATCCTGTATCGCGCCGGCGAAAATCTCCGATGCTGAGGCGCTCAAGCGGTTAATCAATACCACCAGCGGGCCTTCATAATAATCGCTCTTAAGTCGCTTGCCATCGCGCCAAACGCGACGGGAAGAGTGCCTGATTTGTACTGTGGGTCCGTACTCAATGAACAAGCCTGTGAGTTCGTTGGCTTCTTGCAATGAACCGCCGCCGTTGTTACGAAGATCAACGACCAGGCCATCGACGCCTTCTTCCTGCAGTTCCTTGAGCAGAATTTTTACGTCTCTGGTAGTGCTTTTGTAGTCCTTGTCGCCACGGCGCATCGCTTCAAAGTCGATGTAGAATGCGGGAATATCAATCACACCCACCTTGAGGGTGCTGTCGCCGTTAGGTATCTCCAAAATCTCTTTTTGAGCCGACTGCTCCTCGAGCTTCACCTTGTTGCGCACGATAGTGATCGTTTTGCGCTCATCGGTCGCTTTTGACTTCCCGGGTATGACCTGCAGACGCACGGTGGAGTCCTTGGGGCCACGGATCAGCTCTACCACTTCGTCCAAACGCCAGCCGACGACGTCTTCTATTTCGCCGTCTTCTCCCTGGCCTACACCGACAATTTTGTCAGAGGGTTCGAGATCGCCTTGCTTGTCGGCCGGCCCCTTGGGCACCAGGCGGGCCACTTTGGTGTACTCATCCTCAGCTTGCAGGACGGCGCCAATGCCCTCCAGCGACAGGCTCATATTGATATTGAAGTTCTCAGAGCGCCGTGGAGAGAAATAATTCGTGTGCGGGTCGTAAAGCTCGGTGAGGGCGTTCGCGTAAATCTGGAACACATCCTGATTGTTGTATTGTTTAACCCGCTTTAACTGGTTGGTGTAGCGGCGGCCCAGAGTCTCGGGAATTTCCTCCGCTGGCTTATCGGCCAAACGCAGGCTCAGAACCTGATTTTTCAGGTGTTTCCTCCAGCGTTCGTCCAACTCCGATTGCTCGGTAGCCCAAGTGCGGTCCTCAGTATCAAGGTCGTAATACTCGTCGATCGTGAAATCCATTGCCGCGACCATTTCCGGCAGGTTTTCGTTTATCGACTCCAGTCGGGTTCGCAGACGGTCCTGGAAACGATTGAAGATGGCAAAACCGGCATCCAGATTGCCCTCGGGCAATTGATCGTCCATAACAGTGCGGTATTGCTGGAACTCCTCAATATCCGCGGCAGTCAGAAACATTTTGCTGCCATCGAGACTATTTATGTACGCGTCCAGGTGTTGAGAGGACAAATCGTCGGTATACGCTTGCTTGGAATAGTGACGATCCTCAAGTTGCTCAACCAGCTCTATGGCGGTTTCTCGTTGCGTATCGGTGTATTCAATGACAGCCGCTGCGGGCAGGGTGAGGCCGCCTAAAATGAACCCTGCTGACAGGGAGAGGCCGAGCGTCTTAAAAGAGGGGAAAGTACTCAAAATTTTATCTACCACTACATTATGAAAAGCAATCGCTAAGTGTACCCTTGCGGGCCTATGGATCAAGGCGCCAATGGGCTATTTGCTATGATTAAGGTTAGCGTAAAAAGTTCAAAACTGCCCTGAGTTTAGCCAATCTGACCAGTATTTACGGGCTATGCAGATCATCAAGGTCTAGACTAGCGGCATGCACCCTTGGTTTTTTCCCATTTTCAGCTTATTTCTGGGCTTCGCCATCTGGCTAGCGCCAGTGCCCGAAGGGCTTTCGCCTGAAGCTTGGCAGTTATTTGCCATCTTTGCCGCTACGATCTTTGCCGTCGTTAGCGGTGCAGCCTCACTTTTCCTGGCGGCCATTTTAGCACTGGTGGCCGCTGTGCTGAGCGGGACGCTGGATGCCGAACGCGCCTACAGTGGCTTTAGCGCGGGTTTCATTCTGCTCATCGTCGTGGCCTTCCTGGTGGGGAAGGGCGTCGTCAACTCTGGTCTTGGGGAGCGTATTGGATTGCTGTTGGTGCGCAGCTTTGGCAAGTCCTCCCTCGGACTCGCTTATAGTATGGTCGCGACAGACGCGCTAATCGCGCCCGCATTCCCCAGCAATACCGCCAGATCTGGCGTCCTTTTCCCGATCGTATACTCGCTCGCCAGTAATAATGGCTCCATGCCGTGGCAAGCCTCTCGTCACGAGCTTGGGGCTTACTTAATGATGTGTTCAATGGCAGGGCTAGGTCTGTCTTCAGCGCTTTGGTTAACCGCTATGGCCGCCAATCCGGTAGGTGTGGCCTTACTGGCTCAGCGCGGCGTTGAGCTGAACTTTGGTAGCTGGCTGTTGGCATCCAGTGTGCCTACGATCAGCGCAATGCTGGTCGTCCCCTGGCTTCTCTATCGGGTCTTCCCACCCGGGCGCAAAGCCACTCCCGACGCTCCCCAGCAGGCGGCCCTCAGCCTGGCGGCACTGGGGTCGTTGAACCGCAAGGAGTGGATAACGCTGGCTACGTTTGTTGGCATGGTTTTGGGCTGGGCATTAGCCGGGGCACTGTCGCTGGACCCTACGGCAATCGCGTTTCTCGGTTTGGCCATTTTGATGATAGGGGGGGTATTCACGCTGGACGATATCAAGTCTTCGGGCGATGCGCTTGAGACACTGATCTGGTTCGCGATTTTGTATACGCTCAGCACCGAACTGGATCATCTGGGGTTTATGCAATACATCGGCGATATCATGGGTCATTGGGTAGATGGATTTAGCTGGCCGATAACCTACGTGCTACTGCTGGTGATCTATATCCTTATTCACTATTTGTTTGTCAGCCAGAGCGCCCACCTTCTAGCCTTGTTTGGTGTTTTCGTCGGTATATCGCAGCCGGAAGTCCCCTTGCACTTAATGGGCATGATGCTGTTATTGGCAACCAACTTCTTTTCGGTGATGACGCCCCAGGCCTCCAGTGCCAATGTCATTTTCGCCGGTAGTGGGTATTTGACCGGGCGCGAAATATACCGATACGGAGGGCTTGTAACGCTCACTTGCCTGGCAATTTATCTTTTCATTGGTACGCCCTGGATATTATTTGTACTGGGATAGGTACTCGCTTTTGGGCTAGCTCAGTTTCGCAGACTGGTCAGTAAATGGTTTAATGGCCGCCCGACCATCTTGTCAGAGACCGACATGACCACATTCCGTACTTTCACTGCAGTGAGCCTGTGCTCTGCGTTGCTCCTCTTTGGCTCCGGTTGTTCCGGTTCTGGCCAGTTATCGGCTAAAGACACTGCCCCCCGGGCCTGGGAGAAAGGCGCTATGGTCACAGCTGCCAATCCTCATGCGGTTGCCGCAGGTGCCGAAATACTGCGTCGCGGAGGCCATGCCGTCGATGCCGCTATCGCAGCGCACGCAGTGCTCGGACTGGTAGAGCCACAAAGCTCGGGTTTAGGCGGCGGCGCCTTCATGCTGGTTTATGAAAACGACACCGATAGCCTGGCCTTCCATGATGGTAGAGAAATCGCGCCAGCGGGAGTCACTGTCGATATGTTCATGCGCGGCGATGAAACAATGGGCTTTATCGAAGCATGGCAGAGCGGCATCGCGATCGGTGTTCCGGGCACCATCGCGCTCTATGAAGATACGCACAAAAAATACGGCAATTTACCGTGGGCCGAGTTGTTTGAACCCGCCATTGCACTTGCCACCGATGGTTTTGAGGTCTCAGCCCGACTAGCAGGCTTTCTGCCGCGCATGGGCGAGTTAGGGCGACTGGATGAAGACCCCGGTTCCGCTGCTTACTTTTACCCCGAGGGCCAACCGCTGCAAACAGGGCACTTGCTCAAAAACCCTGAATACGCAGCCACGCTGGCGGCCATTGCACAAGAGGGCAAAGATGCCTTCTATTCAGGTCCTATCGCCAAGGCAATGGTTGCCGCTGCTCAGGCCGAACCTAACCCCGGCACTTTGAGTCTTGACGATATTGCCAGCTACGAATCAGTGGAACGATCAGCCGTTTGCGGTCCGTTTCGCGATATTCGAATTTGCGGTACCGCGCCGCCATCATCTGCGGCAACGCAAATTATGATGATGGGCATGTATGAGCACCTGGCAAGTGGCATGACTGAACGGGATGACAGAATTTCGGCTTTCGTTGACGCGCAACGCCTTACTTATGCGGACCGAGATCACTTTTTCAGTGACCCGGATGTCATCGATATACCACTGGAGCAGTTGTTGAGCCCTGCGTATCTTCGGCATCGAGCCGCAAATCCTTTTGCCCCCGGCGAGACTCCCACACACGGTGACCCCGTTGCCTTTGCGGGTGCGGAACAACCGTTGGCCATGTGGGCAGTGGATACCACCGCCGAAGTGCCGGGTACATCACACCTTTCCATCGTAGATGCCCAAGGGAATGCCGTATCGATGACAGCGACCGTGGAAGCGCCTTTCGGGTCTTCTCGCTGGGTAGCTGGGTTCTTGCTCAACAATCAAATGACTGATTTCTCCAAGGAATATCTACCGGGCAGTGAACCGCAGGCCAACGCGATCGCGCCTGGAAAACGGCCTCGTTCGTCGATGTCGCCCACCATGGTTTTTGATCAGCAGGGCGAACTGCTGATGGTGACCGGGTCCCCGGGAGGCAACAATATTCCAGCTTATGTCTTTAAGTCCCTGGCAGCGGTGCTTGATTGGGGCTTGACCCCATCACAAGCAGTCGCCTTTCCCAATATTATTGCCAGAGGCAAAAATGTGAGAGTCGAAGTGAATGTGCCGCCGGGTCAAGACATCGCCAACGACTTAAAAGAACGGGGCTATAACGTACAGGAGCGCAACGGAGAAAACTCTGGCGTGCATATGATCTTGGTCCGAGACAACGCTCTGGAGGGCGCGGCGGACCCGCGCAGAGAAGGAACTGTCGAGTACTTACCCAGCACCGCGAAGGCCTACTAGAAAGATGAAGCGCTGCCTTGAGCCGTCACATCAATTTGCCTCAGTCTTTAATCTCTTTTCGGTCCTGCTCAAACAGGCTGGCTAACTGTTCTCTACTGGAGAGGTTGTGGGCGAGGTAATCGTCCATACCCTCACTGCGCGCCGGCGCCTGGGTCAGCATATCCTCATCATGACGTTCAAAAATCCTGACCAAATTGGAAGCTTCAACCTGGCTATAACCTATCTCCCTGAGCACTAATTCGGCGGCCTCCAGGCCACCAGAGCGCACTTCACGAACAACCGCGTCTACACCCTGAGCTTCATAGAGCTCTACGCTAAATCGATTATGCGCGCGTGCGACCAGGCGTACATCGGGATAGTGTTCGTGAACCAGCTCGGCGATTTTCAGTCCCTGTTCTTCATTGTCCACCGCCACCAGCAGTGTCTTTGCATGCTCAATGCCAGCGATTTTGAGCAAATCGAGGCGGCTGGCATCGCCGTAAAACACTTTGCTGCCAAACTGATTGACGAACGCAATGTGCTCAGCGTCGTTATCCAGTGCGGTGAAGGCGATATTATTGGCCGCGAGAATGCGTCCGGTCATCTGCCCAAACCGACCGAACCCGGCAATAATGACCGAGGGCTCATCGGTGTCGCTAGCGCTGTCATAAACTTTAGGGCAATTGCTGCTGCTGAAAAACTGACTGTGAATGATGACCAATGGAGCAGTAAAAGCCATCGATACTCCCACAATGAGCGTAATCTGATTAGCAAGCAGAGGATCAACCAAGCCATTACCCGCCGCCTGTGTCATGACGACGAAAGCAAACTCGCCACCCTGCGATAGCATCAGGCCGATACGCATGGCATCGCGTGAGGTCTGCTTTGCGAGCTTTAGCAGTCCCCATATCACCAGTGTTTTGATAACGACCAGTGCAAGCGCTGCACTAATGATCAGCAGCGGCATCTCAACCAGAAGCAGCAGATCGAGATTCATGCCAATGGAAATGAAGAACAATCCCAGCAGCAAACCCTTAAAGGGTTCTATTTCCATTTCGAGCTGATGGCGAAAACTAGAATTAGCCAGAAGAACCCCGGCAACGAAGGCTCCCATTCCCATCGACAGGCCAGCAGACTCCATGCCAAGCGCTGTAGCAAGCACGATTAACAAAGCGGAAGCAGTCATCACCTCACTGCTACCGTAGTTCGACATAAGGCGTAAAAACGGGTTGATCAGGTATTTGCCTGCAATAAGAACAACGCCAACTGCGCCCACGCCCACGTACCAGTGGGGTCCTTCTGCAGCAGAAGAAGAACTGGCCATTGCATCAACTAACAGGAGTATCGGAATCACCGCTAAATCCTGCATCAACAGAATACCGAAGGCCTGTTGCCCCGGCGGACTGTTGAGGATTCTGTGTTCATTCATCAATTGAATAGCGAAGGCAGTCGACGATAGCGCCAGCGCCAGCGCAATAACCAGTGAGCTATTCCAGTTTCCTATTGCGAAGTACACGCAGATGAAAATCAGCAACGAGGATATCGCCAGTTGGCCGCCGCCCGTGAGACTGATGGCACTTTTCATGCGCCAGAGCTTCTCGGGTTCTAATTCGATGCCTATGAGGAAAAGCAGTAACACGACACCCATCTCTGCCATATGCAGAATGGTGACCGGATCACTAATCAGATTAAGCAGGGAAGGGCCGATAATTGCCCCCGCCACCAGATATCCTAGAATAGCTCCCAGCTTTAGCCGCTTGAACACAGGAACAGCAACCACCGCTGCGCCGAGGAATATCAGGGTGGATCCGAGTAAGGCCATAGTAATGCAGCTCCAGCGTTAGCGAGTGGGTGGCTAGTTATCAGATGCTTGTCAGCTTTGCCAGGACCTCATCGGTGAGCAATGGGCCTGCCTCTAATGCTTTAAGGTTCTCTTCCAGTTGCGCTACTCGCGAAGCGCCGAGAATGACGGTGGAGACATTGGGGTTCTGCAGGCACCAGGCAATTGCGAGCTGGGATAAGGAGACGCCCAACTCCTGGGCCAGTGGTAGCAGCTTTGCTACTTTTTGCATACGCTCTTGGCCGCGGTCTGACTCTACCATGCGCTCGCGCAGCCATTCATACCCGGGTAATGATGCTCGACTGTTATCTGGAATCCCATCAAGGTATTTACCCGTCAGTGCACCTGACGCCAGGGGCGACCAGATGGTCGTCCCCAACCCGTATTTTTCGTAGAGCGGTGCGTACTCGACCTCAAAACGCTCGCGATCCAGCAGGTTGTATTGTGGCTGCTCCATACTGGGAGGCGTCAGGTGGTTCTCTTTAGCAAACTCGTAGGCCTGGGATATTTCATCGGCCGTCCACTCCGAGGTGCCCCAGTATAAAACCTTCCCCTGAGTCACCAGGTTGTGCATGGCCCAAACGGTTTCACCGATGGGCGTGTGGGGGTCTGCTCGATGGCAGAAGTAGAGATCCAAATAATCAACCTGGAGGCGTTCCAGTGCCTGATGACAGGCCTCAGTAACATGCTTGCGACTTAAACCCTGTTGCGTCGGCAGGGGAGAACCGTGACAGCCGAAATACACTTTGGATGACACGCAGTAACTATCACGTGGGCGGTTGAGGGATTGTAGTGCCTTCCCCATGACAATCTCCGACTGGCCAGCTTCGTACCCTTCGGCATTATCAAAGAAGTTAATGCCGGCATCAAAGCATGTGCCAAACATATGTTCTGCAAGCTTGTGGTCCACTTGTTTGTTGAAAGTAACCCATGAGCCAAACGAAAGCTCAGAGACACGAAGGCCAGATGCGCCGAGATTACGGTATTCCATGATGGCTCCAATAAATTCCAAGGTCGATTTTTGAGGTGATCCTACTCTACAGTAGTCATTGTCAGGGTGACTACTGCCGGCGTCTCAGGTAGCGCCGCCATCAATGCGAATGTTCTGGCCGTTGATAAATCCCGCCCTGCGACTGCACAAGAATGCGATGACATCGGCGATTTCTTCGCGCTCTGCAATTCTGCCGCAGGGGTTGGGAAAGTCTCTTTCGACAATCAGCTTTTCGACATCATGCCATTCGGCGCTGCGACCTAGCTTTCTGGCAAGGCGCGTGTAGCCAGCTTCCACCTGTTCGGTACGTATCAAACCCGGGGATACGGTGTTCACAGTAATGCCTGTTTCAGCCAGTTCCTGTGCCAGGCTGGCGCCCATTGCGGCCAATGCGCTCTTGGCGGCGTAGTAGGCGGGTCGCGCAGATGAGGGTTTAAACGTGCCCGCGGTTCCCAGGTTGACTATGCGCCCCCAACCGCTGCGCTTCATGCCATCTACTAGGCCAGAGGCCATACGCAGCGACGACAGAGTGTTGATTTGATAGAGCGAGAGCCAGGTCGCTGTATCTGCATCGCTCCAGCGGTGATTGTCTGTCGTGCCATAGTTATTAATCAAAATATCAACAGAACAGTCCAGCGCAGCGACTTGCTCCAACACCTGCTCAGAGCCGCTCTCGTTGGTGATGTCGCCAAACACCGCCAGTGGCATGGGAGGTGCCTCTTGGTTGCCGTGATAGATCACGCGCGCGCCCTCTGCAGCAAGCACCTCGGCAATCACTTTGCCGGTGCGGCTATCACTGCCTGTAACCAGCGCGGTTTTGTTTTTCAATTCAAGGTCCAAAGCATCACCTCTCAAATTTGTTTAGCACCACTGATGAGTCGTGGCATGGGTAGCGGAACTTTACGGGGTGGTAACCGAGTTCGCGTAATTACAAGAACATACTCGTTTACCCAGTGTCCCGCTGATAAGACATTTTTAGCCAAGCCACTCAACATAAATCGAATCGGAATAAAAAGATAATCCGATCTATGTGCGATTAACACTTCAGAGCATAAGTTAGCTAAAATGGCGCTGAAGTGGGGAAGGGGTCCAGGGCATGACGCTCGATGAACTTGTACGATTGGGTGGCACGGTCTTCGTGATATCCATGGGTATTTCACTGATAGAAATGCTCTACCTCACTGTCATCAGCAAGCAAGAATCATTCTTCCACGCGTATGGGCAGCCGCTCAAAAACGCCATCTTTGTCGGCATCGTCGAAAACGTATTGCCCATTGTTAGCACCGTGGGTTTTGCCGTCTTAGGCGCCTCAATCACGCCTCTGTCCCTTGGGGAAGGTTGGTACATTTGGCCGATTGGACTTTTGATTTTCGAATTCTGGTATTGGCTGCAACACTGGCTTGGCCACAAGGTGAGAATACTGTGGTGTATCCATTCGCCTCATCATGCCCCTGACACCCTGACGTCACTGATCGGTCTTGGCCGGAGCATCTTTGAGCTACCTTATCTTGGATTCTTCCTCGGTTTTATGACCGCCTTCTGCGGTGTGCCGGTGGGAGTTGTGGCGGTAATCAGCATTATCGACGGCTTCTGGGGTAAGTTTTTGCATATCAGTCCGAAGATGGTCCCCGGCAAATACGGCCCGCTAGAGTATGTTTTACAAACGCCAACCTATCACCGGGGGCATCATGCCAAGAACTTGCTCTACATGGACACCAACTACACCTCGATCACCTTGTTTTGGGACTGGGTGTTTGGAACTTTACAGCCATTGCAAGATTCCGAAGAGGTCGAGTACGGCATCACCCGGCAAGTAAACTCAGAAAGCTGGATTGACGTGCAGTTTGGCGAGTTTAGCGCTCTCTGGCTCGACGTCAGAGAGGCCCCCGGGCTACTCAACAAGCTACTTTACTTACTGATGCCCCCGGGGTGGTCCCATGACGGCCAGCACAACACCGTCACAGCACAGCGTCGTTATCACGCGTCACAAAGCGAATAAAACCGCGTTCAATGCGATTAAGGATGCTTTACAGGCCCGATATTTGAGCCTGTAAAGCACGGAGGCGACCCTGTTTTAGGGTATCGATCAGCGGCTTAGCCGTGGCGCCTGTTGCCGCCGCCAGAGTGAGCCCTAGAAGCGCTGTTTACGCGAGATCGGCCACGCCCTTGTGAGCCGCCACCATTGTTACGACGACCGCCTGAGTTTCTCCCTCCGCGGCCATTCTGAATGGGCTCAGCCTTGATCGTTGGATCTACATCGTAGCCAGGCAGATTAACTTTCTCGATGCTCGTTCCCAACAACTTTTCAATGTCTCGAAGTAGCTTGAGTTCGTCGACACAGACCAGCGACACCGCATGACCTTCCTGGCCGGCGCGGGCCGTGCGCCCTATGCGGTGCACGTAGTCTTCGGCCACGTTTGGTAGCTCAAAATTCACCACGTGAGGCAGCTTATCGATATCGATACCGCGGGCTGCGATGTCTGTTGCCACCAGAACCCTGATCGACCCCTGCTTGAAGTTCGCCAACGCCTTGGTTCGGGCGCCTTGCGACTTGTTGCCGTGAATTGCCGCTGCCGTAATGCCATCCTTGCCCAGTTGTTCAGAGAGCCGGTTGGCACCGTGTTTGGTTCTGGTGAAAACCAGTACTTGCTGCCAGTTTTCTTCGCCAATTTTTTGCGACAGTAACTCACGCTTGCGGCCTTTATCAACGGGATAGACAATTTGGCTCACTAATTCAGCAGCAGTGTTTTGCGGCGTGACCTGGATCTCCTCAGGCTGATGCAGGAATTCCGCTGCCAGAGACTTGATCTCTTTTGAGAAAGTGGCAGAGAACAGCAGAGTCTGTCGCTTTTTGGGAATGGCATTCAGCACTTTACGGATGTCGCGGATAAAGCCCATATCGAGCATCCGGTCTGCTTCGTCCAGTACCAGTATCTCTACTTTCGAAAGATCAATACTGCGCTGCTGCAGGTGATCCAGCAGCCTGCCCGGTGTAGCCACAACCACATCAACGCCTTTGACCAGCTTCTGTTTTTGCGGATTGATGCTTACGCCACCGAATATGACAGCCGAACGAAAGGGCAGAAATCTCCCGTAGTCTCTAACGCTCTCATGTACTTGCGCTGCCAGCTCGCGAGTAGGGGTGAGCACAAGGACTCTGGGGTGGCGCTTTTGACCCTCTACATGATTGCTCTGCAATCGTTGTAGTAGAGGCAGGGTGAATCCTGCCGTTTTGCCAGTGCCCGTTTGGGCTCCGGCGAGTACGTCTTTACCTTTTAGTACGAGCGGGATCGCCTTCTGTTGTATCGGGGTCGCTTCATCGTAACCCTGTTTCTCAACCGCACGCAGCAATTCGGCCGATAGGCCGAGGTCTTTAAATAACATGTTGTGTAATGCTCCTGGAGCTCTTAGCGAGCGCGCCTGACCAAAACGCAAAAAGTGTTCGCGGCTGGTTCGGTCCAGACTTTGAATTTTCTTTGGTATCACGCGTCACAGAGTGTGATGCTGATGTTAGACGCAGACCGATGTGCGCCAAGACGGCGCGGACTATACCAGAGCCACTACTAAAAGATAGGGCAAGTTTTACACTTCGCTGGACCAAGGGCCGCGAGGAATACCATAAAAATGTCGGTCTTTTCGCTGGACAGTCGAGTAGACTGCCGCGCTCACTCGCCTGATCGACTCTTTTCAGCCATTGAAAACTAGAACCTGCCCACTATCGGAGCACTGTAATGTCGGATAAATTTTTCTTCAAAGGTCGCCAGGATGCGCGGCAGGATCACAAAAAGAGCGGCTATACCGCCAAGGGCATTCTCAAACGTGGCAGCAAAAAATACCCGCTGCAACTCACGGTTGGCTCGCAGCTGCGTAAAGCAGAGGTGGCAGCACTGGTCGCAGAGCATTCGCTTTTTGCCCATATCGAGGTCAAAGAGGAAGCAGAGACTGAGGAGAATATTGCTGAGCTGATGGCACTGGTGAATAAAGCCGAGACAGTCACGATTGATAAAACGCCCAACAGGAACGAGCCCTGTTCATGTGGCAGTGGCAAAAAATACAAAAAGTGCTGCGGCTAAATTCACCGTCGTTAAAGACTCAGGCGAGCGGAGGCCTGCTCTCCGCCATGATCAGGTCAAGTTCCCGCTGTGCCTCTTTGGGATCATCAAGGTCGCGTAGTTCGATCATTTCACAACCATCTCGGACCATTTCCGCGATCAGGGTAGGGTAGAGCCTACAGTCCTCGGGGCGGTCGTCATAGATGCCGCAGGTGTACAGAGCCGATTGTCCAACCCTCTTGTACGGTAGTTCCTGCAACCAGGGACAGCGTTTCAGTCGCCGGCCACTGCCAGGGTCCATCCAGATTTCCCCGTTGGATACATAGGCTGCGATGTCCGGCCTGAACGTCTCCCAGTTTTCGATTTCCTCCGCACTGGCGGTGAGACCTCCGTCACTGTATGCGATACAACATTTTCCACATTGGTTGCACTCACGCATCGCTTGTTTCCTCTTAGGCAGGTGCTGCGACATTGAGCCGAAAGCCAAACACTAGCACGAATACTATTAACGCAGTTGAGCCGGCGCCCAGGTATGGGTCTATACTGCTTGACGTTAAACGGCAGTATCCAAGCCGATATAGTGAGATCAGACCTATGAGCAACGCGCCATTTATTCACCATGTGAGCCTGGCGGCCCCTGCTGAAGTACTCGAAGAAGTGGTTGAGTTTTATCGTCAGGCACTGGAGATTTTACCCGGCGAAAGGCCTTTCTTTGGCGGCATTGGCGGCTATTGGCTTTACTCGGGAAATCAGCCCATTATCCACCTGATTGAAGATCCGGGCAGAGCCGGCGACTCTAATGGTTACTTCGACCATGTCGCTCTGCGTTGCAGTGACCTTGATTCAACTAAGGCCCGTCTGGAGAAAAACGGCATTCCTTTTGGGGAAGTTGCTATTGAAACCCTCAATCAACAGCAGCTGTTTCTCAGGGACCCTGCGGGTACCACTGTGGAATTGAATTTTCAACTGTAGCCATAAGGATGCGCTACCTCTTGATTGCCGGAGGGCAGCTGGTTACAGTCTTCGCACCTCATTAAGCTTTCAATATCGGCCGGCCATTTAAGCCTGCCTCTCACAAGGAAAAGTTATGTCAGATTCATACACTTCGCGTCAGATTCGTTCGCTGGTGACCGACGAAAACACCCTGAAAATTTCCATCGAAACAGCGGAAGTGCCGCAACCAGGTCCCGATGAAATAGTGGTTCGAGTAGAAGCGGCACCTATCAACCCCTCCGACCTGGCGCTGCTGTTTGGCCCTGCAGACATGATGGCCGCCAACATTTCCGAGGTTGGTGGAGAGCCTCTGGTTGAAGCACCTATTGCTCCCAAACTTGCCGGTATGGTGGCAGGGCGCAAAGGTGAATCAATGCTGGTGGGTAATGAGGCAGCAGGCGTAGTTGTGGCGGCGGGGGACTCCGATGCTGCTCAGGCCCTGCTCGGCAAGACCGTCGCTATCGCCGGTGGCGATATGTTTCAGCAATATCGCTGTGTTCACAGCATGATGGCTATTCCCATGGGTGAAGATGTCACGCCTCGCGAGGCCGCATCCAGCTTTGTTAATCCGATGACGGCATTGGGTATGGTCGAAACCATGCGTGAGGAGGGCTTTACCGCTTTGGTGCACACTGCAGCGGCGTCCAACTTGGGTCAGATGCTAAACAAAATTTGCATCGCTGATGGCGTGGATCTGGTCAATATCGTCCGTAAGCCTGAGCAAGCGGAGATTTTGCGGGAGATTGGTGCTAAATACGTCGTTGACTCAAGTGCTGATGATTTTGAAGATCAACTAACGGCCGCCATCACTGCAACCAATGCCTATATGGCCTTTGACGCCACAGGCGGAGGCAGGCTGACGAATACTATTCTGACCTGTATGGAGCGAGCCGCGTCCGCGGGGCTGGAATACAACCGTTACGGTTCTGACACGATGAAAAAGGTGTATGTCTACGGTCGCCTCGATTTGACACCCCTGACGCTAACGCCAGCTTACGGCTTTTCCTTCAACGTGGGAGGCTTTCTGCTAACGCCTTTTTTACAGCGCATTGGTATTGAGCGAATGATTGGATTACAGCAGCGAGTTGCGCGCGAAATCAAAACCACGTTCGCCAGTCACTACGTCGCAGAGATATCGCTTTCAGAAGCGCTATCTGCGGACGCAATGATGGCTTATGGTCAGCGCCAGACGGGGCAAAAGTACCTTATCTGCCCTCATAAGTAGGCTTTGTAAGCTCTACGCCATCGTTAGCCGACAGCAACCGTCGGCTAACGCGGCGCAGGGTTGTTAAGCTCCCATGCACGTACTTTTTCAGCAGCACCGTCAAACAAACGCGCGAAGTTTCCCTTCCTCACCTTGTAACTGGTTTCTTCACTGAGGGCACTCCACAGCGGTCTGTATTGCTCAAACACAGCGAAAGCCGCCTTCGGTTCAGCCAAAGCCACATTGTCCGTACCCATTAGAAAACGATCGGGATACTTCTCCAGCAGAGTAGCCGTCAAGGCGACCGATTGCGGTGTCGCCACGACATACTTTGCCACCTCGTCCCAAGAGATATCGAAGTACACATGCTTCAATGCGGGGTCTGCCAGTATTTCCTCAATCAGTTCCATATGCTCGGCCACCGGTCTCACAACGCGACCTAAGCCGGTATGGGCCCATATGATGGTGGCGTCGGGGTGACGCGATAGCAGAGCCTTGGCTTGATTAAAGTAAAAACGCTTGGCCTCTGACTTAACAAAGGGCATATGAATATCGTTATGCATGATCGCCAGGAGTCCGCTTTCAGCGCAGAAATCGAATACCCGATCCAGGGCAGGGTCGATCAAGCTAGCGACATCACCTGCAATTTTGGCCGAGACAAATTCTTTATGAATGGTGAACTCGCCGATACCGGTGAAAACGCCTGGAAATGTCTGCAATACCCTGCGAATGTGATCTGCTGCATACATGTCCGCGGGGTTGAAGCCCGTAATCATGGGCTCAAAGCGCTTTTGCGACTCCTCGGGGAGCGCTAGATACTGCTGAGCGATATAGGCGTCGGTAAACG
>JBDWQQ010000029.1:0-9732 GCA_039986455.1 Halioglobus sp.
CGTTGGTGTTCTTCTGCGTGGTACCAAGCGTGAAGAAGTTGAGCGTGGCCAGGTTCTGGCTCACCCCGGTACTGTTAACCCGCACACCAAGTTCGAAGCAGAAGTTTACATTCTGTCCAAGGACGAAGGTGGTCGTCACACGCCGTTCTTCAAAGGCTACCGTCCTCAGTTCTACTTCCGTACGACTGACGTGACTGGCGCTTGTGAATTGCCTGAAGGTGTTGAGATGGTTATGCCTGGTGACAACGTTCAGATGGTAGCGACATTGATTGCTCCTATTGCCATGGAAGATGGTCTGCGCTTCGCGATTCGTGAAGGTGGCCGTACTGTTGGCGCTGGTGTTGTAGCTAAAATCATCGAGTAATCGATGCCGTTCTTTCTGCGAAAGCGGGGAGAATGAACATAGAAGAGTCCGGCAATGTGCCGGGCTTTTTTTTTGCGCTGGGTTCCGTGCTGCTAGCGGCTCTTTTCCAGAACGCGGAAGAAGTGCTCGGTGAGTGCCGGGTCGAAGCGAGTACCTGCCCCTGAGCGAATAGTGGCGGTGGCCTCTTTGGTGTCCATAGCAGAGCGCCATGGGCGGTCGCTTACCAGACTATCCCAGCTGTCTATCAATGCAACGATTCGAGCCTCCAGTGGAATGTCTTCACCACTGAGCCCACTGGGGTAGCCGCTGCCATCCCAGTGTTCGTGATGATGGCGTGCAACAGCTTCCAAACAGGTAAAAAACCTCGAGCTTTGCGGGTCACTTTCAGCGATTCGATGCTCGATGGCATTGCGTATTGTCTCAATAGCCAGAGCACCCAGTTCAGTGTGTTCGTCCACACGTTTGCGGGCTTCGGGGTCGAGGCCTCCTGCAGTGGCCAGTATGTCTGCGGGGACCTGGGCCATGCCAACATCGCGGTAAACGGCCGCCTCACAGAGTCTGTCGACGGCACCTGCGTCCAGTTGGTCGCTGTAGCGACTATCGTCGCCCGCTTCCAGCGCCAAGCGTCGGGTCAGCTCGCGGACCTGGCTGGAGTTTGTCGATAGTCTGCCGTGTATGGGCTGCTCAAGGGTCACCGCCAGCTCCCCGGCGATCAGGTTGGCAGCCTCCCTGACTCGCTGTTCTTCTTCTGCTGTCTGTTGCTCCATTCTGGCAAGTTCTATGACAGTGCTGGCAATTAGGCTGCCTATGACGCTGGATAAAATGAGAAAAAACGACGACGCATCGAGCAAGATACCTTGATAGCGAAATAGCAGATAGCCGATGGCAACCAGCATCAAGTTAATAGCAAGCGTTATCCAGGCCGAGGCGCGGGGCACGGCACTAATAAAACGGGCGAGAGGAGAGTTCCGGCGGGGTATGTACCAAATTAGCAGCAGCCCCAGTAGTAGGATAATGGTGGTCTCCATCCATTTCATCCACCAGGGCCTGGCCAGAATGCGCCCGTCGAACAGACTCTCCAACACCTGTGCCTGAATTTCTATGCCAGGCACCAACTCTCCCAACGCAGTGGTTCGCATGTCGTTAAGGCCGGAGCCGGTCAGTCCCAATAAGACCAGCTTTCCAGCCAGCATGTCAGGGTCAACGCTGCCGTCGAGCACCGAGTATGCCGAGACGTAGCGAGTTTTCATGGGCTCGATTCGTGAAAAGTGCAGCCAGATATCTCCGGCAGACTGGGTTGCGACACTGAGATCTGCCACCCCTACGGAGGCTATTCCGTGTTCACCCACGTCGACACGAACGGCGGCGTCTCCAGTTGCTACCCTCAGCATTTCCATCGCCAGCCCAGAGACCAGAGTTTCGCCGACCGCTGACACCAGCGGAATGCGCCTAACCACACCAAAATCCAGATCGACGCTAAGGATGGCTTGACCCCTTGCTGCTGCTTGGAGCTCAGGTAGGCTGGCCAACACCGCCTTGAACTGCCTGACATAGGGCAGGGCATCGCCACCGGATACCAGAACGGGTCTGCTTCGAAGGCCGGCGCTAGTCGTGTAAGTCTCGTGATCAAAACCGGCGGCTCCCAGTACTGAAGGCATTTTGTGCAGCGACCTTGCCAGTATTGTTTCATGGCTCGGCAAGCGCAGCAGTTCTTCAACAAGTTCGCTAGATGTTGTTGAGGGTAACTGCGCAGCGACAATGTCCGGCGAGGTTTGATCAGCCTCTGGCATGTACATATCAAGACCAACGGCAGCGGGCTGACGCTCAGCGATGGCATCGAGCAGGGCGGCAAGTTGGGTTCGTGGCCAGGGCCATTGGCCTAGTTTTGAAAGGCTGAGTTCATCAATCGCGACAATGGTGACGGGTTGGCTTTGCGGTTCGCGGGGGTAATTTTTCTGGTAGCCATCGAACAGAAACTGACGTGCTTTAGTGAAAGCAGCGGTAACGTTGCCAGTTAGATCGGCAGTTCCTGACTCCAGCGGCAATTCGGAAAGAACACTGAGCGAGCTGGTCCATAATAGAATGACCAGGGCCGCCGGTCGGCCGCGGCCAAACTGGAAAATACGTCGAACGAATTCCAGCAGTGTGTGCATTCGCCTTTTTTAAACCTGCGCTGGTCTATCGAACACTGATTTCAACCCGGCGATTGCGTGGTTCGGCGACCCCATCCGCAGTTTCTATCAACGGCTCTCGCTCACCCCTGCCAGTCGCGTACAGGCTGGACGTGCGCAACCCGGTTGACTCGATATAACGTTTAACAGATTGCGCGCGTTGCCGGGACAACTGGTCGTTGTCCTCTATGCTTCCAACGCGATCGGTGTGGCCTGTCACTACGATTTCCGGCGCGGGTAGCGTCAGTAAATAAGCTCTGATGGTTTCGATTTCTCGCAGCGATTGGGCACTGAGCGTATCGGCAGAACCCGATTCGAATGTTACAGCGAAGGAGCGTGGGGCGATGGGTGTGGCAGCCAGCAAAGTACCAAACTCACTTTCTACCGACTCGGCACTGGTGACGCCTGTCGCGATATCCCCGGATACCCCGGTCTGGAGAGTGCCATAGGCCGTATTCATTGAGGATTCCTGGCCAGCCTCGTTGCTCACGATAAGAGAGCCCACTGAGCCGTCCTCGTCGGGCAAGAGAATAACAGTACTACTCTCTTGTACTGGTTTGGGTTGGGTGAGTAATGCAGCGGTGATCACCGCTGCGGGTAATAGCAAAAAGCCCAGCATGTATCCTTCCCCTGCCTAGTTGTCGGCTTTAATGATGAATCGGGTGCCGCGTACGCCCAATGTAACCGTCGAAGTGCTGAAGCTGACATTTTCAGGGTTTGTCTTGGCAATCTTTCCTGATATGACGGCTAGAGAGCCGCGTTTGACCTTTGCATCCAGGCCGCCCGCGTGAGTGGTACTGTCAAACACAAATCGACGTAACTCCATATTGCTGTCTGGTCCAGCCGTTAAGCGAGTGTCATCCAGAAGTGTGATGCCCACCGTGCCATCGCTGCCGGTGACAATGCTATCGCTAACATTAACCCGCTCGCCCGGATTCGCGGGGAGCTTTAGTCCTGTGCGCAGTATGTAAGCTGCGCCCTGGCTGGTCTTGATTGTTCCCGCCTGCTCCGCGGCTGCCAGTGAGGGGGCGAGGAGTAACAGTGCTAGTAAAAAGGCCGAGCGCATGGCTGGGTCTCCGAAAATTAGGTCTCAAGGTGAATCTTAGTACATTCGGTTGGCAGCGGCGAACAAGATCTTTGTCAACAAAGGGTGGCGCCGGTGGCAAGTCCATCTACACTTATACGTCGAATGTCACTGGGTATATCTGCAAGATGCTGCATTTTCGTCGTTTGCGTGGGCTTATCCTGCCGCTTTTTTTGATCTTTCCCTCGATTATCTTTTGTTCTTTGGCGACAGCAGCGGATGAGGCTGACTTGCTGCGAGCCAAGATCGCTACGCTGGAATCAGAGCTGTCTCTTGCGCGCTCCGACCTGGAAAAGGTACTGGCTTCACAGGGGCAGTCTGTCGAGCAGTCTTTAGAGCAGCAACCTATGGCTGACTCTGAGCCTGCGCAAGGAGGAATGGTAATAGGCCCGGTGACAATCGGGGGCGCCATGAGAGTGAACTATGTTTATGGTAGTTACGAAGGCGTTGACGGAGGTCCCAGTCGTGGCGGAGATGGGGGCAACGTAGAGCTGGATACGTTTCGTATTAATGCCAGCTTGGATGCCGGCCCTTGGTTGGGCAAGCTTGAGTACCGCTGGTATCCGGCAAGTAGTGGCAAGAGCTATAGTTTTTTCCACACTGGATGGCTTGGCTATCAACTCGACAATGACTCACATTTGGAAGTTGGATTGAATCGAGTGCCGTTTGGAGCCGGGCCCTATGGCATATCCCAGAGTTGGTTTTTCGATCAGCATTATTATGTGGGTTTGGCAGACGACCCTGACTTGGGTATCAAATACAGCAGCGCAGGGGAAGATTGGAGTTGGGATGCGGCCTACTACTGGCGCAGCGAACCCAGCTTCTTCGGTCGCAGTGAGGACAGCACTCGCTATGGATATGACGCGGTGCGATGGCGAGAAACTGTAGCAGCTGACGGCAGTATCAATTTCGATGAACGACGCAGTGGCTATAGAGAAAGGGATCAGGGAAACCTGCGCCTGATACGGCATTTAAAGGGCGATGACTGGGAACTGGATCTGGGCTCATCGCTTCAGTACGGCAAGCTGCAGGGTAGTGGTGTAGACGACGGTTCACATTGGGCCGGTTCGGTACATGCCGTCAGTCGCCTTGAAAATTTTATACTGGGCCTTCAGGTTTCGCGTTACGGCCTGGATATCGATGAAGACAACCCCTGGCGCACGGATGAACTTATCCCCTTCGGTGCGTACGATTTTGCCTGGCCGGTGGCAACCGACAGCTGGCTGCCTGCGGTTTCATTGAGCTACCGAATCGATACGCCACAGATCCCCTGGCTGGACTATGTGCTCCCCTATCTTGAGTACAGCAGCATCATTAAGCTAGACAGTCAGCTCAATGATAGTGAGCTAGCGGTAGTGGGTGCAGCGTGGGCCAGCGGGGGTTGGTATATCTACAGTGATCTTGCTTATTCCAACGGTAATTACTTTGTGGGTGACGAAGGCGACGACTATGGGCGTATCGATGGGGTGGGGGACTTTGGTGTGTCAGGTAACAGCGATTGGAATTATCGCTTCAATATTAACTTTGGCTACTACTATTGAGCAGAGCTGGCGGCGAAAGAGTATGTTCGCCGTCAGCGCCAGGGCGTTTGCGTTTTAGGCAAGCAGCTTTTTGATGTCTTTCTCAATGTCCTTTGGCTTCACCGTCGGTGCATAGCGTTTGACGACCTTCCCGGAAGAGTCGATCAGGAACTTGGTGAAGTTCCACTTAATACCTTGAGTGCCCATGGTGCCAGGAGCCTCTTTCTTGAGGTGCTGAAAGAGAGGGTCTGTACCGGCGCCATTGACTTCGATTTTGCCAAACATGGGGAAGGAAACGCCATAATTCAGCTGACAAAACTCCTGGATTTCATCGTTTGAACCAGGGTCCTGTTTACCAAATTGATTGCACGGAAAACCGAGTACCTCCAGGCCGTCGTCTTTATATTTTTCATAGGTTTCTTCCAATCCACCAAACTGAGGCGTAAAGCCGCATTTGGAGGCAGTGTTCACCACCAGCAATACTTTGCCTTTGTAGTCCGCCAATGGCTTGTCTTGGCCGCCTGGGGTTTGGCAGGTGAAATCATATACGGAGTCGCTCATTCTCTTAATCCTGTTGTAGTGTTCATTGTCGATCGTCAACGCGTTCAGGTGAGGCATTGCGGCGCTGAGTCTTCGGTTAGGGTCGCCAGTGTATACGAGATGAGACCCTGAACAGATTATAGACGACAAAAAAAGGCCCCGGTCCAATCGGAGCGGGGCCCTATTATCTGCTGTGAAATCAGGCGGGCTGAGCCTGTAGCTGCATCTGCTCCATGAGCAGGTTCAAACGCTTGCGTTGCATCTTCAGGGAGTACTCAAGTTCTTTGAACTTGGTACGCAGTGCGGCGCTTTCCCAGCGTAGCTGGAGCTTGTATTTTTTCTCGTTGAGAGCACCGCCAATTTCCGCTTTCTTCGACTCGTAACGCTCCGCTTGGAGGCCCGTCCATTCGTTGATTGATTCCGTGAACAGCTGGTATTCGCGCTCTAGTGTCGCGCGCAGAGAATCCGGGCTGTGTGACGCTTCAAGCTGGTCCCGTGCTCGTTGGAACTGTGTGTCCAGAATGGCGCGCTGGATTTTGAAATCGGGAATACGCACCAGGTTTTTAGCCAGGCCGAGGCTGGAACAAGCGCTGATCAACCACTTGGTGGGATCCCAGTGCCACCAGCGAATACCGTTGCGATAGTCCGTCTGGAAGATGTGGTGATAATTATGGTACCCCTCGCCATAAGTCAGGAAGGCGAGAAAGCCATTATCTCGGGCGCTGTTGGATTCGGTGTAGGGTCGAGTGCCCCAGAAGTGCGCCAGGGAATTGATAAAGAAAGTGACATGATGATTAACCACCAGGCGAAGCAAGCCAACCAGTAGCAGCGTGCCGATGATATCCCCGTGCCAAATGCCGAGCAGTAGCGGCAGGCCAATGTTCATCAGCACCGTCAGCGCAACGTAGTGTTTGTCTTGAAACATGACGATAGGATCGCGCTGTAAGTCTTTTGCGTTGCTAAAATCTTGCTCGTTGGTGTTGTAATGGCGCAGCATCCAGCCGATATGACTAAACCACAGTCCGCGGCCAGCAGAATAAGGGTCTCGTTGATTATCATCCACGTAGCGATGGTGGCGCCGGTGATCCGATGCCCATATCAGAATACTGTTTTGCAGGGCACCTGCGCCCCAAAGAGCGTAGAACCATTTCAGGGCCGGGTGCGCCTCATAGGCTTTATGTGACCACAGACGATGGTAGCCACCGGTGATCGACAGCCCGTTGAAGTAAAGAAAGGCCAGGGCCCAAAGCCACTGGAAAGCATCGTAGCCGTGGTAAACACCCCAGGCAGGAACCAGGATCAGCGCAGCAATGGGTAGGCCGATGAAAATAACCGCATTGATCGGGTTTAATGGGGGTTTTTGCTCGGTGTTGGTCATGGCGTGTGCCAGGCCTCTTGAGTTCAAAAAGTGGGCGTATGGTAACTTTTCTGGCGCAGAAAGTCCCATATCACCGAAAGGTCGCTGCGGGCCTCACGTAAAGAGCCGCGGCGCATACAGTGCCGACATTCTGAAGTATGATGCCTATCCCTTAAGTCAGTCTGAAAGCATCCATGTCCCAGCCGGCAGTGTTTACCCGAGGCTCCACCATGCGTCACGTGCTGGTGATGACGGCGGCGTCGGCGACGGGTCTGCTCACCATGTTTGGTGTAGACATGGTCGACATGTACTTCCTGACGCTTTTGGGTGAGCAGGAGTTGGCCGCCGCTGTTGGCTTTGCCGGTACTCTGATGTTTTTTCTGGTGGCGATCAGTATCGGATTACAAATCTCTCTGGGTGCACTGGTCGCTCGTTCGGAGGGTGCTCAGCGGCGCGATCTTGCCAGTCGCTATTGCACCAGTGGCCTGATTTTCAGTGTCCTCGTCTCTGTTTTTATTTCTTTTCTCGGTTGGCTTTACCTTGAAGAGCTGCTCCGGCTGCTGGGCGCTTCGGGGCTGACGCTGGAATACGCCAATCGCTATGCCGGGATTCTTTTACCCAACATGCCAGTCCTAGTGCTGGGTATGAGTGCAGCGGCCGGAGTGCGAGCCCTGGGAGATGCCCGGCGCTCGATGTGGGCAACGGTGACCGGGTCGTTGGTTAATGGGGTGCTGGATCCGCTGTTTATTTTTACGCTGGGCTGGGGGTTGGAAGGGGCAGCCTGGGCGTCGGTGGTGGCCCGGCTCGCGGTGCTGGTTGTTGCCTGGCACGCGATCTCTGTTGTGCATCGCTTGCCAAAGCGTATTTCATTGGACGAGTTTCTCGCTGACCTGAGGCCTCTGTTAAAAATTGCAGCGCCTGCCGTGCTCACTAATCTGGCGACGCCAATCGGAGGGAGCTTTGTTCTGCGAACCATTTCCCAGTTTGGAGATAGCGCGGTCGCGGGCGCAGCAATAATGGGCAGAATCACCCCGGTGGCCTTTTGTGCAATCTTTGCGCTATCCAGCGCAGTGGGA
Organism: Halioglobus sp.; assembly: GCA_039986455.1. Taxonomy (GTDB): domain Bacteria; phylum Pseudomonadota; class Gammaproteobacteria; order Pseudomonadales; family Halieaceae; genus Halioglobus. Next base: position 8,113 of record JBDWQQ010000029.1, read on the forward strand.
CCCATTATTGGCCAAAATGCGGGGGCGGGGCACTACGACCGGGTTCGTTCTACTTTGCGCAATGCCTTAATCTTCAATGTCGGTTACGTGTTACTGGTATGGGTACTTCTTGCACTGGCGGGTGACGGTATCGTGAGGGTGTTTTCTGCCTCTGATGCGGCGGCGGAGTTGATCTTGTTCTACTGCCATTTCCTGGTGGGCGCGTTTCTTTTCAACGGTGCACTGTTTATCTCTAACGCCAGCTTTAACAATTTACATCATCCTCAGTGGGCCACAGGATTCAATTTCGGCCGGGCGTTATTGGGGACCATTCCCTTCGTTTATCTGGGCGCAAATTGGTATGGCGCCAAAGGTGTCTTGGCGGGGGAGGCTTTTGGTGCGGTAATTTTTGGGAGCCTGGCGGTCGTTGCCGCCTTCTACCTTATCCGTCGCTTGGAGCGCGAGCATGTGGCCATTGCAAAGCCAGGCGGACCGGAGTGCCCTGAGGCAGACCGTCAACCGCCACTTTGATGTCTCTTCAGGAGTTGGACTGTCGGTAGTCGTCCAGTGCTTGGTGCAGCCATTGGCCAGAGCCTTGCTCTTCGCCCTCACAGGTTACGGTGTACTTTTGACCTGTCCATGAGCTTTCCGTGGCCAGTCTGTCGATAAACTGCTCCGCGTTATTCACGTATTTTCCACCACGCCGGTACTTCAGGCGCAGATGGTCGGCGGCGCCAGCGGCATCGTGGTCGCTACCGTTGCGATGAAAGGTGCAGCCACTGCTCTGGACAAAGCTCAGCAGGTACTCGACCTCAGGGTCACTCTTTTCTTCCGCCCAGCCAGTGGTGCTCAGCATCACGACAAAAAGCGCAATCAGTAATCTGTTCATGGAAGCAACCTCATAGGGTCAGTTTGAGCCGTGCTCTCAGGGCATTGTGGTCCGAACTGGTGACTGGAATGACCTCAGTGTACTCCGCCGTTAAACCGCGCACGTAAATGTGATCTAAGGCCATGCCGAAGGCAGTGGTTCGCAAATCGGGCTCAAATGATAGAGGTTCCAGGCCGTGTTGCGACAGTACCTGATCAACCAGCCGTTGGCGGGCTTTGCTCCAGGTGTTGAAGTCACCGGCGAGTATTGCTGGTCCACGATGCGTAATCAGTAACTCTACCAAGGGCCGCAGCTGTTCCTGCAGATCTTCAAGTCCAATGGTGAAGTTCACCGCGTGCAGGTTGATCGCCAAAAGCCTGTCATCTCGCCCCTCTAAAGCATGTTCGGTGACGGTTGCTGCTTTAGGTGTTCCCAGCCAGGGCTCGGTGCGGGTGAAGTTGCACTGCATTGTTGGCGCGTGCGTGCTGAGCGTCATCACTCCCGTGTTCTGTTTAGCGGTCGTATAGCCCTGTGCAAAGGATTGATACAGCGGCCCTTTGGGTTGAACCTCGCCCAGTTCAGCGCGCAGTGTTGCTTCCTGAATGAAGGCAATGTGGGCATCGCCACCCAGCAATAACAAGTCTTCCATCCAGCCACTGTTGCTGGCTTTTTGAATATTCCAGCTCAGAATATCCAGGGGGCCAGACAGAACCTGACCCTCCGCCACAGGCAGTAGTCCCAGATGGGCTGAGCAGCTCTTGGCCTTTTCGGTA
>JBDWQQ010000030.1:0-16932 GCA_039986455.1 Halioglobus sp.
GTTGAACACAGCTTCGTGCACGGCATCAAGGACATGCAGGTGATTGCGCACCCCAAATGCTGATTAGATACCCGGGTGGTCGGGCCGCTGACGTTCAACTCGTTGCCTACGCCACCCGCAGTTCTCGCCAATTTTTAAACGCTTCATAGACTAATGACTGCTTATAGCGCAAAGCTACTCTCGATAGATGAGCGGTTCCCACTACTCTTGTTCAGTCGGCGTAATTCTCTATCGACCTTCGATATCGCGGCGGCTTAGACCCAAAAGACAGCAGCGCAAACTTCATAGGGGATGATATCGAATGAGTTTCACCTAACCGGAGTTAACTCGGTATCGACAAGCTCAGTCACACTGGCAAACGCTTTGAAATCTTCCATGTAATGAGAGAACATTCTCCGTGCAGCCTCCACATAATAAATGGGCTCAAAGTGCAGCCCCGAAGTTTTGCCGGTTTTAAAGTTGCTCTTCTGTAAGTATATAAACGTTAACGATATATCCAAATAGATCCAAAAAAATATGCAGTTACATAATGGCTTTGTATCATTAGACTGGCGGGCATGGTGCCCTTACGCAGTGCGACCGAGGAAACGACAATTAGTTTACTAAACCTGAACTTCTGGCAACGACACCAGCGAGCCCTCGGCATCGTTACAATCGCAATAGGACTTGGCGCCTGGGGAATGGAGTTTGCTGGCACGGTTTACATCTGCCCTTACTGCAGGGTCCAGCGCACAGTGATCGCGGTCCTCGGATTGATTATGGTACTGCCCGGCACTCGGCCCTGGATTTTGCAGTATCTTGCGTCAGTGATCGGCTTTTTTGGTGCCGTCGTTGCAGTCAACCAGAACTTCATGGGATGGGCGAAAATGTCGAGGGGTGAATTTGCTTTCAATGAGCAGTTGTATATCGACCCCTTTATTCTCTCGGGCGGAGCGCTGTTCATTATCATAGGCCAACTATGGCTGATACTCGGTAAACGCAGTGCGACCCCGTAGTTGAGACAATGAGTACTGGCACAGCAGATTCGAATATTGGCGCCAAATTAATGCCTCTGCCGGCTTAGCGCTCTAGTCGTAATCAAGGCAATAAAGCTTAAACGGATTAACTTGGCTATAACGTGCAGGCGCGCTGCTCTTACAGCGCCCACATCACAGCAAATGCTGTACATCAGGCAAATACTTTTCCAACGAGCCGGTGTTAAACACCACCACCTTATCATCCGGCTTAATCATTCCGTCCTTAACCAGCTCAGGTATTGCAGCCAGACAGGCTGCCCCCTCCGGGCATATCGACCAGCCCTTGGCTTTCCAAACCTCGCTCAAGGTCTGATGGATATCAGCTTCTGGCACGGCAACCGCCGCACCACCGGACTCGCGGATGATTTGTAGCACCCTGAAGTGTCCCACACCGCCGGGCACATTAACGCCATAGGCAAGTGTATCGCCCGGGTCTGCCGCGATGGTTTCGTCTGCACCGCTTGCAAACGCCCTTACCAGCGGCTGTGTTGCTTCCGATTGCACGCAAATAATTCTAGGACGGGCAGAGCCAATCAAACCCAGACACTCCAGCTCGCTCCAGGCTTTCCACATGCCCAACACACCTGTGCCACCCCCTGTGGGGTAAACAACTACATCGGGCAACTCCCAGGGGCCGCCCTCCTCCTTGGGTTCAGCAACTTCCAGGCCCAGAGTTTTCTTGCCATCAATCCTCCAACCTGGCTCTTGAAAAGTAGCAACACTGAAATACCCTTTATCGAGCCACTTCTCTTTCAGAAGAGCACCTGCCTCGCGAATCGTGCCGGTGACCAATTCGAGATCAAACTTGGCTGAGTCGCTCGCCAGTTGCGCAACCCTGTCGCGAATGGGCGCGGGCGTGTTGTCAGGCATAGCAACCACCGCTTGCATACCTGCCGCCAAAACATATTCACAAAGCGAGTCGCCAGCGTTGCCCTGAGTGGGCACTGCAAGCTTGGTTATCCCCGCCTTGTGAGCCATTGAAATAGTCATGGCCATGCCACGGTCTTTAAAACTACCTGTCGGATTGGCACCAAAACCCGGGTGGGCCACGCCTTCATCCTTGATGGACAAGGTGAAACCGATTTCAATCGCTAGCGGGTGATCGTGATAGTCCAATAAGGGTGTGTGCCCTTCCCCCAGGTTGTGAATATGCGCTGCGTCCTCTTCATCATTGATATCCAATGGCAACAGGCCACCAAATCGCCACATGCTATTGAGCTCGGGGCGGTACCAGGCTTGATTGGGTTGCGCAGCGCTCAATCTTTCAAGATCGATGATGACTTCTACGGGGCTGTTATCGACCGGGCACAAATTCATGACAGCATCGGCGGGATATTCTGCGCCACAGCGCGTGCACTTCAAATGGGATACGAAACTCATAAACAATACGGCCCGAATAGGTTCTGGGAAATTTACTTAGCCATCGATCATAGTCAGGGGTGACGCTTCAAGCAAACGCTCTGCTATGCTGCAACACATCAGCTTAACTGGAATGGCGAGGATCACGTGCCAGATTTCATCAGTTATCACGAAGGTACACTACCCGAACTTCTGCTTGCCGGACGATCGGAGCTATTCAGGGGCCAGCAATGCCCATCGATGGGCATCACTATCGATAGCTGCGACCGCTCGTTCACCTATGCACTCGATTCCGACGGCTTTCAGTTATTGCCGGGCACGGATACAGCGGCATTCACGGTTGAGTTATCTGAAAACGACTGGCAAGGCATGGTCGCTGATCTTGAGTCTGTTCCGGGTATTCTTTACGGTGATCGACTGCTTAGTCATCACGGTGAGGTGAAGCACTTCATGCGTTGGGACCCGTTGCTGCGGGCGCTATATACCGGACGTCCACTGTTCGATGATCAGCGCTTTCAGTTAACTGACAAACAGGGCATGACTTTGGACCCTGAAACCCGCTTTTCCATGGAATCCGAAACCGCCACAATGCGGGAATTTCTCGATGCGTCAGGTTACCTGTTAGTAGGGGACGTTTTCTCTAACGATGAAATTGAGTCATTCAGGGCAGCCTCACAGGCCATCGCCGGCGACGCACGTAAAGATAATCAGCAATCGTGGTGGGGAAAGTCAGAATCAGGAGAAGCGGTTTTGTGCCGCGTCCTGGATTCCGGTAAACATCCCGCTTTCAAGGACCTCTATGACGACCCGCGCATTGCGGCATTAGAAAAGCTACTACCTGAAGGTATGCTGCATCCGTCGGCCGACTCAAAAGACGGCGTCACCGTGGTATTCAAAAACCCGCACGTCAAAGAAGGCTTATCGGATCTACCCTGGCACCGGGATTGTGGCATGGGTGGGCATGCGGCAATGTGCCCCTGTTACGTGGTCAGCCTCTACCTCTACGACGCAACACCCGAGAGCGGTTGCTTACAGTTCCTGCCTGGCTCACATCATTACGGTTGTGGCTTTCTCGATACGTCGGCCGAGAATATTGCCGGTGTGATAACCGTGCCTGCACGTGCTGGGGACATCACCGTTCATATCGGCGATGTCATGCACGCTGCGCCACCCCCAACCGCTGCCACGGGACCATTTCGTCAAAGCGTGCTGTTGAGCTTTCACCCTGACTTTGAGAACCATCGAGGTGAGCGACACTATAACGACGTACTGCTTGGCGCTGAAGATGGGCAGGTGGGCAGTTTGCGCGATACGGTTGATCGTTCATCAGATCACGCATAGCGCTGCCACGATTTTCTGAGGGCAACGAATCACTATGCCCCCCATTGCCAGACACGTCCGCTTTATTCGATTCTATAAATTGCATTAATCCCCACAGAACCTAGCCAAGGCCACACCATGTCCGAACCCGACGATCTACTATCACGCCTACAAGCAGTAGAAGACGAACTCGCCATTCGCAATATAGTTACCCGATATGGACTAGCCGTTGACTGTGGTGACGCAGATACCGCAGCAGCGTTGCACACCTCAGATTGTATCTATGAGGTAGCGGCTCCCGGCAGTGGTCGCGAGGACGGTGGACGACATAAAGAAGACCGCTTAATACTCGAAGGGCCGCAAGCCATTCGCGACATGCTCAACGCAGCTGAGCATCAAGCCTTGCTCCCCGATTGCGCCCACACCGTGGGATCGCTGCATGTATCGCTAGAAGGCGAATCTGCAACAGTCACCGGATATTCCCGCCTCTATCATTCACAAGGCGAAGACGTCCGTCTTGTGCGCCTTGGGTTCAATCGCTGGCTATTACGCAAGGAGGCACAAGGCTGGAAAATCCAGCGACGTACCTCATGCCCGATCGGAAGCGAAGCTGCGCAACAATTGCTCAAGGAAGACACTGGAGTTTCGCGAGATCTAAAGTAGCACACGACCCAAAAATATTTGGTAGAGAAGAATGTTTTCACGGTATGGCCAGAGTTATTTGCACCGCGCTTGGATATACTGCTCCTATCAGAACTCGTAAAGCAAATAATCCATGAACCTCGAGAGTATCGTAAATTCAAACCGCTACACGCTCGATGATATAGATTTTCAATCGCAGTGCACAAAGCAACTGGATGAACAGGGTGCGCTGGTGCTTGACGAGTTTTTAACGGAACAGGCGCTTGCATCAGTTCTTCAAGAGAGTATTAAGCAACAGCCCCTCGCGTATTTTACCCAACAACAACACAATGTTTACATTAGCGATGATGATCCTGACTTTAGCGAAGACCATCCAAGAAACCTTCGGGTGGATTCTTCCAAAGGTTGTATCACTGACGACCAGATAGGAAGTGAATCACCACTCCGGTACTTATATAACGCCTCGCTATTTAAGAACTTTCTGTGCGCCGTACTGGGCGAAGCAAAAATTTATCCCTACGCCGATGATCTTTCTTCTATCAATGTGCACTATGCCAGCGAAGGCCAAGAGCTGGGCTGGCATTTTGATAACTCCACATTCGCTACTACCCTGCTCATTCAAAAGCCCGAAAGCGGTGGAGATTTTCAATACATTGGCGCCATGCAGTTCAAGGAAAATGGTGAACGAGATTACGACAGCGTCGGCGACTTGTTGCGAGGCAGCCCGAAAGAGGAGCCCACTACTCTGGCGATTGAGCCGGGGTCGCTAGTGCTGTTTCGCGGGCACAATGCTATCCATCGCGTCACACCCGTCGCTGGCGATATCACCCGAGTGCTGGTGGTATTTGCGTATAATACCCAGCCCGGTATCGCTTTATCTGAGTCAGCCAGAAAGATTTTTTACGGTAGATAAAATAATAACCAAACCTTCGAGTTTGCAATGCAGTTTATAGAGGAAACACCATGAGTCGAGTGGTAACAGGAGTTCTGTTGGCAATGGCCAGCTATGCCGGTGCCGTCTACTTCTTTCCATCCAGCGCACTGCTAAATGCGGTACTGGTATCGGTAACGGCTATGTTGGTGCTAAGCCTGTTAAAGGTGAACGTTGTTGCATCGCTACTCATCGCTGCTTTCTTTGCCGGCGTGATTGGCGGCCTTTCTGCCGAAGAAACCATGGAAGCATTCAACAATGGCATCAGTGAAGGCGGAAGAACGGCGCTGAGCTATGCCTTGCTGGGTGCTTTCGCCGCCGCTATCGCAAAGTCCGGTCTGCCCAACATGCTGGCGGATAAAGTGGTTGTCGCTTTGGGCACCGAACCGGGCGAGGAAAAAGTGAAGCGACTCAAAATCATGCTGATAGGCGTTCTTTTGCTGGCGGCGGTTCTCTCACAAAATCTGGTGCCTGTGCATATTGCGTTTATACCAATACTGGTGCCGCCGCTGCTGTACGTGATGAGTAAGTTGGGCATCGATCGCCGCCTGGTAGCCTGTGTGCTGACCTTTGGCCTGGTCACGCCGTATATGTTCTTCCCTATTGGATTTGGCTCACTGTTTCTCAACGATATTCTTTTGGCGAACATTCAGAAGAGTGGCATGGCAGTACAGGGTATCAATGCACCATCGGCCATGTTGATCCCTGCGATAGGAATGGTGCTCGGCCTCGTCGTTGCAATGTATCGCTACAGACACAGACGTGAATACGACCTTAACGCCCTTGAACAGGCAGAGGGCATTGATAGCCACCATCAGCAAGGCGATTATTCACCAAAAGTACTGGCCATTGCTTTGTCGGCCATCGCTGCCGCCTTTTTCGTGCAACTGATCAGCGACTCGATGATCTACGGCGGCCTGGTCGGTTTTATGATCTTTTCTTTGAGCGGTGTGTTGGACTGGTCCGAAACCGATGACACCCTGATTCAAGGCATGAAAATGATGGCGGTGATCGGATTTATTATGATTGCCGCGGGCGGATTTGCCGAGGTCTTACGTGAGACCGGATCAATTTCCAGCCTGGTGGATTCCTCCGTTGCGATAATGGGTAACAGTAAAGCGGTGGCGGCTTTTCTCATGCTGTTGGTGGGCCTGTTTATCACCATTGGTATCGGCTCCTCCTTTTCGACCATTCCGATCATTGCCGCGATTTATGTCCCGCTGGCATTGCAGCTGGGCTTCTCCCCTTTGGCCATTGTTGCCCTGGTGGGTACCGCCGCCGCACTGGGAGATGCAGGTTCACCGGCGTCAGATTCGACACTGGGCCCCACAGCGGGTCTTAATATCGACGGGCAACATGATCACATGCGTGACTCCGTGGTCCCGACATTTATTCATTACAATATTCCGCTGCTGTTTTTCGGCTGGCTGGCGGCCATGGTATTGGGCTGAGCCAGTTATATCCCGCGACACTTTGTGAAGGCTTCGCAATAGATTAAAGTAAAGCGCTCAACACCACTTGCGCTACCCCCATAGTTACTTGGAACTACCACACTCATGGCAAAATCATTCAAATCCATCGGTCTAGCCCGTGAATGTGAATCTCCTGAAAACCCTGGCGCATTGGAAAAACGCGTGGCGCTCACTCCAGAAGACGTAAAAGCCCTGGTGGCTGTCGGAGCAGAGGTTGCTGTAGAGCATCACGCCGGAGAAGGGGTTGGTTTTAGTGACGATGAGTATCGTTCGGCCGGGGCCGCACTTGAGCCCGCAGATCAGATCTATAGAAACAAAGACCTGGTGATCAAGTTCAAGGGGCCTTCCATGGAATCCATTGAACAAATGCGAACCGGTACCACTCTATTTTGCATGGCGCACTTCCACTCGTACCCACAGCGGGCTGCGTTATTGCAGGAGCGGCAGATTAACGTCATTGCCATGGAGGAGGTGCTGGAGTCGCCCAGGGTGCAAACAGACATGCGGATTCTCGGTCGCATGGCAATGAATAAGGCGCTGACGCCTTTTATTGAAAACAACACCATCGGTGGCACTCGGGTACGAGTGCTCGATTGGACCCCGCGACTCGATGGCGCTATTCGCCGAGCCGGCAATCGCGACCCCCGCTCGCTGGATGTGCTGCAAAGCAATTCAAAACACGAAGAGCTCAACGCACTGGGCAGTGAAGCATTGTACTTTTACGACAGTGCCAGCTTTCAGGATAAAAACGACATCCTCCCGCGCCTTAAGGAATCAGGCTGTCACTTGTTTGACCTGCACGACTTTGAGCAGCGTGAAGGTGAAGAGGCAATTGCTACCTACAGAGCGGCTCACCCGCCCCTTGAACTGGGCCTTCGACGTATACAATGTCTGCACGAAACCGGCCGAGCAGGAGCGCGATACGGTCTGGAATTATTGCGCAAGAACAAACCCGATCTTGACCTGCGTTATGCCCGCGTCGCCGTTCTTGGTTACGGTAATGTAGGCCAGGGAGCCATACACGAGGCCCACGCTCAGGGCGTCGGCTGCGTCCACGTATTGGGTCGTACCCACACGGTAAAAGGCCGCGTCGACTACTGGCTCAGGGATGTCGACCTTGTAGTCAACGGTGCCGAGCAAAGCCCGGCATTGCGCGGTATCAATTTCCTGATAACCAATGAGCATCTGCGTGATCTTATCCCTGAAGGCTCGGTAGTGATCGATTTGGTCGGCGGCAGTGAAAGCAACCGAAGCCCGGTAGAGCCGGTAATCAACTGCAGCTTTCTGACCGATCCACACTTCGTTCAAGACGGGGTCACTGTCTCTGCTCTTTGGGGTTGGCCCATGATGGGCATGATGAGAGAAACCGCCATCCGCTACTCTAGCCAGATCAAGGACGTATTAATCGGACCTGAGCGCCTGTTAGATGGATTGGGTGATTTGACGCCTGGAGTGGCCAGAGCGCTGGTGTGCGGGCCATTCTAATAGCGATATAACTCGCGAACGATAGAGCGCCGAGCGGCTATAATAGAATTCTCGCTACCGCCTGGCAGAATCACAAACCTCAACAGATAAACAGTGAGTAAAAACATGGACCTGATAGAAATTTCAGAAAAGCGCAAGATGTCCCGCGAAGCCGCGGCCAAGCTACTGCACAATATCGCCGACGCGCTCGAGCGTCACAACAGCCTTGATTTCGAACGCAACGGAATAAAGTTAAACGTTGATGTGGCTGATCAGGTGGAAGTTGAAGTCGAGCTTGAAGTCGAAAGCGACGAGTCCAGTCTGGAAATCGAAATCAACTGGTAGGCAATCGGTCAGCACCAGGCCGCATATAAAGCCATACTCAACACAAGAATTGGCCGCCAACGCTGGGGGCCTGAATGTAATTACGAGGGTGGCGGACGATGCTGGAAACAATCATTAATTTTTTCGCCTACGGTTCACTCCTTTTTGCGGCTTCTGCCGCCTATCTTCAATTAAACAAGCTCTGGGCCAGAAAACATGTGGCGGAGGTCGCTGAGAGCATTTCTATTCCGGGAATTTTAGTCGAGTCCGTACCGCTATTTTTCTTTGGCATCTATTTTTTATATAAGGGTGAACTGCTGGGCATTATCGATAGTGTTATCTGGCTGACTTCTGCGGTGCTAGTCACCATGATCGGTTCAGGATTCTGGGTAAAAGGCGAGCGCAAAAAAGGCCTATGGAAACTGATGATGAGCTCAATGAAAAGAGAGCGCAGTGAAATGGCGAATTTAGCCAAACAAGTTTTTCACCCTGCATCGGCACCCCAGTTAATAGAAGTATTAACAAGAATGGCAGCGGTGGATGGTGATATCGATCAACGCGAAATAGATCTGGTTCAACCGTTTGCTGAAGAATGGAGTCTTTCCATTAATTGGGCTGCACTCGAAGTCAGTCGTTCTAATGAAAGCCGAATCATAGAAGTACACAAGGCCCTTCTTGCCTATCTGGACACTGGCCCCCAGAGCAAACAGGTTGCCCACTTACTGGACGTATTGCAGATTCTAGTAGACGCAGATGACTCTCGCTCAGACGAAGAGCAATTAGCGTTTGCCGAGGTCAAAGGTGAGATAGACAGCTACCTGGCAAAAGACACTACCTCAGGCGCTTTCTCAGTCGTCGTTGCTCCACAAGATACCAAACAAGATGAAGCTATTCGCTTGCTACTGACGAACGTAGAACCGCATACCTATGCGGGCGGCAAAGGCTATACGGTAGGCCGCTATTTTTCTCGCGAGTATGCAGAGATTATTTGCGCCAACTATCGTGCCTTGAGTTTTTTCACTATGGTCACTGATGAAAAACAGGCCGCGCTATATGCCCAATCCCATACTCGATGATATCGACATAAATAAAATCAATTGTCTTAACGTGTGGCAGGTTGCTGCTGTGTAATACAGTGAATACCGCCACCGCCAATCGCAATGGAGCTGATTGGAACCAGCCACGGCTGCCATGTTGGTCACCCCTAGCGATTACAGTGGGGTGCTGAAGGTCAGCATGCTGGCCTACCTGATTGCCGCGATTGCCATCATTGTCGTCGCCCGTTACCTGCGCGCCCATTAATTGTGCGAACTGCCCTACTACATCGGTTCGAATGTCGGTAACGGTTGTAAATTACCTCTAGTGGCAGGACTGCGTACTAGGTGTCTTTACTGATTGTATCTATGGCACAGGTATGCAAAAACCGTCATCATTGTCGTCTTCTCAAAGGGTGATGAACGTCATGCAAATTCGACGAGGCCTGTTGGCTTCTTTTTTCCTCTTCACGCTGAGCAGCTCGCCTGCCGCACTGGCTCAGGACACGGGTGCACCCGTCGCCGTAGCCAACGCCAAAGTCCGCGACATTTTGGAGGTTATAAAATTAAACGGCAGCGTCAGCGCGCGTCGAAATGCCAGGCTGTCGGTGGCGACGGCCGGCCTTGTGACTGAGCTGGATCTGGACGCAGGCGCCAGTGTAGAAGCAGGCGATGTTCTATTGCGAATGGATGATGAGCTGGCAAGGCAACAATACCAAGCCGCTCGCGCCGTTCAAAATGAAGCCAGCCGCGCCCTTACCGATGCCCAGAGACGTCTGGCTGAAGCACAAGAACTGGCACCCAAACAAAGTATCGCGAAGACTGTGGTAAAGGACCTGGCAGCGGAAGTAGCTCAGGACGAAGCCATGCTCGATCGAGCCCGAGCTGAGGCAGGCTACAGAGACGGGCTAATGCAGCGGCACCAGCTGCAAGCACCGTTTGCCGGCGTAATCACCTCCAGGGAAATTGAACTGGGCGAATGGGCGGTACCCGGACAAACCGCATTCACCCTTGTTTCCACCGACGAGATGAGATTGGATTTCCAGGCGCCTGAGGATTATCAGGGCAAGTTGCAACAGGGTCAGTCGCTTACGTTCACGCTCGGTAGCGGACGAACCGGACAGCACCAGGCCATGGTCTCAGCTACGGTGCCTATCAGCGACAGCCAATCCCGAACATTCCTGGTACGCGCCATCACCACACAGCCGGTCGACGGGATGCTCCCGGGCATGTCCGCCAAGGCAGAGATTCGACTGCCCACCGGTGAGCAGGGAATCACTGTCCCCCGGGATGCCTTATTGCGCTATGCCGATGGCCGTCAAATCGTTTGGGTTGTCGAGCAAGAGAATAACCTTCCGGTGGCCGCAGAACGGCTAGTGCAGACCGGACTTGTCTTCGATGGCGAAGTCGAGATCCGCAGCGGAATTGCCGAAGGCGATACCGTGGTCATCAAAGGGAATGAGGCATTGCGAAACGGCCTCGCTCTCTCCATCACTAACCAGTAGGGGCTGCTCGTGTTCAGCAAGATCATTCACAACGGAACCCTAGTGACCGTATGCGTATTGATCGTGTCGGTGCTGGGAATCCTGGCGGCCAATCGGATTCCCGTACAGATGATCCCCGACCTGGACGTTCGCACCATCAGTGTGCGTACCATGTGGCCAGGTGCTACCCCCCAGGACGTGGAAAAGGAAATCCTGATTGAGCAGGAGGACTACCTACGCAATCTACCCAACCTGAACCGACTGACTGCAACCGCGCAGACAGGCTCAGCATCTATCCAGCTTGAATTTCCCTTAGGCACGGACATGACAGACATGATGATCCGGGTAAACAACTCGCTCAGTCAGGTGCCTTCTTATCCGGAAAACGTTGACGAGCCACAGGTGTATGCCAGCTCGTTTTCTAGCAACTCATTTATGTTTTTCAATGTCACACCTCTGCCCGGAAACCCACGGCAGCTAGACATGGACCTCACCCGAGACTTTTTGATCGATAACGTTCGACCGCGCATGGCAAGCGTTGCCGGTGTCTCTGAGATCAGCATCTGGGGCGGATCGGTTCGACAAATACAGATCCTGGTAGACCCGGGTCGCCTGGCGCAACGTGAGCTGACCCTGCTGGATGTCCGCGCATCTATCCGCGACCGCAACCGGGATCGCTCCGGCGGCGACCTGGAGGCCGGCAAGCGTCAATACCTACTGCGAACTATCGGTCGCTTCGAGGATCTGGAAGCACTGGAGAACCTGATACTGGCCAGGCGCGGCGACAATATCGTCCGGCTACGGGATGTCGCCACGGTGAAGATGGATCACTTTGAAAAGCGCATGACCGCCCGCTTTAATGGAGCCGACGGCATCATGATGGCGGTGCGTCGGGAGTCCGGCTCCAACGTTATCGACATCAAGACTCAAATGCTCAAAGAAGTCGCCGAGCTAAGACCCCAGGTGCTGGAACCCGCCGGTCTGCAGATCCGGCTGATGTCCGATGATGTGGTCTATGTTAAGGATTCCATTCGCACGGTTTGGCAGAACCTGATTCTCGGCGCCCTGTTTGCAACCGGAGTGATGTACCTGTTCCTGCGCTCCGGAAGGGCGACGCTGGTGGGCGTTATCGGTGTGCCGCTTTGCATCATCGTGGCCTTTCTTGGCCTGCTTATAGCGGGCAGAACCATCAACGTCATTTCGCTGGCAGGCATCGCCTTTGCCCTTGGCATGACCCTGGACAACAGCATTGTTGTACTTGAAAGCATTGAACTTGAGCGGCGTCAGGGTGCTGGCCGATTCGAGGCCGCGCTACAGGGCGTGCGCAAAGTCTGGCCCGCCGTGTTCGCCTCTACCATGACGACGGTGCTGGTGTTTTTGCCCGTCGCCTTCATCGAACAGGAGGCCGGACAACTCTACTCAGATGTTGCTGTCGCAATCTCAGCAGCGATACTCGCGTCAATGCTGGTGGCGGTGACAGTGCTGCCCACTGCATCGGCGAGACTGGAATTTGTTAACGAGAAAAAACGCCTGAAGGAAAACCAAAGCAGCGGGGACAAACTCAGAGCCCGCACGCTGGCCTTGGTAGACAAATGTCTGAAGAGTTCTCGAAGTCGCTGGACCACGGTGCTCATAACGACCGCAGTCAGTATTGCCATCATAATTTTTCTGACGCCTCCAGCGGAGTACCTGCCTGAAGGTGAAGAGCCGAAAGTTTTTGCCTCCATGAGTGCACCACCTGGTTACAACATGGCAACCATGGATGCCATCGCTGAGGAAATTGAAGATTACCTGCTACCGGCGGTAGAGGCCGATCCCGACCTCTTCCACCGCGGCGAGTCGGAAGTACCGGCAATGAAGTACCTGAACCTGAGCGCCAGCCCTACTCGTGTGCGCGTTATCTCGGAACCGATTGCCAGCCGGGATATCGAGAGCCTGATGGATGCATTGACCGCCAAATTCCGCGAGTATCCCGGCATGCGCGCCTTCGCCGCACGGGGCTCAATCATCACCAGTAACGACGGCGGCACCCGCTCCATTAATTTGGAGATATCCGGGCCAGACCTATACACCATTTATGGAGTCGCACAACTTGCGGACGCGAGGGCCAGAGAAGTCTTTGACAACCCGCGTATCCAGAGCCAACCCGGCGCCCTGAGCCTGGCACAGCCGCTCATGCAGATTCATCCACGCTGGGACCGCGCCGCCGAACTGGGCCTGAACATCGATAATCTCGGCTACACCGTCTCTGCCATTACCGACGGCACGTATGTCGATGAGTTTTTCATGGGTGACGACAAGATCGACATGTATCTCTACAGCGACGCCGGGCTGGATATGGACCTGGACGCGTTGGGTCAGGTTCCGCTTTATACGTCTCAAGGCAAGATCGTCCCCTTGGCTGCGGTAGCTGATTTTACTGAGACCGTTGATACCAGTTCTATCCGCCGGGTAGGTGGCAGGCGCACCGTGACGCTGAATATTATTCCGCCCCGCGATGTTGCACTGGAAAGTGGCGTAGATAGGGTACAGGAAGAGGTGGTCGGCTACCTGCGAGAGCGGGGCGACATTCCGGCACAGGTTAATATTGTGATCTCCGGTGCAGCAGATCAATTGCAAGCAACCCGTGAAGCGCTGGTCGGTAATTACCTGGTCGCACTATTGATCGTCTACCTGCTGATGGTCGCAATATTCAATCACTGGGGTTATCCCCTGCTGATACTGACATCCATTCCTTTGGGTATCGCGGGCGGCCTGGTCGGCC
This sequence comes from Halioglobus sp., assembly GCA_039986455.1. GTDB lineage: Bacteria > Pseudomonadota > Gammaproteobacteria > Pseudomonadales > Halieaceae > Halioglobus. The sequence continues at coordinate 13,811 of JBDWQQ010000030.1, forward strand.
TGGCGTTACTTAACGGCGTCGGAGGGCTGCTGCCACTGCTGGGGCTATCGGCTATATCACAGCCATTTGACATGATTTCCATGCTCGGTTTTTTGATTTTAATGGGCACCGTGGTGAACAATCCCATTCTGGTCGTGCACCGTGCGGTGGAGAACTTTAACGGCGGAGCTGAGCCACTGGCGGCGGTTACCGAAGCGGTGCACACACGCCTGCGCCCCATCGCCATGTCGACAATTACCACCTTGTGCGGCCTCGCGCCTCTGGTGCTAATCCCCGGTGCCGGTACCGAGCTCTACCGCGGGGTGGGTGCCATTGTCATGTTCGGAATTTTGGGGGCAATGCTGGTGACGATGACCATGCTACCGGCACTTACGGTGATCGTGCTGGAGCGCGTGTCGCGCCGCAAAGCGGCGGTCAGTTAATACGATGTCTTCAGAAGTTAGTTGATCTAGTCACTAGCTCAGCTTAGATGTCAGATACGCCTCTCGCGCTGCGGCGCAATGCGGGTCATAGAGCGCGGCTACCAGGCTATCGGCATCAGACCATGCCCGATCAATACCTACCATCTGGCCCGTGACCGCGTTGGTGTGGCGTTTAGTGGCGAAGATGGGGACCGCAGGCTTCGAGGAGACGCAGCTCGCCAGCTCCGCAACACTCGCTGCCAGATCCTGCGCGGCCACCGAGCGATTGAGAAAACCAGACGACAGGGCCTCTTCGGCACCAAACTCACGACAGGTCATCACTAGCTCCTTGGTCAGAGCCGGGCCGATCTCCCGAACCAATCGGGGTATGCCGCCCCAGGCGAGCGGTATGCCAAGATCAATCTCGGGAATGGAGAAACGAGTGGAGTCTGCGGCAACACGCAGATCGCAATTCGCGGCCAGCACAAGACCGCCTCCCACACACCAGCCATGGATCTGGGCAATGGTGATGGCGCGCATGTTCTCGATAGCATCTGCCATCCGTCTGCCGGTATCGGCAGCTTCTCTTAACCCCTCCTCGCCAGGCCGCGGAAATCCCTGAAGGTCAGCTCCCGCACAAAAGGCACGGCCACTGCCTCGAATTACAACCACACGAACCTCAACTTGTTGCTCAAACCAATCTGCCACTGAAATCAGATCTTCAGCCAGTTGCAATGAAAGTGCATTCAAGCGCTCCGGTCGATTCAAGGTCACTGTGCCAACGGCCCCATCGATATCGACTTCCAGTGTTTCATACATGGGCGCATCTCCTTTATCGGGCATTTCTGGCGGCCTCTGCTATGTATTTCGTTCAGTTCAATTAGGCTGGCATCAAGTTACAAACGAGCCTCGTTCTCCCAGCGATCATGTTGCTGCTCTTCGGTGTCCAACTGCCCCAGGGCGGAAAACATCTTTGGATAGTGCTGACGAAGCACAGACATCATTTCATCAAAGGGCAGATCAAGGTGCTCACCACGATCATTGAGGTATTCCATATGTCGCTTACCGGAGAGATCGCAGGGGTGGTAAATACTGTCTTCATAACCATCAAATTCCAGAGGCAGTAATTCGAAACGTTCGCAGAGCTGCACATTAAAAGCCGGTGTGGCTTTCACCCACTGACCTTCCAGATAGATAGAGGTATAGCCATGAAACAGAAAAACGTCGGTCTCCATGAGCTCAAGCATCTGCGGCGTTGAAAGGTGGTTCCGCACATCGGCGAAGCCCAGTCGCGCCGGAATTCCCACGGCACGGCAAAGCGCAGCCAGCAGTATTGCCTTGGGCACGCACCAGGCTTCGCCCTGTGCCAGCACCTGCGACGCCAGGTAGTGACGCCTCTCGGTGCTTAAAGAATAGGGGTTGTAACGAATCTCGTCGCGAGCCCAATAGTAAAGACTAACGGCATTTTCCCGGTCACTGACAGCGGGATTACAGAGTCTCGCAGCCAATGCCTGAATATCCGGATGTTCGCTATCGATACAGGCACTCGCTTTCGTGTATTTTTCAAGCTCGATTGAAAGTGTCATCACAACTCCTCAAAGAGGTTTTACAGCGGCCGTGTCAGGCTGATCGCGCCACGGATCTGACCCAAAGAGTAGCCCGTAGCGATGTCATCGGGATAGTACTTTTGCAGCACTTCTGTCACCTCTTGGGATAATTGCTGCCCGTGGCAGGTCAGGCAGACGCCATCAACACCCTGCGCTTGCATGTAACGAAAGTGAGAGGGTGTGGTTTCGCTATAACTGATTTGTAGCGGATTCTCTCCCGCCTGTTGGCGGCGGTTAAATTCATGAAGTACATCAGTCTCCCAGAGGTCCGGAACGGCGCGACTCGCATTGCGAGACTTAAGGCTCACCCGTTTAACCAGCCAACCAGACTCCGCAGCCAACGAATCAGCTAATTTAGGCGCCTGATGTGAACAAACCTCAATCGCATTGACCGGACCTCCGTCCTGCAGAGCTGACTTGAGCAGGGGTTTCAGTTGACCAACAAATTCAGCGGCCAGGGTCTCTGCTTCTGCCTGCAGGTTTTGCTGGGACAGGGATGGCGCTGCGAATGTACAAGCAAAGCACAAAGCAAAGAATGCGTAAATTCTGACTTTCATGATGCCTCCTCGATGTAAGGAGCCAGCAGCATAGCGCGAACCCAATAGGCGTTAAATGACCTGAGTCATTCAGTTGCGCATGCCACCTGTTTTAGTTCTTTCGCGCAACGAATCACGCTAGCGCCCACTGGACGCCTTGCGCGACTGGTACTCCACGTAGCGACTCACTAGTTTATCAAGTAGCCCTTTTTTATCGCCGCCACCAATACCGGATTCGGCACCGGAGGCCAGATCTAGCTCGCCACCCCCCGCCCGATATTGTTCGGAATACATTTCCAGCACCTTCTTTTTGACCATGCCGCGCAGCGGAACATGCGCCATCATCCCGTAAGTGGCCGCCCCGCCCTGCTGCGCCAACTCGGGGTTTTTCTTCACCGTGTCGACCGCCGCCTGCAAGTCATCTAGGTAAGAATCGACAACCTTCAGGTGCTGTGCCGTTACCATAGCGTGCAGTCCAGCGGGAAATTGGTTGCGATTCACCTGCCAACCGAGCGCGTCCATCTGATCGCCCACTGCATAAATATTCACATCGGGGTCTTTCGATCTGAAAGAAAACA